>JABLXX010000001.1:0-600000 GCA_013177825.1 Syntrophaceae bacterium
TGGGGGGCATCTCGTCCACTTCGTACATGTGTTCCATCTGCGGCTCCAGCCAGGTTGTGGCCCAGCGGTAGACCTGATCCTCGAGCATCCTCTGTTCTTCGGTGAAACTGAAATCCAAAGCCATAACTCTTACCTCCCTTTATTGAAGTGTGAAAAAATTCAAACCAGCGGCGGAACCTGCGGAAAGGTCCTCAACTTGCACGAACTAACCATCTCCCTTCGTTTATGCTACACGCACGCTGATTCTGGTTGCGGTTTCGAAACGGGGTGCCGGAGGCACCGTCCTTTTCCTGCCAAGTGTTCCTTTTCGCATCATAGGGAAGGGTGAAACGCCAGGCGCAAAACCACTCCTCCGGATGGGTATCCGGCGGGCAGCCGACACATTCCGTGCGGATCCGGTCGTCGATGGCCTTGGAGAACATCCTGTATTTCACAAGGCCTGCTGATTTACAAGGGTAATCTTCCAAACTCCGCCTATTCCTGGCCAATTGGCCCCGGCAGTCGTTCATCTGGATCTTATAGCCGTTTTCACGGGCAACCTTCAAAATCGGAACGGCTATCTCCATACCGATCTTGTGCTCCATTTCCGTGAATCGCTGGACGTGATGAAAAATAGCTCGATGAAGGGTATCGACGACAAACCTCACCAGATCTTCCTGGTTTAAATCCGCCGGTTTCATGATGCGTTCATCCATCATGGGCGTTCCTTCTCCGGGATTATCTTCCTGTTCATGACCAAGCAAAATTTTCCTCACCTCAATCGGGGAAAAAATTCATGTATTTGGCCATAATGAGGAAGAGTCCAATGATCCAGAAGATATAGGCCCACAGCCGGATCTTCGAGAGTTTCTCGCGACGGCACATGGCCTGATCGAGTTTTTCCTCCCGTTCGATTTCCACGGATTGCTTCTTTGTCATGGAATTCCGGCTTCCTTTTTAACGGGCGCGTGGAGAAACCGGCCTGCCAGCGGGTTCTTCCTGCGCTGTTGAAAGATTGGATTACTTTCCGCTCTGGATTCCCTGATCCCACTCATAACCCCACACGGCGCTGCCCATGGGGATCTTGTAATTCCTGCGCTCCTCGCAGGCCGGGTATCTACGTCCGCCGCCCTCTGCGGGAAGCATGGACACGGGGAACTTCGGAGGCAGAAGGCCGTTCTCGCGAGCTTCCCTCTCCAACCATTCCCGGTCGTCCGGGTGGGCGATGGAGATCAGCGCCGCCGCCCGCTCGTAGCCGCTGAGGCCGCGGAGGTTCACCATGCCGAACTCGGTGCAGACGTAGTTGGCAAACTGGGCCGGCACATCCACCGTCGAGCCCTCCGGCAGGAACGGAACGATACGGGAAGTGCCGTGCTTGCTCCGGGACGTCATCGCCGCGACGCCGCGGCCACCCTTCGACTGGGCGCAGAAAATATGGAACTGGAAGAAGCCGCCCGACGACGAGATGGGACGCTTCTCGTAGAAGCCCGTGGAGATCTGGCCCAGGAGATCGACGGCCACGCAGTTGTTGATGGAGATCATGTTGTCGATGCGGGTCAGGACGTTCAGGTTGTTCGTGTAGTCGATGTCGTACGCTGCGAGGGCCTGGTTTCGGTGAATCGTGTCGTAGTACCATTTCACGTCCACAGGGAATGCGAAGGTCCATACACTCTTGCCGCGGTCCAGCGTCTTGTAGGCGTTTGTGACCTGGCCGGATTCGATCAGCTTCATGAGGCCGAAATTCAGCATTTCCGTGTGGATGCCGAGATCCTTGAATCCTGCATCCGCCAAAGCGGCCACGCAGGCCGAGGGCAGCGAGCCGATGCCGAGTTGGATCACGTCTCGATCCCGCATGATCTGCATGACGTTCTCCGCGATCTGCTGCTCCAGCGGACTGGGCTGGAAAGCCCTCTCGTTCATTTGTGGCCACCGGTACTTCTCGCAGTCCACCTCGACCCAGTAGTCCACGTCGTCGATGTGGATCGTGTTGAAGCGGCCGCCCTCCGCCCACGGATAGTCGGAGCGGACCTCGAAGACGATCTTCCTGGCGGTCTGCCGGAAGATATTGCAGTTGTTCGTCCCGTAGGACATGTTGAAATAGCCGTGTGCGTCGGGGGTTGTGACGGCATTGAACCACCAGTCCATCCCGCGTTTTTCCTTCACGGCATTGGCGAACCGGTAATGGTGGGCGTGCATACCGTATGACCATCCCCACTGGGCCCAGTCGGTGACGTTGTGCGTGTCCCGGGCCTTCCGGTTCCAGGGGAAGAAGAAAAATTCGTGAATGGTGTGAAATCCCTGGTAGGGATCGATCTGCTGGAATTCCGGATGGGGATAGAACATGGCATACATCCAGAACTCGATGTCCTTCAACTGGCCGGGACCGTTGCCCAGCCGCCTGGCTACCGCCTCGGTACAGACTGTGGAGTCGCCGCCGGTGCTGCCGTGGTTGATCCAGTCGCCCGACCTGACCATCTCAGCGATCTGTTCCGGTGTCCGTTTTTTGTCCCTGATTTTCTGCTGTACCGGTGTTGTCATTCCTTAACTCCCGCAAAATCAATAACTCTATTGCTGCGGCTTTAAATGTACCACCTGCAGAAGACGAACCGACGGTACTCATCGGTTCGTCGCACGGTGCACAGCGACGGATAAACCCTTCCCCCTTCCTTCGCCGGACCGGTTTTGGTTGCTGAATAAAACTGCTAAATTTTTGTTCAGGAAAAACTCTAATTACGAGAGTATCTCAATCTCTTGCCCGATCAGGCATGAGCTGCGGAAGGCCCCCTGAGCACGAATTCGAATAATCACTTGAATAATTCGATGGTTACAGGATCCCAACCGGGTAGACTGAGATTGCTGGCAGTCTGTTATCAAGATTCGATGACAAATGCAACTATAAAGAGGTTGGGAATATGTAAAAAAGGGCAGGCCCTTTTCAGAGCCTGCCCCCTTGGAGCAATTAAAGCATACAGCTTGATTATTTAATGAGCGGCGGGGGAGTCGGGAAGACCTTCTTGCCGTAGATCGTGTTGCAGACGACGGCACCCGCCATGTACACACCGTACCAGCCGCCGAAGACCAGGATGTAGCCGATGATCGGTTTCCAGGTCTTGGGATCCCCGTACCAGCCCGAGTCCATCCCGACGATCATCCAGAGGGCGATGTCGATCGCGACAACGAGGAAGAACAGCCCGCTCTTGGCGTAAGCGGGGGTCACGACGGTGAGGAAGCCGGCCCCGGCCATCCACATCCAGCCCTCAACATAGATAGCCTTCTGAAGCATGCCACCCACGGCCTTGCCGATACCAGCCTTGGCCGCAGCCAACTGTTCCGGCGTCAGCATCTTGATGTCAGCCACACCGGCTGCCGCCATGGCTGCATCCATCGCTTCCTTGGCAGCCTTCGGTGCAAAAACAAAACTTACCATATACCATTTTGCGAAAACACTGATCGCCGCTGCCAACATGAAGAAAGCGGAGAAAAACAGGAAGACGTTGCCGCCGGTAATATTGTGGTCTTTCAATTCCATGACCGCGACTGTGTACTGGACCAAGCATCCCCCGACCAGCCAGGCGGCGAGTAGCGGGAGGCCATTCAGGTCAACTTTACCCATAAATACCGCACCAAACCCGAAACACGCGACCGCGAGAGCTGCGAGACCAGCCGGTCCCGGTGTTGCAAAGCTGTGTTCATGCGCCATGAATGATTCCTCCTTTTTTTGTTTGTTACCGGTAATAAATTTTTCCCCTATTGTTTCCTTCCTCTCCTGATTCTGGTGCGGCATCCCCCCCTTCATGCCTTGATATAATGATTTTGACGTTGCTACAGATACGGCTTCACGATGCGAGTGTTCGGTAATCCCGCGGAATGGATCACCGCATTCGGGTTTCTTAATCCCAATCCCACGGATGCCGTGAGATCCTTCGGAAGCTGGCTGTGAGAAAAAAGTGAGAGAAAATATTGCAGCGATATCTAACACAATGAGTTTGGCTTTTGCAAGTCGAAAAATAGAACCGTGTATTCTTAAAAAATATGTTAAATAAATCTTGACAAGGGACTCGTGAGGGGATAGACAACGCAACTTCATCCAAAATACCAAGCGGGATGACCCGCCAGGATGAGCCCTCCCGGAGGGTTTTTTTATTTAGTGCAGGGATGTGAAGAACTATGATTACCGACATTGAAAAGGTAAGGAACATCGGCATCAGCGCCCATATCGATTCGGGCAAGACCACGCTGACGGAGCGGATCCTGTATTACACCAAGCGCATCCGCGCCATGCACGATGTGAAAGGGAAGGATGGCGTGGGGGCCACCATGGACTCCATGGAGTTGGAGAAGGAACGGGGGATCACGATTGCCTCCGCCGCCACGTTCTGCCAGTGGCAGGGTCACGAGATCAACATCATCGACACACCCGGCCATGTGGACTTCACCATTGAGGTCGAGCGGTCGCTCCGCGTTCTTGACGGAGCGATCCTGGTTCTCTGTTCCGTCGGCGGCGTCCAGTCCCAATCCATCACCGTGGATCAGCAGATGAAGCGCTATCACGTGCCCTGTATCGCGTTCATCAACAAGTGCGATCGGAGCGGTGCCGATCCTTTCCGGGTCATCTCGCAGCTGCAGTCGAAACTGGGTCACAACGCCGTAGCCATGCAGATTCCCATCGGCCTGGAGATCGATTTTTCCGGTGTCGTGGACCTTCTGACCATGAAGGCGCTGTATTTCGATGGTGAACACGGAGAAGACGTGCGCATCGAGGATATCCCTCCGGAGCTGCAAGAAATGGCGAGGAAGAAGAGGGAAGAACTGCTGGATGCGGTATCCCTTTTTTCGGATGATTTGACGGAAGCCTTGCTCGAAGGCGGTCCCGTATCGGATGACCTGGTTCTGGAGGCGGTCCGCCGGGGCACCCTGGCGCGGCAGCTGACGCCCGTATTCATGGGCTCGGCCTACAAGAACCGGGGTGTCCAGCCGCTGCTCGATGCCGTGAACCGTTATCTGCCCTGCCCGTCAGACGTCGAGAACATGGCGCTGGACATGGACCATGAGGAAGCGCCCGTCAGCCTTTCCTGCGATCCGGAGCAGCCGACGGTAGCCTTCGCCTTCAAGCTGGAGGACGGGCCCTACGGGCAGTTGACCTACATCCGGGTCTACCAGGGAAGTGCCGCCCGTGGCACCACCATTGTCAATGCCCGGAGCGGAAAGAAGGTCAAGATCGGCCGCGTGGTCCGCATGCACGCCGATCAGATGGAGGACATCGAGGCTGTGAATTCCGGATACATCGGTGCCCTCTTCGGAATCGAGTGTTCCTCCGGTGACACCTTCGTCGCCCCCGGCGTGAACTTTACCATGACGTCCATGTATGTTCCGGAACCGGTAATCTCCCTGGCCATCGTCCCGAAGGACAACAAATCCCAGGCCAACCTCTCGAAGGCCCTGGGGCGTTTCACCCGCGAGGACCCGACTTTCCGGACCCATGTGGATCAGGAAACCAGCGAAACCATCATCGAAGGCATGGGGGAGCTCCACCTCGAGATCTACGTCGAGCGGATGCGCCGGGAGTACGGTTGCGATGTCACAACGGGCCATCCGCGGGTCGCCTACCGCGAGGCGATCACCCAACGGGCGGATTTCAACTATACCCACCGTAAACAGACGGGCGGCTCGGGCCAGTACGGACGGATTGCCGGCTATGTGGAACCACTGGCGGAAGGGGAATTTGAATTCGTCAACGACGTAACCGGCGGGTCCATTCCAACCCAGTTCATTCCCGCTGTGGAGAAGGGATTCCGCCTGTGCCTGACCAAGGGGCCCAAAATGGAGTTCCCCGTGACGGGCATCCGGGTCGTGGTCAACGACGGCGCCTCCCATGCGGTGGACTCTTCCGACATGGCCTTCCAGGCGGCGGCCCGGGGAGCGTTCCGGGAAGCCTACGGGCGGGCGAAGCCGATCATCCTGGAGCCGATCATGAAGGTCGTCGTCGAGACGCCGACGGAATTCCAGGGCGCCGTCATGGGTCTTCTGAACCAGCGGCGCGGCATGATCATCGGCGCCCAGGACGAAGGGCCCCAATGCGTCGTGGAGGCCCAGGTACCCCTGGCGGAGATGTTCGGATATTCGACGGTGCTCCGGTCCGCCACGCAGGGCAAGGCCCAGTTCACCATGGAGTTTGCCGCCTACCGGCAGGTTCCGGTCTCCGTGGCGGAGAAGATCGCTGAAGAGGTGGCCCAGCGCAAGAGGAGCGCCGCCTGAGGTGAAACCGTTCGAATTCGACGGCCGCCGGCGCGACCCTGCAGATTCAGCCCCGGGCCGCGGGGAAAGTCAGGGAGGGAAGACGGCGACAATCATTCCGTGGAGGAGGAAGAAAGTCATGACGATCCGGGAAGAGCAGATTCGGGAAAAACTCCTGGACTCCCTGGCAGGGGAAGCCGGGGACCTGCTGGAGGCGGGACGTTTTGGAGCCGTTTTTGCCCATGCCGGAATCGGAAAAACCGCCCTGATGGTTCAACTGGCGATCCGCTCCATGCTGCGGGGTAAAAACGTCCTGCACGTGAGTCTGCACGATCCGGTGCAGAAAGTCGCCCTCTGGTACGAGGAGCTCTTCCAGGATTCGGCTCGGCGTCAGGGAGTCGGGGGGGCGCAGCGCCTCTGGGAATCCCTGGTCCCACACCGTTTCATCATGACGTTCCGCGTCGACGGGTTCAGCGTCCCGCGTCTGGCGGAACGCCTGGAGGATCTGGCCGCCCAGGGAATCTTCCGGCCGGAGATGGTCATCATCGACGGCTTTCCATTCGAGGAAACCAGTCGGGAGACCCTGGCAGACCTGAAGAAAATGGCCGGACAGGGGGGATATTCCGGGTGGTTCACCGTTCACACGCACCGTTACGAGACACCGGAAGCAGACGGAATCCCCCAACGGCTGAAACCGGTCTCCGGCCTTTTCGACGTGGTCCTGGAAATGACGCCCGAAAAGGAGAAGATCCGCATCCGTTCCCTGAAGGGCGCAGGATTGACCCCGGAAGGTGAATCCCTGCTGCTTGACCCTGCGACCATGCTGGTCCGGGCGGAGGCTGCCGGAGGCTGATGCCCGGCTCCCGTCCTGTGGAGCATCGATTCTGCACGGCCGTCCCGGAAGCCCGTTTCCGGTCGTTCTTTCCACACCGGGCCGTTGCGGGCCGCCGTTTTGCCTGAACTTCTTTCCGGATTTCCGGAATTCAGCCTTTTCCCCGATCAAAATAATCAGCGAGGATTTCCCCGTGGTCGAAGGCCAGTGCGGGCAGTGTATCGCGGGTGAAGATGCCGATCTCTCCCGCGTCGTCGCCGGCCTCCGGTTTACCGGACGACCGGCCGACGAAAACGGTCGTGATTGTATGCTGCCGTGGATCGCGGTCCGGCCTGGAGTAGGTGTGAAGCTGGCGCAGGAGGGTAACGTCCAGCCCTGTCTCCTCCCGGGCCTCTCGGACGGCCGCTTCCTCCAGGGACTCACCGTAATCCACAAATCCTCCGGGGAGAGCCCAGCCGGGGGGCGGGTTCTTCCGTCGGATCAGGACAATCCCTTCTTCCAGTTCAATGATGATATCCACCGTGGGGACCGGGTTGCGCCAGCTTTCCTCGACGTGACCACAGGCGGGGCAGGATTTCGCGATCTTTGCGGCCATGGAGGGCAGTTCTCCTTCCTGACGGCAGTGGACGAATCCTTCCCGGGTTCGCCGTGCAGGGGGTGCTTTCCGTTCGTCGGCCGGCGAAGCATCCCCTCGGGGGCCGTCGCAAGCCGCGCTTTTTCAAGCCTCATGCCAGAAGCGGCAGGAGGTCCGGAGCCGAGGGAACAATGATGTCGGCGCCGGCCCGGAGCAGCTCCTCGCGTCCGCCGGAACCCGTCAGAACGCCGATGGTCCGGGTTCCGGCCTCGCGGCCTGTCCGGATGTCCATGGGGTGGTCCCCAACCATGATCGCACGGGCGGGGACGATGGCCATCTTCATCAGCGGATCCAGAACATGTCCCGGATCGGGCTTGACGCGATCGACTTCGTCCCGGGGCAGGAAGACCTCGCAGTAATCGGCAATGTCCGGAAAAATCATGGTCACGGCGGCCCCGCAATTCCGTGTGATGATGGCCCGCCGTATCTTCCGTTTTTTCATTCCCTCGAGCAGTTCACGAATGCCTTCGAAAAGAGAACCATCCCGGGCTGCGCGGATTTCGATTCCGGAAATGAGATCCATCGCTACCCGGTGGAAGGATGCGGCGCGGTCCGGGGATTTGCCGGCCAGCCATTCCCGGCCCCTCTCAACGGTTTCGAGGACGAAAAGGTCGTCCAGAACCTCCGTGGGAACGCCGGATTCAGCCGCCAGTTTCCTTACGGCGCCCCGCATTGCCGGGAAATCGATGTTCAGAACGGCCAGAGTGCCATCGAAGTCGAAGACCGCCGCTTCGATTCCTTTAAGGATTTCCTTTTGTCCGGGATTGTTTCCCATGTCTTGGCTCTTTAAAGAGTGCGGAGCCTTCCGGCCGTTTCGTCGCGTCCCGTCCGTTGAAGGAACGCCTCGTCCGGGGCGTTCAATCGGTTGGGGGAATCCTTCCCGCCGAGCGCTGTCCCGTCAGGTAGTCCGCCCTCAGGCTGCGTTTAATGGGACGTCCCTTCCGCCAGTCCGGAAGATCGAAATCGAAGACGATCTTCAGCATCTTCATGATGATGTAAAAGGTGGCCCCCCAGAGGATTTCCTCGGTTCCATCGGGTTCACGATGGATCAGGCACGGAAAATCCTGGCAGACCTCCTCTTTTGAGCCCGAGACCTCCGTGTAGGTCACAACGTAGCGCCCGTAACTCTCCTCCGCAAAGAAGGAGGCCAGGGGGATTTCGACCACCCGGGCGACCTCCCGGTTGGGCCGGAACATCCAGGGTGCATCCACCATGCCCATCAGCGGAAAAATCGTCCGGCGGAACAGGATGAGCGAATAAGTGGGCAGAGGGCCGAGAAAGCGGATCCGCAGCGGATTCAGGCCGAGTTCCTCCCAGGTCTCCCGGAGGGCGTTTGCCAGGAACAGGCAGATCAGCCGATGCTCCAAGTGGCCGCGGAGACGGGACAGTTCCCGGGGGCGCCCCTGAATGACGGGCATGGCGCCGGAACAGAGAAGCGAGCGGAATGCAACGTCGATAGCCCCGTGGAGCATGCCCCCCGGACAGCTCAGGTCCCCGGGCTGAGCCACCGTGGCGGAGCGCTTGATCAGCTGCAGGAAGGGAGTGTTCCCCTCCATCCGGATCAGGAGCAGGACCCCCGCAGCCTGGGCACCCTCTTTCCGGCCGCCCCGGATCGTTTCGTAGCGCTCGGAATAGTCGATCGGCGTGACGCCCAAGGCCTCGGTAATGCGAGCCGTCAGGTCCAGGGAAGGATGGGGGGAAAATCGTGTTGCCGGGGTTTCCATGGGGGGCACCATAACACCTTGCCGGCGGGGGCGTCCACGAAAACAGGAAGCCCGGCCGAGGGCCGGGCTTCTTGTTCATCGGTATCGGAGAAGAGTCAATTAACCTTTGCCGTTCCCGTTTCCGTTTCCGTTTTTCCTCCAGATATTCATCTTTTCCGCTTCCTTGACCAGCCCATCCCGGAGGTCTGGGTGGGCGATATTGATCAGGGCCTCGGCTCGCTGCCAGGTTGATTTTCCGGCCAGGTCGGCAACGCCGTATTCGGTGACAATCATGTGGGCCTGGGTTCGCGGAACCGTTACGATCGATCCGGGAGGCAGGGTGGGTACGATCCGGGACTTGGTCTCCCCCGTTTTCTTGTCCTTGTAGGCGGCGTTGCAGCAGATGAAGGACATGCCGCCGTCAGACATATAGGCGCCGGTTGCGAAATCGAGCTGTCCACCTGTGCCGCTGATGTGCCTCGGACCCGATGATTCGGACGACACCTGTCCGAAGAGGTCGACTTCCACGCAGGCATTGATGGAAACCATGTTGTCGTGCTGGCACATGACATGAGGAGCATTGGTGTAGGAAACGGGATAGGACGCCAACGACGGATTCAGGTCTATCCAGTCGTAGAGGAACTGGCTGCCGGCGGCAAACGCGTAGGCGCTCTTCTTCTTGTCCACGCCCTTCTTCTTGTTGGTCAGTTTGCCGGCCTGGTACATGTGATAGTATGCATCCACCAGCATCTCCGTGTGGCAACCCAGGTCCTTGATGTCCGATTCGGCCAGTTTGGTCCCGATGTAGTTGGGCAGACCGCCGATTCCAAGCTGGATACAGGCGCCGTTGGGAATCATGGGAACGATGTGGCTGGCGATCTTCACATCGATCTCGGTGGGGGCCGCCGGCGGGATCGCCTCGACCTTGGATTCGTGCTCGACGATGTAGTCGACCTCGGAGACGTGCACGACCTCGTCGCGTCCGCCCATGGCCCAGGGGAGCAGCGGGTTCACTTCGACGATGATCTTCTTGGCGACATCCATCGCCGCACGAACCGCCGCGTTGCCCATATGCGTGTTGAAATATCCGTCCTTGTTCATTTTGGTTACGCGGATCATGGCAACGTCGACGGACTTGATGCTCTTCTTGTAGAAGAGGGGCTGATTGCGGAAAATCATGGGATGATAATAGCACCGGCCTTTATCGTGGAGTTTGCGCGAGTAGCCGGAGAAATGCCAATCCTGATAGGTAAAGACTTCTCCTTCGGGGTCTGCCTCGACGCAGGCCTGGGGGGTCAGGCTCAAAGTGTGTCGGATATTGATGTCTTTGAGCTCATCCTTGCGGGCGGCAAGGGCCTTGTCTAAGGCAATCGGCTTGGTATGGCCGAATCCATAGTCAATCCAGTCCCCGCTCTTCACCACTTTTACAGCTTCTTCCGGGCTAACCAACTTCTTCCGATACTCCTCTGCGTAAGACATGAACACCTTCCTCCTTATGAAAGTAGTTACACTCCTCCCCCCTTCAGGCCTCGCCGTCAATTTGCAGAAGACGGAGTCTTCCAGCAACTACGCTGGCAGTTCCATTTCTCCTGCTGCTATTTTGCATCAACTTGTTTGGGGGTACCGTCCCCTAGCATATCAAATTTGAAAAAGCAACCTTCGAATGGCGCAAGGAATAAATCTGCAAAAAAGAATAAAAAGACAGAAAAAGATTGTTACTGCGGCATTTTACAGACAACGAAGGCAGAAAGATGTGACAACCTGCGGGGACAACAAAGCGCGGGCCGGCGAGCAGGTGAGAGGAGAATGGACGATGATGCAGTCCCCGGTCTCTATCCGATCTTTCTTTACGCCAGGACAGCGGCATGAAAAATGGGTGGAAGGGAGGAGTGGAATGAGACGCAAGCGATTTGTGCCTGAACTGATCATCGGGTATCTGTGGGAAACGTAGAAGACGATACGACAATGGGAAACATCGGTTTGTCGCGAGCATCAAGGATGGCAATTCTGATCTGAGCGCAAAAGGGCACGGAAAAAGAAAAGGACCTGGAGGTTTCTCCAAGTCCTTCTATTCATGGTAGCGGTGCCTGGATTCGAACCAGGGACACTACGGATATGAGCCGTATGCTCTGACCAACTGAGCTACACCGCCGTTTGCCTTTGCAAAGCAGGCGACCGCATTATAACAGAAATACGATCTTGTCAACCTCCTATTGCTTCTATCTCTGGCCTTCCGTGGGCTCTGCCTTGGGGATCTGGGTGGCCACCGGCGTCATCTTGTAAGCGGCCAGAACGCTCGTCTCGCCGAAAGACATTCCTGTTGAGAGGACCAGAGCCATGACGATTTCGTTCTCCCCGTCGTTGTCAACGTCCTTGTATTGGTAATCCGCCACGTAGCCGTTGATTTTCCGGGTTCGCCAGTTTTCCACCATGCCGAGGCCGTCCCACTCGATGTTGTAGAACTCGCTCGATGTATAGAGCTTCACGTTTCGCATGACCCGCGCGGAGGCGGAGATGTTCTTCACCAGCAGGATCTCGCGTCGGCCGTCCTTGTTGAGGTCCGTCGTGAGAATGCGCGTGTTCACCCAGTATTTGCTGAGGTAGGCCTCCACTGCCGTTCCGCTCGGGGCCTCGACATAAAGGTTGCTCCCGCCGAAAGGCTCGTCGCTCCGGTAGAGAAGCTCACTGGCGCCGCCGAACTTCTGAAGCGAAGTCAGCGATTTCTCCGTTTCCTGATAGATGCAGAGGTAGTCGTCCTGGTTCAGGGCGATCACCCTCGTGGGTCCCTGGCCGAGGTCGTCGATCGTCAGGCTGAAGACGGACATGCCGTAAGGGATTTTCATCCGCTGACCTTCGGTGTAACGAGTGCCGTCCCAGACAATTTCATGGATCGGTGTGTCGAAGGGCATGAATTCGTTCGTGTCCATGGATATGTTCATGGCGCGGATCCGCTGTCCCAGGAGCTGCTGGCTCGCCGGGTTGTGCCGGTTGACCACCCGGAAGAACCATGGCAGATTCGAGGCGATCTGGACGAACTTTCCGTCCTTCCATTCATAGACGAAGGAGTTCACCGAGTTTTCAATGGCGTTCGTCACGATGATCTCGGGAACGCCGTTCCCGTTGACATCCGCTACATCCACCGACATGTAGTTATCCGAGGAACGTCCGGTAATCTTCTGCAGCATCCGGAATTCTTTACCCTTTTTCAGGAAGATCCGGATTTCGTTACGGCTGATGGCCACGATTTCGTTCAGGCCGTCGCGGTTCACGTCCCCGATGTCCATCCCCCGGAACTCCAGGGGGAAGCGCTCACTCATCCAGAACCCTCTACGATCCACCGGCTGCATGGCATTGATAAAATCGGGATTGATGGCCCCTGTGAATGTGCCGGTACGGCCCTTTCGCATGCCGGCGATAATTTCCGATTCCCTCGTACTCGTCCCGGAGGGCTGAACCGCTGTCGGCGGCAGGGGTGTCAGGGGAGTGGTCTCTGCAACGGCGCCGCCAAGCACGTGGGTCTCGATTTTCTGGGCGAATTCCGTGATTTTCGGAATGACCTCGTCCATTCCCTTGGAGGAGGTAAAGACACCGACGGCGGCTTTGCTCGTCGCGATATCAACCAGTTTGGCGTCGATGCTCAGGTTGCCGCCGATCTTGGTGACGCTGCCCGCGACGACGAAATCCGCCTTGAGGCTCTTCCCCAGAGCCTGAAGCTCCGCCATGGGCAGCTCCTTGCCGGCCTTGTTGCCAAGGGCGCCAAGCACCGCTTCCTTCCCGGGAACATCGATCCTGCCGGAGCTGGAAAGGCGGCTGGAGAGCATGTTCCAGATTCCCTGCTGGACATAATCAATATTTTCGGCGCTGGAGACGGAGAACGGCAGAACTGCCACGGTCTTGGTATCTTTGGCCCAGACAAGGCCGGCCGCCACAACCAGCACCACTGCAAGCATTACGATCCGAACATGTTTCATCATGGTTTTCCTTTCCACGGGCTCCGAGTTGAAACACCGGGGCGATTTCTAACATGGCACATCCGCGGCTTCAAGGTTTTTAATCTTACATGTTTTTAATCTTTCGGCCGGGTGCCGTCTTCCGGGTCCGTAAGCGGAATGGTCAGGTTGTAAATGCCGTATTCCATGACGGCCCGGAGCGGATAAGGGACCTTCTCGAAGACCTTCATCATGGCCTTGTTGTCGGCGAACACGTCGGCTGTGAAGGCCTCGATGCCCTGGTCCCGGGCCACCTGGATGAGCGTTTCCAGGAGGCAGGAAGCGATACCCCGCCCCTGGTAGCGTTCCTCCACAACGAAGGCCATGTCGGCGTAGAGGGGACGGTCCCGGTGGCGGACATACCGCCCCTCGGCGATGATCCGCTCCATGCCGTTTTCCTCGACCACGCCGACGATGGACATGGCGCGCCGGTAGTCGACGTTGACGTATTCCTGCATCTTCGTGTGGGGCATGGCCTTGATGGGGCTGAAATATCGATAATAGACGGTCATGTCGGAGAACCGGTAGAAAAGCCGGCGCATTTCCTCTTCGTCGGAGGGCTTGATGGCACGGAAGCGGACCGTGAGGTCGCCCTTGAACGTATGCGTGGTCGTGATCTTCTCGGGGTAGAAAAAACCGGCCTCGGAGAGAAAGATCTGGTCTGCGTAAAGAATCCGGGACTCCTTGGCCTGGCGCACCAGTTCGGGCCGGTCGTCCGGGTGGGCGATGTCGATGATGGCCTGGGCCCGCTCCCGCACGGTCCGCCCCGTCATGGAGGCGATGCCGTATTCGGTGATGATCAGGTCGAGGGACTCCCGATTGGTGAACTGGTTCGGATATTCATCCGACGACAGAACGATGTTGGACTTGCCCTTGAGATTCCGGCTCGGGAGGGCGAAGATCGTCCTGCCCCCCTTGGACCACTCCGCGCGGGCGAAGATATCCTGGGCCTGCCCCGGTGTGGCGGTAATGTTTCCCCGGCCTACGTGAAGGGCGATTCCGCCCGTGATGTCCACCTTCCGGGCGGGGAGGATCGCGATCATCTTATCGTTCAGGCTCATGCGCGAGTAGTCGGACACGACGTCGATGGACTGGAATTCCACCATGGGGTTCCGGTGGAGCCACTGCATCAGTTCAGGCGTTCCCTGGGCATAAACGGTGAGAGACTTTCCGCGGAAATACCCTTTTTTCATGTTTGTGACGGCCCCGCATTTTACCAGTTCCATCAGTGGGTCCGTGAAGAAAGTCGAATGGATGCCGAGGTTTCGCTTCCGCATGAGGTGTTTTCCCAGGGCCTCGAAAAGGGTCCCCGAATAAAAGGACAGACAGCTCCCGTCTTCGATGACGGAGGCGATGTTGGACGCCACCTTGTCCAGCACCTCGTCCACGGGCCAGCGGGGAAAGTAGATCAGGGGCTCGTCTGACTGGACCAGGTAATTGAATTCGCTGACGTGGACATGGGTGTTTCCGGTCGTCCAGGGGACGTCGGGATTGATCTCGCCCACGACGAGCGATGCCCGCTCCAGGGCGTATTTCGGGACGTCCGCCGACACTCCGAGGCTCACATATCCTTTCTCATCGGGGGGGGTGATCTGTACAAAGGCCACATCGATGCGGATCGTGCCGTTATGGATGAGGCGCGGGATGTCGGAGTAGCGGCAGGGAACCAGATCCACCGATCCGGACGTGATGGCGGAACTGGCCAGCCACCCGGAAAAGAAGGTCTTCATGCGGAACTTATGGGCATTGGCCGTGCTGCTGTAGGAGATGGCGTCTCCCATGCTCACCAACTGGATCAGCTCCAGATCGTTCAGGTTCGGCAGGTTCGAGTTCATCAGGCGCTTGACGAGGGTCCGGGGTTCCGACACCCCGGTTCCAAGGAAAATACTCATTCCCGGCTCGATCTTCGTAAGCACGACATCCGGGGAAACCATTTTTTTCTGCCAATCCAGGTCGTTGAGGTTGACCATGATCAAATCCTTCCAGATAGTTTTTTGAAAACCGGCGGGCTCAACCGTTCCCGGCCGGGATGACGTGGAACAGGACGGCGAAGAAATGACAGGTGCTGCCGCCGAGAACGAAGAGGTGCCAGATGGCGTGGGAATAGGGCAGGCGTTTCAGGAGGTAGAAGACGGCACCAACCGTATAGGAGAGTCCACCCGCCACGAGCCAGACCAGGCCGGCGGCGGACATGTTGGCCAGAAGCGGCTTGATGGCGAAAACCGCCAGCCAGCCCATGAGGAGATAGGCAATCGTGGCCGCGGTCCGGAATCGGTAGACGAAGAATATCTTGAACACGATGCCGAGGACGGCAATCCCCCAGACAATGCCGAGGAGCGTCCATCCCCATCCCCCCTGAAGGGTCACCAGGGTGAAGGGCGTATACGTGCCGGCGATGAGGAGATAGATGCAGGCGTGGTCCAGGGTCTTGAAGATGTGCTTCAGGCGCGGCGAGCGAGCGCTGTGGTATAGGGTCGAGGCCGTGTAGAGGAGAACCATGCTGATGCCGAAGACGCTGCCGCCCACGATATGACGCATGCCCCCGTAAAGGCTCGCAAAAACCACCATGATGATCAGGCAGGCGATGCTCAGGAGAGCGCCCGCTCCGTGGGTAACGCTGTTGAAGAATTCTTCATGCCGGATCGCTCTGGAATCGTGCATGGTTATGCCTTCCACGGGCCTTCCACGACGATGTCCGTCAAGTCCTTCCGGGAAGAGGGGAACTCCCGCTCCTGGAGGTGCTGCGGCAGATCCTCCCTTTTCCCCGGCCGCCCGATGGCGATCATGGCTTCGGGCTGGAGAAAATCGGGCATGTTCAGCTCCGTCTTGGCCCGGTCGTAATTGAATCCCTGCATCCCGTGAATCACCAGTCCCATCAGGGACCCCTGAAGGGCCAGATGTCCCCAGGCGGCGCCGGCGTCATAACTGTGGGTGCGGGCGAACTTCCCGCTGTCGAAGGTTGTCTTCGAGGCGACGACGACCAGGACGGCCGCCCGATGCGCCCACAGCTTGTTGCTTTCCGTAAGGAGGTTGAAAAAAAGGTCCCATTGGGGAGTATTCCGCCTGCCGTAAAAAAAGCGCCACGGCTGGTTGTTGTTGGAAGAGGGCGCCCACCGGGCGGCCTCGAAAAGCGTCATAAGCTCGGCTTCCGGCAACTCCTCGCCGGACATGGCCCGGGGGGACCAGCGGTTCGGGAACAGTGGGTCCACCGGGTGGGACGGTTTGCGGAAATCTCGAATGTTCATGGGGTCCTTCGCAAGGCCGGGCTCCCCGCCCGCTTGATCGCCGGCATGGCGGCGACGAAACGGGCGGACGACTGCTCTATAGGTAATGTCGGCGGGTCTTGTCAATCCCTTTGAGAGAAAGCGCACCTTGCGGGATTCGCTCCACCTCTGTACAAAGGGACTTGCGCCGGGCCGGAATCCGGGGTAGAGGAGAGCCCTCGGCGGAGGCCGTTGAACCGCTGCCACATCCACGAATCAGGAAATCCATGATCCCGCTTCCCGAGCGATATGCATTTTTTCTCCCCCTGATCCTCCTGGCGATCGGACTTCTTTCCGGCCTCGCGGCCGATGCCCTGTCGAGGCGAACCCTGCGGCGCATCGTGCGGCGCACCGGATGGGAGGGCGGGAATGTTCTGAGGACGGCCCTGCTCCGGATGTGGGTTTACTGGCTCACCCTGGCGGGCGCCTATGCCGCCCTCCATAATGTGCCGGTTTCCTCCCATGTCTTCGACCTCCTGGAGAAGGGGATCCTGACGCTGGCGATTCTTTCGGTGACCCTTTTCCTGGCCCGCCTGACCGTGGGCGCCGTCAATCTTTACAGCAGCCGGGCGGGAGGCGTGTTCATCACGACGACGCTATTCGCCAATGTCGCAAAGGGCCTTGTCCTGATTCTCGGCGTACTGGTGATCCTGCAGACCCTCGGGATCTCCATCGCCCCTCTCCTGACGGCCCTGGGCGTGGGCGGTCTGGCGGCGGCCCTGGCCCTTCAGGATACCCTTTCCAACCTCTTTTCCGGTATCCAGATCATCGCCTCCCGGCAGATCCGGCCCGGTGACTATGTGAAGCTGGCCGGCGGGGACGAGGGCTTCGTCCACGACATTACCTGGCGGAGCACCACGCTCCGGGCGATGCCGAACAACATGATCGTGATTCCGAACGCAGAGCTGGCCAAGGCGAGGATCACCAACTTCGACTTGGGAGAGAGCGAAATGAGTGTTGTCGTCCCCGTCGGGGTGAGCTACGACAGCGACCTGGAAAGGGTTGAAAAGATCACGGTGGATGTGGCAAAAGAAGTGCTCGGGGAAACCGAGGGAGGCGTTCCGGAATTCGATCCGCTGGTCCGTTTCACCGCTTTCGGCGATTCCAGCATCAATTTCAACGCGGTCCTTCGGGTTCGGACCTATGCGGACCAGTTTCCGGTCCGCCACGAGTTCATCAAGCGCCTGTTCCGGAGATACCGGGAAGAGGGCATCGAAATTCCCTTCCCTATCCGTACCGTATATATGAAGGGCGGGGGGACGGACGGCAAGAGGAGCGATTCGTGATTCCCAGATATTCCAGAGAAGCCATGACCAGCATCTGGAGCGCCGAGAACCGCTACCGGAAGTGGCTCGACATCGAAATCCTGGCCTGCGAGGCCTTTGCAGAGCGGGGCGAAATCCCCCGGGAGGCCCTGGACGTGATCCGGGAGCGGGCCGGATTCGACGTGGACCGCATCGACGAGATCGAGAAGGTCACCAAGCACGACGTGATCGCGTTTCTCACCTCCGTAACGGAGAAGGTCGGGGAGGAGGGCCGGTTCATCCACATGGGGCTCACCTCCTCGGACATCCTCGACACGTCGCTGGCGCTCCTGCTGAAGGAAGCGGCGGACATGCTCCTGGAGGGCATGGACCGGCTTCTGGTGGTCCTCCGGAACAAGGCCTTCGAGCACAAGCGGACCCTCATGATCGGCCGTTCGCACGGCATCCACGCGGAGCCGATCACGTTCGGGCTGAAGATGGCCCTGTGGCACGAGGAAATGCGGCGCAACCGGCTCCGCCTCGAACGGGCGCGGGATGCCATCAGCGTCGGAAAACTGGCCGGAGCCGTGGGCACCTTCTCCTTCGTGCATCCGGGGGTGGAGGAATATGTCTGCGGAAAGCTGGGACTGAAACCCGCCGCGGTATCCTCCCAGATCGTCCAGCGGGACCGCCATGCGGAGTATTTCTGTGCCCTCGCCATCATCGGCTCCTCCATCGACAAGTTCGCCCAGGAGATCCGGCTTCTCCAGAGGACGGAGGTCCGGGAGGCGGAAGAGTACTTCTCCCCCGGACAGAAGGGGTCTTCCGCCATGCCGCACAAGCGGAATCCCGTGCTCTCGGAAAACCTCTCCGGCCTGGCCCGTCTCATGCGGTCCTACGCCCTGGCGGCCCTGGAGGACGTTGCTCTGTGGCACGAGCGCGATATCAGCCATTCGTCGGTTGAGCGGGTCATCGGTCCCGACGCGACCATTCTCCTGGACTTCATGCTGGCCCGCTTCACGGGACTCATAGAGAAACTGGTGGTCTACCCGGAGCGGATGAAGGCCAACCTGGAGATGACCCACGGGGTGATCTTCTCCCAGATGGTCCTTCTGAAACTGGTCGAGAGCGGGATGACCCGGGAGGACGCCTATGCGGCGGTGCAGCGGAACGCCATGGCCTCCTGGGAGCAGGGGGTGCCCTTCCGGGACCTTCTCCGGAAAGACTCGGAGATCATGGCCCGCATCGGCGAGGGAGACCTCGATCAGGCCTTCCGGGTGGAGAATTTCCTCAAGCACGTGGACTACATCTTCCAGCGGGTTTTCGGGGAGGGAACATGAGCGGTCCGATCGTCCGTTCGAGAGGGGGCAGGTTCGCGTCGTTCCTGGCGATTCTGTCGATCCTGTTGATCCCGGCCGGCTGCGGCTACCTGCAGAGCTACGTGGACTTGGTGAAGGAAAAAGGGGTCTCGCCGCAGTATCTGTCCGTCCTCGACACCTGGACGCGGACGAAGGGCCTCACATCCCAGTTCGAGACCCGGGCCGACCTGTTCGCCACGTTCAAGTCCGCCGAGTTTCGGGCCGCCTACGTGAAAGACTACGCCCGGCTCTACGGCCTGACGGAAGAACAGATGAAGTCTCGCCGGGAGGTACTCGACGAGATGGCCTCCGATTTCGACGAGTTCTTCTTCTATGCGGCCATGCCGGACAGGGACGCGAACGATTTCGACAAAAGCGGCTCTGTCTGGAAAATCTATCTTTATGATGCCCGGGGTAACCGGTTCGAACCCATGGAGGTGCGTCGAATCATCAAAGTGTCTTCTCTCGTGACCGCCTTCTATCCTTACGTCAATCCGTATCACGGAAACTGCTACACCCTGAAATTCAAGGCCGGGTCCGTTCCGAAAGGCGGATCCTTCAAGCTGGTATTTACCGGCGTCCTGGGAAAAGTCGAGCTGTCCTGGCCCTGAGGCGGGTCAGATCGCCAGGGGATTGGAGAAGTTGCCCCGGTAATGGGACGGCTGGACCAGAACCGTATCCTTTTGCCAGTGTCTGTCGTTTCGATCGGGGTAATCGATGTTGAAATGGAGCCCCCGGCTTTCCTTCCGCAGGCGGGCACACTTCACGATCAGGCTCGCCACCGTGGCGATGTTCCGGAGTTCCAGCAGATCTCTCGTGATCAGGAAGTTCCGGTAATATTCGTCGATCTCCCGGTTGATCAGTTCCACGCGCCGCTCTGCCCGTTCCAGGCGCTTGTCCGAGCGGACGATTCCCACATAGTTGGACATGCACGACCGGATTTCGTCCCAATTGTGCGATACGACGATGGATTCGTCGCTTTCGGTGGCGCCCCGGGGGTCCCAGGCCGGGATGGGAACGGGGTCCTCTTCAATGGATGACAAGCGTTCCTTCATCCGGAGAAACGTCCGGTGACTGACGACGATCGCTTCCAGGAGGGAGTTGCTGGCCAGGCGGTTGGCCCCGTGGAGACCCGTGCAGGACACCTCGCCGCAGGCAAAGACGCCCTGGATGCTTGTTTCACCGTAAGCATCCACGGCTACGCCCCCGCACTGGTAGTGGGCCGCCGGGGCGACGGGGATGGGCTGCCTGGTGATGTCCAGGCCGAATTCGAGGCAACGGGCGTAAATATGTGGAAAGCGGCCGATGATGAAATTCCGGTCGCGGTGCGCAATGTCGAGGAGGACGTACTCGTCCCCCGATTTCTTCAACTCCGTGTCGATTGCCTGGGCCACGACGTCCCGGGGGGCGAGGCTTTTCATGGGGTGGTACTTGTCCATGAATGGAAGGCCGCTTTTCAGCTTCAGGATCCCTCCCTCGCCGCGGACCGCCTCGCTGATCAGGAACGACTTGGCCTCCGGGTGGTACAGGCAGGTCGGGTGAAATTGGATGAACTCCATATTGGCGATCCGGGCGCCGGCCCGATAGGCCATGGCCACGCCGTCGCCGGTGGCGATATCCGGATTCGTGGTGATGAGGTAGACCTTTCCCGTACCTCCCGTGGCAAGGATCACGAACCGGGCGCGGAACGTGTGGATCTCGCCGTGCAGGATGTCCAGGACATAGGCGCCCAGGCAGCGTTCGCTGTCCGTGAATGCCTGACCCGGGATGCGGGATTTGAGGATCAGGTCGATGGCGAAATGGTTTTCATAAATATGGACGTTCGGTTTTGTGCCGGCCATTTCCGACAGGGCCCGCTCGATCTCCCGGCCCGTCAGGTCGTGGGCGTGGAGGACCCTGCGTGCGCTGTGTCCGCCTTCCCGGCCCAGGTCGAAGCGGTCGGGGTGATCCTTGGCCCGGGTGAACTGGACACCCCAGTCCACCAGTTCCCGGATCCGCTCCGGTCCCTCTTCGATGACGAACTTTACAACCTCGGGCTTGCAGAGCCCCGCTCCGCAAACGAGGGTATCCTCAATATGGGAGGCAAAAGAGTCTGTCTCCGCCTGGACGGCGGCGATGCCCCCCTGGGCATAGTTTGTGGAGGACTCGATTTTTTCTTTTTTGGTGACAATGGCAACACTGCCCAGGTCGGCGGCCTTGATGGCGAGGCTGAGGCCCGCAATCCCGCTGCCCAGGATGAGAAAGTCCGTCTGTATTTCCATGAGATGTGCGCTCCCGTCTGCGTTCGTTCTGTCCGGACACAGGTTTGATCACGGAACGGCGAGCGTCCCGTTAACTTTACAAAGTCCGGCGAATTCTATATAGTCTCCCGTCTTGAATGTAAACGAAAAACCCCCGGAGAACGGTACCATGCTGGTTTTGGCCATTGAGACATCCTGCGACGAAACGGCGGCGGCAGTCGTACGGGACGGGCGCATCATGCTTTCCAACGTGATCGCCTCCCAGATCGACGTTCATAGCAAATACGGCGGCGTGGTTCCCGAAATCGCGTCACGCAAGCATATCGAGGCCATCGGTGCGGTGATCCTGCAGGCCCTCGATGACGCCGGAACGACGCTGGACGAGATTGAAGGAATCGCCGTCACAAGGGGTCCCGGACTGGTGGGATCTCTCCTGGTGGGGCTCTCCGCGGCCAAGGCTGTTGCCTTCGGACGGAGGCTGCCCTTCGTCGGCGTCAACCACCTGGAGGGACATGTGGCGGCCGTCTTTCTGTCGGACCGGAGGCCTTCGTTTCCCTTCGCGGCACTCGTTGTCTCGGGCGGGCACACGACGATTTACCGGGTGGAGGACTTCACGCGGTTTACGATCCTGGGGCAGACAAGGGATGACGCGGCCGGGGAGGCCTTTGACAAGGCGGCGAAACTCCTCGACATCGGCTATCCCGGCGGCGTCGTCATCGACGGTCTGGCGAAACAGGGGAACCGGTCCGCCTTTTCGTTTCCCCGAGCCATGAGGGACAGCCTGGAGTTCAGCTTCAGCGGCCTCAAGACGGCGCTCCTGAATCACGTGAAGCAGAAGGGAATGCCGGCCTCCGACGAAATACCGGGGGTCGTGGCCAGCTTTCAGGAGGCCGTGGTCGACGTGCTCGTGGAGAAAACCCTCCGCGCGGCGGGGGAGAACGGTCTGAAACAGGTGGTGGTCTGCGGGGGCGTGGCCGCCAACAGCCGGCTCCGGGCGCGTTTCCAGGAAGACGCCCGGGAGCGGGGGATTGAGGTGCTCATCCCGCCACCGGTCCTGTGTACCGACAATGCCGCCATGATCGCCGTAGTCGGCGATTATCGGCTCACCATGGGCATGCGGGATTCCTTCGACCTGAACGCCGTTTCCCGGTGGCCGCTTTCTTTGCCGCAATGAACGCATTCAAAAAAAGCCTGGAAGGATTTTACCGGCGGTTCGTGAGCCTCCGGGGGGATCCCAGGCGAATCGCCATCGGAGTCGCCATCGGCGTCTTTATCGGCACAACCCCGACGATTCCCTTCCACACGACCCTCGTCCTGGCCGCATCCGCGCTTTTCCGCCAGCATCTCTCGGCAGCCTACCTGGGGTCCTGGTTCATCTCCAATCCACTGACGATTCCGGTTCTGTACGTTACCCAATACGAGACGGGGCGTATTCTCCTGGGGATGGAGCGATGTACGCTGGTTCTCCCCGATTATTCCCTGGCGGCCTTTGCGAGCCTGGGCTGGCAGATCCTCCTGCCCCTCCAGGTCGGGGGCCTCCTGTTTGCGCCGGCATTCGCCGTGCCGGCCTATCTCGTCACGAGGCGGCTGCTTGCCGCCTGGAGGGCCGGAAAGACATGACCACGCCCCGGAAAATCCTGCGCTCCCGGGGGCTCCGCCCCAGGAAGAGACTGGGACAGTGTTTTCTTCAGGACCGCAACATCCTGGAGAAGATCGCCGCCATGGCGGATGTCGCCGAAGACGGAACGGTGGTCGAGATCGGGGCCGGAACGGGGGCCCTGACGGAGCTTCTCGCGGGGATAGCCGGCCATGTCCTGGCCGTTGAGGTGGACTCACGGATGACGGAAATCCTCCGGGAACGATTCCATGATCGAGGCAACGTCGAGATTCTCCAGCGGGACGTCCTGGCCGTCGATTTTTCGCTTCTCGCCGACGAGGCGGGCGGGGAAAAGATCACAGTAGTTGGGAATATTCCCTATTCCCTGTCGACTCCGATCCTGTTTCATCTGCTGGCTCACCGGAAGCGGATCCGGGCGGCGGTCCTGATGTTCCAGAAGGAGCTGGCAGCGCGGCTGGCGGCCGGCCCGGGTACGAAGGAGTACGGAATCCCGTCGGTCATGGTGGCGGCCTTTGCCCGCGTGACCCAACGGCTGGATGTTCCGGCGACCTGTTTCTATCCCATTCCCCGGGTCCACTCCCGGGTGCTGCGCTTCGAATTTCTTGAGGAATCGCCTTTCGTATTCGGAGAAGAGCTGTATTTTACAGCACTTGTCCGGGCGGCCTTCGCCAACCGGAGAAAGACAATATTCAACAATCTCAAAGGAGTGTCGCTGGGATTGCCCGGGAATTGCAATCTCGGGAGCCTGCTTACAACCGCAGGAATCGATCCGGGGCGCCGGGGAGAAACCCTGTCTCCCGCCGAGTTCGGCCGTCTCAGCGCCTTTCTTCTGGACGCCGCTCGAAAAGGACTTGACAACGGAGACCCTGTTTGATACGGCGTCACTGGCCGCTTGGATCCGCAGGACGGACTGAGACGGAAAGGTCAGGCAAAAGATTTGATCCGCAGTAAACCCGGCCTCCCGTCTCCCGACGGCGAGGCTTTATTTTTGGGGGATTGCGGAGATGATCCAGATCATCGAAACGGTTCGGGAGATGCAGACTTTCTCGGAGTCGCTCCGAAGACAGGGAAAGACGATCTCCTTTGTTCCCACGATGGGTTTCTTTCACGAGGGACACCTCGACCTCATGCGGGAAGGCCGCGAGCGCGCCGACTGCCTGGTGGTCAGCATCTACGTGAACCCGACCCAGTTCGGCCCCGCGGAGGACCTGGACCGTTATCCACGGGACTTCGACCGGGACCGCCGGCTGGCTGAATCCGTCGGGGTGGACGTGATCTACTTCCCGTCGAACCCGGAGATGTACCCCCCCCATTACCAGACTTATGTCAACGTGGAGGAAGTGACCGACAACCTCTGCGGTCTCTCCCGGCCCGGGCACTTCCGGGGCGTCACCACCGTCTGCTGCAAGCTGTTCAACATCGTCAAGCCCCACGTCACCATTTTCGGGAAGAAAGATTTCCAGCAGCTCGCCGCGATCCGGCGGATGGTGGAGGACCTCAACATGGACCTGGACGTGGTGGCCATGCAGACCACCCGGGAGGCCGACGGCCTCGCCATGAGTTCAAGGAACACCTACCTGAAGCCGGAGGAGAGGGAGTCGGCACTCAGCCTTTCCCGCTCCCTCAAGAGGGCCCAGGAGCGGTACGCAGGCGGCGAGCGGGACGCGGCAGCCATCATCGCGGAAGCGAAGGCATTCATTTCATCCCACCCCTTCACGAAGATCGACTACGTCCAGATCTGCGACACGGCCACCATGAAAGATGTGGAGCGGATCGAGGGAACCTGCGTCATGGCTCTGGCCGTGCGGGTGGGGAACACAAGGCTCATCGACAATTCCGTTTTCGGAGAGCCCCTGGAGCTATAGGTGCCCGGGGGACCCGAAAACGAAAAACAATGAATATGTAAGGACAAGGGGCGCGCCATGCAACGGTTCATGCTGAAATCGAAGATCCACCGGGCCACGGTCACCGATGCGGACCTTCACTACGAGGGCAGCGTTACCATCGACGAAAAACTCCTGAAGGCGGCGGACATCCTCCCCTACGAGAAAGTGGCGATCTACGACGTTGACAACGGGGAGCGGTTCACCACCTATGCGATCACCGGGAAGGCCGGGTCCGGCGTCATCTGTCTCAACGGCGCGGCGGCCCGGAAAGTCTCCCGGGGCGACCTGGTCATCATCGCCAGCTATGTCACGGTGGATGATGCGGCGGCGAAGAAGTGGTCCCCCAAGTGCGTCTTCGTGGACGAAAAGAACCGGATCAAGAAGCGCGACAAGTGACACGGACCACCGTTCCGACCCGCCGGAAGAGCGCCAGGCCTGCCGGTGGATTCATGGAGCAGCTTTCCCTTCCTCTCGTTACGGGGGCGCGGGACCTTCGGGAGCGCCTGGAGACAAGCCTGCGCCGCCCCGTCCATCTTATCCTCACAGACAATCACGTCTCGATGATTCGTGTCCGGACGGCCCCCGACGGTGTCCGACTGCGGCTCCACCGCATCTTCCTCGATGCCGGCGACGAGGTCCTCCGCGAGGTCGTCCGTTTCGCCCGCACGCGGAAAAGCCCCGGCCCGATCCTGGGGGATTTTATCCGCGGCCACCTGCGGGACCAGCCCGAACCCTCCACACGATCCGTTCGCATCCAGCCGCAGGGAAGGCACTATAATCTCCAAGTCATTTTCGACGAGCTGAATCGAATCTATTTTGAAAACCGTATCTCGGTTCCCATCACCTGGGGCCAGGGAAGGGCGTCCCGCCGCGTCCGGCGCCGGATTCTGGGAAGCTACAGCAGCCGGACGGGGACGATCCGCATTCATCCGTGGCTGGACCGGAAAACCGTTCCCTTCTACGTGCTGGAGTATGTGGTCTATCACGAGATGCTCCATGCCGATCTGGGAGCCGGCGTGAAGAACGGGCGACGGGTCATTCACTCCGCCGAGTTCCGGCGCCGGGAGCGTCTCTTTGCCCGTTGGACCGAGGCGGAGGCCTGGAGAGGGTAGGGTGGGCGGCATCGCTGCGGCGGGAGCCGCAGGTTACGGGTGTTCACGCCGGACGCCCGCAATGCAGGCGACGCCGGCGTGGCTCGACAGGAATCCCAGGAGGACTTCATTGAAGGCCTCCGTCTGGTCGATCGGAGTGAGGTGGCGCGACTTCCGGATCACGGCCAGTTCAGCCCCGGGAATCTGCCGGGCATAGGCCTCCTTGAGGGAAACGGGCGTGTAGTCCTGGTCTGCCGTGACAATGAGGACAGGACAGCGGATTTCCCCGAGACGGTCGGCCACGCTCCAGCCCGTGAGGGCCTTCATGGAGGCCAGGTAGGCCCTCCGGTCGTTATCCGCCCAGCGGGCGACCATGGTGTCGTGCAGATCCTTCTGGTGCAATTCCGGAAGCAGCATATCCGCCAGAATAGTCCCCATCTTCCGCATCCCCAGGAAGCGCACAATGAGACGACGGAGAAAGAACGCCCGCCGGTCCCGGCTGCTCGTCAAGACGAGCGCGGGCCCGCTGTTGACGACGGTCAGGCTCTTCACGAGTTCCGGTTCGTCGACGGCTAGCTGGAAAGCCGTCATTCCCCCCATGGACAGGCCCACGATATGCGCCGGTGCAGCCCCGACGGCCTTCAGGAACGCCGCCGCGTCCTGTGCGAATTGGGGGATGCTGTAAAGCCCCTTCGGCTTGTCCGTCCTTCCGTGTCCCCGGCTGTCGAAGGTTACAACCTGGAAGCAACTGGAGAAAAACGCTACCTGCCGTTCCCAGTCGCGGGTGCTCGACCCCAGTCCGTGCAGAAAGACAAGGGGCTCTCCCGACCCCGAGGCCTCAAAATAGAGATTCAGATCGTTCACACGAATATGCGGCACGACGTCCTCCTTGCGCGTCCGGTCATTCGTTCCCCGGCGTTCAGGCCCTTCCGGACGGATCGCCGTCCGTCGTCCACAGCCGGTAGGGATTTTGAGCCAGGTTCACGTTGAAATAACGGGAATCCGTCGAGACTTCCTTTCCCGCCCACGGAGGCGCCGACACCGGCTGATCTTCCCGCTCCAACTCGACCTCCGCCAGAATCAGCCCCTCATTGTCGCCCAGAAATTCATCGATTTCCCAGGTCAGGCCGCCATAACGGACACGTCGGCGCCGTTTCTCGATCCAGGGCCGGGGGCAGAGCCGCTCCAGCATCTCTTCGGCATCGGTCTGCGGGATGGGATACTCGTATTCGAGGCGGGTCAGCCCCGAGAGGAGGGACTTGACGGCCAGGAAGGCTTTTTCCCCGCAAATCCGGATCCTGACGACACAGGTAACATCCGACCGGAGATACCCCTGTCGATACAGGACGCCGTCGTCATCCGAGCGCCAGGAATCGTTGCAGACGAGGTATTTGCGCTCGATTTCACGGGCCATGCGAGTTTGCTCCTCCATCGTTCATTTTACGCGACCCGGTTTGTGCCGGATGGGCATGACTGAATCCATACGGGATGAAACAGGGATGTGTCAAGGAATCCCGGTTACAAGGTCCACTCCCCACCGGAGTTGCCCGGACACGCCCCCGCACCCGCAAGCTGATCGTTGCCGCACTTTCCACACTCCCGCTTCAGTCCGGTTTCTGATTGCAGGATATGCCGGGATGCTTGCAAAATAGGCCCCGTATGTTTATCATGACCGCGCTGTTCGCTCCCGGGGAGGTCTGACGAGATGGACGTTCTTGCCTTGAGCCGCCTGCAGTTTGCCGCCACAGCCGGTTTCCACTTCCTGTTCGTTCCGCTGACCCTGGGGTTGTCCATCCTGGTGGCCTTCATGGAAAGCCGCTGGGTCGCCACGGGGAATCCCATGTACCTGAGGATGACCCGCTTCTGGGGAAAGCTGTTCCTCATCAATTTCATCCTCGGCGTCGTCACGGGACTCACCATGGAGTTCCAGTTCGGCATGAACTGGGCGGAATACTCCCGTTTCGTCGGCGATGTTTTCGGCGTTCCGCTGGCCATCGAGGCGACGGTGGCCTTCTTCCTGGAATCCACTTTCATCGGGCTCTGGATCTTCGGATGGAACCGGGTGTCGAAGCGCGTGCACGCCTTCGCCATGTGGATGGTCGCCTTCGCCACCAACCTTTCGGCCCTCTGGATTCTGCTGGCCAACGGCTGGATGCAGCATCCGGTCGGCTATGTGATCCGGAACGGCCGCGCCGAGATGGTCGATTTCTGGGCCCTCGTGACCAACAGTTACGCCTGGTGGAAATTCTTCCACACGGTCCTGTCGGGATACGTCGTGGCTGCCTTCTTCGTCCTGGGGATTTCGGCCTGGCACCTGCTCCGGAAAAACGAGCGGCCTCTCTTCACGGCCTCGTTCCGCATGGCCGCCGTCTTCGGCCTCGCCAGTTCCATCCTGATCATCGCAGCCGGCGATTTCGCCGCCAAGGACGTGGCGAAAGTTCAGCCGACCAAGCTGGCCGCCATGGAATCCGTTTGGGAAACAAGGAGCGCCGCGCCATTCTACGTGCTCCTCATTCCCGACACGAAGAACGAGCGAAACGCCGTGGAGGCGATTCCCATTCCCGGCATCGTCAGCTTTCTTTCCTTCGGCGATTTCAAGGCGGAGGTGAAGGGACTCAAGGAGTTCCCGAAAGAGAACCGGCCACCCGTCATGGAGGTGTTTGCCAGTTTCCGGACGATGGTTGCCCTGGGGGGGCTCTTTGTTCTCCTGTCGGGTCTGGCCCTGTTTCTCGTCTGGAAGGATAAGCTCGATGGATACCCATGGTTCCTCAAGATTCTCTTTTACGCCATCCCGCTGCCCTATATCGCCGCCCAGCTCGGATGGACGGTGGCGGAGGTAGGCCGCCAGCCCTGGCTCGTCTATGGCGTTTACAGGACCGCCGAGGGAGTCTCCCGCAACGTTGCGACGGAGCAGGTGATCCTGTCCCTTGCCGGATTTACGCTGTTTTACGGGTTTCTTGGGCTCCTGGATGTTTACCTGCTGGCAAAATTTGCCCGGAAGGGGCCAGAGCCCGCCCCGGCAGAGGCGATCGGTCCGGAGGGGGCATGATATGGAATATCAGGTGATCTGGTTCTTTCTATGGGGCCTGCTGTGGGCGGTTTATTTCATGACCGACGGCTTCGACCTGGGTGTGGGAATCCTTCTCCCTGTCTTGGGCGGAGACGAAGGCGAGCGGCGGGTGATGCTCCGCACGGTGGGTCCCGTCTGGGATGGAAACGAGGTGTGGCTCGTGACGGCGGGCGGGGCCACTTTTGCCGCCTTCCCCGGAGTCTATGCCCTCCTGTTCAGCGCTCTGTATACGCCGCTCCTGCTCGTGTTGTTCGCGCTGATCGTCCGGGGGGTTGGGTTTGAGTTTCGGGAGAAGGGAACGTCGGAATCCTGGAAACGGCGGTGGGATACGGCGATCTCCATCAGCAGCACCCTGATCGCGTTTCTGTTCGGGGTTACCTTCGGGAATCTTTTCATCGGTCTGCCCATCGACGCCAACGGTTATACGGGAGGGATCGCCGGGCTTCTGAACCTTTACGGGCTCCTCACGGGATTCCTGTTCCTGCTTCTTTTTGCCGTTCACGGCTCCCTGTGGGTTGCCTGGAAGACCGAAGGCGGACTGGCCGTCCGGGCGGCGGAATTTGCCGGGAAAGCCTGGGCGGCCCTGGCGGTTTTCCTTTTCCTCTTTCTCCTTTATACGGCTTCGTCCACGGGGCTTGACCGCAATTTCGTTTCCTTTCCCCTTCTTCTCGGATTTCCACTGGCGGCGCTGGCCGCACTGGCGGGAATCCGTTTCTTCCTGGGACGCAGCCGTCCACTGGCAGCCTTTCTGGCCTCTTGCACGGCGGTTCTTTTCACCATTTCCACGGGCATCGCCTCAATCTATCCGAATCTGGTGCCTTCCCGGCTCGATCCGGCGTACAGCGCCACCCTCTTCAATGCCTCGTCGAGCCTCTATACACTGAAGATCATGACTATTGTGGCCCTGGTGTTCGTTCCGATGGTGGTCGCATACCAGATCTGGGTCTATCGGGTTTTCCGCCATAAGGTCAATTCCTCGGAAGGTGCAGAAGGGGAAGAGGGATATTGATCTTCGGATTGATTGAGGGGGTTGAAAGGAAAATAAAAAAAGGGTGGATGGAAAAGGAGGGAACCTGAAAACCATCCACCCCGTATTAAACCGGGAGGTAACCGGTAACCCACACCTCCCGGATTCTCTTTAGGGGGTCGGTGGGTGGAAAGGAGGGAACAGAAACCACCCACCGATTAAAAACAATCATCACACTCGGCAGTCGCGTCAAAACTACTCTGGAAGAAAAAAGCGGATACTCTGTTCTTTTGGAATATCTCCTTTCTTTTCTTCGTCCTGTTCTTTCTTTGCCCGGCTGTCACTCCCGCCTTCTGCAGACAGGAAAAATTCTTCTTCCGTTAATCCTTGACCGTTACCCTGAATGACTGAAGACACCGAATCAATGTTCGAACTCTTGCGCTTTCCTTTGTCCGTTGAGCTCTTGTACATTCGTTGCCAGATTCTTGTTTTCTTATATCTCCCAATGGTGCTCGGGTTTGTTTGTTTATGTGCTTCGCAATATCAATGCCAGAAGGTCGATGGAGAGAAAGAAAAAGAACGAAATATGTGTATCTATCTGAATATATAAGATAAATAGCCGCGTGTAGAGTTGCTGTTTTGCTGCGGAATGACAGAGCGGAGGCAGGAGATAGAGAATTCTGAAACTCAATCTGTGCGAATGGCGCACACGGTTTTCGTCATGAGTGTATAACTTATTGATATAATGGTTGAATATGATGTAGTGCGCAATGTGAACGCGTGTGCGAGAATCGCACAGTTACGGTGTGGATTTGTTCTGACTGAAGAGCTTCTTTTCTTCCCGGATGAATTTGTATCTCGATACACCTATTAATTTCGCGGCCTTGGCTTTGTTCCCTGAGCTTTGTTCGAGGGCTTGGGTGATGATTTTTTCTCGAATTTCGTGAGCGATTTTTTCCACAACTTCGTCGTAATGGATCCCTCCAATGGACAGTTGAGAAAAGAAATTGTCCAGAGAGATCTTTGGCATCCCGGCCGTCGACGCGGCTTTCATTTCCATGGGCAGGTTGGCCACCGTGATAAACGGACCGATATTCTGCATAATCATGATCCGCTCAATGATGTTCCGCAGCTCCCGGACATTGCCGGGCCAGGGGTAATTCTGGAGAACTTCCTGGGCTTCCTTCGTGAATCCGCGGACATTCCTGCGGAATTTCCGATTGAACTCGTCCACGTAGTAACGAGCCAAAAGCAGGATATCCGGCGTCCGCTCGCGAAGGGGGGGGAGTGCGACCGGGACGACGCTGATCCGGTAGAAGAGGTCCTCACGGAACTGGCCGTCCGCCACCATCTTGTTGAGGTCCCTGTTGGTTGCAAAAACGAAACGAACGTCGATGGGAATGTTTTCCGTGCCCCCCAGCCGGCGGATGTGTCTGTCTTCCAGCATGCGCAGAAATTTCGCCTGCAGGGGAAAGCTCATGTCTCCGATTTCATCCAGCAGCATCGTCCCGCCCTGGGCCGATTCGAGGAGGCCGATCTTCCTTTTCTTGGCATCCGTGAATGCCCCTGCTTCGTAACCGAAAAGTTCGCTCTCCAGGAGAGGACCCGGGATGGCGGCGCAGTTGACATCGACAAAGGGCTTTCCCTTGCGGTTGCTCTGCCGGTGGATCGCCCGGGCGATGAGCTCCTTCCCCGTACCGCTTTCCCCCTGGACCAGGATATTCGTATCGTGCCCGGCAATGTCCTCGATCATGTGGAAAATGTCGATCATCTGCTCCGACTTGCCAAGGATGTTATGGTACCCAAGCAGAATTTCCTGGTTCTCGCGCAGCTTCTCAACCTCGGACTTGAGGGTTTTTGCCTCCAGTGACAGGATGGAGTGCATGATGGCGTTGTCGTAAGTCGTCGCGGCATTCTTCACAAGGATGTCCAGCAGGTTTTTCTGGTCCGGCGAGAACCCCCCGGATTTTTTGGCCAGGTAAAGGGCGCCCCGGAACTTGTCGCGGATATTGAACGGTACGGCGATCTCGGAGGGACAGTCGTCAAAAAGGGGTTTTCCTTCCCGACGGGCCTGGTCGGTGGAGACCAGGATCGTGTTGGCCTCCAGGGCCTGCCTGATCAGCCCGTTGCCGATCTTTTCGTCGCAGGTCGCCTGATCGTGAATGAAGACCGTCTCGCCGTCGCTGATCAGGCACCGTTCCTTTGCCACGTCCAGGAAATAGACGAGGACCCGCTCCGCTGCGGCGATGCGGAGGGCGTTCACGATCATGATATCCATGATCCGGTGATCCAGCGTGTAACTCTCGTTCATTTCCGAAACGGCCTGCTCCAGGACAAGAAGCTGGCGGATTTTTTCGGCGTTGGTCTCCAGAAGGCGGGTGGCGTGAATGATGATGCTGATCTGGCTTGCATATGTGAGGAAAAGACGGATCTCCTCCGCGAAGAAGGTGACATGCTCGCGGCTGAACCCGGCGAGAATCCCGATTACCTCTTGGTCGATCTTCAGAGGGGCGATGAAGATGGATCCCTCGTCCATGATCTTTGTCAGGTATCGGTCCAGGTCGGTGACGCGGTCGTCGTTGGCCACGTCTTCGATGGTCATGAGCTCCCCGGACAGGGCCACCTTCACGGCCATGCAATCGTCCTTTTGGATGTCCAGAGGGGCGGAGAAGACCCGGCTGCGCTCCTCCGGCGTGTAGTTCTTCATCACCTTGGCGTGAAGAAACTGCTTTGTTTCGTCGAAGAGACGGATGATCCCCCGGTCGAATCCGATGGTGCCGACCACTTCGTCGAGGATTTTTTCCAGGATTTCATCAACCCGGGAAGGGGTGGTCAGGAGCGTGCTGATGCGAAAAATACTGGCCAGAACCTTGTCCTTGTCCAGGATAGGCTTTGACCAGCGTTCCGCAGGCTTCTTTCCTTCGGGTTTCATGGCCGGGGCTTTCCGTTTTCGTTTTTCATCGTTTCCGTCACGTCTGTTTCAGAATAATGCTCAATGCCGTTGTCAGCTTGATGGTATCCTCGTCGGCCTTCCGCAGACGGGTGCTGACAATCCTGGCCAGATTCAGGGCCACGCGATAACCCAGGGCGGTATCCTCCTCGGCGATCCGGAGAAAATCATCCTTTCGGATTTCATACAGCACGCAGTCCGTCAAGGCCGTGATGGTGGCCGTTCGCTTCTGCTTTTCCAGGAGGGCGATTTCACCGAACACAGCATGGTCCTGGGCGCCCAGGCGAGTGAAAACCTTGCTTTTGTCCGCCGCATCATCTTCTTCCATCCCCGGGAGAACGAGGCTTTTTACCACTTCCACGGTACCGTCGAGAATGATGTAGAGCGTGTCGCCTTCTTCGCCTTCCCGCATGATGATCTCCCCGGCACGGAATGTTACACGGCGGGAGATGTCAATGAGTTCGCGAATTTGTTCCGCCTTCAGATCACGGAAGAGTTCCGGTTCCTGCAGGAAGGAAACGCTGTCTTCATTCATGGCCGGCCTTTCCTTGTCGCTTTACGGTCCGGGAGTCAACCGGAGCGTGGATTTTTCCGGGACAGAACGATGGCATGGTCGTCCTGCGAAATCACATAGCCGCCGTCGGGATTGATGGACAGCTTGGCCTCGTCCTGCTCGTAGTAGAAGTCTTTCTTGGATTCGCGGATCTTCTCCCGGATAAAGGTATCGATGACAGAGGTGTTGTCCGACAGCAGGTCCTCCAGCTTCATGGCGGCCTTGTCCCTGATGATGCCCAGGAGAATGGCGTGATGCTGATCCCGGAAATGATCTGCCAGTTCGTTGTATGTTTTCCCGACGAAGGCCCGGGGGATATCGACGCGCCAGAGTTTGTTCGTGTCGCCCAGGGCCATCAGGTTCGAAAAGATCCTGGGGAGCCCCGGCGAGTCGACGGCGCTGGCCATCAGCGCACCGATGTGCTCACCCCGGACAATGATCTCGTCGACATGGGCACGTTTCAGGCTGGTCTTGTTCTCGCTGTTGAGAAGCTCGGCGATGATCCGGATCTGGGGGTTGATGGAGCGGATCGTCAGGGCCGTCAACGTCGTCCGCTCGTCCACGCGATCCCGGGGGTGGCCTCCCGACAGGTCCGCCATAAGGATCGCAAAGGCGGCCCGGGAAATATTGGCCCGCATCAGAACCTCTTCCTGGACGAAGTTGCCCCGGATGAACTTCAGGTCATGGTATTTCACGCGCAGGGGGTCGAGCTCGTCCGGGGAAAGCTCATTGATAAGAACGAGCGGTTTCTCACCCGCAAGACCCTGGCGGATCAGGCCGTTCAACAACTCTTCCGTGTGCTGGTTCCATCCGCACAAGACAATATGGTCCTTTTCCTTGAACGTGTCCAACCCCTTTCCCTCCTTGATCTTCTTCTCAACAAACAGGGACGCGATGGTGGCCGTGAACAGGGACATCAGGCCCACCCCTGACAGGATGACGAGGATTCCTACCAGGCGGCCCCCGACGGAGACGGGATACTTGTCGCCGTATCCGACGGTACCCATCGTGACAATGGACCACCAGATCGCGTCCCAGACCGACGTGATATTCGCTTCCTGACGGAGGTGCTCGAAGTAGTGGACCGCCAGGGCGCTCAAGACGACGACGCTCAGGGTGAGCAGGGCGACCTGGATGGCAGGGAGGCTATACAGGCGGTTGAGTTTCTTGCCCAGCGTTTTCATGGTGGCAGAGGTCCTCCGGAGCGGCCTGCTCCCCGGTTATGATCCGCTCCTGCCGAATTCGAGAAAATGCATGGAGAACGTCGCCCGACCCTGGGTGGCGGAGCGGAGATCGGTCGAGTATCCGAACATGGCCCGCAGGGGCACCTTCGCTCGGATTTCGCTGATGGGACCGCGGGGTGCGATGGCCTGAACCTCCCCTTTCCGGGCGTTGATGTCGCCGATCACCTCGCCCATGAACTCCGAGGGGGAGAGAATATCAACCAGCATGAGCGGCTCCAGAAGCACCGGATCCGCCTGGGAAAAGCCCTCGCGGAACGCCGTGGAGGCGGCGATCTTGTAGCCGAGTGGAGAGGATTCGCTGTCCCGGTACGAGCCCCCCAGCAGGGTCACCCTGACATCGATAACCGGGTAACCGGCCACGGTGCCGCTGAACATGGCCTCCCGGACGCCCTCGATCAGAACGTGATGAAATTCCTCCGGCACCTGGACGGAGTCGATGCGGTTGACGATGTCGTTGCCCGCCCCCCGCTCCTGAGGCTCCAGGCGGAGCCGCACGGATCCGAAGTGACGGCGGTCCCCCAGTTCCTTTTCAAAGACGCCGTCCAGTTCCAGGCGCTTCTGGATCGTTTCCCGGTAAACGACCCGCGGCTTGCCGACGTTGACATGGGCGTTGAACTCCCGGATCAGGCGGTCGATGATGATCTCCAGGTGCAGTTCCCCCATGCCCGAGATCACTGTCTGGGCCGTCTCGTCGTCGTATTTCACCCGCAGGGTGGGGTCTTCGTCGACGAACTTTGCCAGGGCTACGATAAGCCGCTCCTGGTCCGCCGGGGTCTTTGCCTCGATGGCCTGGCTGATGACCGGTTCGTAGACGTCCATTGGCTCCAGGAGGATCGGATGACCCTCGTCGCAGATCGTGTCGCCGGTCGTGGTGTCCTTGAGGCCCACAACGGCGATGATGTCGCCCGCAGTGGCCGTCTCGACGCGTTCCCGCTTGTTGGCGTGCATCTTCAACAGGCGGGCGATTTTTTCCTTCCGGCCTTTGCCGGCGTTGTAGATCTCGCCGCCGGCCTTGATCTGACCGGAGTAGATGCGCAGATAGGTGATTTTTCGCCCTTCGTCGAGCTGAACCTTGAAAGCCAGGGCGCACAGCGGCTCCGAGGCGCTGCTGGGACGGACCTCTTCTTCATGGGTGACGGGATGATGGCCCCGGACCGGAGGGACGTCCACGGGGGAGGGCAGGTAGTGGACCACTGCGTCGAGGAGCGGCTGGATGCCTTTGTTCCGCAAGGCGGTGCCGCACATCACCGGGACGGCCCGAAGGGAAAGCGTCGCCTGGCGGACGGCCTCCCGGATTTCCTCCTCGCCGATTTCCTCGCCGGCCAGGTACTTCTCGGCAATGCCGTCGTCCAGATCGGCCAGGATCTCGATCATCCGGTCCCGATGCTCCTGCATCGCCCCGGCAAACGCCTCCGGAACGTCCTGGACGGTGTAGTTCTGTCCCTGGGTGCTGTTGTCCCAGGTGATGAACTTGCGGCGGATCAAGTCCACGATGCCCTGGAACCCGTCTTCCTGTCCTGCTGGAATTTGTATCGGGAGAGGAAGCGAGGAGAACCGGTCCCGCATCATGTCCAGGGTTCGGGAATAGTCGGCGCCGATACGGTCCATCTTGTTGACGAAGGCGATCTTCGGAACGCCGTATTTGTCGGCCTGATGCCAGACCGTTTCCGACTGGGGTTCGACGCCGCCGACAGCGCAGAAGACCACGACGGCCCCGTCGAGAACCCGCAGGGACCGCTCCACCTCGATGGTGAAATCCACGTGGCCCGGAGTGTCGATGATGTGGATCTCGTGGTTATCCCAGTTGCAGGTCGTCACCGCCGCCGTGATGGTGATGCCGCGTTCCTGTTCCTGGGGCATCCAGTCCATGACCGCTTCCCCGTCATGTACCTCGCCCATCTTGTAGGAACGGCCCGTGTAATAGAGAATCCGCTCCGTCACGGTCGTCTTTCCCGCATCGATATGGGCGATGATGCCGATGTTCCGGATCCTGGAGAGTTTCGTCTTGACTGTCATATCCGTTTCTCAGCGTCGATGCCGGATGTTCCGGGATCGGCCGCTGATCGCTCCGTTCAGGACTTGGCGCCCGGTGCCGTAAGGTTCCGCGGTGTGAAGGGCTTCCGCGTATCGATGTGTCCCCGGATGGAAGCCAGTTCCTTGCCGTCCAGCAGGATCCGGACTCTCTTGACCGCGGGGAGATTCGTACAGATTGAATTCGTCAGCGAAAAGACCGTTGCCATTTCACTCGTCCCACTGCCGGGGTGGGCGCTGACGAGGGTCTTGGTGAAGCTTACCTCCGCCGTTCCGTCCTCCCGGATCCGGACGCCCTGTACGTCCGCCTTCGACGGCAGGGTCGCCATGTTTCCCGTCTTGGAACCGGACAGGAGGGCCTTGACGATCTCCCGGGCCTGCTCTTCATCCGTCGCCTCCTTCGGAACGAATCGCTTCTCCGTGACGAGGAACCGCTCATTGGCGTCCGAGAAGTACAGAACGACCTCCCGCTTCTCCTTTCTCTGGGCTGTTCCCTTGCCGGAGGTCGGGAAAAGGGCGTCGAAGAGGGTCACAAAAAAGAAGATGAGGAGACCCACCACGGCCAGGGTGATAGCGGACAGGGCAAGCGTCCGCCATCCTTTTTTCTTTTTTCGGGTTCGGACTTCCATCGAGCGTTTCTGTTTCTTCGATGCCATGAGGATCCTCAGCGGGAAAGGGTTTTCAGGAATTCCCGAGCCCGGGCGGCGAAATCGCTGTTCGGTGCCTGCTGAACGACCGTCTCGAAAGACTTGGCGGCTTCCGTCTTCCTGCCTTGGCGAAGCTGGCATTCACCGAGCTTCAAGTGTGCTTCCGCATAGGCCGGCGACAGTTCCACCGCCTTCCCGAAGTGGCCGACGGCCTTGTTGCAGTCGCCCTCTCCCATCCGGACGAGGCCGATATGGAATTCGACCAGGGGAACGAGGTAACCGCCGCGGTCGCGCTGGATCGCTTCTGAAAACATGCGAAGGGCCATCGGATTGTCCTTCTTTTTGGCGTAGGTGCGTCCCAGATTGTAGAAGGCGAGGCCCGGCGTTTCGTAAACCGGGTTGGATATCGCGCGGTTGAAGGATACAATGGCCTCGTCCAGGCGGCCTGTCGAGTAGTAAATCGTTCCGATGGAGACGTGGGCCTCCGAGTAGTCGGGCTTCAATTCCAGAGCCCGGAGAAAGGATCTTATGGCCTGGGATGGCATGTTCTTTTCCATGTAGACGAGGCCGATCGCGTAATGGATTTTCGGATTGTCCGGGGTCAGTTTTTCCGCTTCCAGAAGCTCCTTGAGGGCGGGACTGAACTGGCCGGAAGTCATGTAAGCCAGGGCCATGCGCAGGTGCCGGTCCGCATTCGCCGTTTTCTCCTGTGTGGTTGCGCATCCCCACAGCAGGATCGCGCAGAGACCCGTGATGATGGTGAGCAAGAATCGCTTGCGGTTCATGGCTTCTCCTTTCGCGTATTCAGCCCCGGTTGCCGTTAACCCACCAGTCGCCTTTTTCCTTGAACCACCAGTCGGACCATTCCGTCTCCAGGATCGCAGTGGCGAGCTTCCGGCCGTTGTCCGTGCAGAGGCGCTTGCGGGCATAGGAAATCCACTCCGGGCTGTACTTGTTTCCCAGATCGCCGCATTCCTTCAGGATCAGGATGAGCGACAACTGGTCTGCATCGTGGGCGATCAGCGACTCGCGGGTCCTCTTTTCATTGAATTCCCGGACAGCCTCGCGAATGTCCTCGCCGAAGAAGAGGGTGGACGCCAGGTCCTCAACCGCCTTTTCCTCGTCCACGGTGACGTACTTCTTGTTCACATAGTTCATGTCTCCCGTCCTGGCCTCGGGGAGGTCGTGGAACAGGCAGATCTGCAGGACTTTCCGGAGGTCCGCCTGTTCGTCCAGGCGGCAAAGGGTATAACCGATGAAGAGCGTCCGCAGTACATGCTCCGCCACGGACTCCCCGCCGGAACCCAGGAACTGGAAGCCCGTTCGGGGCGTCCGCTGGAGCATGCCTACTTCAAAGAGGAAATTGGCGAGGTCTTTCATCAGGATTCCCTTTTGACCGTCCGGATCCGGTTCGCCATCATGTCCGCAATCTTGCGTATCTGCAACTGCAGGGCGCCGACGCCCTCGGGCTTCATGACGGCGAGGCGCTCCAGATGACCTTTCCAGTATTCCAATTGCTCGATTTCGTTTTCTCTCATCTTCTTTTCGAATTTGGCCTGGATCGCTTTGACAAAGGCTTCCTGCTGTGCCGGATCAGCCATGGTGTGTGCCTCCTCGTGATTGCATTCACCAACCGAACCGCCGGGCCGTCAGGTCCGGACGGCGATTCCGCCGAAATTCGCAAAGGCGCTCAAGCCGCACCGTATATACCACGTGTGCTTCATCTTGCAACGGGAAGTTTACGACCTGCCGGGGATTCCGGGCTCCCGGCCCCTGTCTTTTCCAACTTTCCTTTTTTTCCGTTTTCTGCTCTATTGGGCCTCCGCAGGCCGGCACCGCGGCCGGCGGGTTTCTCAAACCGGGACGGACACCCGTCATGAATCCAGGAAAAACGGACAGGGAATTCGACCTCGTCATCCAGGGAGGTCACGTCTTCAACGGACTCGGGACGCCGGGCCTGGATGCCGACGTGGCCGTCCGGGAGGACCGCATCGTTCTGATCGCGCCGGGTATCGCCCCGAAGCGCGCCCGGCGGGTGATCGACGCCCGCGGGTTGGCCGTCGCCCCGGGATTCATCGATCCCCACAGCCACACGGACCTGGAACTGCTCGTCAATCCCCGGGCGGAGAGCAAGATCCGGCAGGGCGTGACCACGGAAATCGCCGGGAACTGCGGATTCACCCTGTTTCCCATGGTGGGCGCCTTCCGCTCCGAGAAGGAGCGGCTGCTCCGGGATCGCTACGGGATCGATCTAACCTGGGAGGGAGTGAACGGTTTTTTCGATGCCCTTGCCGACCGGGGGATGGCCGTCAATTACGCCACCTTTCTGGGGCATGGCAGCCTGCGGCAGGCCGTGGTCGGCCCCGACGACCGGGCCGCCCGTCCCGGGGAGATCGAGCGCATGAAGGAACTCCTCGATGCCGCCATGCGGAGTGGCGTGATGGGCCTTTCCACCGGCCTGATTTATGCCCCCGGCATGTTCGCCTCCCCCGAAGAGTTGATCGCCATGTGCTCCGTCGTGGCCCACTGGGGCGGTGTCTATACGACCCATATGCGGGACGAGGGGGATTTCCTGGCGGAATCGGTTGAGGAGTCCATCGCGGTGGCCCGGGCCGCAGGGGTCAGCCTTCAGCTTTCCCACCTCAAGCTGGCCTATCCCAGGAACTGGCCCAAGGTTCACCAGGTCCTCTCCCGTATCTCGGAGGTCCGGGCACACGGACTGGACATCCTGGCGGACCGCTACCCCTACACGGCCACCTCGACGTTCCTGAGCGTGTTTTTCCCGCGCTGGGTCAAGGACGGGTCCATCCGGGAAAACCTGCTCCGGGTCCGGGACACCAACCGGGGGGAAGAACTGAGAAAACACCTCCTCCGGCAGGAGGAGAAGCTGGGAAGCTGGGACAGCATTCAGATCGCCTCCGTCCTGACAGAGAAAAACAGCCGCCTGGTAGGCAAGACGATCCTCCAGGCAGCCCGGGAATCCGGACGGGAACCATTCGATTTCATTCTCGATCTGGTTGTGGAAGAGAACGACCAGGTGGGAATGATCAATTTTTCCCTGAACGAGGAGACCTTCAAGCGCATCATCCTCCACCCCCTGGTCGTGATCGGATCCGACGGGTGGGCCCTGGCCCCCTACGGCCTTCTCTCCCGGGACAAGCCGCATCCACGTTCTTACGGAACATTCCCGCGCATGCTGGGCCGCTACGTCCGAGATGAAAAGATCATGTCCCTGGGACGGGCCATCGAAAAAATGACCTCCCTCACGGCGGAGAAGTTCGGGCTGACCGGGCGGGGACGTATTCAGAAGGGATGGTTCGCGGACATCGTGGTTTTCGATCCCGCCCGCATCATGGACCGGTCCACCTGGGAGAACCCTCACCAGTACCCGGTGGGTATCGGGCAGGTCATCGTGAACGGACGGGTGGTGATCGACGGCGGGGAGCATACGGGAGAGCTGCCGGGACGGATTCTCCGCCACTCGCCCCGGCAGATGAACATCTGACGGGGCCCGCCGTCGGTTCACCGCACGGCGATGTGCGAGCGGAACAGAGGAGCGTGCGTCCCGTCAGGAGGCGGCCCCGGAGAGGCCTCACCCGGCTCGGGGCCGGCCGGGGGAGTCACTTTGTCTCGGTGCCGTAGACCTCGAGAACCTTCCCGATGACATTCGTCGTCGAGACGCCCTCCGTAAGGGGCACGATCACGATCTTTCCTCCCCGGCGTTTGATCACGTCCCGCCCGACCACTGTCTCCGCGCTCCAGTCCCCTCCCTTGATGAGGACGTCCGGTTCCAGGAAGGCAATGAGCTCGCCCGGTGTGTCCTCGTCGAAGACGGTGACATAGTCCACCATCTCCAGCGCCGCCATGACGTCGGCCCGTTCCTTCTCGGGGACGATGGGTCGCCGCTCCCCCTTGATGGAGCGGACGGAGCGGTCGGAATTGAGGGCCAGGACCAGAATGTCGGCTGTCTTCTTCGCCTCTCTCAGGTAGCGAATGTGGCCCACGTGGAGGATGTCGAAGCAGCCGTTGGTGAAGGCGATCCGCTTGCCCTGTTCGCGGAGCTCTTCGAGAACCTGTTTCAGGGTCTGCCGGTCCAGAATCTTGTTCATGAGATTCTCCGTTTCCGATTCATGTTGGCCGGGACATCAGGCTTCCCGGCCACCATTTTTCAAATTCTCCCCGTGCGGATGGAGGTTGTCCACCGATCGCGCCAAGGTGAGGACCTTGACCTCCCGGGCACCGGCCCGGAGGAGAACCCGGGCGCATTCCTTCAGGGTGCTCCCCGTCGTATAGACGTCGTCCACCAGGAGGATACATTTTCCCTTGATCCGCTCCGCGCTCCCCACGGTAAAGACGCCCCGGACGTTTCGTTCCCTCTGCTTCCTGCCGAGGGATACCTGCGGGTCGGAAGGGACGGGTCTCCTGAGCGAACGGGCGTCGACGGGGATGCCGTGGCGCTTCCCGACGGCCTTCGCCAGGAGGAGGGACTGGTTGAAACCCCGCTGCCGCAGGCGCCGCAGATGAAGGGGCACCGGGACGACGAGGGAGGCCTCCCCGATCCGCAGGCCCGGATAGTCGCCGGCAGCCAGAAGGCGTCCCAGGGGCGATGCCAGGCGGGACTGCTCCCGGTATTTGAGCCGATGGATCATGGCCATCAGGATTCCATCGTGACGTGCCAGGGAGCGTGCGGTGACGAAAGGAGGAGGGCTGACCAGGCAGGAGCCGCAGGGATGATCTTTTTCCGCATCCGATTCGAAGGGCTCTCCGCAGACCGTGCAGAAGGGGGAATGAATGTAACCGATCCCGGTCCGGCATCCTTCGCAGAGGGAGAAACGCGCCCCGCTTTCCAGTTCGCCGCTGCAGGAAACGCAGCGGGGCGGAAAAACCAGGTCGGCAAGCCCCGCCAGGAAGGACTTCAACGCCCCGGGACCTCCTCGAGAACGTCCATGTGGGTGACGTCGTCGGGGATCTTCCATTGCGGTGCCTCCGACCACAGGCGTTCCAGGTCGTACAACTCCCGCACGGTCTCATAGAAGATGTGGATCACCACGTCTCCGTAATCCATGAGGACCCATCGCCCGTGTCGCTCGCCCTCGATGCCCAGGGGGCGTATCCCCCTCTCCTTCATATATTCCTGCACGGCGGCGCAGACGGCCTGGACCTGGCGGTCCGATTGGCCGGTGCAGAGGATGAAATAGTCGGTGAATGAGGAGAGGCTCCTGACGTCCAGAATCGTCAGGTCTTGTGCTTTCTTGGTAAGGCAGGCATTGACGCAGTGGAGGGCCAGTGCTCGGGAGTCGTTCTGCTCGGGGGCCAATCGAGTCTCCTTTCCGATTGTCCGGAGGGGGATCCCGGACACATCCGATATCCCATCCAGAGGAAATCACTTCGGAAATTTAATAGCAGCCCCACCACTCCATGTCAACGCAAATCTCCCTCTCCCGCTCTTGGACAATGCGGGGCGGTTGTGGTAAACGACCCGACAGCAGGCAGCCGGCCGCCGGGTGGAGAATCATGCAGGAAATCATTCAGCAGATTCATGTGCATGTCCCGTTTGCGCTCCTCAGGGACCGTTACCTGGAGTTCATGATCGAGAAGGGCTTGCAGCCGGAGATTTCCATCAGTCATGCCGCGCTGGAAACCTTCGGGAGGGACGATTTCAAACAGGTCGCCGGCCGGCTCCGGGCCGCCGGTGTTCCCGTCACGTTTCACGCCCCCTTCATCGACCTGCGGCCGGGCGCGGTGGATCCGGAGATACGCCGGGTCAGCGTCCGCCGGATCGAGCAGGTCTTCGAACTGGTCCCCCTGTTTCAGCCCAGGGTCGTGGTCTGCCATCCCGCCTTCGATCCCCGCTACTACATTTCCCAGGAAGGTGCCTGGCTGGAAAACAGCATCCGGACCTGGCGGCATTTCGAGGCCTTTGCCCGGGAAAGGGGAACGAGGATCGCCCTGGAAAACGTCTATGAAACCCACCCGGTCCAGCTGAAGCCCCTGCTGTCCGCCCTGGACCCTTCGGTTTCCTGCTTCTGTTTCGATACCGGCCACGGCAACGCCTTTTCCGGTGCCACGATGGTGGAATGGATGGACGAACTGGAAGAGTTTCTGGGTCATGTCCATCTTCACGACAACGCCGGCCGGACGGACGAGCATCTGCCAGTCGGCGACGGAAATTTCCCCTTTCCCGGATTCTTCGAGCGGCTCCGTTCCCTGCCGCGAAGGCCCCTCCTGACCGTGGAGGCCCACAGCGAACGAAATCTCTGGCGGACGGTGGGAAATCTCAAGGCAATGGGACTTCTCGAGGATTGGAACACTGATGCATAATTCCCCATTCCCCGGGGAAAAAGTCGACGCCTGTCCGGTCTCCAGCCCAAACGCCAACACGGATCCCTACTTAAAATAACCAATAACGACATACCGTTAGCGCGATTCCCTTCGCATCATCCCACCGTGGCATGACGGTTGCAGTATAAAGGCCAAATCGATATGGAGGCACCTGTTTCGTGAGACGTCTGGTTGTACTGGCGATTGCTGCGGCCCTGGTAATGTACGGAATGGGAATTGCCGCCGAGCAGACCTCCAAGCCGGCCGTTAAGGCCGAGCCGATCAAGGCCGCTCCCGGGAAGGCGAAATCATCGAAGGTAACGAGGATGCACGCCAGCGGCGTCGTCGTCGAGGTAACCGAGGGGATGATCCGGATTGAACGGCCGGTCAAGGGCAATTCCGCTACGGTTGAGACCATGCAGTTCATCCTGGAGAAGCCGGTGACGGTGAACGTCGGAGACAAGGTGACCGTATCCTATGTGAAGAAAGAGAATCAGGATGTGGCCATCCGGGTAACGAACGCCGTTTCTCGGAAAAAGGCGGACGCCAAGGGGAAACCCGCGACAGTCGCGCCGCCGAGATAGGACGGATACAGATTGTATGGGACCGTTCTTCTACGGGAGAAACGGAAACATAAAACAAAATTCCATGAAGGAGGTACAAGTAGATGAAACGTTTGGTGCTGTTGCTGGTTGGGTTTGTGTTCCTCTTCACGACGTCCGCGATCGCGGCCGAGAAGGCGGCTGCCCCGGCGAAGGCCGAGGCTGCGAAGGTTGAGGCGAAAGCCGATGCGAAGGCCGATGCGAAGGCCGATGCGAAGGCCGACAAGAAGGCCGAGAAGAAGGTGAAGAAGGCCAAGAAGGCCAAGAAGGCCAAGAAGGCCGAGAAGAAGGCCGAAGAAGCGCCCGCTCCTGCGCCCGCAGACAAGAAGTAAGCTCGAAGAGTACAGTATCGAGAAATCATTCTCGAAGAGGCACATCGGTTCGCCGGTGTGCCTTTTTTTTCGCAGGCTGTTGAAAAGGAGCTGTCTGCTTCGTTGCCCTCATCCTTCGCCGCTCGACGTACGCAATGGTACGCCTCGCGGCTCAGGGTTTCGGGCGCCTTGCATCCAACCCCTTTTGAACAGCCTGAAGAGGTGATCTATTGGCAGGCTGTTGAAAAGGAGCTGTCTGCGGCGTTGCTTTCACCGTTCGCCATCCAGGGCGTCCCGACAGGCCGGCCGGATCCTGTTGCATCCGGGGCCGTTTATGATAAGGAACAGCGAAACGGAATCATGACCTGGAGAGCCCCATGACCGTACGCGTCCGCATTCTCGTTGTAACCCTGGCCGGCCTTGTCATGGCGATGTCCGTCTGGGGGTGGATTCAACTTCGTGTCCTGGAAAGAATTCTTTTCGAACAGCAGATCAAGCGGCTCTATGACGTAGCGGAGACCGTCCACACGTACTACCAGCATTTTCCCACCCGCCAGGGACTGTCCGCCCTGGATCTGACGCTCAAGGACCTGATCCAGGCGGATCTTCGCTTCGCGCGGATCGACATTTTCACCATCAACAAAGACCGTACGGATGCGGATTACGTCGCCGGGGCGAGCCGCCTTCAGTACGAGTGGCCCGATTCAGCGGTGCTGTCCTCCCTGGAGCAGTCGCAGCCGAAATATACCGAGCTGGCCACCGACAGCGGTCCTGCCCTCGGCCTCCTGTATCCATTTACGGATCGGGAGGGACCGATCGTCGTAGGAGTCATCTCCTTTTCCCAGTCCCGGGAGGAGATTCTCTCCCGGGCCAGGATGCTGCTCGTTTACAGTACGGCGGGTCTCCTGGCGGGGATCCTCCTGGTGCTCGCCTTCATCTACGGCTGGATCATCGATCGGCCCCTCAAGGTGATCGTCGAGGCCATCGACGAGTTCCCGAGAGGCTTGTATAAAAAGAGAATTTCCGCCCGATGGAAGGACGAGTGGGGATACGTAGCGGAGCACTTCAACTCCATGGCCGACGAGATACAGCGGGTCCATGGGGAAAACCAGCAGCTGACCCGGCGCCTGGAGCAGCGGGTCCAGGAGGCAACTTCGAAAGTGGTCCAGTTGACCAAGCAGGTCAACCAGCTCCAGCAGCTCACCGCCCTGGGATACCTGACGGCTACGCTGGCCCACGATCTGGGGACCCCTCTCCACTCCATCGCCGGTATGGCGCAGCTTCTCCTGGAGCGGGGCGGCTGGCCGCCGGACGTGCATCGCAAACTGGAGCTGATCGTCCAGCAGACCCAGCGACTGAATCTCGTCATCAAGAATATCCGCCGCGCCACGAGGCTGCCGGAGCCCCATGTGGAGGCACTGTCGGTCCAGGACCTCTTCGGAGAGACCTCGGCCCTGGTGGAACCCTTGATTCAGAGCACCGGCGTTTCTTTGACCGTAAGGATCGAAGACGGAGTGCCCGCACTTTACCTGGACCGTCACCGGACCCAGACGGCCCTGTTCAATCTGATCCAGAATGCGCTGGAGGTGATGCCGGACGGAGGCGGCATTGTCCTGTCCGCCCGTTTTGTGCCGGTAAGGAACGCTGTGGCCATGTCCGTCCGGGACGGGGGGCCTGGCATCCCCCCGGAACTCCACGAGAAAGTCTTCGAACCTTTCTTCAGCACCCATGCCGAGGAAGGCCTGCGGGGGCTGGGACTGGCCATCGTCCAGGACATCGTCAAAATGCACGGGGGGGAGATTGAGCTGAAGAGCCGTCCCGGGGAGGGGACGGAGGTGATCCTCTACTTCCCGGTAGTCGATAAGCCGTCCGATAAACCGTCTGCCTGAACGTTTCCTTCAGGAGCCGTTTTCCCGCTGCAGACCGTAGCGAAGAATCTTGGTCCGGAGCGTCTTACGGTCGATGCCGAGGAGCGTCGCCGTCCGGCTCTGGTTCCACGAGGTCGTCCGGAGCGTCTGGAGGATCTGGTCCCGCTCCGCCGACTCAAGGGGCGTTATGGACGGGAGGGTCGGTTCATCGGCCCGTTCCAGGCGGAACCGGAGCGGCAGATTCTCCGGCAGGATAACGGCAAAGGGCGAGAGCAGGAGCGTCTGCTGAAGGACGTTTTCCAGTTCCCGAACGTTTCCCGGCCAGTCGTAGGCCATGAACCACTCCATGGCCTCGTCGGAGACGCGGACCGTCGGGTGCCCGATTTTCTGCAGCAGGGATTTCACCAGTTGGGGAATGTCCTCCTTGTGGTTTCGGAGCGGCGGAATGTGGAGGCGGACGACGAACCGGTACAGGAGGTCCGCTCGGAAGCGCCCGCTCCGCACGTCTTCGTCGATGTTCCGGTTGCCCGCCGCCACCACCCGGACAGAGGCATGCCGGACGTCATGTCCTCCCAAGCGCCGGATCTCCCCGTTCTGCATGAACCGGAGAAGCTTCCCCTGCAGGGCGGGCGACATCTCGGTGATTTCGTCGAGGAAGATGGTCCCGTCCTTGGCGGCTTCCAGAAGTCCCGGATGGGAATGATCCGCTCCCGTGAAGGCTCCCCGCTCATAGCCAAACAGTTCCGATTCGAGAAGCGTGTCCGGAATGGCACCGCAGTGGACGGGGATGAAGGGCAGGTCCCGGCGGGCGCTGAACTGGTGAAGGGAGCGGGCCGTCAGCTCCTTGCCCGTGCCGCTTTCCCCCTCGATGAGGATGCTTGCCGAGGCGTCGGCGACCCGGGCCAGCTGCTTGTAGAAATTCACCATGGTCGCGGAGGAGCCGATGAAGTGCGATTCCGTTTCCGCCTTGGGTTCTCCCTTCATCCGCAATTGGTGAAGGCTTTTCACCTCCAGGACCTTCCGGACCATGGCCCGGATGGCATCGGGAGAGAAGGGCTTGCTGATATAGTCCCAGGCGCCGAGACGGAGCGCTTCCATCGTCGTCTCCAGAGATCCGAAAGCCGTCATCATGATGACGGGAACCTGTGGCCAGGACTCGTGGACGGCGCGAAGAAACTGCAGCCCGTCCATGTCGGGCATCCGGATGTCCGACAGGAGAAGGTCGTATCGGGACAGGTCCTCCTCCAGCGCCTTGCGGGCCGAGGTCCGGGCATGGATCTCATGCCCCTCCCGGGAGAGCGCTTCCTGGAGGAACTCGCACGCCACGGCGTCATCGTCGATCACAAGGATGCACACGCTCATCGATCAGAGTCCCTGCCTGCCGATGTATTCGATCAGATCGGCCACCCGGCACGAATATCCCCATTCGTTGTCGTACCAGGTTACAACTTTCGCCCAATTTTTCCGCATGACCTGGGTGAACTCGATATCAACGATGGAGGACCGGCTGTCTCCCCGGAAATCGCTGGATACGAGGGGCATCTCGGCAACGCCGAGGATGCCTTTCAGAGATGTTCGCGCCGCGTTCCGGATCACCTGGCGGAGTTCGTCCGTCGTGGTCTCGCGGCTCAGTTCCGCCGTGAAGTCCACGACGGACACGGTCGGCGTGGGAACGCGGAGGGCGTAGCCGTCGAATCGCCCTGCCAGTTCCGGCAGGACGAGGGAGAGGGCGCGGGCGGCCCCCGTGGTCGTCGGAATGATGTTCTGTCCCGCCGCCCGGGCCCGGCGGAGGTCCCGGTGGGGCAGGTCCAGGATCCGCTGGTCGTTCGTATAGGAGTGGATCGTCGTCATCATGCCCCGCTCGATGCCGAAGTGGCGGTGCAGGACCATGACCGGCGGCGCCAGGCAGTTGGTCGTGCAGGAGGCATTGGAGAGGATCTGGTGTTTTTCCGGGCGGTAACGCTTGTGGTTGACTCCCATGACGACCGTCAGGTCCTCTCCCTTGGCGGGGGCGGTGATGACGACCTTTTTCGCGCCCGCCTCCAGGTGGGCCGCCGCCTTCGATCCCTCCGTGAAGAGGCCCGTGCTTTCGATGACCACCTGGACGCCGGCTTCATCCCAGGGGATCTGGCCCGGATCGCGGAAGGCGAAGCTTCGGACGGCACGCCCGTTCACGGAGAATCCGTCCTTTCGGACGCGCACGTTTCCGGGGAAGCGGCCGTAGTTCGTATCGAAGGAGAGGAGGTGGGCGTTCGTGGCGACGTCAAAGAGGTCGTTGACGGCAGTGACGCTCACGGTTCCGGGACAGCGCTCCAGGATGGCCCGGAAGACCTGCCGGCCGATGCGGCCGAATCCGTTGATACCCACTCTGATCATTGGTTTTTCCCTAGTTGTCGTCGATGCGGAGCTTGTGGGCCGCCATCAGCTCGCATCGGGTTTCCAGCGCTTGGTGCAGGCGGGCATTGTCGAGGGCAATGGCGCTCAAATGGGCTACGGCCTCCAGAAAGCGGATCTCCCGTTTCGAGAAATCCCGGATCGTATCGGTGTAGGCGCGGAGCACTCCCAGGACCTTCTTTTCCCGGATGAGGGGAACGACCAGTACGGAGGCGATTCCCTCTTCCCGGGCCTTGGGTCCGTACTGGAAGTCCGGGTCCGTCCGGGCATCCGGGACGATGCAGGTCTTTCCCCGGAGCGCCTTTTGATCCAGCCCGCTGGCCTCGATCAGGATGGGGCCCTTCTGAAGGTAGTTCTCGGAAAGGCCGCAGGATGCCCCCAGGAGCAGCCTTTTCTTCCGGGCGTCCAGGAGACGGAGACTGGCCGCCTTCAGTCCCATGGCGCTCACCACGGACCGGACGATTTCCTCCAGGACGCGGTCCGGATCCAGGGAGCCGTTGATCAGTCGGGTCACCTCGTAGAGGGACTCGAAGTAGTCCTTTTCCTTGGTTTTCATCTTTCAGGACCTCGGGATGAGGATGGGGCGGATTGGGCGTACTCTAGGATTCCCATGACCGGCTGTCAACTGAAAAGAACTTTTCCGTGAATCGGCACGAGGGAGGGCGCAGCTTGTGCGGACGAAGGTCCGAGGCGGAACGCCGCAGACCGGAGGCCTGAAAATCCGTGGGACGCCGGCTCAGTGCCGGTTGCGGGAAAAGAGGGCCCGCGCAAAAAACGGGGCGTGATTGGATGTGAAGAGCGGCGGATCCCGCCTCAGGATGGAGGCGATGGCGGGATGCCTCCTGAATTCCGACTGGAGGAAACGGCGGACGGCTCCCCGATCCCAGCCCCGGGGGTGATGGAAATCACGGTAGAGCGAGAGATCCCCTTCGTAGAACGGCCGGATATCGAGACCCGAGGCGTAAGCGCTCCCGACGGGAAGGTTGAAGACGGCCAGATTCAGAAACCCGATCGATTCGCTATGGCGGGCCGTGAAATACAGGGTTTCCCGGGCCTCCGGCTCCGCTTCCCCGGGCGTGCCGAAAAGCAGGTACACGTATGCGGCGATGCCGGCAGTCCGCAGGCATGGCAGGGCCTTGGCCGCCGTCTCCAGGCGGATTCCCTTGTTGAGCGAGTCGAGAATCTTCTGGCTCCCCGATTCGATCCCGATCTGGAGCATCACGCACCCGGACCGCTTCAGGGCCGTGCAGAAATCGGGATCCGCCAGATCCCGGGAAACCCGGACGAAGCCATACCAGGGAGCGCCGGGGGGATCCGCGATGATGGCTTTCAACAGGGCCGGGGAGAGGGTGTTGTCCAGGAGGTGAATCAGGACCGGCCGGAGTTCCGTCGCCAGGCTCCGGATCTCTCCGGCGGCCCGTTCCGGCGGGATCGGGCGGAAAGGACGGCCCTCTGCATGTTCGGGGCAGAAGGAGCACTTCCCGTAGGAGCATCCGGAAGATGCACTGTAGGGCAGGATCGGGCCGGGAGCGAGATAGGAAACCCCGACGACGGGATCGGAGGCGGACAGGAGATCCCGGTAGTACGGCCTCGCAGGGAGAGAGCCGGGCGACTTTCCAAGACGGGAAAGGAGGCGGGCCTCTCCGGGGCCGTCGATGATTTCATCGACCAGCCCCCGGAAGGGGACGCCGAAGCCGGGCCGGCGGGACCATGACGTGGCCAGCCCGCCCCCGAGGAGAATGCGCAGGTTCGGCTGGAGGCGGCGCAGATGGCCGATCATTGCGAACGTACAGATGGCCTGGCTCAGGTAGTTGAGGGAAAAGCCGACATCCGTGAATCCCGGATCGGCGAGGAGGGAGGAGAGGCGGTCCCGGAAATACGGGAAAAACGGATTCTTCCCGGGATGTTCGGCTGCCGCCAGCAGGTCGTCGGTGCGCAGGGGGGACAGCACCGGATCCTCGTAATTGGCCAGGGTCACCCGGGGAAGGCCCTCCGGGCAGGATCGCTCCAGTGCCCGGTTCACGTCGGAGACCGCGCGACGGTAGCGATCCGGGTTCTCGTAGCCTCCGGCCGTTGTCAGCAGCCGGAGATTCTTCTGCAGTCCGGAGCGGGCCCGGCGGGTCCACGTGTCGGCGGAATCCCCCGGGAGTGTCCGCTCCAGGAGGTGTTGAAGGCCCTCCCGGTTTGCATCCAGAAGAACATGGGGAACGTCGTGTGCACGGAGTGCTCCCGCCAGCCGGGCGATGCCGGGCGGCGGTTCGCAGGGCTTGGAGACCGGGGGATGGACGAGGAGGATCACAGAATCCGCTCACCGTAATCCAGGTGAAGGTCTCCCAGCTTGACCACCTCGAAGCGCCCCACCTTGTGATACAGGGCGAATACCTCCCGGATGGGGCCGGATACCCGTCCCTTCCATCTCATTTCGTATTCGTGGAGCGGGGCGTAGGCCTCCACGCCCTTTCCGTCGGGGTCGATCTTTTCCTCGGGAGCAAAGGGGGGATCGACGGCGACGCCTTCCGGGGGAGCGCTGAAGAGATCCCGGAGGGAACGGCCGATGTCCCGCGAATAGGTTTTCACAGAGAAACCGAAGGATGCACCCATGACTTCCCGGACGGAAACGACCTTCAGCGGGAGTGTATCCCTCCGCCGCTGGAGGGCCTCCCGGAGCAGGCTGCGCAGCTCCGCCTCGACGATGACGGTGGTGCTTTCCTCCCGGTGCCCCATCATGCGGAAGAGAAGCTCCAGCGGATTCTCTTCATCCAGTTCGTAGTCGTCGCCGAAAAAGGTCTCGCCACTGATCTCCCGGCCTTCGAGATAGCCGATGATGAATCCCTTCAGGAGGTCGTGGCTGCCCTCCACGGTCACTTCATAATAGGTCGGATTCATGGCGTGCCTCCTAAAAGAAGATGAATGTCACGAGGATGAAAATGGGAAGCAGATAGGGAATGGAGTACTTGAACATATACCCGAAGAAGCTTGGCATGTCGACGCCGGCCTCCTCGGCGATGGACTTGACCATGAAGTTCGGGGCGTTGCCGATATAGGTGTTTGCCCCCATGAAGACGGCCCCGGCGGAGATGGCCGTCAGGTAGCCGATGAAGGCCGGGTTCGCCGTGGCGGTTCCCGCCGCCAGGGCTATTGGGACCTGGGCCTCCGTCAGCCCAACCTTGCCCAGGGCCATGTTGAAGAAGGTGAGATAGGTCGGGGCGTTGTCCAGGAACGAGGAGAGGCCTCCGGCGGCCCAGAAGTAATGAGCCGGCGTCTGGACGGCCGCCACGAGAGGTGCCATCGCCCCCTCGAGTCCCGCCCTCAGGATTGCCAGGGCCGGGATGATGGTGATGAAGATGCCGGCGAAGAGCTTGGCCACTTCCAGGATCGGACCCCAGGAAAATTCGTTCGCCTCGCGCAGCTCCTTCGGCGTGATCTTCAGGGAAACGAGGCCGAGGATGACGATGGCGGCGTCCCGGAAGAGGTTCTGGTAATGAACCTCGACGCCATAGAGGGTGAGATGGCCCGCCTTCCAGTAGCCGCTCACGAGAATTGCCGTCACGACACCCGCGAGAAGGAGAAAATTGTAGGTTCCGGCGATTCCGATGGGGGTTCGCTCCGTTGCGGCGGCTTCCCGGAAGGCCTTCTCTTTCCGGAAATAGAAGATGTCAACGGCGAGGAACAACAGCAGAAGCAGCGCTGCCGTGACAAGCATTTCCGGCAGGATGCCCGTGGTGACCCAGAAGAAGGGCACGTTATGGAGAAATCCGAGGAAGAGCGGCGGGTCTCCCAGGGGGGTCAGGGATCCGCCGATGTTGGCCACCAGGAAGATGAAGAAGCAGATCACGTGGGCCTTGTGGACCCGGTCGCGGTTCGCCCGGAGGACCGGCCGGATCATGATCATCGCGGCGCCGGTGGTCCCCACCCAGGAAGCGAGGAACGTCCCGATGAGGAGAAGGATCGCGTTCACGAGAGGCGTTCCCCGGAGGGATCCCTTCACGACGATGCCGCCGGAGATGGTGAACAGCCCCCACAGGAGGATGATGAAGGGGATGTAGTCGATCAGGCCGATATGGAGGATCGAGTAGGAGGCGACCCGCCAGTCGAAGACCACGAAGGGGACGGCGAAGGCCAGGGCCCAGAAGGCCGATACCTTTCCGAAATGATTATGCCAGAAATGGGGAACGAACAACGGACACAGGGCGATGGAGAGGAGAATCCCCGCAAAGGGCAGAACCGTCCACACCGGGAGGATTTTCCCGATCTGGTGGGCCGCCTCCTCCAGGCTGCCGGATGCCCAGCAGGACGACGGCTCCGCAAAGAGAAGAAAGAGGGCCGTCCATGCCATAAAGGCCAGGAAAGAACGTTGCTTCGGATCCATGGTTTCCTCATCGCGAATTTGAGCCCACCGATAACAGAAACGGTCCCGACAGGCAACAAAAAGCCCCCTCCCGGAGGAGGGGGCCGTCTTGCCGGACCGTCCCGGGATCAGCCCGGGGCATCCTTCATGGAGATCCGCATCTCCCGCTTGAGGATCTTTCCCGTCGGGGTTTTCGGCAGGGCGTCTACGAAAACAACCTTCTTGGGGCATTTGAACGGTGCCAGATTCTTCCGGCAGTGGTCCATCACCTCCTGGGCCGTCATGGTCTCTCCGGGTTTCAGGACGATGATCGCCGTGACGATCTCGACCCACTTGGGATCGGGCAGGCCGATGACGGCCACTTCCTGGACCCTCTTGTCCAGATAAATGGCGTCCTCCACCTCGCGGGTGGCCACGTTCTCTCCGCCCGTCTTGATCATGTCCTTTTTCCGGTCCGCCACGGTGATGTAACGGTCCGCGTCCATGATGCCGATGTCACCGGAATGGAACCAGCCGCCCTTCATGGCCTCTTCCGTCTTTCCGGGCTCCTTGAAGTACATGATGAGCGCATGGGGACCTTTCCCGCAGATTTCGCCGGGGACGTCCGGGACTGCCACGACCTTCCCTTCGTCGTCTTCCAGGTGTGTTTCCATGTTGAGACCGCCCAGGCCGGCGGACCCGATCTTGGCGAGGGCATCCTTGGCCTTCAGGATCGTGTGATACGGCGCGAGCTCCGTCTGGCCGTAGTAGTTGTAGATGCGTACGCCCGGCAGCCGCTCCATCATCTCTTTCAGGATCTCCATGGGCATGATGGAGGCGCCGTAATAGCATTTCTTCAGGCTCGAGAGGTCGTGCTTGTTGAATTCGGGATGGCGGAGCATGCCGATCCAGACAGTCGGAGGCGCGAAGAAGACGGTGGCCTTGAATTCGGCGATGCTTCTCAGGATCAGGCCGATGTCCGGCAGGGTCAGGACATTCGTCCCGCCGACCCAGAAGATGGGGTTCATGAAGACGTCCCGCTGGGCGCAGTGGTAGATGGGCAGGGCGTTGATGGAGATGTCGTCCTCGTCGTACTGTCCGTCGACAATGGCTCCCATATACTGGGCCATGAGCGCCTGGTTGCTGATGATGACCCCTTTGGGCAGGGCTTCCGTGCCACTGGTGTAAGTCATCTGGCAGGGATCCTCGATGTGGAGGATCACGTCCGGCTCGTCGGCGGGATATTTCGAGTACCAGGCGTCGAAATCGAGAAACCGGTCGCTCGCGGACGGTTTGCCGGCACCCTGGTTCGACCAGATCCAGGTTTTCACCGTGGGCATATCGTCCAGCACATCCTTGACCAGGTCGAACAGGGCGTCCTCGACAATGAAGGCGACGCTTTCCGAGTGGTCGATGCAGTAGGAGATGTCCTTGCCCCGCAGCAGGTAATTGATGGCCAGGTAGATGGCGCCGATCTTGGCGCATCCGAGCCAGGTGATGACATGGTGGATCGTATTGTGGGCCAGGATGGCCACCCGGTCGTACTTCTTCACGCCCAGGTCGGTCAGGGCGTTGGCCATCCGGTTGCACTCCTGTTCCAGCTGGCTGTAAGTGAGGGTTTTCCCCTGGAAGATGACCGCCGGCTTGTCGGGATAGTGGTAGGCGCTCCGGCGGATCATGTCGGCGATGACCCAGCGGTTCACCTTGTTGTAGCGGTTCATCAGGAATTCAAGGTTTTCCTTGTTGATGACATTGTATCGTTTCTTGTCTTCTTCCATCAGTGGTGCCCAGACCATGTGAGGCCTCCTTCAGCTCGTGTCAAAGGTTGATGAATGATGGGATGAACCATGAGTGCCATGCCAGAGCTGACCGGCGTTGTCCTTTCACCTCCTTTCCGTCGGCGCGGATTTACTTTCCTTTCCAGAGAGGTTTTCGTTTTTCGAGAAAGGCCCGCATGCCCTCCCGGGCATCCCCGGCAAAGAGATTTCCAACCATGATCTCGCTGCCGAAGGTGTAGGCCTGTTCGTCGTCGAGGTTGACCTGCGTGTAAAAAGCGCGCTTGCCGATGGCGAGCGTCAGGGGACTTGCCTGGGCGATCTCTTCCGCCAGGGACAGGGTCTCCGTCTCGAGGCGGTCGAGGGGAACCACTCGGTTTACCAGACCCCATTCCAGGGCTTCCCGGGCGGTGACCATGCGGCCGGTGAACAGCATCTCCAGGGCCCGTTTCCGGCCGACGGCCCGGACAAGAGGAATGGCCGGCGTGGTGCAGAACACGCCGATCCTGACTCCCGGCGTGCCGAAGGTCGCGTCCTCTTCAGCCAGGGCAAGATCGCAGGCCGCCACGAGCTGGCATCCGGCGGCGGTGGCCACGCCGTGGACCTGGGCAATAACGGGCTGCGGGAGCTTCTGGAGCCTGTGCATGAATGCGCTGCAGGTCCGGAAGATATCCTGGTAATGCGGGAAGTCGCCGTCCACCATCTCGCCGAGGTTGTGTCCCGACGAGAATACCTTGCCGGCGGCGCGTATGATCAGGACCCGGACGGACTCGTTCCCGGCGACGTGATCCGTCAGGAGAGCCAGTTCCCGGAGCATGTCCAGAGAGAGGGCGTTCCTCCGCTCCGGATGGTTCAGGGTTAGGACTCCGATGGGACCGAACGTCTCGAACCGGATGAACCGGAATTCCAAGATGCTCCTCCTTTCGGGATCCGACGGACCGGTCATGCCGGGGCCGCCATAAGCTGTCGAAAAGGATCAGCGGGAGGCCTGGTCCCGACCGCTTTTTTTGGCTCGGTACAGGGCCTGGTCGGCGGCTTCCAGAAGTTCACGCGTCGTCTGGCCTGCTTTTTTCGAGGCCACGCCCACAGAGATGGTCGGATGGGGAAGTTCTCTTTCCTCCATGGCAATGGGAGGTGCTTCGCGCAGCGACTGGCAGAGCCGCTGTGCGATCCAGTCAGCCTCGGATTCATCGACATGGGGGACGACGATCACAAATTCATCGCCCCCGTAACGGCCGAGCGGTTCGGAAGGACGGAGATGGCTGGCAAGAATCCGGGAAACCGAATGGAGGATCCGGTCACCGCACAGATGTCCGTAATGATCGTTGAAATTCTTGAAATGGTCGATGTCGATCATGAAGACCGTGAGTGGGATCCCGCCCACTTCGCAGCGCCTGCAGAGACGTTCCAGGGCGTTGTCGATCCAGTGGCGGTTGTGGATTCCCGTGAGGGCGTCGACGGTTCCATAGAGCTGGTAGACCTCGTCGAGCTGGTTGTTCCTGGTCAGGACGTGGTCCGTGTTCCGGAGACGACAGGTCAGGATGACGAGCAGGTTGCATGCCGCTGCGTGGGAAGAATGGACCAGGGACCAGAGGATGTCCTCGTCCATGACGAGGAGCTGGCAGATTTCGTGTGCCACTGCAAATGCCGAGGTCAGCTTGCCGTCGAGGACGGACATCTCGCCGACGGTCTCGCCGGCGCCCAGGATCGTGAGGGGATCCGCATCCATCGATTCCAGGTGAATCCTCACCTTGCCACTCAGGATCAGGTAAACGTTCGTATTCGAACGGCCGGGCTGGAGCAGGATTTCTCCCTCCTGCAGGGTCCTGATGCTGCATGCCTCCAGGAGGCCCATGATGGAATCCAGATTGACGTAACGGAAGAGCCGAATGCGCTCCAGGTCCTCTCGGGGCACGTTGTCGAGAAAAATTGTCGTCATGGGTCCTGTCGCTGGTGAAGGATGAAGAAAGTTTAGTACCTATAAATGGCCTGCTGTATTCTGTCAAGAATTCAGGTGCAGGTTTTCGTGTTCGGGACTTGCCCCGCGGACTGCCGGATCGCCCGGAATCACCGGGCGCTTCTTCTCCGGAGCAACTGGGCGGAAGATCCCCTTTTCACGCGGCATGCGTTTCAGGGTGACGCGGTTGAAGCCGGAGTGATCCTTGCCGTCCGGGAAAAGCGACGCAGACCGTCTCATCCCTGGAAAGGGGAGGGTCAATGAAAATGCGGATCCACCGATTCTCTAAAGGGAATGCGGCCGAACTGCTCCTCGTATCGTTCCAGGTTCTTCGTGAGCAGATCGATGATCCGCTTCACGTGAGAAGGGCTCACAATGATCCTGGACACCAGGTGGATCCCCCCGGGGGAGCTCAGGAGCCAGTCCAGAATGAATTCCTCGGGGTTGAACGCCACGGCCAAGTTGTTGCTGTAGCGTCCCCGCGCCATGTCGTCGCCGGTGATGATCTGGACGCTCTGCTGGGGGGGAGTCGTCGATTCGTTCGACATCAGAATCTCCTTTCGTTGCCGAATAAGATGGAAACTGCGTTCAAACCGCATCCCGGACCCGCCTTTCCAGAAGGCGGATCTCCCGGGCCGTCTCCGACGGATCGTCGGGACGGGTCGCCCGGCAAAGCTCCGTGAAGGCCGGCGGATTCTCCCGGTGCAGGAGGAATTCGAGAAACGCCAGGTCGTAATAAACCCGGCGGGTTTCATAGAGGGGATCGCCGCCGTGGACGAGACGGTTCATGTCCCGGGCGAGATCACAGAGAAGAAAAAAACGCTCCGGCTCCAGGCCGCGGCGGGGAGCGAAGTGTTCCGTACCGCCCGTTTCCCGGAGGAGGCCGTCTCTCTCCAGTTCCTCCCTGAGCGGCGTTCCCGGATAGGGAATGACGGCCTCCGTATAGGCGATTTCGGCGCCACTCTCAAAGATCATCTTGGCCAGCCGGATGGTCTCCACGACGGTTTCCGGCGTGTCCAGGGGGCCCAGGAGGATGAAATTGACAACGGGCGTCAGGTCCTGCTCGACGCACAGGGACACCCCGCGGAGCACATCCTCAGGGTGGATGCCCTTCCGGTAGGAATCGAGAATCTCCTGAGAGCCCGACTCGGCGCCGATGTAGAGGGCCCGGAATCCGGCCTCCCGAAGCATGCCCGCCAGAAGCGGCGTCCGGCAGAGGTCGTCGATCCGCCCCTGGGCGTAGTATGCCGCTCCCCGGTTCAGGCCTCCGCCGGTCATGGCGGCACAGAGCTCCCGGATCCGCCGGCCGTCCACGGTGAAATTGTCGTCGGTGAACATGATCCGCTTCGCTCCCCCTCCGATGAGGAGCCGGATTTCCTCCACCAGGGAGCCGGCGGATCGCATGCGCACGGACCCGCCATAGAGGGAGCGAATGGAGCAGAAAGTGCAGCGGTGGGGGCATCCCCGGCTGGAGGAGAGGCTCTGCGTCCGGTAGCATGCATTTCCCAGAAGATGGTGGGCCGGCAGGTGGAGGGCGTCCAGGTCCGGCACGGGGGGCCGCTCCGGGCCGCAGACGACGCCTCGGGGGCCGCGGAAGCTGACGCCGGCGATCCCTTCGAGGCTCCGTTCCCGGAAAATGGCCTGCACCAGGTCCGGAAAGGACTCCTCTCCCTCGCCCCGGACCACGGCGTCGATCGTTTCGTGCCGTTCCAGAATCGCTTCGTGGAGCACGGTGCCGTGGACTCCTCCCAGGACGGTGAAGAGGCCCGGATCTGCGTCCTTTGCCGTCCGGAAGACCTTCACGGCCGAGGGAAAACTGTTCGTCAGGGCCGTGACGCCCAGGATCCGGGGGCGACTGCCGGCGATTCGTTCCCGGAGAAGAGAGAGTCCTTCCAGCGACGAAGGGGCGAGATCCAGGTCGACGATCTCGACTCCGATTCCCCGGTCCGGCAGGGAGCCTGCGACGGCGGCCAGCCCCAGGGGCGGAATCTCCGCCTGTCCGTTGAAGAACGGATTGACGAGCAGGACATTCATCGGCGGAATCTCTTTTTTTCGATGGGATTTCGGAGTTGCGCGGTTGCCGGCCCCTGCTCTCCCGATGCCGCAATGCCGTTCGCCGGTGGAAGAGCAGCGGAGGGGCTTCCCGGATGAACGTCGTGAAGGTAGGACGAAACGGTCCAGTGTGTCAATGTCGAATCGTTCTGTCCGGAGAATCCGGTCCGGCGTCGAGGGAAAGAGTCCTCCGCGGCCGGTCCTCCGTTGCATGAACCACCGCGTCGTACAGGGGGGATCGGCCATGAAAGCGATCCGGATGAACCACTCCCCGGCAAGGTGGTGGAATTCACGATACGGCGCGAGAGGATATTTTGCCGACACGCCCCCTGCTGCGGTTTTCCCGACTCCAGGGAAGGGCGAACAGCGGCTCAGGGAGCAGGCGGCGAAACAGGAAATCGAGGCAGAATCGGTTCAGGAAACCGGCTCCCGTCCGTCGCCGCCCTTGGAATCGGAAAGCGCAACGACCAGCCCCAGGGACAGGATGACAAATCCCAGAGAGACATGGAAAAGGACGCTGAAGCCCGATCCGAGCGCGACGAGCATTCCTCCCAGGTACGGCACCAGGCAGTATGCCAGATCCAGCGTGAACAGGTTCATGTTGGTGTTCAGGCCCCGGAGCGGTGGAGGCGAGGCGGTGAAGATCAGGGCGCTCAGGAGGGGCAGGGCGACGCCCACGGACAGCCCGTAGAGTCCGGCCAGGCCGTAGTAGACGGAAGGCGTTCCGGCCCGGGGGAGGATCAGGAGGGAAAGTGCCAGTAGCCCCAGCCCGGCCATCAGGAAGCGCCGTTTGTTCAGCCGGTCGAAGAGGGTGCTTCCGAAGACGCGCACGGCGATCATCGTCGTCGTAAAGATCGTGAAGAAAAGGCCCACGTCGCCGGCGCGCAGTTCCAGGGACAGATCCTTCAGGAAATAGAAGAACATCGCATGGGCCATGTAGACGAGAAGGGTGGCGGTCAGAAGAAGGAGCACCGCCCGGATCCGGAAGTTATGCCGGATCTCGGCTATGGAGGGGCGGCGAAGCAGCGCCCCGTCCATGGCCCGCACGGCCTCGGCGAGGCGCCGGCGCAGGAGGACGAGGAGCCCGATGGCGGCAACGGAAAAGACCGACACGCCCGCGTAGAGGTCGGCTTCGCTGCGCACGCCGGGCAGGAGCGCCTCGCAGAGCGGCGGGATGACGGCATAGGGAATCATCGTCGCCACGCTGAGGGCGCCGAAGCCCTGGCCGCTCCTTTCCTTCGGGATGAAGTTCACGATGAGGGCGATCGCGGAGGAGGTGAGAAGAACGAAGGCCGTGCCGTGGGCGATCCGCAGGACGATCATGGCGGGCACCGTGACGACCCACAGGTAGGAGAAGGAGCACAGGATCAGGAGGACCAGCGAGGCCATCAGGATGAACCAGGCGTTCCGCACGTGGAGCCAGGGAAGGATGACCAGGCGCAGGATAAAGGCCGCCATCGGCTCCAGGCCGACCAGGAAGCCCCGCCAGACCACTGGAATGTCGATGGTTCCCAGGTAGTGGTAAAAGCCATAGAAGACGCTGACGTTGCCGAAGGCCGCCATGACGACGAGGCAGAGGGAGAGGAACTCGAAGGACCAGAGTTTTTGTGTGTTCGTGGATTCGCTCAAGAATCGAGCCCCTTGATTCTGACGGTGTGCGGTGTTTGTCGCGGGGGCTTCCGTCGGTTGCGGAAACATTTCCTTGATGCTCCCTCTGGAAATCCCCGGCCGCACCCCCGCGGATGTTCGTTATGATATGGTGCGGGAGGCGTCACGGTTGCGCCCTGCCCTGCATCACTCGTCGCCGGCGCGCAAATCCTCAGGGCAGGGGAGAGAAGACTTTTCCCGGATTCAGGATGCCCTGCGGATCGAAGAGCGCCTTGATGCGCCGCTGCAGGCGGATGCTCTCGGGGGACAGCTCCAGGGACAGGTATTTGCTCTTCATCATGCCGATGCCGTGCTCCCCGGAAATCGTTCCGCCCATGTCCAGCACAAGCTTCAGAATCTCCTCGATCCCCCGGTCGATGCGCTCCCGGGCCTCCAGGGTCTCCGCCGTCATGCTGAGGTGCAGATTCCCGTCCCCAGCGTGGCCGAAGGTATAGATCTTCATGCCGTAGGCCGCCTCCAGGGGGGGTAGCTTTCGCACAAAATCGGCGATGCAGCGGATGGGGACCACGATGTCCTCGTGGACATCCAGGAGGTAGCGCTCCTCGATCCGGAGGGACACGGACTTGCGGACATCCCACATGCGCTCCCGACGCCGTGCGTCCGGGGCGAGCAGCACCTGGTCCGCCCCCGATCCCAGGCAGATTTCCCCGATCGCCTCGATCTCCCGGGCGATGATTTCCGGAGCGCCGTCCGTCTCGATTAGAAGGAACGCGCCGGCGTCCCGCACACCGTCGAAAGGCAGAAGGTCCCCGACAAGGTCGAGGCAGTGCCGGTCCAGGAACTCCACAACGCAGGGGACGTAACCCGCGCACAGGACCGCCCGGATGGCTTCCATGGCGCTGGAGAGGCTTGGGCAGAGGGCCACCAGCGTCGTGATCGCCGGGGGATGCGGGATCAGTTTGAGGATGAGCTGTGTGATGACTCCCAGGGTTCCCTCGGAGCCGACCAGGAGGCGGGTCAGGTCATAGCCAACGACACCCTTGCGGGTCCGGACGCCCGTGCGGAGCAGTTCCCCCGTGGGCAGAACCGCCTCGAGGCCCAGGATGTATTCCCGGGTGACGCCGTACTTCACGCAGGAAGGGCCTCCGGCGTTCGTGGCGGCGTTTCCCCCGATGGAGCAGGTATCAAAGCTGGCGGGATCGGGAGGGTAGTACAGGCCCGCCTCCCGGGCGGCGTCCTTGAGGTCCTTGTTCAGAACGCCCGGTTCGACCACCGCCAAAAAGTTATCCCGGTCGATGGTCAGGATCCGGTTCATCTTCGCCAGGGACAGGAGTACGCCGCCGTGAATCGGAACGGCGCCTCCCGCCAGGCCCGTTCCGAGTCCCCGTGGCGTGACGGGGAAACGGAGCTCGTTGGCGAGCTTGAGGAGCGCACAGACCTGGTCGGCGGCCGTCGCCTCGACGACAAGCTCCGGCATGGCAAAGGCCTCGACGGTCCCGTCCCTGCCGAAAGGCTCTTTCTTTACGGGGTCTTCGAGCACCAAGGCGGGTGCGACGGCTTCCCGGATGCGGGCGACGGTTTCCGGTTCGAGGGGGCGGAAGTTCGATGCCATGGCGTCCTCAGAAGCTCCGGTGCTCGAAGCCCGGGAGCCGGAGGCGGGCCTCCAGCGCCTGGAGAAGGAGCGTCGCCAGGGTCGTCATCACGAGGTAGCAGGCGCCGACCAGGAGAAACACCTCGGTGAACTTGAAGGAGTCGGAGGCGAGGATCTTCCCTTCTCCCGTCAGCTCGATGCAGGTGATCATGTAGGCCAGGGAGGAATACTTGATCAGGTAGATGATCTCGTTCCCGCAGCCGGGAAGGGCGCGGCGCATGGCCTGGGGCAGGATCACCGAGAAGATCGTCTGCGTCCGGGTGAAGCCCAGGGAGTGGGCCGCCAGCATCTGTCCACGCTTGATGGACAGGAGCGCTCCCCGGATGTACTCGGAGTGATAGGCGGCGCTGCAGAGAGTGAATCCCAGGATTGCCGCGGTGAAGGGCGTCAGGTAGACGTTCCAGTAGGGAAGGCCGAAATACCAGACGAAGAGCTGGACGATCAGGGGGATGCCCCGGAATATGGTGACGTAGAGATTCGCCGTGGAGGAGACGGCGCGGTTGCCGAAGACCCGCAGGGTCCCTACGAGGATGCCCAGCAGGAGCCCCAGGGTTGCGGAGGGGACGATGAGCTGGATGCTCACCCAGAACCCCCGGAGCAGGGCCGGTGCCGCCTCATTCTGTATGTAGAGCCACTCTTCCATGACGATTCTCTTTCGGTCGTACTGTTCGAGGGTGTCCCTCGCGCTCAGAAGCGTTTTTTCGACCCTGCAGCGTCTCGCTCCGCTGCAAAGTCATAACTCGCGCCTGCGGCGCTCAGACAGATGACTTTGCGGGCGCTGCGCTGTGACGGCAGGGTGCCCCGAAAAAGCCGCTATTCGCACTCGGGACACCCTCTCCTGCATCCGCTGGGCGCGGTCTGGGGTTTCCAGAGGAGCATTCAGGACGTCCCTGCCGGAAGCATTTAGTGGGCTGTTCAAAAATGTCCGGATGCAAGGCCCCCGAAATCCTGAGCCATGAGTCGTACCCTTTTCGGTACGTCGAATGGCGAAGGATGAGGGAAACGCAGCAGATGGGCGTTTTTCAACAGCCTGGCGGAAAAGCGTCCGCGACGACGGCAAACCCCGTGACACCCCCCGCGCCCCTGAGCGTTATCAAGCGGAGGGGACAGAACAGGTATTTCACCGGTTGTCCGTATATAGTTCCATTACTTTCGAGCAGAACTCCCGGGTCCGCTCGTTTTCCGCGCACCCGAAGATCTTCTCCGGCGGGCCCGCTTCGACGATGAGGCCGTCCTCCATGAAGACGATTTCGTCCGCCAGGGCCTGGGCAAAAGCGATCTGGTGGGTCGCCATGATCATCGTCATGCCGTGTTCCCCCAGGCTCCGGATCACTGCCAGAACCTCTCCGATCAGTTCCGGATCCAGCGCCGAGGTCGGCTCGTCCAAGAGCATCACCTTGGGGTCCATGGCCAGCGCCCGGGCGATGGAAACACGCTGCTTCTGACCTCCGGAAAGCTGGGCCGGGTATTTCTGCACATGGTCCCCGAGGCCGACCCGCTCCAGTTCGGCCATGGCACGGTCACGGGCCTCGCTGCGGCTCATCCGCCGGACCTTGACGAGGGCGATCTCCACATTCCGGAGCGCCGTGAGATGGTCGAAGAGGTTGAAGTCCTGGAAAATCATGCCCACCTGCTGGCGGTAGTGGTGGAGTTCCCTGCCATGGGCATGCTTGATCTCTCGCCCCTCCAGCCAGACCCGGCCCGCATCCGGGCGGACCAGGAAATTGATGCACTGGAGGAGCGTGCTCTTTCCCGCTCCGGACGGGCCGATGAGAATCTTCAGCTCCGCGCGGCGGATGGACAGGGAGGTTCCGCGCAGGATTTCCTTTTTCCCGTATCGCTTCTTGATGCCTTCGACCTTCAGAATGGGTTCTTCCATGGTTCAGAACTCGTGATGGGAGTAGCCGGGAATGCGGACCTTCTGTTCCAGGAACCTCAGTCCCCGGATCCCCAGCCAGGTAAGGACGAGAAAAATGACCCCCGCTGCGGCATAGAGGGGCATGTGCTGGTAGGTCCGGGTGGCTACAAAATGGGTCCGGGCCATGATCTCCGTCACGCCCAGGGCATAGGTTACAGCCGAGTCCTTGAGGATGATGGAATACTCGTTCGACCAGCCGGGAATGGACAGCCGCAGGGCCTGGGGGAGGATAATGAACAGGATCCCCTTCGCATCGCTCATCCCGAGGGCCCGGGCCGCCTTCAATTGTCCCTCCGGCAGGGACAGGATGGCGCCCCGGAAGATCTGCGACTGGTAGGCCGCGCTGATGAGACCCAGGACGACCACCGCCACCGTGAAGGCGGAAAGGTTGATGTCCAGGGCCGTGCAGAGGCCGAAGTAGAACAGGAACAGGAAGACAAGGAGCGGGATCCCGCGGAAGAACCAGACGTACAGGGCGACCAGCGGCTGCAGCCGGCGGGGGCCATATACCTGCGCCACCGCAAGGGGGACGGCCAGGCAGAATCCGAACGCCATGGCTCCCAGGACGACTACCAGTGTGACGAAGGATCCTTCCAGAAGATAGGGCAGGGCGTCCAGGACGGCAAGAAGCGGTTCAGGCATTGACGATCCGTGGTTCGGGCCGGGCAGGCCCCTCGTTGACAAACGAACCCTCCCCCGTCGACGGGACGGGGGAGGGTGAACGGAATATCCCGGGGAAGTTCCCGGGGGCTATTTCTTGTCGATGTAGGTCTTGACCAGTTCCTTCCAATAGGGGGTCTTCATGAGCTTTTTCAATCCTGCATTGATCTTGCCCAGAAAAACCGTGTCCTCCTTGCGGAGGGCGTAACCGAACTGCTCGTCGGGCATGCCGAAGGTCCCCAGGATTTTGACGGCCTTTTTCTTGCTGATGGCGTCCTTGGCGGGTGCATCATCCATGGCGGCGGCGGCGATGCGGCCGTTGAGCACGTCTTCGATGGCCAGCGGCGCCGAGTCGTACTGAACGAGCTGGAATTTCAGGCCTTTTTTCTTGATAAGATTCTCATCGATCCACTTGGCCTCCGTCGTGCCGCGCTGGACGCCAATCTTGCTGCCGGCGGCCAGGACCTGCTCCACCGTCAGACGGGCATCCTTCCTGGCCACGAGGACCTGCTGGATTTTCCAGTAGGGAATCGAGAAATTGACCTGTTTTTTCCGGGCGTCGGTGATGCTCATCCCGGAGGCGACGATATCGATCTTTTTGGCCAGGAGGCTGGGGACGATGCTGTCCCAGTCCTGGGGCTGGTGCTTGACCTTGAAGCCCTGGTCCTTGGCGATCCAGTCGAGGGCCTTGATGTCGAAGCCATCGGGAACGCCTTTCTTGTCCACATAGGCGAAGGGCGGGAAATTGGCGTCGATGCCGTTTACATAGATCTTTTCCGCGGCGGAGGCGGGAGAGACCAGGAACAAACACAGAACCGCGACGGCAGCCAGCTGCCATGCCTTTCTCATGGGATTCTCCTATTCTCGAGAGTTTTCAGGAGCCGCCCCGCCGGCGGGCCGGAAGGGCGGCTCTGCGGGAAATCTACTTCTGGATGATATACTCAACCACTGCGTCCACGCGGCGGTTTTTCTGCCGGCCTTCCTTGGTCTTGTTGTCCGCGATGGGCTGCGTCAGGCCGTATCCCTTGGCGGAGAGGCGATCCTTGTCCACCTTGAACTTGTCCACCATGTATTTCACGACCGACTTGGCCCTCTTCTCCGACAGCCGCTGGTTGAAGGCCTTGCCGCCGACGTTGTCGGTGTGGCCCTCGATGACGACCTTGATCTCCGGATGACGGTTGATCACGTCGGCGAACTTGGCGATTTCGTCATGATACTTTTTCTTCACGATCGCCTTGTTCGTATCGAACTGCACGTTGATCGTGGCCCTTCCTTTTTCCAGCATTTCCTTTTCGGTCGCCGTCTGTTCCGCCTTGGCTTCTTCCTTCATCTCCTTGACCGGTTCCGGCGGAGGCGGTGGAGGAGGCGGAGGAGCCACTTCGACCTTCGGCTCAACCGGGGGCGGAGGGGGAGGGGGCGCAGGCTTCTCGCCGCCGAAGAGGAAGCTCAGTCCCAGGGTGTATTCCAGGTTCTTCTTGGAGTTGTCGAAGACATACGGGAAGCGGACGTCACCCCGCAGGGCCAGCCGCTCGGTAATGAACCACTTCACGCCGGCGCCCACATCAACCAGGAATTTGCTCCTGTTTTCCACGACACCCGGGTAGTTGATCGACTGGCCGCCGATGCCGGCCGCCAGGTAGGGGACCACCTTGTACTGCGGCAGGAGATAGAATAGGCCTTCCAGCCGGTAGTTGAAGACATCGGCCTTGTCGCTTCTGGCCGCCGTCCAGTTGTACAGGTCACTCTTGGTAATGTCCCAGGGCGCCGAGAATTCGCTGCGGACATAGTCGAGGGTGGCTTCCACGCCGAAGTAACGCGCCAGGTCATAGCCGAACCGAACGCCGTAAACGGGTGCATTCTTCAGATGCTGTGAATTGTCAAAGACGTAGCCTCCGATAAATGGAGTGACGGAAAAAGTGCCGGGACGAACCTCTGCCAGTCCCGGCGAGGCTGCAGCCAGGACGAGCAAAACGACGATGCCGCATAATAATTTCTTCATCGCTTCCTCCTCGAATTTGAGTTTCAGGGCTTTATTCCATTCTTGCAAACAACACCGGTGCCAGAACCGGTCCGCCAGCCGGAAAGCCGGCCGGGTTTCCTTCTGCCGGCGCTGTGCACGTGCCGGGGAAGCCCTTCCGGATATACCGGCCCGGGGAGATGGTGTTTTCAGTTCCCGGCCTGACCTCGTTCATGACCTGCTGGATCGGCTGCGGCTGGACATTCTCGCCGCTGGACAATACCTCCGTATGAGATGCCCTGGAATGCTGAAGCGACATCCCCATGCCTTCGGGAATTGCCGAGGGGGAAAGGAATGATCGGAAGGCAGTGGACATCACGGTTCCTTTTCTCGTATGCATGGAATTACTAAACTATCTTCCGGCCTTCCGTCAACCTGAAAATCGAAGGTCCCGCAACCGTTGGCCGGAGATTCCCCCCACCGAACGGGGGCAAGGGGCCGCCGGCCCCGGCGTCCGCCAGCTTTTCGTGGAAAAACGGAGCCATCTCTGCTACGGATTCGCCATCATGCGCAGCAACGGAGGTTCCTATGAAGACATTCGATCTGTTCAAGCTGGACGGCAAGGTCGCCTTGGTGACGGGCGGCGGGCGCGGTATCGGGAAATTCATCGCCACGGGCCTGGCCGAGGCCGGGGCGGATGTGGTCATCACCTCGCGGAAGATGAAGAACCTGGAAGCGACGGCTTCGGAATTGGAGAAGGAGACGGGTAAGAAAGTCGTTCCCATTGCCTGTGACGTGGCAAAGGAGGAAGAGGTCGAGAAGATGGTCCAGGCGGTCAAGGAGCGCTTCGGCCGGATCGACATTCTCGTAAACAATGCCGGGGCCACCTGGGGCGCGCCGACCCTCGATTTTCCCCTGGAGCGCTGGGACCAGCTCTTCAGCGTGAATGTCCGGGGCGTCTGGATCCTGACCCAGAAGGTCGCCCGGATCATGAAGGAGCAGGGGGGCGGAAACATCATCAACATCTCGTCCGTTATGGGTTTCCGCGGATCGGAAGAGTTGGCCCATCCTGCAGTACCCTACAATTCCACGAAAGCGGCCATCAACGTCCTTACGATGAACCTGGCGGTGAAGCTGGCTCCCTACAAGATCCGCGTCAATGCCATTGCTCCGGGCTTCTTCCGCTCGGACATGATGGCCTACATCGAGAAGCCCGAGTTCAAGGACGCTCACGACATGATCATCCAGGGCATTCCCCTGAGAAGAATCGGGGACGCGGACGACATGAAGGGCTTGGTCGTCTTCCTGGCGTCCGACGCCTCCGCCTACATGACGGGCCACATCGTCGTCAACGACGGCGGCATGATCGCCAAGTAGCAGGAGGCTCTCCGGAAGGAAGAGCATCCATCGCCCCGTTGCGGGAACGGATTCCATTGCAAGGAGGAGGAAGAAGCATGGGCATCATGACGTCCCGGCAGTACCTTGACAGCCTGCGGGCCCAGCATCCTTGTATCTATATCGGCGGAGAGCGGGTGGAGAACGTGGCCGACAGTCCCTGGTTCTCCATCAGCCTGCGGGAGACCTGCACCCAGTACGACTGGCCGGGGGATCCGGCATTCGAAAAGGACTTCGCGGCCTGGTCGCCCTTCATCGAGGAAAAGGTGAGTTTCTGGACGCACCTGCGCCTGGGAACCGGCGAAGTGAGGAAACTGGTGGAAGTGATCAAGCGGAACAACAGCCGTCACTTCTGTTCCATGTGCATGGGCATCGGGCTTTCCGTGATGTGGGCCACCACCTGGGACGTCGACCGGGCCCGGGGGACGAATTATCATGCCAATCTCCGAGCCTTTTTCGAGGAGATCCAGCGGAAAGACTTCCGCTATTGCATGGGGGTCATGGATCCCAAGGGCGACCGGTCCCTTCCGCCCTCCCGCCAGGCCGACCCGGATCTCCACCTGCGGGTGGTGTCCCGCAACAGGGAGGGAATCGTGGTGCGGGGCGCGAAGACACACACGTCCAACGCACCGCTGACCCACTTCATGTTCGTTTCTCCCTGCCGGGCCCTGGGGGAGGAAGACCGGGACTACGCCGTGTCCTTCGTGACTCCCATCGATGCAAAGGGGCTAACCTTCATTACCCGGCCGGCCCCGGGTCCCCGGGAGCCGCGGGAAATGGAGTCCCCCGTCAGCACACGGATCGGCTTCGTCGAGTGCCTGTCGGTCTTCGACGACGTGTTCATTCCGTGGGAACGGGTGTTTCTGTGCGGTGAGTGGGAATTCACGGAAAACTTCATCGGCTACTTCTCGCCCTACGTCCGTATCGCCAAGGGGGCCTGCACGTCCGCCCGCATCGACATCCTGGCCGGGGCGGCGGCCCTGGCGGCCCGGATGAACGGCACGGAGCGGGCCGGCCACATCCGCAACAAGATCACCGACATGATGATCGCCTCGGAGATCGGCTGGGGGTGCGTCCTCGGATCCCTGGCCAAGGCGACGGAGCACCCGAGCGGCATCCCCGTCCCGGACACGGGCATTTCCAATGCCGGCCTCTATCATACCCGGTTGAAATTCATCGAATTCCTTGGGACCCTCCAGGAGATCGCCGGGGGCATCGTCACAACGATGCCCGTGGAGGCGGACTACCGGAATGAGGTGACACGCCCCTGGATCGACAAGTACCTGCGCGGGAGCGCAAAATTTTCTACAGAAGACAGGATGAAGCTCCTCTATTTCATCCAGGATCTGACTGCCTCGCGATTCAGCGGCTACCTTATGGCCAGTGCCATCTGCGCGGGAGGGACACCGGAGACGAACCGGGTGGAGGTCCAGCGCAGCTACGATCTCCCGGAGAAGATGGAAAACGTCCGGGCTTTCTGCGGCCTGGGCTTTCCCGGCTGAGCACCTGCTCCGGTGCGGTCGGAACAGAAAAAAGAGGCGAAAACGGAAAAAGTCGTTGCTTCCCGGAAACCGGCATGCTATAGGGTGCCCCCGCGTTGACGGGAAGCAATCATTTTATCAAGGAAAACCAGGGGTCAAGATGGGCAGCGTCGTCAAAAAACGAAGAAGGAAAATCAGCAAGCACAAGTACAGGAAACGCCTCAAGGCCAACCGGCATAAGAAACGGTAGGCGGCAGGCACCCCGTGGCACGCGGGGCGGTTGGCGGAGGACGTTAAAAATTTCCGGGGGCCGGTGGGAACCCACCGCGCCCCCGGTTTTTTTTTTCCGTATCCGTCCGGACGGAAGGCAATGCCGGCAAAAAGGGGAAGAGCGGGACGGAATCCATGTTCCGTTTCCGGATCGTCGGTCTGCCGGATCGCGTGCGGTGAAGCATCATCCGCAACGCATAAAGGGCCGCGGAATGCCCTCCGATGCCCCTGGTCGCGTCTGGCTTACGGCCGTTTCAATCGGGCCGTCCGCTCAAGCTGTCCTCAATCATTGCCGCTTCGGAAAACAAGAAGGGGACAGATTCAGATCTGTCCCCTTCTTGTTTCGGATCTCAGGATTCGGGAGACTCGCGTGCGGATTTATGCAACGGTCCGCATCACGAGTATTCAACAACCCGTCAGAACTTCACCTGCGGCGCCGCTTTCGCTGCCTCCGGCACCTGAAAGAACGTGGCCGCGTTGAATCCGAACATCCCTGCCAGCAGGTTTGCCGGAAAACTCCGGATGGCCACGTTGTATACCCGAACGGCGTCGTTGTAACGTTTGCGCTCGACGGCGATGCGGTTTTCCGTTCCCGCGAGCTCATCCTGCAACTTCAGGAAGTTCTGGTTCGATTTCAGGTCCGGATACTTCTCCACGACGACCAGGAGGCGGCTCAAGGCGCCCGACAGCTCGTTGTTGGCGTTGATCTTGTCGGGGATCGATCCGGCACCGCCGACCCTGGCCCGTGCGTTGGTCACCTCCACCAGCACGCTCTTTTCCTGGGCGGCGAAGCCCTTCACCGTCTCCACCAGGTTCGGGATGAGGTCGTATCGGCGCTGCAACTGGTTTTCCACCTGTGCCCAGGATGACTTGACCCCCTCATCGAGGGTTACGAACCGGTTGTAATTCCCCTTGAAGAAGCCATACAGCCCCATGGCCAGGATGACGAGCACCCCGATGACGACAAAAAACGCGATCTTTCCTTTCGACATGACCAGCCTCCTTTATTGATCTATTCCATTTGATCTACAAAATCGCAAAGATTTCCGACTTCCCGCAAGTAAGACTTGAAGAGTGCAAGAGTCTCCGCACTCCTGGGGGTTCGGAGTCCTTCCCGGATGTCCTGGCATTTTTCGAAAACGCTTCCATCCAATCCGGTGACGGCGGCCGTCTCCCGGATCAGTTGCCTCCGGTCCCTGGGCGCGGCTATTCCCTTGAGGTACAGCAGGGCCGTGAACAGGGAAAGAAAAGCTGTCATAGAGACGGCGATCAGCCTGCCGATGGGCTTGTCCTTGCCCTCCGTTTCCAGAAAGCCCGTCCTCAGGAGGAGCAGCTTTCCCTTCAGATCCCGTTCGAGCTGGAGGCGCAGGTTTGAGCGGTCGAAGGCCAGGCCCTTGAGAACATCTTCTCCGTAAACGGGAACGTAATGAAGCTGCATATTGAGAAACTCGACGGGGTAACTGTCGAGGGAGTGCAGGATCAGGGACCTGGTCATGAACAGGGGAATCGCCACCTTTCGCTTCCGCCAGCCGGATACAATCCTGAAGGCTCGGTCCAGATTGTTGACGCCGCTGTCGGTGAGAATCACCAGAAAGTTGAGATCCGACCGGCCGGCGACATATTCGCCGCGGGCGCCGCTCCCATAGAGGATGATCCCCTGCAGATCGTCGCCAAAGGCCTGTTTCATGTCGTCCCGGAAGGCCTCGAATATATCTTCCGGCCGCTGCGGAATTTTCCCCATCATGGCACCTCCCTGCCGATCCTTATCCTCTGGCGCCGGCTAGAAGCCCCGGCTGGCTCCGCCCCCGCCGCTCGATCCCCCGCCGAATCCGCCGAATCCGCCGCCGCCGAATCCGCCAAATCCTCCACCGCCCCGGCCGCTGCCGCTCAGCAGGAGGAACAGGATCCATGGCAGGAGCGCCCGTCCCTGGGGGGTGAGCAGCAGTACGGCCACCACCGCGATGAGCAGGACCACCGTCAGGGGGGACATGCTCTTCCGGACGGAAGGCGAGGCCCGTCGGGAAGCTGTCTTCCCGGGGCTGCCGGTCAGTTGAATCCCGGCGTCCCTGGCGATTACCGTCGAGACGGCAAACATGCCGTTGTAAAGACCCATCCCGTAATCACCCTGGCGAAGATGCGGGAGCATGTACTTGTCCATGATCTCGCCGGTCAGCCCGTCCGGGAGGATTCCCTCGACGCCGTAACCCGTCTCGATCCGGAGCTTTCGCTCCTTCACCGCCAGCAGGATCAGGACGCCCTTGCCCTGTCCCTTTTTCCCGATGCCCCAGGCCGAATAGAGCCCATTCGCGTAATCGTTCAGGTCTTCCTCGCCAAGGGCGGGCAGGACGGCCACGACCACGGAGGCTCCTGTCTTCTCAAGGACTTCCCGGGAGAGATTCTCCATCCGGTTTTTGTATTCGGTGGGAATGACGTTGGCGAAATCGTTGACGGCTCCGCTGTGTGCGGGAAAAGACGGTGCGGAATGGACTGCGGCAGGCAGCATCCAGAGAAGGAGCGCCAGGAGAAGGGGGAGGAATGTTCGGAATCGGCTGCCTGTTTTCGTCACGGTCATTATAAGGGCGAAATCCCTGTCCGGCCGCGATCCTTGGTCTGATTTGCGCTTCCGCCGGACTGCTCAAGATTGTGCATCATGATAAGGGATCGATGCGCGGATGGCAAACGGTTTGTTCCCCCCGGCAACGTTATGCTCCGGAATGATAAAAGAAGCCCCCTCCTTGGGGAGGGGGCTTCCTGCCGGTTTTCGTTCCGGAATGGATCAGTAGTCCATGTCATCCATGCCCATGCCGCCCATGCCGCCCATGCCGGGGGGCATGCCGCCGCCGGGCATCTGGGGCATGCCGGCCCCCTTCTTCGCGGGCGCCTCCGCCACCATGGCCTCGGTGGTCAGCATCAGGGCCGATACGGAGGCGGCGTTCTGGAGAGCCAGGCGGGCGACCTTGGTGGGATCGATGATTCCTGCGCCGAACATGGCCACGTACTCGCCCGTGTCGGCGTTGAAGCCGTAGTCGCCCTTCTTTCCCTTGACCTTCTCCACCACGACGGAGCCTTCAAATCCGGCGTTCGCGGCAATCTGGCGGAGGGGTTCCTCGATGGCGCGCATGATGATCTTCACGCCGTACATTTCGTCATCGGGCACCTTTGCCTTTTCCAGGGCGGGCAGGCAGCGCAGGAACGCCACCCCGCCGCCGGGAACGACTCCCTCCTCGACGGCTGCGCGCGTGGCGTTCAGGGCGTCCTCAACGCGGGCTTTCTTTTCCTTCATCTCGATCTCCGTCGCCGCTCCGACCTTGATGAGGGCCACGCCGCCCACCAGTTTGGCAAGACGCTCCTGGAGCTTTTCGCGGTCGTAATCCGACGTGGTGACCTCCATCTGGCCCCGGATCATCTTCACGCGTTCCTGGATGGCCTTGCTGGTGCCGCCGCCGTCTACGAGAGTGGTGTTGTCCTTGTCGATCTCAATCTTCTTGCAGGTTCCCAGCTCTTTCAAGGTCACCGTTTCCAGCTTTACGCCGATATCGTCGGAAACCACCTGCCCGCCCGTGAGGATTGCGATATCCTCCAGCATGGCCTTGCGGCGGTCGCCGAATCCGGGGGCCTTGACGGCGGCAACCTTGAGAGTGCCGCGGATCTTGTTGACCACGAGCGTCGCCAGCGCCTCTCCCTCCAGGTCCTCGGCCAGGATGAGGAGCGGCCGGCCTGTCCGGGCGACGGCCTCCAGGATCGGAATCATGTCCTTCATGGTGCTGATCTTCTTTTCATTGATCAGGATGTAAGGATCCTCCAGGACGATGTTCATTTTTTCCGGATCCGTTACGAAATAGGGGGAGATGTAGCCCCGGTCGAACTGCATGCCTTCCACCACGTCCAGGGTTGTTTCCATGCCCTTGGCATCCTCGACGGTGATGACCCCTTCCTTGCCGACCTTGTCCATGGCATCCGAGATGATCGAGCCGATGGTGATGTCGTTATTCGCGGAGATCATGCCGACCTGGGTGATTTCCTTCTTGTCCTTCACGGTCTTGGAGATTTTTTTCAACTCTTCCGTTACGATCTGGACGCCTTTGTCGATGCCCCTCTTCAGGGCCATGGGATTCATCCCGGCGGCCACGAGCTTGGAGCCTTCCCGGTAGATGGCCTGGGCAAGGATGGTCGCCGTCGTGGTGCCGTCGCCGGCGGTATCCGATGTGCGGGTGGAGACTTCCTTGACCATCTGGGCGCCCATGTTTTCGAACTTGTTGTCCAGTTCGATCTCCCGGGCGACGGTGACGCCGTCCTTCGTGACGGTCGGGGCGCCCCAGGTCTTGGAAATGAGGACATTGCGTCCCTTCGGTCCCAGGGTCACCTTCACTGCGTTGGCCAGGGTGTCGACGCCCTTCATGATCCGCTCCCGGGCCTTTACGTTGTATTTGATCTCTTTTGCTGCCATGTCCGTTCTTTCCTCCCGTCCTTATTCGATGATCCCGAGGATGTCTTCCTCGCCCATGATGAGGTACTCCTCCCCGTCGATCTTGACTTCGGTTCCTCCGTAGCGGCCGAACAGGATCCGATTCCCTTTCTTTACCTCCGGGACAATCCGTTTGCCCGATTTGTCAAGGCGCCCCGGACCGACGGCCACCACCTTGCCCTCCTGGGGTTTCTCCTTGGCCGTATCGGGAATGATGATTCCACCCGCCGTTTTCGCGTCACTCTCCACGCGCTGTACCAGGACTCGATCATGCAACGGTCTGACCTTCATATTCGGACACCTCCTGTTATTTTGTAATTTTCGCTTTGCAGGCAGGCATTCCGAAGGGCCTGCCTGCGCATTGAATTCGGGTTGTTCCGGCTCTCCCGGCGTCCTGCCGTCCCCGGCGGGATCCGATCCATGGGCCGAAAAGGATGCGTTGGAATTTAACCGGTGTAATTTAGTCATTCGACGGTCGTTGTCAAGAGCTGAGAAATGGTTGGATGGACATTCGGCGGTCCTGGCTGCTTGACACAGTGCAGGATAGGCGATAGTCTCCTTCGAATTTGATGGCAAAGGAGACGGGGGACAGATTCTGCATGAAAGCGTCCACCCGGACCATGATCCGGAAGCATGGCTGGCGAATCGATCGCGCCCTGCACCACTACCTGTATTTTACAAGGTATCACCCATACGTCCGCCTGAGCCTGGCGATGACCAGGCTGGCGACCGCCGCCCCGAGGTGGTTCCGGCCGTCGGCGATGCTGTTTCAGGCCGCTTTCGGCCGCTATCATGCAAAAGTCCTGTCTTCCTCGGAAGCGGTCAAGATTCTCACCCTCCGGGAGGACATCAGACTTGCGGGTCCGGGAAACCGGCAGATCATTCCCTATGCCCATGCCACGGGGATTCTCTTCCGGGAGCCAGATTTCATCGCTGTCATGGACTGCCCCTGCCGGGCGGCAAGGGGGGGCGGGAAAGATTGCGCACCCGTCAACTGCTGCATCGCCGTCGGCAGGGACGTCGCCGGCTTCTGGCTCGACCACTGCGGAAGGTACAACCCGCGGCGGATCACGCAGGAAGAGGCTCTGGCCCTGATCCGCGATTTCCGGAAGAGGGGGCATGTCACCCAGGCGTTCTTCAAGGTTGCTACCGGGGGCACGACGGGCGTGATCTGCAGCTGCTGTCCCGACTGCTGTGTGAGCCTGGAGGCGTCCCGAAGGGTCCGGAAGTTCGGGGGCTCCCTTTCCCAGAGCGCCTGCTCCGGCTATTCGGTTCGTGAAAACCGGGATCTCTGCCGGAGCTGCGGGGCCTGTGCAGGCATTTGCCCGTTCGGGGCGATGAACCTGCAGCACGGCGTCCGTTCATATGATCGGGCGGCCTGCATGGGCTGTGAACTTTGCGTCGAGCATTGCCCGGAAGGAGCTCTTTCGCTCTACCGGGATCCGGAAAAGCCCCTGCCTCTGGACATGGACTGGGTCCGCGAGCGGATGAAGACGGAAGGATCGGTGCCGGATATGGATATGGGAATGCACAACGTCGGGGAGATCGATTCGTGAAACCGGCATCCGGACAGCGTGAGGAGTACGACGTCATCGTCGTCGGTTCAGGCGTATCCGGGGCCGCCGTCGCCCGGAGCGTGGCGGCGCAGGGCGGCCGGGTGCTCCTGCTGGAGCGGGGGGGACGGGTGAACCGGATGGGGAACACCCTGACGGTCATGCGGGTTCTTGAAAGGTGCGGCCTGACCCGCAGCAGGGAGATGAACCTTGTCACGTTCGCCGATTCCCTGGGCGGCGCCTCCAATCTTTCCGCCGGATGTGCCATGCCTCCGCCGTTGTCGGTCTTGTCCGGGTTTGGAATCGACCTGTCCATCGAAGCCGGGGAGGTCCGCAGGGAACTGGGCATCGCCGAGCTTCCGGACCGTTTGATCGGCGAGGCGAATTTCCGCCTCATGGACGCCGCGGCATCCACCGGTCTTCCCTGGCGGAAGATGGAAAAATTCATCGATCCCGAAACGTGCGTCGAGGGCTGCAGCGACTGCATGCTGGGCTGCCGCCGAGGCGCCAAGTGGACAGCCCGGGCCTGGGTGGATGATGCGGTCCGTTCCGGGGCGGACCTGAAGATGGGCACTCGTGTGGACAGGGTTATCTGCGAAGGCGGCTCGGCCGCCGGCGTAGAGGGAAAGCGGCATGGGCGAGCCGTCCGGTACCGGGGGAAAGCGGTGGTCCTCTCGGCGGGCATGTCCGATGTCCACCTGCTCCGGCGGGCGGGCATCCGGGAAGCGGGCAAGGGATTCTGCTGCGACTGGCTCCAGTTCGTCGGCGGCGTCGTCCCGGGGATGAGCACGTACAGCGCCCACCCCATGGCCGTGGGAACCACCGACCTCCACGAGTCCGAGGGCATCATCATCCTGCCGGTTTTCCCCAACTGGTCGCAGTTTGCCGTGCTCATCGCCTCGAAGGGATTCCAGCACTTCACGAAGCTCCGGGAGTTCAGGAATTACACGGGGATCATGGTGAAGGTGCAGGACGAGACGGAGGGTGAGATCTATCCGGGCGGATCCTTCTCCAAGCCTATCACCCTGCTTGACCGCAAGCGCCTCGACAAGGGGGTGGACCTGATCCGGAAGGTTTTGAGGAAAGCCGGGGCCCGGGAAGACAGCATCCTGGCCTTGAACCCCATCGGCGCCCACCCCTCGGCCTCCTGCCGTATCGGCGAAGTGGTGGATGCCAGCCTTGAGACCAGAATCCAGAATCTGTACTGCTGCGATGCCGGCGTTCTGCCCCGGGCCATGGGAGCACCGCTCATCTGGACCCTGGCCGCTCTGGGAAAGCGCCTGGGAACCCATCTCGGCCGCCGCCTGTCTCTGGCTGCCGGATCCCGCGCCGCCTGACGCACGGACGAAGAATCGGGCCTGCCTGCATCGCCGGATGCGGATTCGCCCCGGGACCCGATTCCCACGCCCGCACTGAAGGCTGTTACAGCCAGCGTTTCCGCCGCCTGTAGGATTTCACGTCCCGATAGGAGCGCACCATCCCCTCGGCCCCCATGCCCAGGTAGAATTCCTTCACGTCCGGATTCTCCACCAGTTCTCCCGCCGGACCCTCCATGACGATCTTTCCGTTTTCCATGACGTAGCCGTAATGGGCGATGGACAGGGCCATCCGGGCGTTCTGCTCCACCAGCAGGATCGTGGTGCCCTGCTCCTCATTGATGCGGCGGATGATGGTGAAAATCTCCTTTACGACCAGGGGGGCGAGGCCCAGAGAGGGCTCGTCCAGGAGGAGTAGCGACGGGTGGGCCATCAGGGCCCGGCCGATGACGATCATCTGCAGCTCACCGCCGCTGCAGTAGCCGGCCAGGTTCTTCCGCCGCTTCAGCAGGGCCGGGAAGTAGGCGTAGACCATGTCCAGGTCCTTCCTGTACGGACCGGGCGGCCGGGTGGCCGTACCCACCCGGAGGTTCTCTTCCACCGTCAGATACTTGAACGGTTGCCGTCCCTCCAGGACCTGGATGATTCCCTTGCGAGTGATTGTCTCCGGCGATTCGTTCTGGACGGGTTGTCCGCCGTAGAGAATCGTACCATCGGTGACCCTGCCGTTTTCCGGCTTGAGGAGGCCCGAGACGGCCTTGAGGGTGGAGGTCTTGCCGGCCCCGTTGCTTCCCAGGAGGGAGACGATCCGCCCCTTCTCCACCGCCAGGGAGACACCCTTGAGGACCTGGATCACGTCCGAATAGACCACCGAGATATTGTTGAGTTGCAGAAGAACCTCATTGTCCATGGTCTTTACTCCTCAGTACGAGAACGGCCAGAGACGGAAGCTCGACCGGACGATCCTCCAGACCTCCGCCAGTCCCCGGGGCTCCAGGAGGATGAAGAGGACGATAGCCAGGCCGAAGGTGAACTCCCGCAGGGGGGCGATGTTCAGGCCGTATTCCGACAGGAGGCCCATGTTCATGACCACCTCCGTGACGAACCGGAGGATCTCGTTCAATCCCGTGATGAAGACCGCCCCGAAGACGGCACCGGCCATGTTGCCCATACCGCCGATGATCACCATGGCGATGTATTCCACCGAGAGACCCATGTTGAAGGGTTCCGCCGTGATGCTGACCAGGTAGTAGGCCCACAGGGCCCCGGCCACGCCTGCGTAGAAGGAACTGATCCCGAAGGCCAGGAGCTTGTAGGGGAACACGGGGATGCCCATCCCTTCGGCGGCCCGGTCATTGTCGCGGATCGCCACGAGCGCCCGGCCGTAACGGGTCCGCATCAGGTTCACGGCCATCCAGATCATCCCGGCCAGGACCAGGTAGATGGCGTAGAAGAACGACCGGTCACTGCCGATGGACCATCCCAGGATCTCCGCCCGGGGGACGGTGATGCCCATGGTTCCCTGGGTGACGGATTCCCAGTGGACGAGGACGTATTCGATGATGAACTGGCCCGCCAGCGTGGCGATGGTCAGGTACAGACCCTTCAACCGTCCCGAGGGGATCCCGAAGACCATGCCGACCGCCGCCGCGACCAGGCCCGCCGCCGGGACCGCCGCCAGGAAGGGGACGTTCCACCGCGTGGCGAGGACGGCCGCCGCGTAGGCTCCTACGCCGACAAAGGCTCCGTGTCCCAGGGAGATCTGTCCCGTGTAGCCGACGAGAATATTCAGGCCCACGGCCGCGACGGCGGCGATGCCCGTCATGTTGAGAATGTGGATGAAGTAGGGCGAGGACGCGAAAGGGACGGCCCCGAAGAGCAGAACCAGCCCGAGAACGGCCCAGAGGCGACCGAAGTCGGTCTCGAACACCGTCAGTTCCTGGTCGTACCGTTCCCGGTAGTTCCCGCAGGGATGGAAGGTCCATTTTCTCGTTTCCATGTCAGACCCTCTCGATTTCTTTCAGCCCGAAGAGCCCGTAGGGCTTCACCATCAGGATGACCACCAGGGCGATGTAGGGCACCACGTCCTTGAGGGAAGGGGAGAGGTAGCCCCCGGTGAAGGTCTCCAGGAGGCCGATGATGATGCCCCCCAGGATGGCCCCGCCGATGGAGTCCAGCCCGCCCAGGATGACCACCGGGAAGACCTTGAGTCCGATGGCCGACAGGTCGTGGACGTTGATGCCGTTGATCACGCCCAGGACGATGCCGCTCATTCCCGCCACCAGCGCGGCGATGGCCCAGGAGAGGGCGAAGACCCGCTTCACGTGGACGCCCAGGGAGAGGGCCGCCCGCTGGTTGTCCGCCACGGACCGCATGTAGATTCCCTGGGAGGAGAACTTGAAGAAGAGACCGAAGAGGATCAGGAAGACCGTTCCCACGGCCAGCACGGCCGTGTACACCGGCGGCACCGAGATGTTGCCCAGGGTGATCCCTATCCACTCGGGGAGAAAGTCGGGATAGGTGTGCAGGTTCCCGCCCCAGATGAACAGCAGCAGCCCCTTGAACATGGAGGCCAGCCCCACCGTGAGCATGATGACGAAGATGAGCGGCTCCCCGATGAGGGGCCGCAGGAACAGCCGCTCGATGACGAAGCCGAGGAAAAAACAGCCTGCGAGCGTCAGCAGGAAGGCCAGGGCAATGGGAAGCTCGGCCCATGTCACCAGGGCCAGGAACAGAAACGCCCCCATGGCCAGGAGTTCCCCGTGAGCGAAGTTGAGCACGCTCGAGGACTTGAAGATCATGACGAAGCCCAGGGCCGACAGGCCGTAGAGAAAGCCGATGCTCAGGCCGCTGACGAGAAGATGAAGGAAGAAATCCATGACACACCCTTTCTGGTTCAATCCACCGGGATGACCCGGACCCGCGTCTCGATCCATCCTTCCCGGCCGTCGCGATAGCGGACGGGGGTCTTCACGTCCACTTCCTGCTCGTTCCGGTACATGGCCTCGATGAGGCGGAGATACAGTCCGTAGACGAAGCGGCGCCGCACCTTGCCCGTGCGCGTCAGCTCGTCGTCGTCGGCGTCGAGAAGCTTGTAGAGGAGGATGAACTTGCGGATCCGCATGAACGCCGGCAGCCGCTCGTTGACCTCCTTCAACTCGGAAAGGATCAGCCCTTCCACTTCCGGCCGCTGGGAGAGGTCGAGGTAGGTCGTGTAGGGTATCATCCGCTCTTCCGCCCAGTTGCCCACATTGCCGAAGTCGATGTTGACGAAGGCCGTGAGGAAGGGCCTGCCCTCGCCGAAGATCACCGCCTCCTTGATGTAGGGACTGAATTTCAGGCGGGTTTCAATGAAGTCGGGGGAGAAGGCCTCGCCGGTCTTGTTGCGGATGATCTCCTCCTTGCGGCCGATGATGACCAAGTGCCCGTCCTCGTCCAGGTAGCCCGCGTCGCCCGTCTTGAGCCAGCCGTCCTGGAAGGCCCCTTCCGTAGCGGCGAAGTCGTTGTAATAACCGGCGAAGTTGGCGTCAGCCCGGACCAGGACCTCCGAGTCCTCGGCGATTTTTACGTCCGTCCCCGGCAGGGGCCGGCCCACGGTCTCGGGCTTCACCTCGTCGTCCGGCTGGACCTGGAAGATCCCGCCCGACTCGGTCAGGCCGTAGCACTGCTTCAGGTTCAGTCCGACGGCGCGGAAGAAGCGGATCACGTCGGGGCTGATGGGATGCCCCCCCGTGAGGACGCACCGGAAACCGGAGCAGCCGATGCGATCCAGGAGCGGATCATAAACGATCCGCTTCGCCAGGCTCTGCACCAGCCGGTCGGACCAGGGGCGGGAGCCGTTGCCCGGGCCCCGCTCGGCGGACCGGCGGCCCGCCGCCTCGGCCCACCGGAAAAGAAGACGGTTGATCCAGCCGGCATCGGACATGCGGACCCGGATCCGGGAGGCGAGATCCTCCCAGAAGCGGGACGAGGTGATCAGGACGGAGGGGCCGATCTCCCGGAAGTCTTCCGTCACCGTCTCCGGGGTCTCCGGAAAGTTCATCGTCATTCCGCTCACCAGGGCCACGCCGACGCCCCACATCTGGTCGACGATCCAGGCCGGGGGAGAGATGGAGATCCAGTTTTCCCCGGGCCGGAGCGAGAGATGGTCCGTCCAGCTCCGTCCCATGGCGGTGAGGCCCCGGTGGCTCAGCATGGCCAGCTTGGAGACTCCCGTGGTTCCCGAGGTCTGGATCATGAGGGCCGTGTCCCGGGGATTCCCCCGGGCGATCTCCCGGCCGAAGCGCTCCGGGTCGCTCCGGTCCGCTTCTTCGCCCAGGTCAAGGAGCTCCCGGTAGCTCATCAGCCAGGGATCCTCCCGATAGAACCGCATCCCCGTGGGATCGACATAAATAACCTTCCGGATATGGGAGAGATCGTCGCGGTGCTCCAGCAGTTTGTCCGCCTGCTCCTGGTCCTGGACGATGACGTAGGCGGCACCGATCCGGTTCAGGGAAAACAGGAGTTCGCCGGCGACGGAGGAGGTGAAGAGGTTCAGGGTGACGGCCCCCAGGGCCTGGGATCCCAGCTCTCCGAAGAGCCATTCGGGACAGTTGTTGACGATGAGGGCGACCGGCTCGCCGCGCCGGAGCCCCAGGGATTGCAGGCCCAGGGCCGTCTTCCGGACACACGACAGGTAGTCGTTCCAGGAGTGGGTCTGCCAGATGCCGTAGGCCTTCTCACGGATGGCCGTCCGGCCGCCCAGCAGGGCCGACTGTCGCGCCAGCACCTGCGGGAGGGTCAGGCGCGAAATGTCTTTCATCCTGTCCCCCGGGGCGGATCCCGGGGAAGCCCCCACCGCGGATAACGGTGGAGATACCGGCGTTTCGGGACGCGCCCCGGAGAGCAGCCGGCTGAACCAGCGTCCGGAGGCGCGGGCCAGTAAAGCGGAGTCAGCCGCCATGTTCGTCCCCCAGGTAGGCCCGGATCACCTCCGGGTGGTTCCGGATCTCCTCCGGCGTGCCCTCGGCGAGTTGCTCGCCGAAATTGAGAACCACAACGCGATCCGAGATGCTCATCACAATGGACATGTCGTGTTCCACGAGGATCATGGTCTGACCCCACCCTTTGTTCAGTTCCAGGAGGAAGCGAACCATGTCTTCCTTCTCCTCCAGATTCATCCCGGCGAAGGGCTCGTCCAGAACGAGGAGCTTCGGTTCCAGGGCCAGCGCCCGTCCCAGCTCCACCCGCTTCATCAGGCCGTAGGGAAGGGACCCCACGGTCTTCTTGCGGATCGCCTGGATCTCGAGAAAATCGATCAGCTCCTCCAGGAGCCGGCGGTGGCGGATTTCCTCCCGGCGGACGGCGGGGCTGAAGAGGCAGGCGTCCGCCAGGCCGTACCCGCAGTGAATGTGCCGGGCCAGGAGCAGGTTCTGCAGCACCGTCATTCCCGGAAACAGCTCGATGTTCTGAAAGGTCCGGCCGATGCCGATCCGCACGAGGTGATGGGCGTGCATCCGCGTAATGTCCCGGCCGTTGAAGCGGATGCTCCCCTTCTGGGGCTGGTAAAACCCGGTGATGCAGTTCAGGAGGCTTGTCTTGCCCGCTCCGTTGGGGCCGATCACGGCCAGGAGTTCGCCCGTTCTGGTCGTGAGGCTCACGTCCTGCAGGGCCTGGACCCCTCCGAAGGCCAGCGACAGGCCTTCCACGTCCAGGTCCGCCCGGCGGTCCGTCTCCGTGGTGGATTGGAAAAGGGCCGGCTCTCCCCGGAATGCCTTCATGGTTTTTGCTCCTTGTCTTTCCGGTGCCGCCGCGCGATAACCGGCAAGGCGGGACCCCGAGTGTCCGTGCCGGCACGGAATCATCCCGTGCCGGCACGGCGGTCATTTATTTCAGAAGCCGGATCTTTTCCTTCCCCGGCGTGTAGAAATTGGTCAGCGGAACGTAGGTGCCGTCTTCACGGACCTGGACAATGCGGGCCCGGAACGAGGCGCCGTGGTCCTTCTTCGTGTAGGTCACCGGCGGGAGCAGTCCCCCGAAGTCCTCGTTCTTGAAGGATTCCATGGCGCGATTGATTGTGTTGCGGTTGACCTGCTTGAACTTCTCCTGGGCGCGAACAAAGGCCCGCTCCATGATCATGCCGATGGCGACGCCTTCCCAGTAGGCCGCGTCGAAGCGATCGACGGTCCGATAGCGTTTCCAAAGTTCTTTCATGACGTTGATTCCCGGCGAGTTGTCGGACGGGAGCCCGCCCGGGAACTGCATGGCGAGGCGGTCCCTGATGAGGCCCTTGCTCTGCCGGAAGAAATCGGGGTCCGTCGAGGTCCAGGTGCCGAAAAAGCGGGGGGAGTAGCGGAGCCGGTCGGCACTCCGGAGGGTCGTAATGATGGCCGAGGGCAGCATCTGCATGAAGACGTATTGGGCGCCGCTCTTCTGGAGCCGGAGCAGCTCCGTGGTCAGGTCCACGGTCTTGGGCGGGAACTCTTCAATGGCGACGATCTTTACCCCCAGCCGGGCTGCGTATTCCCGTGTCGGCTGGTGGATGGAGCGGCCATAGGCGTTGTTGTAGGTCAGGAGCCCGACTTTCGGTGCGTCCTTTCCGGTGTGGATTGCCTTGATGTACTCGAGGACGGCCTGGCAGTCCATGCGGTAGCTGCCGAAGGGGAGGTACATGTAGTCCACCGGCTTCTCCAGGATCTCCCAGCTGGTGGAAAAGTTGATGGTGGGTATCTTGTACTGCTGAACGATGGGTTTGGCCGCCAGCCCCTCACCGGCACCCCAGGTGGCGATCATGTCCACCTGGTCCTGAATGGCGAACTTCTTGACCGCCGCCACCGCCTCGGGAACCTTGTAAGCCGTGTCAGCCAGGAGGATCTCGATCCTGTTGCCGGCGACGCCTCCCTTGACGTCGTTGACGTAGGCCAGGTAGTCCTGCAGGCCCTTGGCGTGGAACTGGCCCCAGGTGGAGGCGGGCCCCGTCATGTTGATGGCGGCGCCGACCTTGATCGTCTTCGCCTCGACCGGGCCGGCGGCAAGAACCAGAACTGCCAGAACGGCCCACAGGGTGGAACAAAGCATCCGTCTCATGATTTCCTCCTTCGGAAAATAAAAAAGGCCGGGGATGATGTCCGCGGCCTGGCCAAAAACAAAAAGCCGCGGGCGGTATGAGATCCGCCCGCGGCCCTTTTATTTCATTCTGTGTCGGACCCTACAGGCAGACCTCCCGGGTAAAGCTAAAAAAGCCGAAAAAGAAAGTTGCCTGGATGGTTCCGGTGGACATTGATTTCTCCCGATGAAAAAAGTTGGGAACTTTTACTTCGGAAGACCGGCGAATGTCAAGAGGAATTTGCCCTGGAATGATTTTCCCGTTTTTGTGACTCGTGCATTGCCTAAATAATATGGATCCGTTACCATGGAACCCGCCTGCGAAAGATCCGGCCGGCGGAGAACTCCGAATGCTTGCTGATTGCGGCAAGCGTACAGCCCGCCACATAAACGAAGACTCCAAGGGGAAGGTTGATGAAATGAACGGAATCCTTTTCATGATCAACGGGATGTATGCCGGCCCCTGGATGTGGGAGAATTATAGGGGATGGTTCGAGGCCCGGGGCTGGCAATGTGTCACCCCCGTCCTGCGCCATCACGACACGCGGCCCGGCGATCCTCCGGACCCGCGGCTGGGGATGTTGAGCCTGCTTGATTTCGTGCAGGATCTGGAAGAGGAGATCCGTCGGCTGGACCGGAAGCCCGTCATCATGGGCCATTCCATGGGAGGCCTTCTCGCCCAGATCCTGGGAAGCCGCGGACTCGCCGCCGCGCTGGTCCTGGTTGCCCCCGCCGCTCCCGCGGGCATCCCGGTCACGAGCCCTTCCGTAACCAGAAGTTTCCTGGAGCAGTTCCTTCAGTGGGGATTCTGGCGAAAGCCGGTTCTGATGTCCTATGCGGATTCCCGGTACGGCGCCCTGAACCTGCTGCCGGAAGCGGAGGCGCGGCGCGTCTACGGCCGTTACGTTCATGAATCTGGGCGGGCTCTCTTCGAGATGGGCCTATGGCCTCTCGACGGGAACCGGGCGTCCCGTGTCGATGCGGCGAGGATCGATGTCCCCGTGCTGGTCCTGGTCGGGGATCGGGACCGGATGACGCCACCGGCCGTGGCACGGAAGATCGCCGCGAAGTACCGCTCCGTCTCGATGCTGAAGGTGCTCCCGGGCCATGGTCACACGCTGCCGGCCGAACCGGGCTGGGAGGAGATCGCCGCCTTCATTCAGGATTGGCTGATGCAGGCCGTTCCGGGGCCGTTATGAGGTCCGTTCCGCCGGCGCGGCCAGGGACAGCGTTTGGTCGATGCAGGCGGGCAGTTCGTCGGGGTGATGGGTTACGAACAGGATCGTGGTTTCCCCGGTCTCGGCGATCCGGTTCACCATCTCCAGGATCCGGCTCCGGTTTCCCGTGTCCAGGCCCTGGCATGGTTCGTCCAGGACCAGGAGTTCGGGAGATTTGACCATGGCCCGCGCCAGGAGTACCATGCGCCGCTCTCCGAAGGAGAGGGAATCGAAAGGCCGTCCGGCCAGCGCCGCGATGTCCAGGCGGGCCGCCCAATCGTCCGCCGCCCGGACCTGGCTCGCCGTCACATGGCGGTAAAGGCCTACGGAGTCGAAGAATCCCGAGAGGATGACGTCCCGGGCCGCCAGAGGCAGCCGATACCGGATCTGGAACTCCGATGACACGAACCCGATGCGCGCCTTGATTTCCCAGATGCTTTCCCCCGATCCCCGGCGCCGGCCGAAGATCCGGATGTCATTGGAATAGGCCTGGGGATGGTCCGCCGTGATCAGGTTCAGAAGGGTGGTCTTTCCCGATCCGTTCGGTCCGACGATTGCCCAGCGCTCGCCTCGGCGGACGGTCCAGGAGAATCCGTCCAGGATCGTTGCATCGCCGTAACGGACGACGACGTCTCTCATGGCGATCAGAATGTCTCCACTTGCAGGGGTGGTCCTTTCGGCCTGCAAGGCTGACGGGCGATCCGCCACCGGCGGATCGAAGAGGACCCGGATTCGATCGGGAGTGAGCATCTCGTCCCGTGGACCCTGGAAAAGGACGCGCCCTTCCCGAACGCCCAGAACATGTGTGATCTCTGCGGGGATTTCATCCCTGCGGTGGGTTATGACGACGACTTGTGTGCCTGCGTTCATGACTGTGCGGACGATTTCCCGGAAGGCGCTACGCGAAGCCCTGTCCAGGCCGGCGAAAGGCTCGTCCAGGATAAGGATTTCCGGGTTCACAAGAAGGGCGCGGGCGATCAGGACTTTGCGGAATTCGCCCGTGGAAAGGAAACGGATCGGACGTTTCCCAAGGTCTGCAATGCCCAGGCGTCCGAGAAGACGGTCAACCTTCGCGGGGTCGTCCATCCCGCCGCCCGCATTGCCGCCGACCGTATCCCGCACCCGTTCCAGGTCGTTCCACGAACCCGCGAAGGCACGAGCCGCATCCTTCGTTTCCTCCCGGGCCAGGATGCACTCCTGAAGCTCGAGGGAGACATGGCCGGGATGGCTGCCCCCCGAACGGTTTCCGTTGTGGATCACCCGTCCTCGGACATGGAGCTCCTCGCCGGCCAGGACCCGTGCCAGTGTGGATTTCCCCGCTCCGTTCGGGCCGAGGATAGCCCAGTGCTCGCCGCGGCGAATCTCCCAGGTTGTGTCGTGAAGGAGGAACGTTGTGCCGAGACGGACGGTGATGCCCTCCAGTTTCAGCAGGATGTTCGGATCCATTGTGATCTTGCCTTTGCCCGCCGCCGTTCCGGGAACGGAGCGGGTCCTGTCGCGAGTCTTTGTATTGACGCCGGCGCTGCACCGGTTTATCATGAGCGCACGGATGTCTCAAGACGGATGCATGGTGCATTCTTAAATCGCTGAGCAGAATTCAGGAGGCGGAAATGAGAGTTCGTGTTTCGGCCGTATTCGAGCAGGCGGGTGAAGTCCTCTGTATGCGTTACATTTACGGAGGCAAGGACGTGTACGCACTTCCGGGCGGCGGAGTCGACAAGGATGTTCCCCTCCAGGAGGCCACCACCCTGGAATGGAAAAACGAGTTGGGCGTGAAGCTGGTGATCGGTGACATCATCATGATCGGCGAGGCGCCGGCGACGAAGCGCTATCCTCAGACCCTGCATGTTATATTTGAAGCCAGGGAGGTGCACGGTACGCCGAAGGTCCGGCCCGATCACACGCGCTCCCTGGAGGTCTGCTGGGTTCCCGTGGACAAGCTTGCCGACACGCCGCTTTACCCGGATGTCGGCAGGCAGCTCCATGAGTATTTCCTGGAGGGCGCCCGCCGGTCCCTGCCTTTTATTGCCAACTGCATGGAGCGGGGGTTCTGGTGATATCGGTCGATATGCAGGAGACGGTCCTGCTGCGCCTCCTCGATGAAATCGCATTCTTCGATGTCTTCGAAGACGATGAAATCGTCAATCTCATGAAGATTGCCGCATGGGTAGACGTTCCGGTGAACCAGCGCATCATACGGGAGGGGGAACTGGACCTCAGGATGTACGTGCTGGTGAAGGGCCAGGCGGACGTGCTCTTCCGGGGCAAGACGATCGCCGGCCTTCAGGCGGGGGACATTTTCGGCGAAGTCGGTCTCATGGGAAAGCCCCGGATCGCCCACGTCGAAGCGCGGACGGACTGCCTGATGCTGGCCTTCGGCGCGGACGACCTGAACCGCTTGATTCCCGATCTGCAGGTGAAATTCCTGCGGCGGGTGCTGGAGGCCGTTTTTTCCAGGCTTCAGAAGTCGAATATCCAGAAATGGATGCAGCCTTCGGGAAGAAGAAAATCCAGGGGAGGGAGCGATACCATCGAACTGATGCCGCCCGGGACCATGACGGGAACAAGGGGCGTCCGGGACTGAATCTCCGGGAGCCCCGATTCGACAGGGCATAATTCGGGAGGCCACAAGGTCAGGCCTCCTTTTTTTCCTTTTTCTCTTCTTCCTTTTTCGGCGGTTCCCTCGGCTTTTCCTCTTTGTCCACATTCAGTTCCACGTCCATCCCCATCCCGGTTTCAGCGGCCGAGATCGTCTGTGGGGCGGGCGCGGTTCTTCCCTTGGTGATGCTCAGGGCCATCCCGGAATAGTTGATGATCCAGTTTCTCAAATCGAACTGAATGTAGCGGACGCCGTTGATGCGGGTGATTTCTTTTACCATCTGTTCGAGACTGGCGAGTTCGAACTCCTCTTCCTTCCTGTTTTTCCTGAGTTCCCCGTAAATATACGCCGTGTTGCCGATAAACGAGTAGTCGATCTTTGTCGTATCGACGTCGTAGCGAACCAGGATGCTTCGTATCTTGCGATTGATTTCGTAGCGGTCAACCGTGCCCATAGTCAATCCCTCCTTCACATTTCATAACATTAAAATGAGTGGATTTGAACCGCATTTCCATTGAATCAGGCAATCATCCGTTGACGGCTCGACTTTGTTTCCCTTATGATTTTTCATTGGAATCCTATCAAATCGTTGAGGACTGAGCATGGGGGACAAATCGGTTCTGCTGCTGGGTGCGACGGGCCTGGTGGGCGGCGAATGCTTGAAACTGCTGGCATCGACGGATGATTACCGGCGGATTGTGGTGCCGGTTCGCTCCCCGCTTCCGGAGGTGTTTCGCGATTCCCGTGTGGAAGTCCATGTGATCGACTTCGAGCGGATCGACGCCTTCAAGTCCCTGTTTGCCGCGGATCACATGATTTCCTGCCTCGGGACGACGATCGGGAAAGCGGGGTCGCAGGAGCTCTTCCGCCGCGTCGATTTCACCTATGCCTTCGAGACGGCAGGAAGGGCCGCTGAAAATGGGGCGTCCCATCTCCTTCTGGTGACGGCTCTCGGGGCCGAAGCTTCTTCCCGGGTCTTCTACAACCGTGTCAAGGGCGAACTCGAACAGGCCGTGAGGGGACTCCCTTTCCGAAGCGTGAGCATTTTCCGGCCGTCCCTCATCCTGGGCGACCGGCAGGAGAGCAGAATGGGGGAGTCCGCCGGGAAGGTGCTGTCGGCCCTCTTCGGTTTCGCCATTCCGGAACGTTACAAGCCGGTCCAGGCCGGCGACATCGCCAGGGCGATTCTGGCCGTTGCCCGGGAGTCCCACCCTGGCATCCGGGTGTTCGAATCGGATGCCATCCGGCGAATCGCCCGGAATATTGCCGCATGACGAAGCGGGCTTTCCGCAGCCGCAATGGAATACCGGAAGCTGTTCGTTTCCGGAGGAGGTAACGGCCTTTCCATCCGCATCCAATCCGAGGAGGCAAGACATGACGGAGCGCAAAGTCATTCCAACCGGCAGGAAGGTGAAGGATTTCCGGCTCAAGGACCAGGACGGCGAAGATTTCCGGCTGGCGGCCTACCGGGGAAACAGGATTCTCCTGTCCTTCCACCCGCTGGCCTGGACCCCCGTCTGCGCCCTGCAGATGAAGGATCTGGAGAAGAAGTATCGAACATTTCAGAAGTTCAATACGCTGGCCGTCGGTCTCAGCGTGGACAGCGTGCCCTGCAAGGCCGCCTGGGCCAAAAGCATGAAACTCCGGCACACGCGAATCCTGGCGGACTTCTGGCCTCACGGCGGGGTGGCGAAATCGCTGGGTATTCTGCGGCCCGAAGGCTTCTCGGAGCGGGCGAACATCCTGCTCGACGAGACGGGAAACGTTGTGTTCACAAAGGTCTATCTCATACGGCAGGTTCCGGATCTGAGCGAGATCCTGGCGGTCTTGGGTGCCTGAACAGGGAGATCAAAAACAGAAGAGGGGATGCCTGAACCATGATTTTGAAGGGAGACGTCTTTTTGCGTTACAGGAGGCCGATGGCCCTGTCCCTGCTCGCGCTTCTCATCCTCTGCGGCCTGGCCGGCTTTCTGTATTACCTCCGTTACCGGAGCACACACGTTTCAACGGATGATGCCTTCGTGACCGGGCGAATCCACTCCATTGCCTCCAAGGTTCCCGGGACGGTGACCCGGATCGCCGTCATCGACAACCAGTTTGTGAAGCAGGGCGAGGTATTGGCGGAAATCGACGAGCGTGACTACGACGTCCGGGTCAGGGAGACCGAGTCCGCTGTCCGGGCCGAGAAGGCGAAGGAGCGGGAGATTTCTCTCCGGGGGGACGTCGCCCGCCGGCAGTTGGAGGAAGCGGGCTACCGTCTGGAATCGGCCCGGGCAAACCTGCGCCTTCAGGAGGTCCAGACCCGGCAGACGGAGATCGACCTGAAGCGGGCGATTCAGCTCCGGGAGAAGAAAATCATCGCCGAGGAGCGTTACGACCGGACCAGGACGGCATTCGATACGGCCCGGGCTCAGGTGGAAGCCGCCCGGGAGCAGGTGAAGCAGGCGGAGGCCGCCGTCGAGACCCAGCGTTCCCTGATCCGCCAGATGGAGTCGGCCCGGCAGTCCCAGGAAGCAACGGTGCGGCAGAAGGAGGAATCCCTCCAGGCCGACCTGCTCCGGAAAAGCTACACGAAAATCGTGGCGCCGGCGGACGGATACGTCACGAAAAGGTCCGTCGAGGTCGGGAACCAGATCCAGGCGGGGCAGCCGCTCATGGCCGTGGTTGCCCTCGATAGCGTCTGGATTGTGGCGAACTACAAGGAAACGCAGCTCGAGCGCATGAAACCGGGACAGAAAGCGGAGGTCCGGGTGGACGGTTATCCAGGCCGGACCTTCACCGGCCGGGTGGACAGCATCATGGCGGGAACCGGGGCGGTTTTCTCCCTCTTTCCCCCGGAAAACGCCACGGGCAACTACGTAAAGGTCGTGCAGAGAATTCCGGTCAAGATCCTTCTGGACCGGGGCACCGATCCAGGCCACATGCTGCGGGTGGGCATGTCCGTCGTACCGACGATCCTCGTCGAATGAGGGACTCCCCGCGGATTGTCCGGTCCGTCACACCTCCGGTGAGTTTGAATGGATAATCCCGTCAACAAGTGGCTCGTCGCCCTTACGGTGATGCTGCCGACCCTGATGGTCATCATCGACACGTCGGTCGTCAACGTATCGCTCGACCATATCCGCGGGAGCCTCTCCGCCGGGATCGACGAAGCAACCTGGTCCATCACCTCCTATCTGGCGGCGAACGCCGTCATCGTTCCAATGACAGGCTGGCTCAGCCGGTTCTTCGGACGGAGACGGTATCTCCTGTTTTCCGTTACCCTCTTCACAGCCAGTTCCCTCCTCTGCGGCCTGGCCTGGAACATTCAGAGCCTGATCGTCTTCCGCGTCCTGCAGGGAATCGCCGGAGGATCCCTTCAGCCCATCTCCCAGTCAGTTCTCCTGGAGACCTTTCCACCGGTCCAGCACGGGATGGCCATGGCGATTTTCGGGATCGGGATCATGTTCGGCCCCATCGTCGGCCCGCTCCTGGGAGGCTGGATCACCGACAACTGGTCGTGGCACTGGATCTTTTTCATCAACATTCCCATCGGTGCCGTCTCCCTCGTCATGACATCGCTGTTTATCCGGGACCCCTCCTACATGAAGCGGACGGCTCTGACGGTTGACTATGTCGGCCTGATCCTCCTGGGTCTCTGGGTGGGATGCCTGCAGATGATTCTGGACCGGGGCCAGCGGGAGGACTGGTTCGCCTCCGGACTGATCGTCACACTGGCGGCCGTCACAACCATCGCCTTCGTCTTTTTTGTCTTCCGGGAAATCTCGGTCCGATATCCCATCGTGGATCTCGGCGTCTTCCGGGACTACTCGTTCTGCATCGGCAACGTCGTTGTCTTCTTCGTTCTCGTCAACCTTTTCGGGAGCATCGTGCTCCTGCCCATTTACCTGCAGAGCCTGATGGGCTATACAGCCAGCCTGGCCGGCATCGTCCTCGGTCCCGGGGGGCTCGCCATCCTTGTCACGATGCCCCTCGTGGGCCGCCTCATCACCCGGATCAACCCCAAGTTTGTGGTGGCGGTGGGTGTTATCATCACGGCCTGGGCCAACGTCCTGATGTCCCGGTTCACCTTGGGGGCGGATTTCTTTTCCGTCTTCTGGCCGCGCGTCGTCATGGGAGTCGGCATGGGAATGATCTTCATCCCCCTGACGACACTGACTCTGTCGGGGATCCGGCGTGAGGAAATGGGCAATGCAACCTCCATCTTCAACCTGGTGCGAAATGTCGGCGGCGGCCTCGGCGTCGCCTTCGTCACCACCATGGTCGCCCGGCGTTCCCAGTTCCACCAGGCGAGGCTGGTGGATTCGCTGACACCGTTCGACCCGAATTTCTGGTGGTCGTCGCAGCAGGCGGCTGAGATCGTTCAGCGGAAGGGACTGCCTGCGGCATCGGCGTCCCAGGGCGGGCTGGGTGTTCTGTACGAACAGTTCCTCCGGCAGGCCTCCATGATGTCCTTCAACGACGCATTTCATGTGCTGGCGGTCATGATGCTCTGCATGCTTCCCCTGGTCCTGCTCATGAAGCATGTCCGGCACGGACCGGAGCCCGAAGCCACCCCTGCCGCGGCTGCTCCGCCGGAGGAGAGGGCGGCGGCCTGATGAGAGACGGAAGAAACGGGATATCGAATTCATAAAGGACAGCAATGCCGGATGGACACGGCGGAGGGCCGGGCGTTCCGTTTCCCTCCCGCGATCCTGACGGCTGCAGCGTGCCGGAAAGGAGAAATCCGTGATGAAGCAGCGACGGCTCGGAAAGAACGGCCCCCTCGTTTCGGCCCTGGGGCTGGGATGCATGGGGATGTCCGAATTCTACGGCACCCGCGACGACGCGGAATCGCTGGCCACCATTCATCGGGCGCTGGAGATGGGAATCACCCTGCTCGACACGGCCGACGTGTACGGTCCCTTCCTGAACGAAGAACTGGTCGGAAAGGCCGTCCGCGGACGCCGGCAGGAGGTCTTCCTGGCCACCAAGTTCGGGATCCTCCGCAGCGACGATCCCCGATACCGGGGGGTGTGCGGAAAGGCGGAATACGTGCGCTCCGCCTGTGAAGCCAGCCTGCGGCGCCTGGGCGTCGAGGTCATCGATCTCTACTACCAGCACCGGGTGGACCCGGACACGCCCATCGAGGAGACCGTCGGCGCCATGGCGGATCTCGTCCGGGAAGGAAAGATCCGGTTCATCGGCCTCTCCGAGGCGGGACCCGGCACGATCCGCCGGGCCCATGCCGTCCATCCCGTGACGGCCCTCCAGAGCGAGTATTCACTGTGGACGAGAGATCCCGAGGAGGGGGCGCTCACGGTCTGCCGTGAGCTGGGAATCGGTTTCGTGGCCTACAGCCCCCTGGGGAGGGGGTTCCTGACGGGGCAGATCCGCTCGTTCGAGGATCTGCCGGAAGGCGACTACCGGCGGACCTCCCCACGGTTCCAGGGGGATAATTTCAGGAAGAATCTGGAACTGGTGAACCGCGTGGAGGCGATGGCCCGGGAGAAACAATGCCGGCCCGGGCAGATCGCCCTGGCATGGGTGCTCAGCCGGGGCGAGGACGTCGTTCCCATCTTCGGCACGAAACGCCGGAGCTATCTGGAAGAAAACGCGGGTGCGCTGGACATCGAGCTGACGGAGGCGGAGCGGAGCCTCCTGGAGGAGGCCTTCCCGATCCATAAGGCAGCCGGGGCGCGTTATCAGGAAGTCATGATGAGCTTCCTGGGCCGTTAAGCGGGAATGACCGCGATGGATTTCCCCGGTCCGGGACGTTGCTCAGGTTACCGTATGCCGGAACGGTCATCGGGGCAGAACGAAAGAAGGAGAAGGAAACGCGGCCCATGACGGAAATCTCCCCGAACCTGCTGTTCGTGATCTTTCTGGCTCTCGCGGCGGCGACTGTCCTCGTGTTCCGCCTGGTACCCCGGTCCCGGGGAAGCCTGAGGGCGACCCCGGAGGCGGAGGAGGCGTTCACCGCCGGCGAGGCGGATCCGGATTACCGCTATTACGCAGCCGGGTCAGAGGCGCATCCTTCGGCCCTGCTGATGCTCCGGGACGACTGGAGCCTGGAGGGTGGATGGCGTGAGCTGACGGACCCCGAGCGGGATCTTCCCGCAGCCGTCGAGGGGATGCTGCGGCTGGCGGCGGACCGGAACCGCCCCCTGCATGCCTCCGATCTCCTGGACCCTCATGGAATGAAGATCGGTGCCTGGTACGGGCCGCTGGGACCGCAGCCGGCAATCCGTTTTCGAGAAGGCCGTCATTTGTCGATCGACACCACCCAGTGGGTGCATGAACCATGATACAGGGTCAACCGGCGTAGATTCGCCAGTCCACGGCACAGGCTCCCTTTTCGTAGACCAGGACCGGATTGAGATCGATCTGCTCGATCTCGGGACGGTCCTTCACCAGTCGCGCCAGGGAATGCATCAGCCTTACCAGGGCCTTGAGGTCCTTCGGCTTCTGTCCCCGGACGCCCGCCAGGACCGGCCACCCCCGGATGCCCCGGATCGCCTGCAGAAACTCCTCATCCGAGGCCGGGAGGAGACAGAACCGGACGTCCCGGTAGATTTCCGTGAAGATGCCGCCCAGGCCGAACATGAGCGCGTGGCCGTACTGCGGGTCCTTCAGGACGCCGAGAATCACCTCCGTTCCGCCTGCCGGAGCCATCGCGGAAACGGTGACCCCGTCGATCCGGGCCATCGGCATCTTCCTCCGCACCGTCTCCAGGATGTCTCCAAAGGCTGCTCTCACGGTCCCGCCGGAAGAGAGGTTCAGGCGGATGCCCCCGACGTCGGACTTGTGGGAAACGTCGGGTGATGCGACCTTTAGCGCCACCGGGCCTCCGAAGGCCTTCGCCGCGGCGGCGGCCCGGAAGGGCGTGTCGGCCAGGACGGTGTCCGCCACCGGGATACGGTACTTTTTGAGGAGCGACATGGCTGCGACGGGGGGGAGGAGATTCGTTGCTCCGGCCTGCGGTGCGGCGTGGGGCGCTTTCGCCGCCGGCGCTTCGTCGAAGCGTACCAGCTGTGCCAGGGCCCGGACGCCCCGCTCCGGTGTGGGGTAGACGGGAATTCCCTTTCTGTGCATCTTCAGGGCCTCCTCCCGCTCCACGTCGGCGCCGCCGCAGAAGACGACGAGTTCCCCCTTCCCGGTGACGATGTCCGAGGCGCCGTGAACGGGGTCGCCGAAGATGACGATGCTCGTGTCGTAGTCCGACTTTGCCTCGGCAATGACCTTCGCGTAGAGGCTGGGGTCGGTAATGGCGTCCCCCGTCAGGTCGATGGGGTTGTAAACACCACAGTGGGGCGGTAGAAAGGACCGGAGCCGCTTCTGGAGGGCCGCCGCAGGAATGGGGGAGGAGAAGCCGTACTTTTCCGCCTCGTCGATGGCGAGGATGGCGGCGCCGCCGGAACTGGATATGGACAGTAAGCGACGGCCCTTCGGTTTGTCCAGGTAAGCCAGAGCCTTGGCGAAGTCGTACAGCTCCTCCAGGTTGTCCGCCCGGCAGACCTTGTATTTCCGGAAGATGGCCTCGTAGATCTCGTCGGTCCCCGCCAGGGACTTGGTGTGGCTTTCCGCCGCCACGCGGCCCCGGGCGGTCCGGCCCGCCTTGAGGATGACCACGGGCTTGTTTACACTCCCCAGCGCTTCCAGGAAGGCGGCCGGTCGTTTCACCCCCTCCACGTAGAGGGCGATCACCCGGGTGTTCCGGTCCTCGTTGAAGTACCGGATGCAGTCCGATTCGTCCACGTCCGCCCGGTTGCCGAGACTGACGAAGACACTCACACCCAGGTCCTCTTCGGTGGCCCAGTCCATCAAGGCTGCCCCGACGGTGCCGCTCTGGGAGATGAAGGCCATCCGCCCGTGGGTGGTGAGGAGCGGCCAGGATGCGCAGAGGCTGGCATAGGGTGCGTTGACCCCCTGGCAGTTGGGGCCGATGAGGCGGACGTTGTATTTCCGGGCCGTTGCGGCCAGCTCGGCCTGAAGCTTTTCCCCTTCCTCCCCCGCTTCGGCGAAGCCGCCGGTGACGATCACGGCGGCCTTCACGCCGGCCTTTCCGCACTCCTCGACGGCCCCGATCACCATCCGCGACGGGATCACGATCACGGCGAGGTCCGGCGCCGCAGGGATGGAGGCGATGTCCCTGTAGGACTTCAGGCCCAGGAGTTCGTCGGCCTTCGGGTTCACGGGAAAGATGGAGCCCTTGAACCCGGCGTGGATGAGGTTGTAGAGGACGTCGTAGCCGAGCTTCCCCGGCGTTCCGGAGGCCCCGACCATGGCGACGCTACGCGGCTTGAAGATGGCGTCCAGGCGGCTCTTCCCTTTCATGTTCCCTCCTTTTTCGGTATGGATGTGAATGAGTCGGTGCGGCAGGGTCTCCGCCCCCCAAGCGAAGACGGCGCATGCTACCATAGTTCCTGGGGATTTTCCAGAAAAGGGGCACGATCAGGTTGGCGGCCGCGCCCCCGCGGCTGGCCGGTTCGGTCGGGGCGCGGGGGCTGCCACGGGGGCTTCCGCCGTCGCGGACGTTTTTTCCCGCGATTCGTCATCGACGGTCTGTCAGGCTGGAGGGATGGGAAAAAAGTCCCAATTGCTCCTCTGGAAACCCCCGGTCGCGCCCCCGCGAACGTTGGTCGGGGAGAGGGGCTTCCCGGAGCGCGAATGGCGGCTTTTTCGGGGTACCCTGCCGTCGCAGCGCAGCGCCCGCAAAGTCATCTGTCTGAGCGCCCCCAGGCGCGAGTTATGACTTTGCAGCGGAGCGAGACGATGCAGGGTCGAAAAAACGCTTCTGAGCGCGATGGAGGCGCCTCTCCATGGCAAGCCCGTTTCATCCCTTCGAGCGTCGGAAGATAGATATCACGGTGCTGAGATAAAAAATGTAGGGAAAAAACTTTGAGGAAAAGAAAATGAGACACCGGAAAGCCGGAAGGGTGGCCGACGGGATCTGGTACCTGGGGCGGGAGGAAACAGGGCTTTACCTCCTGGAGGGAACCCGGGAATCCATGCTCGTGAGCGGAGGGATGGTCTACATTCTGCCGGAGGTTGTCCGCCAGCTGGAATCCTTCGGGATCGACCGTGGGCGCATCACCCGGATCCTGATCCTCCACGCCCACTTCGACCACCTCGGCGTCATCCCCTGGTGGAAGCGGACCTTCCCAAGCATGGAGGTCCTGGCCTCCGCCCGGGCCTGGGAGGTTCTGGCCATGCCGAAGGCCGTCGCTACGATCAACGAATTCAGCCGGATGGTCACGGATAGGATGGGTCTACAGGAGGGGCTGAAGAGCTTCGACCATGCCTGGCGGGACGACGTGGCGGGCCGGACGGTCTGCGAGGGAGACCGGATCGACCTGGGGGGGCTGGAGGTCCGGATTTTCGAAACGCCGGGCCACTCATCGTGCTCGATCTCCGCATACGTTCGGGTGCGGAAGGCCCTCTTCGCCTCCGACGGCGGCGGTATCCCCTTCAAGGATTTCTCGATTCCCCTGGGAAACTCCGATTTCACCCGATTCGAGGAGAGCCTCGAGAAACTCCGGGGGCTGGAGGTGGAACGCCTGTGTGCGGACCATTACGGATTTGTGACCGGGCCGGAGGCGGCGGGATTCATCGGGCAGACCCTCGACGAGGCGCGCTCTCTGCGGAGGGTTATGGAAGAAGCCCTGGAGCGGTACGGCGGCGTGGAGGACGCCGCGCGGGTCCTGACGGCCGACCTGTACGGAAGGCATCCGGATTACTTCATGTCGCCGGAGATCACCGAAGGCATCTTCCGGCAGATGATCCGCCACGTCGCGGATAGAACGCCGATGTCCTGACGACGGAACGAACCGTGAGGCGCTTTCGGAGCAGAAAGGGTACGTCCTGTCTAAAGAAAAGAGTGCTCCGGTCCCGGGAACTCGCCCTGCCGGACCTCGACGATGTACTTCTCCACGGCCTCTTTCATCTGGGTGTTGATGTTGGCGTACTTCTTGACGAATTTAGGTGTGAAGCGTTCAAACATCCCCAGGAGGTCGTGGAGCACCAGAACCTGGCCGTCGCAGTGGACGCCGCCGCCGATGCCGATGGTGGGTATCGAGAGGGTCTCGCTGATCACCCGGCCGAGCTCCACCGGGATGCACTCCAGAACCACGGAAAAGGCCCCTGCCTCCTCGAGGATCTTTGCGTCTTCCAGGATCCGGTTCGCCGCCTCGCTCCCCTTGCCCTGGACCTTGTAGCCTCCGAGCTGGTGAACCGCCTGGGGAGTCAGGCCCAGGTGGGCCATGACGGGAATCCCCGCGGCGGCGATGCGGCGCGTCACCTCGGCCACTTCGCGGCCCCCTTCGAGCTTCACCGCCTGGGCGCCCGCCTCCTGGAGGAAGCGGCCGGCGTTACGGACCGCCTCGTCCGCCGAGGCCTGGTAGGACATGAACGGCATGTCACCGATCACGAGAGCCCGGCTGACGGCCCGGCTGACGGCTTTTGTATGGTGGATCATGACGTCCATCGTCACGGGGAGCGTACTGTCGTATCCCAGCACCACCATCCCCAGGGAGTCCCCCACGAGGATCAGGTCGATGCCCGCCTCGTCCACGATGGCCCCGGTGGGGTAGTCGTAGGCGGTGATCATGGTGATCTTCTCGCCTTTCTTTTTCATGTCCCGGACCGTTGCCGTCGTGACCTTGTTCACCTTGCCGTGGGTGCTCATGGAGTTCCTCCCGAAAAAATGGAATAAAGACGTTCGGCCTGCTCAGGGGAAAGGGTTCCTTTCATCCGGGCCAGTTCCACCGTTCGTTTTCCCAGGACGCAGTAGGTCTCCAGGAGGTGCGGCAGTTTTTCCCGGAAGGCCGCGAGGTGCTTGTCAATGGTTCCGGCGTCCCCCCGCGCCACGGGTCCGGTGAGGGCCTGGACCGTTCCCATGGTCTCGATGTTCTTGAGCGTTCCCGCAACCAGGGGCCAGATGGCCCGGACCGCCGCCTCCCTGTCCATACCGATGGATTCGAAGACTTTCTCGACCTGGCGGATCAGGGTGACCAGGTAATTCGATGCCATGCAGGCGGCGGCGTGATAGAGGGCCTTGTTTTCCTCGGCGACGAAGAAGGGGGTGCCGCCAAGGTGCTGCACGATCCGGACGGCCCATTCCCGGGCGGGTTCGTCGGCGGTGACGCCGAAGATGCTGCCGGGAAGGTTCTGAAGCGCCATGGCGGAGTCGGCGAAGGCCTGCATCGGATGAATGCTGGCCCTGAACGCACCGGCCTCCCGCGCGGGCTGGAGGAGGTCAAGCCCGCCGGCGCCGCTCATGTGAACCGCCGTCTGTCCCTTCCGGAATCCTTTCCCGCTCGCGATTTCGCGACAGACCGGGAGGATCCTGTCATCGCCCGTGGTAATGAACACGGCGTCTCCCCGGGATGCCGCCTCGGCCGATCCGGCGGCCGCGAAGGCGCCCGTTGCCGAGACGGCTCTTTCCCTGGCCTCCGGAGAGACATCATAAAGGGCCGCCAGGGGATATCCAGCCTTCTGAAGCAGGACGGCCATGGCAGTACCCACCTTGCCGAGGCCGATGACGGTGATGCGAACCCTGGAGGAGTCTTGGTGGGAGGTCATAAATAGATGCCCGGTCAACGTTCATTTCCGAAATTGCCGAACAATCTTGTTGAAACATCGGCTGGATGTCAAGTATAAATCCCATTCCGTGTTGTGCAGCGCAATTCCAGTTCAGGAAAGCCGGCACATGAGAGACAGGAATCCCCCCGGAAAAAAGCCGTCCAACAAGGCCTCGCGGAGAAGGGAGTCCCTTCCGAAATCCGGCAGGCCCTCCCTTTCCGTATCTCCCGATTCATTTCCCGGGATTGGCAGTGAAAAGTGGGATCTGGGAAGCCTCGTCGATATCCTTCCCGATCCGACGTTCGCCATCGACCGGGACGGCACCGTTGTGGCCTGGAACCGGGCCATGTCGGAGCTGACCGGAATCGCCGCCGGGGAGATGATCGGAAAGGGCGACCATGAATATTCGATCGCCTTGTACGGTGAACGGCGTCCCATCCTCATCGATTTCATTCTCCATCCCGGAAGCGAATGGGAGGGAACATACGGCGGCCTGGTGAGGACCGAGGAAGGGCGTCTCATCGGTGAGTCATACATGCCGAATATGAGAGGCGCCCGGATGTACTTCCTCGGAAACGCAGCTCCCCTCTACGATGCCGGCGGAAATATCCGGGGCGCCATCGAAACGATCCACGACCTGACGGCGCGACGGCAGATCGAACAGGCCCTTCAGGAAAGCGAGGAAAAATACCGGACCATCCTGGAGGCCATGGACGAGGTTTATTTCGAGGTCGACCTGGCAGGGAACCTGACCTTTTTCAACCGCGTGCTTCCTGAGTATGCCGGGTACAGCGAGGAGGAGCTGAAGGGGGCGAATTACCGGATGTTCCTCGGCGAGGAGGCAGCCCCGCAGGTGTTTCCAATCTTCAACCGTGTTTTCAAGACGGGACTCCCGGAACGGACGTCGGAATGGGTCATGAAGCGAAGAGACGGCCGGACCCTCATGGTGGAAGCGGCCATTTTCCTGAAACGGGATGCCGAAGGGAATCCCATCGGATTCCGTGGGGCCGCCAGGGACATCTCGGAGCGGAAACGGGTGGAGAGCGAACTGCGCGAGAGTGAAGCACGATACCGGACGCTGGCGGAGCGCTCGTTTGCCGGCGTTTACGTTGTCCAGGACGGATTTTTCCGCTACCTGAACCGAAATGCCGCCTCCTATGCGGGGTATCACCCGGAGGAACTGGTCGGTACGAGCGCTGCGGACCTGGTCCTTCCGGAAGACCGGGAGCGATTGCGGCAATTTGCCCAGGACATGCTCAAAGGACTGCGTTCTGCCCCCTATGAGTTCCGGATCCGCACGAAGACGGGGGAAACCTGCTGGATCATGGAAACCGTCACACCGATCCGGTTCCGCGGGCGACCCGCCATTCTCGGGAATTCCATGGACATCTCGGAGCGGAAGGGTGTGGAGGCGCAGCTTCGCTATTTGAGCTCCCATGACGTTCTCACGGATCTCTATAACCGGGCTTATTTCGAGGAAGAGCTGAGTCGCATGCAGAGGGGCCGGTCCTTCCCCGTCAGCATCATCATGGCCGACCTGGACGGCTTGAAAAGAATGAACGACGAAGAGGGGCATGCTGCCGGAGACGATCTCCTGAGACGGGCCGCCCGGGTTCTGCAGGATTCCATGCGGGCGGAGGACGTCCTGGCCCGGATCGGCGGGGACGAATTCGCGGCTCTCCTTCCATTATCGGATCACGACGTCGCCTCCTCCGTCATCGACCGCATCCGGAGTAACCTGGATCAGCATAACCGCGTGCATGCCGGTCCCGCGCTGAGCATTTCCATGGGCATGGACACGGGACAGAAGGGGGCGGACCTGACCCTGATCATGCAGGCGGCGGACCGGTTCATGCTCATCGAGAAGGCCAGGAAGAAAGCTGCGAATCCGCTTCTGGGAAGGGGAGGGGAACATGGCCCAGGATGACCTTTCCGGGCTGAAAATCGACAAGTCCCGGAAAAAACAGCCCCTGACGGGATCCCGCAAGTGGACTGCCGCAGCCGTCGTGGCGGTTTTGATGGTGGGAGCGAGCATCCTCTATGCTCTGGGCGTCCTGACGCCGTCCGTCACGGTGGAGACGGCCGCGGTCTCGCAGGTTTATCCTTCCCAGAGCCTGACGGTCCTCAACGCCAGCGGTTATGTAGTGGCCCAGCGGAAAGCGGCGGTGGCATCAAAAGCCACCGGACGGCTGGTTGCACTCATGGTCGAGGAGGGAAGCCGCGTACGGAAGGGCCAGGTCATCGCCCGGCTCGAAAATGAGGATGTACTCGCGGCGAAGGATCAGGCTGCGGCCAATCGGAATGTTGCCCGAGCGAACCTGGAACAGGTCCGGGCGGAACGGGATGAGGCGAACCGGGACTATGGAAGGAACCGGCGCCTGGTCGAGACGGGAGCCGTATCGAGGTCGGCCTACGATCTGGCGGAGACGAGAATGCGCCGGGCCGAGGCCGCCGTGGCCTCCGCGGAGGCCACGGTCCGGGCGGCCGAGGCGGGTCTCCGGGGGGCGGAATCGGCCCTGGATTATACTCTCATCCGGGCGCCCTTCGACGCCGTCGTGCTGACCAAGAACGCCGACATCGGCGACATCGTCACGCCCCTCGGGGCGGCGGCCAATGCCAAGGCCGCCGTGGTGACCATCGCCGACCTGGGATCCCTGCTCGTGGAAGTGGACGTCTCGGAGTCCAACATCGGACGGGTCAAGCCGGACCAGCCCTGCGAAATCAGCCTGGACGCCATCCCGGAGATGCGTTTCCCCGGAGCGGTCCACACCATCGTTCCGACGGTCGACCGGAGCAAGGCCTCCGTCATGGTCAAAGTCCGTTTCCTGAAACCGGGCGACCGGCTCCTTCCGGACATGAGCGCCAAGGTGGCCTTCCTTTCCCGGCCGGTTGCGGAGGGGGAAGAAAAACCGCGTCTTGCCGTTCACCGCACCGCCGTGATCGAGAAAGAGGGGAAGCGGATCGTCTTCATCGTCCGGGGCGACCGGGCGAAACAGGCGATCATCGGGACCGGGGAGGCCCTGGGGGACATGGTCGAGGTGACCGGCGGAGTTCAGACGGGGGACCGGGTGATCCTGAAACCTCCAGGGCGGCTCCGGGACGGGTCCCGCATCAGTGTTGCCGAGAAATGACCGACAGCCCGCCCATCGTCCGGATCCGCGATCTCTGCAAGGCCTACCGCCGGGGAAGCCTCGAAGTTCCGGTTCTGTACGACATCTCCTTTGACATCCGGAACGGTGAATTCCTCTCCCTCATGGGGCCTTCCGGATCGGGCAAGAGCACCCTCCTCAACCTCATCGCCGGGATCGACCGGGCCGACAGCGGCAGCATCCTCGTTGACGGCGTGGAGATCACGGTCCTCTCGGAGACGGAACTGGCGGCGTGGCGGGCCGGATCCGTGGGCTTCATCTTCCAGTTCTACAACCTGATCCCCGTCCTCACCGCCCTGGAAAACGTCGAGCTTCCCCTGCACCTCTCGGGCCTTTCGAAGCGGGAGCGGCGGGAGCATGCGCGGATGTGCCTGGACCTGGTGAACCTCTCCCACCGCCTGGACCACTACCCGGGACAGCTCTCCGGGGGCGAGCAGCAGCGGGTGGCCATCGCCCGGGCCATCGTCACGGATCCGTCCCTGCTCGTGGCGGACGAGCCGACAGGGGACCTCGACCGGGTCTCGGCGGCGGAGATCCTGGACCTGATGGCGCGGCTCAACGGGCAGCTCGGGAAAACCATCATCATGGTGACCCACGATCCCCGGGCCGCCCAGCGGGCGGGCGTTCTCCGGCATCTGGACAAGGGGGTGCTGAGCGACGATGATCCTGCGCATCCTCTTTAGGAACGCGTTCCGGAACCGGCTCCGGACGGGGCTCACGATCCTGGGCATCACCGTTGCCATCCTGGCCTTCGGCCTCCTCCGGACCGTCGTCTCCGCCTGGTACGCCGGCGTGGAGGCCGCCTCGGCGGCCCGCCTGGTGACCCGGAACGCCGTCTCCCTCGTCTTCCCGCTCCCCCTTTCCTACAAGGAGAAGATACGCCAAATCCCGGGCGTCCGCGGTGTTTCCTGGGGAAACTGGTTCGGCGGCATCTACATCGAGGAGAAGAACTTCTTCCCGAATTTCGCCGTGGACGCCCGGACGTACCTGGACCTCTACCCGGAATTCATTCTTCCGGAAGACCAGTTGAAGTCCTTTCTGGGCGACCGGAAGGGGTTCGTGGCGGGGCGCAAGATCGCCGCCCAGTTCGGATGGAAGCCCGGGGATACGGTTACGCTCCGGGGCGTGATCTACCCCGGCAACTGGGACTTCGTCCTCCGGGGCATCTACCGGGGCCGGGACAAGACCATCGACGAGACCCAGTTCTTCTTCCACTGGGACTACCTGAACGAGACGATGCGGCGCAAATTCCCCGGGAGGGCCGACCAGGTAGGGTTCTACATGATCGGCGTGACCCATCCGGACTTGGCTGCGGAGGTGTCCTCGGCGATTGACGAAACCTTCCGGAACTCACTGGCAGAGACCCTGACGGAAACGGAGAAGGCCTTCAACCTGGGTTTCATATCCATGACTTCCACCATCGTCATGGCCATCCAGCTTGTCTCCATCGTGATCATTGTCATCATCATGGCCGTGGTGGCCAACACGATGGCCATGACGACGCGGGAGCGCATCGGCGACTACGCCATTCTCAAGACCCTGGGCTTCGGCGGCCGCCACATCGCCGCCTTGATCTTCGGCGAGGCTCTGGTCATTACACTGACGGGGTGCGCTCTGGGGATGGCCCTGACGTATCCCGTTGCGCGGGCGTTTACGGAGAGCCTGCCGAATTTCTTTCCCGTCTTCAACGTTTCCTCATCGACACTCGTCCTGGACGTGGCGGCGGCCCTGCTGGTGGCGGGTGTCGCAGGCATCGTTCCCACGCGAACGGCCATCGGGATCCGCATCGCCGACGGGCTCCGGAGGATCGGATAATGGCGGTTCCCCTTTCGTACAGCTTCCGGAATCTCTGGACACGGCGCCTCACGACGGTCCTGACCGTCTCCGGCATGGCACTGGTGGTCTTCGTATTCGCCACGATCCTGATGCTGGCCGAAGGACTCCAGAAGACCCTCGTGGAGACGGGTTCCTACGACAACGTGGTTGTCATCCGGAAAGGATCGGGATCCGAGGTCATGAGCGGCGTGGACAGGCAGCAGGCTTCCGTGGTGGAGGTCCAGCCGGAGGTGGCGGTCGGGTCCGACGGCAGGAGACTGCTCGTCAAGGAACTCGTCGTCCTGATCGCCCTGCCGAAGCGGGACACGGGGCAGAAGTCGAACGTGGTCCTCCGGGGGATCATGGAGGCCTCCCCGGCCCTGCGTCCCCAAGTGAAGATCGTGGCGGGGCGGCTTCCCCGCATGGGAACCACGGAGGTCATGGCGGGAATGGGGATCGTCCGGGGTTTCCGGGGCGTCGGGATGGGCGAGACCCTCTGCTGCGGGCTCCGGAACTGGCGGATCGTGGGGATCTTCGACGCCGGGACGACCGGATTCAACTCGGAGATCTGGGGGGACGTCGACCAGTTCATGCAGGCCTTCCGGAGGCCCGTGTATTCGTCCGTTCTGTTCAAGCTGCGGGACTCCGCCGGGTTCGACGCCATGAAGGCAAGGATCGAAAAAGATCCGCGCCTGACCCTGGAGGCAAGGCGGGAGACCCGCTACTACCTGGACCAGTCGGAGGCGATGGCCAAGTTCCTGCGGATCCTTGGCCTCTCGCTCACGGTCATCTTTTCCCTGGGGGCCGTCATCGGGGCCATGATCACCATGTACTCGGCCGTGGCGAACCGGACAGCCGAAATCGGGACGCTCCGGGCGCTGGGATTCCAGCGGCGGAGCATCGTCCTGGCCTTCCTGGTGGAGTCGCTGCTCCTCGGTTTCCTGGGCGGCGCCGTGGGGCTGTTCTTTGCCTCCTTCATGCAGTTTGTTTCGGTCTCCACGATGAATTTCCAGACCTTCGCGGAGCTGGCCTTTTCCTTCACCCTGAGTCCCGCCATTGCAGTCGAGGCGATGCTCTTTTCCCTGGGGATGGGCTTTGTGGGGGGTGTGCTGCCGGCGTTCCGGGCCGCCCGACTGAACATCGTAGACGCCCTGCGGGCGGTGTAATGAAGGGGAAAAGGGGACGGACTGGATTCTGTCCCCTTCGGCTAGGGCCGGTAACCCGGGTCTGGCGGCAGGTTGGGCAGCCGGGCCGCTTCCTGGGCGAGGCGGTCGCACCGTTCGTTTTCCACGTTCCCTGCGTGACCGCGAACCCACTGGAAGCGGACCCGATGGCGTTCGCACAGGTCCAGGAGTTCCTGCCAGAGATCGGCGTTCTGGGCCTTTTCCCGCCGGGTGCGCATCCAGTTCTTCTCCTTCCAGCGCCTGGCCCAGCCTTTGTCGATGCCGTTGAAGACGTACTGTGAATCGGTGATGAGTGTGCCTTCGCACGGTTTCTTAAGGGCCTGGAGACCCTGGATGGCCGCCTGGAGCTCCATGCGGTTGTTCGTCGTCAGCCGGCAGCCGCCGGACAGCTCCTTCCGGTGCGAGCCGGAAAGAAGAACGACGCCCCAGCCTCCCGGTCCGGGATTTCCCAGGCAGGCTCCGTCGGTGAAGATGGTGACGCTGTTGCGGTTCGGGACCATACATGCCTTTCCGTCTCGAAATGGGCGCATCTTAGGGCACAGGGCGGGAAGGAGTCAAGCCGATCACGGGCGAGAATGAATAACCGTCTGGATTCTTTAGGAGAAAAGACAAAGACATTGACAGGAAAACCCGATCTGCTTTAGGAGCACCCGAAAAAGAGCGTTCCCGTCCGCTGCGAAGAGCGGGAGCGGAGGACCCGGGGGACGGTCTGATTGTCCCGGGAAAACGGGGAATCGGCCGTCCGGTCGAAAGAGGACACATGCATCGCAGGAGGTGAAACTGCATGATCAAGAAGGCGCTTGTGAAGGGAGAAATGGACAGGAGAATCATCGAGCAGAAGATCCGGAACCGGGAAATCACCGAGGAGGAACTGGCCAAGGGGCTGGCGGCGCTCCCGGACGTGGCGGACAAGGCCGAGTATGTCAAGGTGCGCTTGGATGAAAAACGCAAGCCCGGCGGCAAGGTCTCCCATGCTGATTGATTCGCATGCCCATCTCGAGATGCGAGACTTCGATCCCGACCGGGAGGAGGTCGTCCGGCGGGCCGTGGAGAGCGGTGTCTCGACCATGGTCACCGTGGGGACGAACCTCCGCGACTGCCGGAAGGCCGTCGCCATCGCCGCGAAGTTCAGGGAGGTATACGCCGCCATCGGGATCCACCCCCATGACGCCGGCAGCATCGACGACGAGACCTACCGGAAGATCCGGAAACTGGCTGAAGAACCGAAGGTCGTCGCCTACGGGGAGATCGGCCTCGATTTTTTCCGGAACCGTTCTCCCCGGGAGGTCCAGCTCCGCCGCTTCTCCGAGCAGCTTGAACTGGCAGCGGAATTGAACCTGCCGGTGATCATCCACGACCGGGAGGCCCATCGCGAGACGCTGAGGACGCTGCGGACCTGGAAGGGGCAAAAGCCGGTTGTCATCCATTGCTTTTCCGGAGATGCCGTCATGGCGCAGGAATGCGTCTCCCGGGGGTATTACATTTCCATTGCCGGTCCGGTTACGTACCCGAAGAACGACAAACTGGCGGAGGTGGTCCGACAGATCCCCCTGGAGCGGCTGCTCGTCGAGACGGACTGTCCCTATCTGACCCCCCAGGCCCACCGGGGCAAGAGGAACGAGCCGGCCCATGTCCTGTTCACGGCCCGCAAGGTGGCCGAGATCCGGGGACTCTCCCTGGAGGAAGTTGCGGAGGCGACTTCGAGGAACGCCCGCCTGGTCTTTAACATTCCGTAAATGCTTTGAAACCCGGTTGCTTTTTTCCGGAAAGGGGATTAGGATTTCGACTCGACATACGGGGGTGCCGCAGAGGCTGAGAGAATACCCTTTGAACCTGACCTGGATCATGCCAGCGTAGGGAGCGGAGATAGGACGAACGGAAGGGGCCATATCCCGCGGAGCAGGGGATGGCCCCGTTGTTTTTTGTGGACCAGCTTTTCAGGTTGGTGAAGCATGGGGCGAATCGTTTTCATTCTGTCGGGGGGGCCCATTCCGGACCCGGAGTTTCTCCGGGAGAGAATCGCTTCGATCGGTCCTGCGGCGATCCTCTGCGCCGACGGCGGTGCTCGTCACGCTTACGGACTGGGCGTGATTCCCGAGGCGATCGTCGGCGACATGGATTCCCTGGACGACGAAGCGGCACGCTACTTTTTTGACAAGGGGTGCCGGTTCCTCCGGCATTCCCGGGAGAAGGACGAAACAGATACGGAACTGGCGCTGGCAGAGGCCCTGGGCATGAAACCCGACGCCGTCTGGATCTTCGGCGCCCTGGGACGAAGGCTGGACCACACCCTGGCCAACCTGTCGCTTCTGGCCTGCGAGGCCGCATCGGGGTTCGACGTCCGCCTGATGGATCCCTTCTGCGAGGCCTTCCTCGTCCGGGACATGCAAATCCTGGAAGGGGAGCCGGGACAGACGGTTTCCGTCTTTCCTCTCGGCGATGCGGCGGAGGGAATTACCCTGGAAGGATTCGAATACCCCCTGGACGGGGCGACAATGAAGCCCGGGAAACCTTATGGAGTCAGCAACCGTCTTCTCGCCGCCCGGGGAGTGATCCGGGTCCGCAAGGGGGCGCTTCTTGTCATTCGCTATTTCGAGGCGGGGGTCTTCCCCGCAGGAGACTGAACAGATGGGCATTGTACGCGTCTTGACGATCGCCGGCTCCGACTCCGGGGGCGGCGCGGGGATTCAGGCGGACCTGAAAACGATTACGGTCCTGGGCGGCTTCGGAATGAGCGTGATCACCGCCCTGACGGCCCAGAACACCCGCGGAGTCTGGGGAATTCACAAGGTGCCGCCGTCCTTCGTGGCGGCCCAGTTCGACGCCGTGGCGGGGGACATCGGGGTGGACGCCGCCAAGACGGGGATGATCGCTTCAAGGTCGATTATCCGCATGGTGGCGGCGAAGGTTCGGGAATACGACATCGATCGGCTGGTCGTCGATCCGGTCATGGTCGCCAAGGGCGGTGCCTCGCTGATGGAGGCCGCCGCCCGGAACGCTCTTATCCGTGAACTGATTCCCCTGGCCCGCGTGATCACCCCGAACATTCCCGAAGCGGAGGTCCTGACGGGGATCGACATCCGGGGGACGGAAGACATGAAGCGGGCCGCGGAGGCCATCGCCGGAATGGGAGCCCGAAGCGTCGTCGTCAAGGGCGGGCACCTGGAGGGCGATGCGGTGGATCTGCTCTACGAGAACGGCGAATGCCGCCTGTTCCGGACTCCGCGACTCCGGACAAAGGATACCCACGGGACCGGCTGTACGTTTTCCGCCGCGCTGACGGTCGGTCTGGCGAAGGGGCAATCCGTCGAGCAGGCGGTGGCGGAAGCGAAACGGTATATCACGTCGGCGATCCGCCACAGCCTGCGGCTCGGAGGCGGCAACGGCCCGACGAACCACCTGGCGCCGCTTCTGGAGAGACGGAAGGAAGAGGAAGGAGAAGCATCATGACACAGCTCGAGGCCGCCAGGAGCGGACAAATCACGGAAGAGATGAAGATCTGCGCCGAGGTGGAGGGGGTCGATCCCGAAATCCTCAGGAGCGGCATGGAAGAGGGGACGATCGTGGTGGTGCGAAACGCCTTCCACAAGGGAATCAAGCCCCTGGCGATCGGCAGGGGCCTGCGGACGAAGATCAACGCCAACATCGGCACGTCGAAGGACCGGGCGGACGTGGCGGCGGAGCTGGAAAAGGTCCGGATCTGCGTGGAGGCCGGGGCGGACACGGTCATGGACCTTTCCACCGGCGGGGACATCCGGGTGATACGGAAAGCCATCCTGGAGGCGTCGCCGCTGGCCATCGGGACCGTTCCCATCTACCAGGCCGCCGCCCGGATGCTGGAGCAGGGGAAGTCCTTCGTCGACATGAGCGGGGAGGACCTGTTCGAGGCCATCGAGGAAAACGGCCGGGACGGCGTTGACTTCATCACCGTCCACTGCGGCGTAACGCGGCGCAGCGTCGCATCTGTCGAGGCCCAGGGGCGGCTGCTCGGCATCGTCAGCCGGGGCGGATCGCTGACGGCCCACTGGATGGAGATGAACGGGCTGGAAAATCCTCTCTTCGAGCATTATGATCGGCTCGTCGAGATCGCCGGGCGCTACGACATGGTGCTCAGCCTGGGCGACGGCCTGCGTCCGGGCTGCCTGGCCGATGCAACGGATCGCGGACAGATCCAGGAACTGGTTCTCCTGGGAGAACTGGCGAAAAGGGCCCGCGACCGGGGCGTACAGGTCATGATCGAGGGGCCTGGCCATGTGCCGATCCAGGACATCGTGGCGAACATTCAACTCCAGAAGCGGCTCTGCAACGGTGCACCTTTCTATGTGCTGGGTCCGTTGCCGACGGACATCGCGCCGGGTTACGATCACCTGACATCGGCCATCGGCGGGGCCATCGCCGGAGCCGCGGGAGCGGATTTCCTCTGCTATGTGACTCCGTCCGAGCATCTGCGGCTTCCGACCCTCGAGGACGTCCGGGAAGGAATCATGGCCTCCCGCATTGCGGCCCATATCGCGGACCTTGCCAAGGGGCTCCCCGGCTCCTGGGAGAAGGATCGGAGCATGGCGAGGTACCGCAGGGAACTGAACTGGGAAGGACAGATCGGCGCCTCCATCGATCCGGACAAGAGCAGGGCCATGCTGGAAACGAGCCGGAGTGCCGATGAGGAAGGCTGCACCATGTGTGGTGAATTCTGCGCCGTCCGGATGGGCAGGGCAGGGAAGATCCATCGGGAGGAATCATGAAGGAAGGATCGATATGGTTCATCATCGCCGGCATGATCGTCACCGCCTCGGTTCTCATCCTGGCCGCGGCGGAGTCGTTCCTAGATCTTCTGCTGGGTGTGGTGCCGCTTGTTTTCGTGGTCGTCTTTGGCGCGACATATTGGGTCGGCCGCAGGCGCCGCCGCCAGGGGCTCAATCCCCTGTCGGAAGACCTGCCGGACACGGATGAATGAAGAGCCCCGGGAGGAAAAAGACCGGCTGAGAACCGTCGCCCTGGCCATTGCGAAAAGACTGAAGGAGGCGGGATTCGAAACCTTTTTCGTGGGCGGCTGCGTCCGCGACCTCCTGCTCGGAACGGAACCGGAAGACATCGACATCGTCACCTCCGCAACGCCGGAGAACGTGCAGTCCCTTTTCACCCGGACGGTTCCCCTGGGAGCCCGGTTCGGCGTCGTCATGGTGGTGGAGGAGGGCCTGCCTTTCGAAGTGGCGACCTATCGCACCGAGGAAGGATACCTGGACGGCAGGAGGCCTTCCCGGGTCCGGTTCGCCGATGCCCGTGAGGACGTGCTGCGGCGCGATTTCACCGTGAACGGCCTTCTCATGGAGCCGGAAACGGGCTGCATAGCGGATCACATCGGAGGCCTGGCGGACCTTCGCGATCGGCTGATCCGGACCATCGGAGCCCCGGCGGACCGCTTCGCCGAAGATCACCTCAGGATGCTGCGGGCGGTTCGTTTTGCCGCCGTACTCGATTTTTCCATCGATCCCGAGACATTCAATGCCGTCCGCGCGGGAGCCGGATCCATCGTCCGCATCAGCGGCGAGCGGGTTCGGGAGGAGCTGACGAAGATCCTGGTCAGCCGCGGCGCCCGCCGGGGGATGGAGCTGCTGGCGGAGTTGGGGCTTCTCGCACGGCTGCTGCCGGAGGTGGATGCCCTGGCCGGTGTGTCCCAGCCGCCGCGTTTCCATCCGGAAGGAGACGTCTGGACCCATGTCCTCAAGATGCTGGAACTGCTCCCGCGCGCGGAGAACGGCCGGGGCGACGGCCGGCTTGCCTGGGCCGCGCTGCTGCATGACATCGGGAAGGCGGTCACGCGGACGGAGGACGAGCGGGGTATCCATTTTTACGGCCATGTCCGCGAGGGAATGAGGCTGGCGGAAGGCATCCTGCGGCGGCTCCGGTTTTCCAATCAGGACGCCGATGCGGTCCTGGAGCTGATCCGGTATCACATGCATTTCATGTCGGTGGGCGAGATGAGGCCCGGCACGCTCAAACGGCTCCTCCGCCGACCGGATTTTCCGCTTCACCTCGAACTGCACAGGCTGGATTGCCTCGGCAGCCATGGCATGCTGGATACATTCGACTTCTGTCGGGGAAAGCTGGCCGAACTGAGCCGGGAGGACCTTCATCCTCCCCGCCTGATCGACGGCCGGGATCTGATCGGGCTGGGGTTTGCACCGGGACCCCTGTTTCGTGAAATCCTCACCGCCGTCGAGGATGCTCAACTGGCTGGAGAAATCGGGCATGCCGACGAGGCACGCCGGTTTGTGCTGGAGCGGTTCGGGGACCGGCTGAGTGACCGCTAGAAATAGGCGCGTTCGAAGTGGATGTCGGAGCAGGTGGCGGCGTTCCCGGCACGGGGTTCACCCGGTACATTGAAGAGTGATGGGTCAGGTTGTCGGGGCGCGCTATCGCTTATCCATGGCCCGTCAGGGCCGTTTTCCCGGGATGATTTTTTATTGACAAAGACTTTTTATCTGTTATAGTCCGGCACCACAAAACAAGAGCGGGCGTAACTCAGTGGTAGAGTGCTACCTTGCCAAGGTAGACGTCGACGGTTCAAATCCGTTCGCCCGCTCCAGTCATTTCCGGCGGCATAGCCAAGTGGCAAGGCAGCGGTCTGCAAAACCGTTATTCACCGGTTCGAATCCGGTTGCCGCCTCCAAATAATACAAAGGGGTTACGCTGTATTTCGTAACCCTCTTTTTTCGTCTGGTTGCATAGTGGTTGCGTGTTCGGCACAACCCGTCAAATCTTCCCCGTTTGAATCCCGTTCGTCGATATTGGTCCTGCTCTCATGACCTGCCCTCGAACCACGTACCACACTTAGAGATCATTTTCTGCCTCTGGATGCCCCTCAATGGAGCCATGCTTCCGCTGCGGGAGGACGATAATTCAATGAGCTGTGCAGCCTGACCGTGCCGAATTCCACCCTCCATCGCTCAATCAGCACCTGGTGTCGGTCGAAGGCAAACACAAGAACCGTCATTGAGCCACAGGCGGCCCTGCTTCCGCTGTCTCTTGGGAAACTTCCGTTCTTCCTCCCTCCAGATCCGCTCCACCCGCTTGTGGTTGACCCGGAATCCCTCCCCTTGTAAAAGACCCGTGATCATCCGGTAGCCGTAACGACCATATCTGCCGGCTGGCCGGACAATCTCCGCCCGCAGTCATTCCTCATCATCCGGAAACGAATCAGGCCGCCTCCGGGTCGACCTTGGCTAACCAATCGCCCGACAGACACGCCACTCGGAAACGTCCGGCTCCGACCGGACGTGTTCCACGCAACATCTTCATCTGTCGGGACGTAATCCTTTCCCTCCAGCGCCTCCTTCAGGATCAGCTTGTCCAGCGACAGATCCGCCACCGCCTTTTTCAGGCGCTTGTATTCAATCCCCAGATCCCTCGGACGACGGGCCTGATACACCTTTATCCCGCCGTATTCCAGGCGACAACGATAATACGTCTGCTCCGCGATCCCCATCTCCCGGAAGTCTGAAGCACATTGAGCCCCCTTGGACATCTTCACACACGCTTCCCGCAGATGCCCGATGATCTGCTCCGCCCCCAGTAAATCGCTTCCTATCCTGACCTCCTGCATGATCCAGATCTATGCCCCCATCATAATATGAAAAATGGATTCGTTTGGAGGCGGGAAGGTCACAAAAGAGGAACCGGTTCGCGGAACCCGGCAGACAAAAAATGCGGCTCATGTGCTGATCAATAATAATGACAACTGTAATATATATGAATAAAAACAGTATATTAAATAGTATAATAGAGCGAGCGCTCGTTTTATCTTGACTCTCAGCCAAAGATTGATTAAGAGAGACACAAAACTTTGAGGGGTGTCCTTATCCCCACTCATTGCATCAGGAGCGCTGCGCGATGACCTTCGATGAATTCCGAAAATTGATTGACCTGTCGATGGAAGAGATTTGCACTGACTTTATCCGGGAAAATCGTGATCTAGTCCGGGTCAAGAAGCAAAGGACAGCCGTGAAGAATATGCTGAAAATCTTTGAATCGACCGTGGAAATCAGCAATCGGAAGGGATTCAAAGCTATGAGCGTGCGTGATTTGAGCCGTGCGACAGGTCTCAGCATGGGGGGGCTGTATTCTTTTATCAGTAGCAAAAATGATCTCCTGGATATCATTCGCGTTGGATACAGGATCATTACTCGGATCTTGACTGAGGCGATCGCTGAAGTCTCCGATCCACATGAAAAGCTTCACAAACTTATCCAGACACATGTCTACCTGAGTGAGGCGATGCGAAGTTTGTTTTATTTCGTCTACATGGAGACAAGGTATCTGAAAAAAGAGGCTCAAAAGAAATCTATGGAGATGGAGTTGTTCACGGAAAAGCTCTTCACTGACATCCTTGATGAGGGCTGCATAAGAGGGCAGTTTCATTCAGTGGATACAGTGCTCACAGCGGCAGCGATTAAGGCTCTCTTGCAGGACTGGTACTTGAAACCATGGAAATACCGGCAACGTAAAATCACAGTTGAGGCATACGCCCAATTTGTAACGGCAATTGTCGATAGTTATGTACTGCTGTCACCAGCCACACCGGAATGAGCACGCATTCGTCTCCTTTTAGGAAATGGTAACTCATCGGGGGAAAAGGAATAATAAAGTCAAGGTTCACTGAAACAGAACAGGGAGGGTAAGGCATGGATTGTACCGACAAAACAAAAGCGGTTCGCGAAGGAGAAGGATTCGAGGTAAAACGCGTAGAGGCCTTCCTTAAGGATTCCATTCCAGGGCTGGACGGGCAGCTTGAAGTGTCGCAGTTTCCCGGAGGCTTTTCCAATTTAACCTATCTCATCAAAATTGGCGAACGGGAACTTGTCTTCCGCCGACCGCCTTTCGGTACAAAAGCAAAAAGTGCCCATGACATGGGTCGTGAATACCGAGTCCTCAAGCAGTTGAAGCCTGTGTTTCCATATTGTCCGAGACCTCTCCTGTTTTGTGAGGACGAATCCGTAATCGGCTGTCCATTTATTGTTATGGAGCGACTGAAAGGTGTCTTACTGAGGAAAGAACTGCCGCCTGGGCTTGCGTACACACCAGATCAGGCCCGGAAGCTTTGTGAGAACATTCTCGACGTACACGTGGCTCTTCACAAGGTGGATTACATCCGGGCCGGCCTGGAAGATTTCGGGAAGCCTGAAGGATATGTACAGCGACAGGTTGAAGGTTGGAGCGAACGCTACCGTCAGGCCAGAACGCCCGATGCACCTGACTATGAGAAAGTAATGACCTGGTTGGCGGACAAGATGCCAGGTGACAGCGGTATCGTCTCCGTTATTCATAACGATTATAAGTTGGACAACATCCTCCTCAAGCCAGACCAGCCTCCCATTGAAGTCCAATGTGTCCTGGACTGGGAAATGGCAACCGTTGGTGATCCTCTCATGGATCTAGGCGGGACCTTGGCCTTTTGGGTCGACCGCGATGATCCACCCATCCTCCAAGCAGTCAGTGTTACCCCAACAAATAAAATGGAAGGCGCCATGACGCGGAAGGAACTCGTGGAGCGATACTGCGAGAAAATGGGCATTTCCATCGAACATATCGATTATTATCACGTCTTCGGTCTCTTTCGCCTGTCTGTCATCATCCAACAAATCTATTACCGCTTTTACCACGGTCAGACGAAAGATGTGCGCTTCAAACCGATTGTGATCGGCGTCCACGCCTTGGAGGAAGCGGCCCAAAAAGTCATCGCTCAATCCGATCTTTAAGAAAAACATGCCGTATGGGAGGGGGTGATTGACCAGAAGTGCAAAGCCAGAAGACGGGATGTGTTGAGCAGTGAGACATGTGTGGTGTGTGGGCACTTTCCGGCATTATGGACGATAGGAACAAGGAACAAAATCATCGTATTTTTAATAATGATTCAATAAGGCCAATTACATCATCATTCCCACAAGGAGGGAGAATCCATGTCTAATAAAGGTCAAAAAGATACTGTGATGCCACCGCTCCAATGGCCAAAGGCGGGTGTCATCACGGTAAAATATGAAGGTGAAATTCAGGATGTCTGGGCCTGCCGATACGGAACCCTTACGGAACTTATGAAGGCTGGTGTGGCCAAGTACGGGAATAAGCAAATGTGGTATTTCCCCGAAAACAACCTGCGCTGGTCTTACAACGACTTCAACTCCGTCGTTAACAACGTCGCTTTTTGCCTGAGTCAGGATTACGGCGTGCAAAAGGGTGACCGTGTCGCCTTAATGATGAACAATGTGCCCGCAGCTTTTGTCGCCTACCTGGCGCTGTCTCAGATCGGTGCTATATCGGTTATTATAAACGCACGACTCGCATCCGAGGAAGCACAGCGCCAGCTGGAGGATGCCGGGTGCGTTGCATTGGTCATCGAGGCCCGCCTTTGGGATGACATGAAAAGAGTTGTCAGTTCATTGACCGGGCTTCAGCATATTTTTATTGCGGAAGGTGATGCTGCTGATGGGGCGGTTGCGTTTTCACAATTGATGGAAAAAAAGGCCTTACGGGAAGTGATTGCCGATGTTAGCGAACGAGACATTTGCAGCCTGCTTTATACCTCGGGGACGACGGGCCGTCCCAAGGGAACAATCATCACACACCGGGGCCTCATCAATAATGCACTAAATGGCATAAACTGCGCCACGCACATCTATAACGCACCCTTTGAAGAATGGCGGCAGTTAATTCTGACCCCCTTCTTCCATGTGACTACGCTCCATTCGCTCGTGAACTTCACCCTCCTTGGTGCCTCCTCCATAGTCATACCGATGTTCAAAGCCAAAGAGGCCGTGGACCTAATCATCGATGAAAAGATCAATTTCATGATCATCGTTACGGCTATGTTCTGGCTCATGCGGATGCAACCACGCTACCCAGAAATGGTAAAGGCTAAGTCCCTAAAATACATAATGCAGGGCGGATCTCCCATGCCACCAGAACTCTTCAAGGAACTGTTCAAGGATTTTCCGGATGCCCGTGTGGGGAACGGGTATGGATTCACGGAAGGCACTTCCCTTGGCTGGCTCACGTTACTGGGGGGGGACTGGGACATCCTTATCAAGAAAGCGGGAAGTGTTGGCGGGACGTTGGGCAACACCATGTTGAGGATCACAGACAGCAATCTGCAGGACGTCCCACGCGGACGGACTGGCGAGATCTTGGCTGCTAGTCCGGGGATTAGTCCGGGCTACTGGAATCTTCCTGATGAAACGGCAAAGAGCTTCATCCTCGACGAAGAAGGACGCCGCTGGTTCCGCACGGGCGACCTCGGATACATGGATGATGATGGTTACACTTACCTTGTAGACCGAGCTAAGGACATGATCATCCGGGGAGGTGAAAACGTCTATTGTGTGGAGTTGGAGAACCTGATCAGTCAACATTCGAAGGTGCTCGAGGTCGGTGTCGTCGGGGTTCCAGACAACGTCTTGGGTGAAAAGATCAAGGCTGTCGTGTTTCCCCTCCCCGGTGAAACGGTGACCGAAGACGAGATAAAGGACTTCTGCCGCAGCCGCATTGCCCGTTACAAGGTTCCGGATTACGTCGTATTCACGGATCAGTTATTGCCCAAGAACCCAGGAGGAAAACTCATCAAAAAAGAATTAAAAAGCATATAAATTGAGGGAAACCATGAAAACGATACAGTCAGTCGCCGGCCCCATAGATGTCGCCAGTCTGGGAAAGACATTAATCCATGAGCATTTCTTGTTCGGTTATCCCGGATGGGAGGGGGATGCCAGCGTCGCTGGCCAATTCGATTATAAAGCATGTATCCAGGCCGGTCTGCAAATGGCTGAAAAAGTCAAAGCACATGGTGTTAAAACTATTGTGGATGCAACTCCAAACGATATGGGGCGCAATCCCACCCTCCTTAAGGAAATTGCAGAAAAGAGCGGTCTGAACATCATCTGTGCATCGGGTTACTACTCGGAAGCAGAGGGTGCCAGCCCTTATTTCAAGGCATGGAGCAAATTCGGAGACGGTGTAAAACAGATTTATGATGTGTTTAAGAAAGAGACCACTGAAGGAATCGGGGCGACAAGAATTAAGTCAGGAGTTCTCAAGCTCGCATCGAGCAAAGGGATTATCACCGATTATGAACGGATGTTCTTTAAGGCGGCGGCCTTGGTCTCTCAGGAAGAAGGCATCCCCATCGTGACACATACGGAGGAGGGCACTCAAGGTCTCGAACAAACGGATCTTCTTTTGTCAGCGGGGGTGGACCCTAAGCGGATCATGATCGGTCATATTTGCGGCAGTACGAACATGGAATACCTGCTCTCCATTCTCGAAAAAGGCGTGTACATCGGTTTTGACCGATTCGGCATCGAGGGAATTGCCGGAACACCCAAGGATTCCCGGCGTGAGGCCTGCCTGATCGGTCTGTTGGGCATGGGGTATACCTCGCAGATAATGATCTCCCATGATTGGGTAAATTATTGGCTGGGGAGGCAAGGAGTATCGGCTATCATATCGATTGTCATGCCGAACTGGAAACCAACCCATCTCTTTGAGGATGTCCTGCCTATACTGGAGAAAGCTGGTGTGAAAGCTGACCAAGTAGAGTCCATGCTCAACGAGAACCCGCGTCGGTTCTTCGCCGGATCATGACAAATAGTTGAGTGTATTGAACACCGGCAAAACCGCTTAGCTTGGAGTTTATCCCTTCTCTTTTTGCCCTGTTCTATGAGCCCCGAGATTCGGTAGAGGTGAAGAGCGAAGGAGTCCCTTGATTGATGTGGGGGATCGGCAGAAGGAAAAGATGAAGAATACTAATAAAGGAGCAAGAAATTATGTGGAAGTTGGAACCCAGCGATGAGTATATGCATCCTGTTGAAGAAGCAAAGAATTTTAACGAAAGCATGTACTTCAATGTTTTTGATGCAGAAAAAAAAGTGGGTGGTTTCTTCCGAATCGGAAATCGCCCGAACGAGGGATATGCCGAGACGACAATATGTCTCTACCTCCCCGACGGGAGTGTGGCCTTCATGTTCAACCGTCCAAAGATAGTGGGGAATGAAGCATTTGACGCCGGCGGGATGAAATTCGAAGCTTTGGAACCCTTCAAGAAACTTTCCATCACCTATGATGGAAAGGTGCTCCTTCTTAGCAATCCCTTGGAGATGAACAACCCCAAGAAAGCCTTTGCTGAGAATCCTTATCTCGATTGCTCTGTGCGGTTGGAATATATTGGCCTATCTCCCATGTTCGGCGGAGAGCCCATGGAAGAAAAGAAACTAAGTGAACATGCGGAAATGGTAAACTTCGCCCGGAGACACTATGAACAGCATGTAGCGGGAAAAGGGGACATCCGTATAGGAGACCGGAGTTGGCAAATCGACGGTTTCGGCGTGCGGGACCACTCATGGGGGCCTCGCTACTGGCAATCTATATGGTATTATCGCTGGATGACGGCGAATTTCGGCGCCGATTTCGGCTTCATGATAAGCCTCATTGCAATGCGCGACGGCACGAAAGTGCGTTCCGGCATGGTGTTCACCGAAGGCCGCTACGATTTGATCAAAGACAATGATATTCAGACGGAGTGGATGGGAGAAGATCGTTACCACAAACGGCTTCTCATTACCGCCAGAACGGCGAACGATACTTACGAAATCGATGGAAATGTCCTCTCCCTCCTGCCTTTGCGCAATCAGCGTGTTTCTCCGGAAGGAGAAACATTGGCAACGCGGATCTCCGAAGGCATGACGGAGTGGAAGTGTCGAGGGAAGGTCGGCTACGGTCTTTCGGAATACCTGGATCAGCTTGTTGACGGAAAGGCCGTTGGGGCGACTTCATGAAGACGTCTGACAAGATCAAGCTGGCAGAGCACCTTGGGAAATCTTCACACACGCTTCCCGCAGATATTCGATGATCTGCTCCGCCATAAATCGCTTTCGACTCATCCTGCCCTCCTCGCGAATCCAGTCTTATGCCGTTATCCTAACATAAAACTGGAAACGTTGAGGGGCAGGTCAAGTTTCTATTTCCGGATCAGGTGGACCGCCGTGGCCTTGAAGGAGGCGTCGACGGCGCTCCCCTCTTCAAGCGTCAGGTCTTCCACGGACGAGGCCGTCACGTATGCCGTGATCGGAAATCCGCAGTCCAGCAGAACCTTGTAGAAAAGGCCCATGGGAACGACATTCGCGATCCTTCCATGGAAAACATTCCGGGCGCTTGCTCCGCCTGTCGGGAAGTTTGTAGACAGGGTGACCTGCTCCGGGCGGATACAGCACAGGACCGGATCCCCGATCCGTCCGATTCCGACTGCCTCGATCCGGCCGCCGGATATCTGCACGGTCACCGTTCCCGCCCCTGTCCCGGCGATTTCACCGCCAAGAACCGTTTCCACGCCCACGAAGGAGGCGACGAACTCGTCCAGGGGATGGTTCATGACCTCCTCGGGGGCGCCGACCTGAACGATTCCCCCTTGTTTCATGATCGCCATCCGGTCGGAGAGGCGAAGGGCCTCGACGCGGTCGTGGGTGGCCATCACAGCGGTGGTTTTCGTTTACCGGAGGATCCGCTGCAGGTCGTCCATCAGACCTTCCCGGGTGGGCGGGTCGAGGGAAGAAAAGGGCTCGTCGAGAAAGATGATCTCCGGTTCCACGGCGAAGGCCCGGGCCAGGCTCGTCCTCTGGGCCTCCCCGCCGGAGAGCTTCCGGGCATGTCGCCCCGTCAGATGTCCGATGCCGAAGCGCTCCATGCATTCCGTAACGGTCCGGCGGATGACGTCGCGGTCTGCCCCCCGGAGCTTGAGGCCCGAGGCCACGTTGGACTCGACGGTTCCGTCGAAGAGCAATGGCTCCTGGAAGACCATGGCGATTCTCCGCCGGTATTCCAGAAGGCCGTTTCCCGCCTCCACGGCATCTCCGCGGAAGGAAAGGGCGCCCCTGCGGCGGGGCAGGAGGCAGGCCAGCACGAGCAGAAGGGTCGATTTTCCGGCCCCGTTCGGACCGATGAGGGACAGGACCTCGCCTTCCCGGATGCAGAATTCGGGAATGTCCAGGACGGCGACACCGCCCCTGCGCACCTCCAGATCCCGAATCAGAAGGACGGCTCCGGAATCGTTCATCGCGGCCTCTGCTGCTGCTGGATGGCGGTAAGGATGGAATTGATGACGAAGGCCAGGAGCAGCAGGATGATCCCCAGCGCAATGGCGATGTCGAAGTTGCCCTTGCCCGTCTCCATGACGGTGGCCGTCGTGAGGACGCGTGTGTAACCCTTGATGTTACCGCCGACCATGATGGAGGCACCGACCTCGGAGATGACGCCTCCGAAACCCGCCATGACCGCCGCAAGGAGGGGCAGCTTCGCTTCCTTCATGAGCATCCAGACCATCTGGAGGCGGGTGGCCCCGAGGGCCAGGATCTGGAGGCGCAGGTTTTTCGGGAGGTGCTGGATGGCCGCGAGGGTGATTCCCATGACGATCGGCGTGGCGATGATGGCCTGGGCGATGACGATGGCCGTCGGTGTGTAGAGGATCTCCATGAAGCCGAAGGGCCCGTTTCGCCAGAGGAAGATCGACACGAACAGGCCCACGACCACCGGCGGCAGCCCCATGCCGGTGTTGATGAGGCTGATGACGAGCCGCTTGCCGGGAAACTCCGTCAAGGCGACGGTGGTGCCCACGGACATACCGAAAATCAGGCTGATTCCCGTGGCCGCTCCGGAAACCTGGAGGGAGAGCCAGGTGATGCCCAGGACCTCCCGGTCAAACGAAAAGAGAAGGTAAAAGGCCTGCCGGATGCCTTCAAGGATCAGGTCCAAAATTCACCTGCGGATTCTGCGATGGTGAAACCCGCCGCGACGATCCGCCTTCGATCGCCGCGGCGGGCAGGTTCTTCATTCAGCCCGGATCGGGTCTGCCGCAGCACGGGAAACGGGCGGCGGCATTCCAGCCGGTTACTTGCCCAGGGACTCCTCTTTCTTCCCGGCATCCGGGAAGAAAAGGGGCGATCCGAATTTTTCCACGCCGAAGGTTCCGATGATCTTCTGGGTCTCCGGGGCCACCATGAAGTCCGCGAAGGCCTTGGCGCCGTCGGCGTTGATCTTCTTGAACTTGGCCGGATTGACCGGAATCACCGAATAAACGTTCAGCAGGATGGCGTCTCCCTGGTTGAGGATATCGAGTCCCAGGTTCTTCTTCAGGGCCAGGTAGGTGCCCCGGTCCGCCAGGGTGTAAGCCTTTTTCTCCGCCGCGACGTTCAGGGTCTGGCCCATGCCGAGACCCGTCTGCTGGTACCACGTTTCCTTTTCGGGATTGATGCCGGCGGCCTTCCAGATGCCTTTTTCCTTCGCATGGGTTCCCGAATTGTCACCCCTGGACATGAAGAGCGCCTTCGAGAGGGCGATCTGCTTGAAGGCGGCCGCCGCGCTCTTGGACATCTTGACTGTCGCAGGGTCACCCGGGGGGCCGACGACGATGAAGTCGTTGTGCATGACCAGGGTGCGTTTCGTGCCGTTACCCTCCGCCATGAAAGCCTTCTCCGCGGCAGGCGAATGGACGAGAAGCACGTCCGCCTCGCCCTTCTTGCCCATCGCCATGGCCTGACCGGAACCGACGGCGATGGTCTTCACGAAGTAGCCTGTCTTCTTCTCGAAGATGGGGATCAGGACGTCCAGCAGGCCCGAGTCCTGGGTGCTGGTCGTCGTTGCCAGGATCAGGTTCTTCATCGTTGCCGGCGCCGCCGTGGCGTTGCCTGCCATTCCGACAGCCAGAACCAGCGCGAGGACGACGGCCAGCAAAGCCGTCCGCAGATACGATCGTTTCATCATTGTATGAACCTCCTTGGAGTATTTGATTATTTTTTCATCTTCCACTCATCGGAATTGGGGAAGAACAGCGGGCTGCCGTATTTGTCCTTGCCGAAGTCACGCACGATCAGCTGGCCTTTTCCCGGCGAGGTCAGCCAGGCGATAAAGGTTGCCGCATCTTTGGCGTTGACCTGCGGGAACTTCTGAGGATTGACCGGTATCAGGGAAATGAAGTTCAGAAGCGCCTCGTCGCCCTCGACCAGCACGGCCAGCTTGATGTCCTTCTGCAGGGACAGGTAGGTCGCCCGGTCGATGAAGGTGTAAGCCTTCTGCTGATCGGCATAGCGCAGCGTGGCGACGTTCCCCTCGGAGCCCTTCTCGTAGATTTTATACCAGGCGCCGGCGGGCTTCATTCCCGCCTGATCCCAAATGACCATCTCCGCCACATGAGTCCCGGACTTGTCGCCCCGGCTGATGAAGAGAGCATTCTTCGCGGAGAGTGCCTTCAGGGCGTCGGCGGCCTTTTTCATCCCCTTGATCCCCGCTGGATCCGCGGCCGGCCCGACGATGACGAAGTCGTTGTACATGAACGGAATCCGCTTTGTACCGTATCCGTCTTTGATGAATTTCTCCTCGAGGGACTTGGCATGGACCATGACAAGATCCACGTTCCCATTCGTGGCGATTTTCAGGGCCGCACCCGTCCCGGCCCCCACGTGACGGACCCGGATGCCCGTATCCTGCTCGAAGCGGTCTTCCAGGAGAGACACAATCCCGGAATCGATGGGACCGATCGTGCTGGACAGAAGAAGGAAGCCCTCTCCCGCCTGACACGGCCCGGTGAAGAGAAGCACAAGGAAGAGGACGAATGAGAAAACGGATTTTTTCATGATTCAGCTCCTTTCCGAATGGATGGTGTGCAGAACGCGGCCTGCACGGTGAAAATCATACCCTCCCAGCCGTTCCACGCTCCGCTGGAAGGACAGACTCTGCAGGCCTTCGAGAAAGGCCTGAACGCCCATGCTGAAAAAGGTGGCCTGCCGGAGGACCATGTCGAAACTCTCCGTGGCCAGGGGAACCATTTCCAGGCCCAGGAGCCTGGCTACGGCGGATGAGGCGATTCCTGCGTCGGCGTCTCCCGTAAGTACGGTCAGGCCGACGTCCATGTGGGTGAAAACCACCCGGTCATACCCCGGAAGGATCTCCGGTTCAGCCCCTGCCTTCTTCAGGTGATAGTCCAGCAGGATGCGGGTGCCGGCACCAGGCTGGCGATTCACGATCCGCGCCCGCATCCGGATGAGATCGTCGAATCCGCGTATCTCGAGAGGGTTGCCTTTTGCCGTTATCAGGCCGATCTCCCGGTTGAAGAGGTGAACCACCACCCAGCCTGCTCCCTGCAGGTATTGTGCAATAGCCGCAGGGGTGTTGTATTCGCCGCTTGCCGGGTCGATGATATGCGTCCAGGCGAGGTCGGTATAACCTTTTCCGAGGGCCTTCAAACCGTCGGCACTCCCGGTGCTGGCCGTGAAGATGTAGAATTCGGGATGAGACGCCTTGAGCGTCGCCAGAAGCATGTCGAGAACGGGATCGTTGCTTCCCGCCGCAAGCAGGGCGCCCTCGATCCGGGTGCTCTTCCGGCGGGCCTCCTGGAGTCCATCGCCTGCCCGAGTCCGGATCCAGTCATCGACCAGCGCCTTCGGGAAAAGCCATTTCCCCGTCACCCGGGTTGCCGGGATCCGGCGGGCCTTGATGAGGGCGTAAACTTGTTTTTCATGGATATCCAGGTAGTCGGCCACTTCCTTCGTATTCATGAATTCGTTCGGCATGGCTGCGTATCCTCGAAGTTTCGTCCATAGCGGATTTGGGACAGGGAATCAAGACGAAGACGTACCATTTATTACTAAAAATCATAAATATTCACAAATAAGAACTCTGGAGGCTGTTCGAGTTTTGATTATTTTTGATGATTGGTGAAACAAGCAAATGGGAATGAAGGCATATTGGAGAGATAAAAGAGGAAGGGTGCTTAGTTGTCTGCCCGCAGCATCGAAATCGCCGCCGTTCCACGGGAAAGATGGACAGCCGGGGGCTAGACAGGCTAAACTTCTTGACATATTGGGCATTTTACCCGATAGTTCCAAGGTTCCCGTGCCGGTGGGGCCGTTCGAACCGGCATGTTCGGAGGATTCCCGTGGAAAAAATAGGCTGGATCGGAACCGGCGTCATGGGCCGTTCCATGGCCATGCACGTCCTGAAAGGCGGCTATCCCGTTTCCGTCTTCAACCGAAGCCGGGAAAGGGCTGAAGATCTGTGCCGGGAAGGCGCGATATGGTGCGACAGTCCCGGGGAGGTCGCCGCCCGGAGCGATATCGTCTTCACCATGGTCGGCGAGCCGGCCGACGTCGAACGGGTCATCCTGGGGGAAGATGGCGTGCTTGCCCGGATCCGGAAGGGATCCGTTATCGTCGACATGACCACGTCCGAGCCATCCCTGGCTGTTCGGATTTACAACGAGGCAAGGGCACGATCCGTTTCTTCCCTGGATGCACCGGTTTCCGGCGGAGACGTCGGGGCGAGGGAGGGAACGCTGGCGATCATGGCCGGTGGCGATGAAGAGGCCTTCCGGCGCGTCCTTCCGGTATTCGAGCGGATGGGCGGGAACATCGTCCTCATGGGCGGCCCCGGCATGGGCCAGCACACGAAGATGAGCAACCAGATCCTGGTTGCCTCGACGATGATCGGCGTCGTGGAGGCCCTGCTCTACGCCCGGCGTGCGGGTCTCGATCTGGAACAAACGATCGGCGTCGTGGGAAAGGGGGCCGCCGCGTCGTGGGCCTTCAACCAGCTGGGGCCGCGAATCGTGAAGGGAGACACGGCCCCGGGTTTTGCAATCCGCCATTTCGTGAAGGACATGGGAATCGCCCTGGCCGAGGCAAAGAAAATGAGACTGTCTCTCCCGGGGCTTGCCCTGGTGAACCAGTTCTATCTGGCCGCCGTGGCGGAGGGACTTGAAAATGAAGGAACCCACGCTCTCTTTCACGTTCTCGACAGGATGAACCGCCCCTGAAGGCCGGGGAAAAGAGGGAGCGCAACAAGCCGGGAACCCGGCTTTCGGCATAGGCTTCGCTCGCAGCGAAGATGGAAAGAAACAAACAAATCGAGGAGAGAAGAAAACATGCAGGAAGAAGGAAGAGAGAACGATTCAACGGTCGGCGTTCCGGAGGTTCCGGGCGTGGAAGGCCGCGGAATAACTATGAATGAAGATGAACGGATTATCGAGCCGGCGGACTCCCTGCCGGAAGTGAAGCTGGAGGAACTCCCGGAGCAGCTGCAGACAGCCTGCACCCGGGCTGGATGGGCGCGACTCCTGCCGGTTCAGTCCCGGGCGATCCCGTATGTGCTGGCGAAGCGGAACCTGATGGTTCAGTCGCAGACCGGAAGCGGCAAGACCGCAGCTTTCGTCCTGCCGATCCTCGCGCGGATCGATCCCGGAAAGCGCGCCTGTCAGGCCCTGGTTCTGGTTCCCACCCGGGAACTGGCCGGCCAGGTATCCCGGGAAGCGGAAACGCTCGGGGCCGAGATGGCGATCCGCACCGCCGTCGTATACGGCGGAGTCTCCTACGGACCCCAGCTTGAGGCCTTCAAGGCGGGCGCCCAGTTTGTCATCGGTACGCCGGGCCGCATCCTGGATCACCTCATTCAGGGGACCCTTTCCCTCCGGGAGTTGCAGATCCTCGTATTCGACGAGGCCGACCGCATGCTCTCCATGGGCTTTTATCCGGACATGAAGCGGATCCAGCAGTTCATGCCCAAAAAGCCGATCAGCGGTTACATGTTTTCAGCCACCTTTTCCCCCGACGTGCTGCGCCTCGCCAGCCAGTTCCTCCAGGATCCGGAATTCCTGAGCCTCAGCCAGGACCGGGTCCATGTAACCGGGACGGACCACGTGTACTACCTTGTCCCGGGAATGCAGCGGGAGCGGTCCCTGGTCAGGATCATCGAAATGGAAAACCCCACCTCGGCAATCATTTTCTGCAACACCAAGGCAACGGTGCATTTCGTGACGATCGTCCTGCAGCGGTTCGGGTATGATGCCGACGAGCTCAGCTCCGACCTCTCCCAGGCCGCGCGGGAGAAGGTGATGAACCGGGTCAAGAAGAGGGTCCTCCGGTTTCTCGTGGCGACCGACGTCGCCGCCCGGGGAATCGACATCCAGGACCTCTCGCACGTGATCCAGTACGAGCCGCCGGAGGACACGGAGCTTTACATTCACCGCGCGGGACGAACGGGACGGGTCGGGGCGACCGGCACGGCCATCTCGATTGTCGCCGGCATGGAGCAGTTCAAGCTCAAATCCATCGCCAAGACATACCAGATCAACATGGAAGAGCGGGTACTGCCTTCGGAGGAAGACGTCGAGGCGGTCGTGTCGCAGCGGATCACCGCGGCGCTGGAAGCGGATCTCCGGGGGCGGGACCGGGTGCAGGTCGAGCGGATGCAGCGGTTTATTTCCCTGGGACGGAGCCTGGCGGAGGCGGAGGGGGAAATCCCCGTGATCGCCATGCTGCTGGACGATTATTACCAGCGGACACTGCAGGCGCCGATCCCGTCGCCTTCGGACGCAGAGCCCGTCGAGCAGGCTCCGGAGGTGAGAAGAGAAGCATCCCCGCGGCGGGACAGCGATCGCCCGAAGCGCCGGAGGCCGCCGAGAGAACGGGACAAGGATCGCTCGCGAAGACGCCGCTCCGGATCCGGGGGCGGAGGCGAATCGGCCTGATCCAGACTGGATGGTTTCCGGGGGTTCAAGAATGTGCTTCCCCAGATGGAAAAACCTGGTGAATCAGGCTCACTCGTCAGTGCAGCAGGAACAGGAGAGGCCTTTCGCTTCGGCAAAGGCCTCCCGTCCCTCCCGCCATGAAAACCAGGCGATTCCAAGGGCACCCAGGGCGTCCAGGCCGCCGATGCCCGTCAGTTCGTAGCCGGCGCTGGCCGCCAGGAGCACCGCCGACAGGAACATGCAGGCCCGGGAGCATTCGGCATCCGCCAGGATGGCCGGCGAACCGAGCTCCCGCCCCACCCGTTTTTTCGCACGAATCAACCACCACATGAACGACAGGGATACCAGGGAGATCACGACGCCCCAGAAGGTCGTTGCCGGACGGTGCAGTGTGTAGAGACTCCAGGCGGCCGTGACGGCCAGCCCCGCGGCGAGGATGTAGAATGCCGTGCCCGTCACCCGGAGGGCGGTTCGTTCGAAGCGATCCGGATCTTCGTCGGGCTCGACTTGCTGGCGGCGGACCATGTGCCAGACGCCGATCCCGGAGATGACCTCCACGAAGGAATCGAGGCCGAATCCGAACAGCGAAAGGGTGCCATCCTCAAGTCCGAACCAAACCGATACCACTCCCTCGGCAATGTTGTAGAGGACCGTGATCAGGGCGAGGTTGAGGGCGTGGCGGTAGAGGATATGATGATTTCCTCCGGAATACGGGTTCAAACTCATCCGACGTTTCGACCCATCGAGAAGGCCCTGCCCAGTTTATCCCCCAGACCGAAATAATATCCGTCATCCGGAGCATAGAGAATGGGCCTGATTCTCTCAATGTCCAGGGAGCCGCCTTCGGAAAGAACGGATTCCTCCGCCTTGAGATCCAGGATCTCCCCGACGAACTGGGTGTGAAGGCCCAACTCCAGGACGTGGACGAGCCGGCATTCCAGGACGAAGGGAAACTCCCGGATGAAAGGGGCGTCGACGACGGTGCTCTTCTCCGGGCTGAGGCCTGTGGCGGCGAACTTGTCAACCTTCCTGCCGGATGCCATTCCGAAATAATCCACTTCCCGGACGTATTTTTCCGAGGGAACGTTCACCGTGAAGGCCCGCCGATCACTAATGCTTCCGTGGGTGTACGTCGCTTTTCGCAACGATACGGCGATGCAGGGCGGCGAGGAGCAACAGATGCCCGCCCAGGCGGCGGTCATCGCATTTGGTTTCCCGTTTTTGTCATACGTACAGATAACGAGCGCCGGAGTGGGGTAGATAATTGTTTTGGGACCCATAGATTTTTTCATGGCGGATTTCCTCCCTTAGGATCGTTCATTCAATTTCCTGGCCTGTATTTCTCTCCAGAAAGAGGCCGATCCGGGTTGAGAAAAGGAAAATCGACTCCTCCCCATTCATATCTGCTCAAGCAGGATGACCCGGCCTTGGGCTTCAAAGCAGGCCATCAGTTTCTCCATCTGTTCCTTCTCCCTCTCCGTGAGGGAGCCGCCGCCGAGTCGCTCGCCCCGGTAGCCATTGGCGATGACTGTCCCAAAGCCGTTCAGGAACGTGGTCAGGTCCTCCACGTTTCCCGCCTGCAGGTAGAGGCTGATGTCGTTGACAAAGAGAATGTCCCGCGAGGTCTTGGAAGCACGCGGGAAGAGTGCATCGATGGCCAGGCGGTTCCGACGGGCCTTTTCCAGGGCTTCCGCCTCCGTTCGCGAACTGAGACGGGGCGGTTCGGGAGATGCCTCGAAGACGAGGACATGCCGGCCCGGGGGAGGGGACAGCCTGCCGCCGGCGCCCCGCAGCCCCTTCTCCAGGGCGAGTTTCTCCGGGATCACAGGCGCCAGGTCCAGGATGACGATGCGCGGACCGAGGCCCGAGAGGCATAAAGCGGATAGGATCTCCCCGCTCCGGTATGTCTTGCCGGTGTTGATGTCGCCGACGATCAGCGTCCTTCTGCCCAGGAAGTCTTGTACGTCGATGTCGCTCATGTTTCATTCACTCCACCGGAGCGCAGCGTTTCGGGGAGAAACAGGAGCAGCGCCGCTCCGAGGATGTAAACGATGCAGGTGACCGCCAGGCCCGTCTGGAGCCCGTAATTCTTCCCGATGGCGCCGATGGTGAAGGGAGCCAGGACGGCACCGATGCGCCCCATGTTCCAGCAGAAGCCGCCGGCATAGGCTCGGATTCTTTCGGGGAAAAGCTCCGCGAAGTATGCCCCCAGCACGCCTCCGACCCCGCAGAGACCGAAGCCCACGACGATTCCCCACCAGAAGAGGAAAACGGGATTGCGGACCACGATGTAAAGGGCGACGGCAAAAGCGACTGTAAGGAACGCGGCGATCATGGCCTTCCGCCGCCCGATCCGGTCGGACAGCGCCCCGAAAAACTGGAATCCGAGAAACATCCCCAGGTACATGACAAAGGAGAACCACGCCATGGTCGTAAGGCTGAGCCCCCGTTCCCTTGTCAGAAAGGTCGGGATCCAGTATGCCGCCCCCCAGTATCCGGCCAGGTTGACCACGCTGATCAGCGTCGCCAGGAAGGTGGTCCGGGCCATTCCATCCCGGAAGATGGCACCGACACCCACGCCGGGCTGACGCTCGCCATCCGGCGATGCCGGTTGAGCCGGATCGGGCGGCACAAGGCGGTAAACGAGGAGCGCAATGGGGATGGATACGGTACCCATGAGAAACAGGACATGCCAGTCCGTGTGCAGGACCATCCGCCCGACCAGGGAGGCCAGGACGGCACCGATGGCGAAGCTGCTGTAGACGAACGACGCGGCGCGGCCCCGGTATTCCGGCGACCAGTGCGCGGCGATGAGAGCGGCGCAGGGTCCCCAGATCCCGCCGATGGCGATCCCGGTGACGAGACGGAGGACCATCCACTGCTCCCAGGTGGAAACGACATAGACGGCCCCCATCCCAAGGCCCAGCCAGAGTAGGGCCAGGATCAGGGCGAAGCGCCGGCCGCGGTTCTCGGCGATCAGGCCGAAGAGGACGCCGCCGGCCATGGCGCCCAGCATGGTGGCCGAACCCAGGAGCCCGCCCTCGGGGAGCGACATGTCCAGGACCTTGAGCAGGACGGGCATGGCGATCGCCAGGACGATCAGGTCGTAGCTGTCCAGGAGATAAGTGATGAAGGCGGCCCACAGGACCCGCCAGCGATGGGGCGTGCCGCTCATTTCCCGGCTCCTCGGACCGCGGCGGCCAGGCGGATCGCCGCCTCCCTGATATCGGGCATGGCGAGGATCGAGGAGACGACGGCCACTCCGTCCACGCCGGTTCCCATGACCGCTCCCGCGTTTTCCGCCTTGATGCCTCCGATGGCGACGACGGGAATGTTCACAGCCCGCTTGATGCTCCGGAGGTCGTCGAAGGTCACCGACTCGTTGCCCAGCTTCGTAGCCGTCTCGAACACGGCGCCAACCCCAAGGTAGTCGGCCCCTTCCTTCTCGAAACGCAGGGCCTCCTCGACGGTGGCCGCCGAGGCTCCGACGATTTTCCCCGGTCCCAGGATTTTCCGCACCGTCGGCACGGGAAGGTCGTCCAGACCGAGATGGACGCCGGCGGCGTCCACTGCCTGGGCGATGTCGAGACGGTCGTTGATCATCAGGGGAATTCCATAGCGGTCGGTGAGCGCCTTCATGCGCAAGGCAAGCTGAAAGAAGGAGCGGGAGTCCACGTCCTTCTCCCGCAGCTGAACGACCGTCACGCCTCCGAGGACGGCCTCTTCGACGCAGTCAACCAGGTCCCGGCGCGCCAGCCAGCGCCGGTCCGTTACCAGGTAAAGGCTGTAATCAATCACTTTCTGCTCCTTGATATTACTGTAATACCTGATCGATCACCCCGCCTCCGAGGACTTCGTCGCCCCGGTAGATCACCACTGCCTGACCCGGCGTGATGGATTCCTGTGGCTCTTCGAACTCGATCCGTAGTCCTCCTCCCTCCGGAAAGATCCGGCAGGCCGAGGCCTTCTTGCGGTAGCGGATTTTCGCTTCCGCCGTTTCCGGCCAGGAATCGACCAGGAGATTGACATTCGACGCCCGGAGGCCCGGGGACAGCAGATCGCTCTTTCCCCCCACAACGACCCGGTTTGTATCCGGGTCCACGGAGACGACATAGAACGGTTCCGGGGCGCTGATGCCCAGGCCGCTCCTCTGGCCGATCGTGAAGGAGACGATGCCGTCGTGCCGGCCCCGTTCCCGGCCGTGCATGTCCACGATCAGGCCCGGTTGCTGGGTGCCTGCCAGGTCGCGGATAAACTGTCGATAGCCCTTCCGGGGCACGAAGCAGATGTCCTGACTCTCCGCTCTCTCCGCAACGGGAAGGCCTGCGTCCCTGGCCAGTGCCCGAACCTCTTCTTTCGTCCGGTCCGCGAGTGGAAACAGGATCGACGGCAGGTCCTCCCTCCGGATCGGATAGAGAAAGTAGGTCTGGTCTTTCGTCCGATCCTTCGGTCTCAGAAGACGATACCTGTCTCCTTCCTTCTCAATTTTCGCGTAGTGGCCCGTGGCCATGAATTCGAAGCCCGTCGACCGGGCCGTCTCGAACAGGCGGCCGAACTTGAGATGCCGGTTGCAGTCGATGCAGGGGTTGGGTGTCCGACCCCGACGATACTCCCGAACGAACCGGCCGATGACCTCCGCGTGCATCTCCCCGGCGAGATCGACAACCCGGTGGGGAATCCGCAGCCGGTCGCAGACCCGCCGTGCGTCGCGGACGGCGTCGCGGATCCAGCAGCGGCCGTGCCCGTCATCGGACCGGATTCCCAGGTGCATGGTCACACCCGTGACACTGTAACCGGCCTCGCAAAGCAGCAGCGCTGCAACCGAGGAATCGACGCCGCCGCTCATGGCCGCCAGAACGGTTTTTTTCTTCATCATCACCATGCGTTTTTTTAATTTGTTACGGGCCGGGAGTCAGCTATTTTTTAAAAAGGGATTCCAGCCGATCCCTGGAGGAGGATTTTCCCTTCGCCGGTGCCGCCGGCGACGATCCATCCCGGAAGGTAAAGAAATCGCAGAAGTTGCTGCGGTCCTTGTCCACGACCCGCTCGGCCTGCGGCTCACGGCAGTCGTTGTAGACCCCGGGAGCATAAAAGCGGCAGCAGATGCAGACGTGGAGGTCCCGGCTGCAACGTGGGCAGGTCTCCCGCCGGCCGATCCGGTCGCCCAATTCGATCCCTTTGCTGCAGAAGGGACAGGTCGCGTTCATTTTTGCACCTCCGGTGCCGGGGCCGGCGCGGACTGGTTTTTCCACTCCGATCCTGCATGAGCAGGGGAGGGCGGCGGCAGCGCAGCCGAAGCGCCCGGAGGGATCGACAGGATTTCCGTTTCCGGACGTCCGTCCCGCCAAAGGAGCCGGATCGGCTCGGGACGCCCGTTGTTCACCTCGAATTGCCCACCCCCGCTGACTGCGCGCAAGGTGACCCGGGGATCATGACCGAACGTAAAAGAACGACCCTCCCGTTCGGGAAATCGCCCGCGCCCCGTGACGGCACCGTCGATCATGAACAGGGCGGGACCCGCCGGCATCCGAACTGCCCAGGCCTGACGTTCCTCCGACTGCAGAACCGGTTCTCCCGCAAGGGATTCCATCCCGTAAAGAAACGATCCGTCACCCGTTTCCAGGATCACGTTTCTCGTCACGGTTGTACCCGCGGGAACGTCGGTTTTCCCCAGGCTCCAGGGGCCGCAGGCTCCGGTGGCGCATGGAGTGCTTGCCTGGGCCGCAGGGGTGGGCGGAGATTCTTTTTCCGGGACCGGTTCGCCGGCTTTCTTTTCCGCCGCGCCCTTGCGTGCTTTTTTCCCTTTTTTCGGGGCAGGGAGGGCAGTCTTCTGTGATGAAGTCCCGGCATCCGCTGTAGCCGTTGCCGGGATGTTCGACGGTTCCGGAAACGCCAGCATGACCCGGACGTCTTTCCAATCCTGGCCGGATGCCTGTCTCAGCTCGGCGTCGAAAGACATCCGGATCTTGCCCTCACCGGGCCTCGCCTCGATTCGATAGGAAGGAGTCCAACCGCAGCCGCCCGTCCGATAACTGAAAGTCAGCGTCTGTTCCCGGGCTGCCGTCCCGGAGAGGGACGCCGTGACCTGCCACGTCGCTTTGCGGTGCTCCGGCAGGGCCGTCCGTTCTGCCTCGACGTCGCGGAGTCGCTGCTCCGCCCTGCGGAGGCTGTCTTCAAGGGCGCTTTTTTCCTGGCCGGCCTTGCGGATGTTTTGACCGATGGCGGCGGCCATGTTCCGGGCATCGGCGAGGGTCTTCGTCTTGGCCTTGGTCTGGAGTTGCCAGAACTGGATCTGGGCCTCCGTGGCGAGAATCGCAGCCCGTGTCCGGGCGGCCTCGTCTCTCACTTTTGCCGCTTTCTTTTCGAGTTCCACTTCCTTCGCGCCCAGCGGTGTCTCGATCCGCTTCACCTGATAGTCCTCGACGCGGCAGGACCCCGCCGGCAGGCAGCCGATGGTCAGCGTGGCAGGGTCTGCCGATCCGGGAAGGGTAAAATTCGCCGACGCCAGGCTGCCGGCCGACGATGGAAGTTTAACCCGGACCGTCTCGGTGATGCGTGCGGAATCCGGGTAGAGGGTCACTTCGATTGGGACTGCGAAGAGCGAGGACGGCCCGGCAAGAACAAGCAGACCCAGGAAAAAGGGCAATGCGAACCGGGCAGCCCGGAACAGCTTCGTTTCTCCATGTTTCCCGTTCATGAGTTCCCCGTGCGGTCGGACTGGATCTTTTGTCCGATCCGCCTCACCTCTTCCATGGCGGCGCTCAGGTCGATCGTCAGGAGGCGCCGGTCCTTCATGACGACCTTCCCGGCGATCACGGAGGTTGTGACGTCGGAGCCCCGGGCGGCATAGACCAGATGGGAACACAGATTATACAGGGGCGTGAAATGGGGCTTGTCCAGGTCCAGGAGAATCAGGTCGGCCTGCTTTCCCGGTTCAACGGACCCGATCTCCTCTTCCAGCCCGAGGACCTTCGCTCCCTCGATCGTGGCCATGCGGAGAACGGTCGTGGCGTCCATGGCAGTCGGGTCCATTTCCATGAGCTTGTGGATTTTCGCCGCCGTCGCGATCTCCCCGAACAGGTCCAGGTCGTTGTTGCTGGCGCAGCCGTCGGTCCCCAGGCCGACGGCGATTCCCCGGCGGAGCATCTTCGGGACAGGGGCCATCCCGGAGGCCAGCTTCAGGTTGCTTTCCGGGTTGTGGGAAACGTTTACGCCCCGGGCCGCCAACCGGTCCAGTTCGTCATCCTCTATCCAGTTGCAGTGGACGGCGATGGTTTTTTCGTCGAGGACGCCGATGGAATCCAGGTAGCCGACGGGTGATTTCCCGTAGCGTTTGCGGATGATGTCCACCTCTTCCCGGGTCTCCGACAGGTGCGTCTGGAAGGGCACGCCGATTCGCCGGGCTGTTTCCTTGATGGTCGTCAGTGTCCCGGTGGAGCACGTGTAGGGCGTGTGGCAGAAGAGGGAAGGGGTGACCAGGGGCGAGCGGTCCCGCCAGGTCCCGACGAACTTCTCGGCGATCTCGATCTGCCGGGAGGGATCCGGGCTGTCGGGGGTGGGAAAATCGATGAATCCCTGGGCGACGACGGCCCGCATGCCCGCATCCACGGCCGCCCGGGCGACGGAACTGCTGTAGAAGTAGCTGTCGCAGAAGGTCGTGGTGCCGGAGAGGAGCATCTCCGCGATGGCCAGCGTGGTCCCGGCATAGACCATCTCCCGATTCACGTACTTCGCCTCGGCGGGCCAGATGTGCCGCTCCAGCCACTCCATCAGTGGGAGGTCGTCGGCGAGACCGCGGAAGCAGACCATGGCGGCGTGGGTGTGCGTGTTCACCAGGCCGGGGAGGACGGCACAGCCCGTGGCATCGAGCCGCTCCCGGGCCTCCGGAAGATCTTTCGTTCCCGGCCGGACGAAGGCGATCCGGTCCCCCCGGATCCCGATCGCCGGATCCTCCAGGACCTCCCTCTTTCCGTTCATCGTCAGGAGAGTCCCACCGGTGACAAGCAGATCCAAAGGGTCGCTGTCCATCATTTTGCCATGCTCCGCTTGACCCGCTCGGCAATGCGCCGGACGCGCTCCATGGCTTCGTTCACGTCGATCGTGAGAAGCTTCCGGTCTTCCAAGACCAACTTCCCGTTGATGAGGACCGTATCGACGTCGGAACCGCTCACGGCATAGACCAGGTGGGAATACTCGCTGTACATCGGCGTAAGATGCGGCCTGTTGAGGTTCACCAGGACAAGATCCGCCTTCATGCCGGGACGGATGGACCCTACCAGATGATCCAGGCCCAGGACCTTCGCCCCGTCGCAGGTGGCCATCCGGAGGACCGTCCGGGCCGACATGACCGTTGGGTCCAGTCGGACCGACTTCTCCAACTTGGCCGCTGTGTCCATCTCCTGAAACATGTCGAGGTTGTTGTTGCTGGCGCAGCCGTCGGTCCCCAGGCCGACGGTGATCCCCGCTTCGATCATCCGGGAGACGGGGGCCACGCCGGAGGCCAGTTTCATGTTGCTCTCCGGGTTGTGAACCACCTTGCAGCCGTGATCCGCGAAGATACGGATGTCCTCGTCGTCCATGTAAACGCCGTGGAAAACGAAGAAGCGATCGTCCAGATATCCGATCTCCTTCAGGAATTCGGAGGCCCGCCGGCCCAGCTTCTCCCGGATGATGTCCGGCTCCGTCGTGTTCTCCAGGTAGTGGGTAGCCACCGGAACGCCGTACGCGTCCGCCAGGGCCTTGGCGTCCTTCAGCAGGGTGGGGGAGCAGGTGTAGAGTGCATGCGGCTCCACGACAATGTTCACCAGGGGGTCGTCGGCCCATTTTTGAATGAGCATCTCCGTGTAGCGGAGGCCTTCGCTGGGCGTCTTGACGTTGGGAGAGGGAAAGTCGAAGAGGACCTCCCCCAGGAGGCACCGCATGCCTGCCTCATGGGCTGCCCGGGCCGTCTCGTCCTCGAAGATGTACATGTCGCAGAAGGTGGTGGTTCCCGACAGGATCATCTCCGCGCAGGCCAGGAGGCTTCCCCAGTAGGCCAGTTCGGGATCGACGTTGCGCGCCTCGGCGGGGAAGATGTAGTTGCTGAGCCAGTCCATCAGGTCCAGGTCATCGGCGATCCCCCGGAAACAGGTCATGGCCGCGTGGGTGTGGGCGTTTACGAGGCCCGGGAGGAGGAGGCAGTTGGTGGCGTTGATCTGCTTCCGTGCCGAGAACTCCCGGTCGATCTGCTCGACGGTTCCCACGGCAGCGATGGAGTCGCCGACGACGGCGACGGCGCCCCGTTCGAGGATGGTGTCCTTCTCGTCCAGGAGCAGGACTCGCGCCCCCGAAAGGACGACGTCTGCTTTTTTCATGAAGTTCCTCCGGAGATGGAATGTGAGGCGTCCTGCTTGTAGCACATCGGCCGGAGTCCCTTCAAGAATGAAAACACTGGAATTCCCTGTTTTTCCGGGGGTCCGGACAGGAACGACCGGGATCGGTTCGCGACGTGGAATCGGATCCCTGTTGACAGGTCACCGGCGATGATCTACTTGCCAAAACATGCAAATCGACCAGCATATTACAGGTGAAGCTGCATGAAGGCCCTTTTCTTCGACGGCGCCCTCCGTTTCCGGACGGACGCTCCCGAACCTCCGCGGGCAAAAGGATGGGCGCGGATCCGTGTTCACACGGCGGGCATCTGCGGAACGGATCTGCAGATCCTCGCTGGCTACCACGACTATCGGGGCATCCCAGGGCATGAATTCGTGGGCGTCGTCGAGGACGGGGACGATCCGTCCCTGATCGGTAGACGGGTCGTCGGGGAGATCAATATCGGCTGCGGCCGTTGCGCCTGCTGCAAGGCCGGAATGGAAAGACACTGCCTTGAGAGACGGGTTCTGGGCATCATCGGCCATCCCGGCTGCATGGCCGAATTCTGCAGCCTCCCTCTTGTCAATCTCCACCCCGTGCCAGAAGAAATCGGCGACGAGCGGGCCGTCTTCGTCGAACCGCTCTCTGCGGCCTGCGAAATCCTGGAGCAGGTTCCGCTCCGGAGGGACGAGCGGGCCGTCGTCCTGGGAAACGGGAGGATCGGTATCCTGTGCGCCTGGATCCTCTCTACGGTCCTGGAGGATGTGACCCTCGTGGGACATCATCCGGCCAAGCTGGAAGCCGCCCGCTGGCACCATTTGAAAACATGCGAAAAGGCGGGCGAGGCGGAGCGAAGCGCGGACCTGGTTGTCGAGGCCACCGGAAGCGCCCACGGCCTGGCGGAGGCGCTTGCTCTCTGCCGGCCCCGCGGAACCGTCGTCCTGAAAACCACTCTTGCCGCTTCCTTCCGCATCGATCTTGCCCCCGTCGTCGTGAAGGAGATCTCCGTCGTCGGGTCCCGCTGCGGCCGCTTCGCCGACGGGCTGGAGATCCTCCGTGCACACCCGGACATGCCGCTGGAACGGCTGATCACCGGACGTTATCCGCTGGAGCGGGGAGTCGAAGCCTTCGAGCAGGCGAAACGGAAGGACAGCCTGAAAGTCCTCCTGGAACTCCTTTAGAATCGGGCATTTTCGGGACAATCGCCTTGACACCCATCGGGAAAACCGTTAAGAATCCCCACCATGCCCGGGTGGCGGAACTGGTAGACGCAAGGGACTTAAAATCCCTCGGTCCTCGCGGCTGTGCGGGTTCGATTCCCGCCCCGGGCACCAATAAAAACAAAGGGTTAAGCATTGACGGCTTGACCCTTTTTGTTTTCGATTTTGGTGACTGTGCCCGAAATTGTGCCCGTCTGTGCCTGAAGGTAGGTTTCCAGCTTGTGGGCCGCAAGCTGTAAGTCGGTATCCGAAACCACGTTGTAACGCTCGAACACGCTCCGGGTCTTGTGCCCGGAAATCATCATGGCGACACGCTCCGGGATTCCACCCCGCACCATGTTGCGAACCGCCGTCCTTCTGAAGTCGTGAAATAGACGCTTGCCGATCTTCGCTTCATCGCAGGCTTTCGCCCAGGCTCCCCGGAAGTCCTTGACTCTGTCTGTTCCAGACTCATTGGGGAACACACAAGGCAAAACCTTCTGTAAACCCTTTCGGGATTCCCACTGCTTCTGGAACACGGCTTTCAATTCATCGTCAAGGCATACCGTCCGCGCTTCGTCGTTTTTAGTTTCTCCCGTCTCAAGTCTCACGATCCCTTGTGCAAGGTCCACGTTTGACCATTGAAGGTTTTCAATCTCTGAAACCCTCCATCCTGTCTTGTACGCAAAGGTCACAAGCCCTTTCAGGTAATCCGGCAGGGCATCCCGCAAGGTCAGAAAGTCGCCATGCTCAAAGAATCCTTTGCGGACGTTGTTTTCCTTCAACATGGGAATGAAGGGGAGGCGGTCCACCTTGGGCGGGGTTTGTTTTGCCCCAAGGTTCAGAATCCGCTTCAAAGCTGCAAGCTCACGATTCACGGTTGCGTTTTCCGCTCCCGCTTCAAGTCTCCCGTCAATGTATTTCCGTATGCGGGGTGTTGTGATTTCAGGAACTCGCATCCCTTCAAATGCAGTCTTTAGGTGCTTAACGCTACGTTCAGCACGGACTAAAGACTTCCTGCCGTTGATCTTGTAATCCGTTATGAAGTCCTCCGCCAATTCGTTAAAGCGGACCTTCTCAAAAACAATGCCGGGGAGCTTGCCGTCCACAATCTCTCCTTCACGCTTTCTTAACAACTTCTTTGCCTTTGTTTCGCTTACGGTCTTTGCGGACTCCCGATAGGGCTTCCCGTTCCGGTAATACTTGATCCACCAGACCTCGCCGCGCTTGTAAAGGCTTCCCATTGCTCTTGACCTCCTTTCTCGTTTTCGTTTTCTTTTTCGTTCCCTCCTTGCCGGTTACGCCTTCACCTCCTTCCAATTCCAGACACCGAAGGGCAAGATGCAGGAACGGCGGAATCTCCCTGACTCCCCGCTCCCACTTGCTTATGGTCATGACATGGACTTCCAAAGCCGCTGCTAACCGTGCTTGGGCGTATCCATGAACCTCGCGCCATTTCTGCAATTGATCCGCTTTCATGATTCATCCATAAGCCATTGGCTTATATTTGTCAAGGGAATTCTTCACGGGTAAGTGGTTTTCTGCATTTCAATCCATCGGTCCATATCGTGAACGTCCAGTAGGATTCGCCTTCCATCGCGGACAACCGGCAACTTTCCCGCCCATACCATTTCCCGGACGGCCCATATGGAACGGCCCAAGTAAACAGCGGCTTCCGGCAGGGCGTAAAGCCGTTTCAAGATTGTGCCCGTTGGATTCGTAATCCTTCGCGTCGTTGCAACCTCCCGAATCTACATGGTCAATTTTTCGACTGTGCCCGGATTGTGCCTACAAAAGCTCCCCTTGGATGATCGTCGGAACAGTCTTTCCCTTCATCAAGCAAACGGAGGATTCGAGGAAATTTTCCTGTTGGGACGGACCTTCCTTCATCCCCGGAATGGACTGTTGATAATGGCCGTCCGATTCCTTGACTGTCCCCCCTCGTTTAAGCCGGATCGCTTCCATCTCTGCCGCGCTTCTTCCGGCCCTGATGAAATTCGGGTTTTTCCCCAAGCGGAAGGGGTAGAGACCGCAGGACGGCTTGATGCAATCCCGGACAAAATCCGCCCGTCCACCTTGGCAGGAAAGGCAGAATTGACGGATCAATCGAACGGAAGGACGGCCCTTTCCAAACCTGTAGGGATTGAATTCACAGGACATGAATCCCTTTTCCCTTGCCGACTCTTCGCCGTCGCATCCGGCAACCGCTGAAGCCTGTCCTCCACAGCAATGAACACAGTAACGCCTGATTGCTTCTCCTGGGGTCAAATCATCCTCTCCTTTCTGTGCTGGTTTGTGTCCCGGCGGGGGTAATCCCTTCGCCTTCTTATGTCCCCCCTTATGTCCCCCCTTATGCCCCCCCTTTGCACCCCTTTTGCCCCCCTTGGGTCCCGTCGGGATGTTGTCTTGTTTCCCTTTGTCAAACTCCGACTCGATCAAAACATCAACCACCCCCGGTGGGGGGGACCGCCCCCTTATCGGTTCTTGATAATTTGCCCCTGTGTACCCGCCACGCAAAAAGGGGCATAAATTCACAAGTAATAAAGCGGACAGGCAGAACCAAAAAATCACATCATTTCGTCAATGACGCATTGACGGAACGGTCTTAATATCCTCAATGAAAACAAATTGATTCATCATCCGTATTTATTGGCATTTCGTAAAAAAAGTGGTGCCAATGTCACCAGTGAAAAGACAAAAAAGAGAAAGAACGCTTGACCAAGAAAGCATAAAAAAGGGTCTCATTAGATTTCCGTACCGCCTGGGCTTTGGACTCAGGCTGTCTTTCCTGGATCATGCGCGCGTGCGCGCGTATCGGTGCATATAAATCGCGCGTGCATAGCTACCGCCAATCCTTTCAAATCCTGTATGTTTCAAACGGTTACTGAATGTTCTGGCTATTGCCATTGCTGCAATACACGCACGTACTGTTTGGGCGGATCATTAACAATCCTGTAATAATCAGCCTTCCCCACGGTCCTTCCGTTTCAGGGTGACAGTCACAGGGATAGGTGCATCCTTCGGGATATAGATCATCCCGACGATCCCGCCTTCAGCTTCCATGGCATAGCGATGGAACCGCTTGCTGTCATGCTCGTAACGAAATGTGCCCTTTGCTTCTGCCGTCATGCTTTTCCTCCAATGGGTGTTGGTTTACTCGGTAAAGGTGCATCACCTGAACATTGGGTTTCCTTCCAGTAGGAGCGGAGTTCATCCGGTGTGATGCAACAGGCGCAAATGCTGTCAAAACGAAACGGGTAAGCGGCTTCCAGTTCGGGCGGTCTCCTCCATCGCAGCATGATTCGTCCGCATCGCTTACAAGGTACACGCTCTGCATAACAAGCCTTCTTCAGGGAACCACCCCATGAAGGCAAGCCAACTTTTGTAACAGCCGTTCCCATTTGTTTCATTTCCCAGTCCATTTTGTGCACTCTTCACTCTTCATTTTGTGCACTGGTGGCATCATGCAATGGCACCAACAGTTCAGATTTTGGACACTGAAAACCGGAATATTCCTTCCTACAGTGCACTTTCTGGACTCTTTACTAATATTTACCATCCCTAGTCCCCCCTGAAACCTCTTTCTCCGTTAGTCTCTCCTTCGCTTTATTGATGAAAATCTCCGCATAATCGGGTTCGGCTCGCTCAATTACTCCTTTCCCAATCCCGCCCTCGTACCGTTCCCAATCTTTGGACAAGCGGAAGCGGTTGCTGACCTTGGCATTTCCTTCGCGTAGCCCCCCTTTCATGGTCCGCACAGCGAAGCCCTTTGCTTCAAGATCCACATAGGATTTGCGGAACGTTGACTTTGCAAATCCGCATTTTTCGGCCTCTTGAAAGGTGAAGGTAAACTGGGTTGCGTATAAGGCAGGGTCATCCAAGCGGCATTTCACCTTGCCCAGGAAGTAGGGGAGAAGTTTTGCCGCTGACGGGATCAACCGCTTGTAAGCAGATGAATTGAGAATATCCCATCGAAACGGGACATAGGGTGGAGGCTTGGGTTTGCTGTGACTCTTTTTAGAGGGTCTTCCCATAGCCCGCTCCCGCACGCTTCAGCGTGAAGATCGTCCCTCTAACGGCTTTCAGTTCCCGTATGAAAGACCAGATTGGAACGGGAATATCCGTGTAGAGGGCAGCAATCGCCGGGGAGATGTCCCGTGAGAAACGCCAAGCTATGCGGCCGTCCTCACTGCGGACAAAGGGCTGTGGTGGAATTTTCAGATGAAGAGATGCAAATGCGGCAATTTCGGACGAATCTGTAACGCGGATTTCTTCCTTCCTCATGCAATCGTCTCCTTGTAATCGGGTTAGTCGTCAAACACCGAAAAGAAAACTTGACGCCCGGCTCCGACTGGTGCATGAAGAAGTCGTGACGCCGTTTCGGTGTCCATCGGGGCGATGAAAACCATGCTTGCCGGCCGGATTCATCGCCCCATTTTTTGTCATTGTACCTTAAAACATTCCTCCTCATGGTTCAAATCATCGACGCTATATCTTGTGGTGCGCGGGAACGGTACCACATAATAAGGTTTTTTCAAAAGAGTTTTTTTTATATAACTATCTGATTCATATGGATAATTTATAGACAAAAATTTTTCGCCGGTCTCCCAAGAATGGAAGCGGTATGAATAACCTTTATTCCATTCCCCCCTGTAAAATTTATTGTAGCCGTGTGATCAGCCACAAACAACAGAATTATCAAGAAAAAACCCAACTCCCGTCCGAATGCTTTGAAACGCATCCTAAACGTGCAAACGCGTGAGTCCATGTTCCATGAAGGAACACTACTCCACAATATCAATAACTGACGATTGGGTTTGTTAGGACGACTAACCAGCAGTCTTAGTAAGGGCGAGTGCCTGAATGAAAATGACAAGATCACATACAATATTCGCTTGGAGAAGTCAAGCGAAATCTCGTTCCGTAAATGCGTGTGCGTTGCCACTATCCCCTTATTTTAATTTGATATACGGCCATAGACGTTGCGAAATGTTCACTTTTTTGAATCGGACTGTTCGCAACCGTCAGGATATATCCGAAAGGAGGCAGCCCTTTTCGCCGTCATATTGGGCTTTAGCGTTGTTTACATTCCCGTTCCGTGTGTTGAAACGCCGGAGTCCCATCGACGGCTATTACCTCCCCTCACTTCCGGTACCACCCCCACCCCGCCCCCTCAACCAATATTTTGGAAACGTAAGCGAAGCAAACAACCGATCTATTTCTGCCTTGACATTTCTGACAGCCTGTGAATATCAAAATTCACATTTCCTTGGTTATCAGATCCATTTCCAGAATCACCATAAATAAGTATCACTTGCGTAAAGGCTGCATCTTTGGGCTTACACTGCATGGTCTTGAATTAATGGGGGCTGTTACCTTTGCCTGCTTAATATCGAACAACAGGGAAGGGAGGGGGTTAAAATGATTACAAAATTATTACAGGCTATGAGTATACCAATAATAATACTGAATATGGTTGGGGGATTCATCGGTGGCATCTGGTTAGCCTTTTTAGGCGAATGGAAATTGATTGGAATTGGATTATTACTTCTCTTCACATCTCATTGGATAATTTCAATTTTATTGATGCCGACTATTCCAATTGGTTTATTATCATTTCACTTTTTAAAAAAGAAAAATATTTTAGGACATTTTTTTGGTTTCTTGTCAATCCTTTACACGAACTTCTTAATTATTGGTAGTTGTTATGTGGCTTTCCTTATATGCACAAGTTTTTATACAGAAGCAACCATAAATTACAAACTAATTCCTTACATGTTGTGGTCTTGGGGAATGGCTCTCGGTCCCTGGCAGTACTTATCTTCAAAGGAAACACACAATGAAATTTCAACTATTACACTGTTTAGTGCGTCAGTCTTCTATTTCTTTATTCTTGTAACCATACTGATTATCCCGGCGATTGCTTTTATTCCTATTCTACTATTCTGTTTAATTCATTTCATAGTTATTCCGATTGTTAGCTTATATATAGCACACAAGACTATGCCAGATTATGTAGATGAATTTTGTGAAACGACACAAAACACATAGCTATTTTTAAAATACTCTTTTATAAATAAAGTTAGATTACACGTTTTCCCTTTCTTAAAGGAGAAGATTATGACCACCAAATTAGTTACCATAATTTCTGTCTTTTTATTATTTCTTATGGGCTATTCTGCTCAAGCTTTTGAAGTTAAAGGAATTGCTGGAACGACAACTTTTTGTCAAAGGGGAAAATGTGTTACAACAATTGATAATAGTGAAGTGATATATGAAGTGAATCTCGACGTACAAAAGGTGACAAGGAAAGCAGTATTGAACAAAAGCATTCCAAACAACACTATAGGTGGATTACAAAGCGATAACACAGAATATGCGGTATTTTATGATAATAAAGACTTGGAGACTCGTAAACTGTTTAATGAACAAAGAATTATTAAAGCCATTGGGAAAACAGCTCTACTGGATGGATTTGAAACAATAGTTATTGGAGATGATTTTATACATACTTCTAGATCATCAAGCGATTATTTTGTTATATATTATTATAAAAGGGTAGGGACTATCCCTATTCGCTGACCACCCCCGTGGAATGCATTCACTTTGTTGCTTTAATCACTTAATTGCCTGTTTGATTTCTTAATTGTCATTGGTTGTGAATATGCCAACACTCTATCGTGCATCAATATCAGGTCTCCGTGGAACGGGAAGGGGTGAGTACTTGTCCCCTCTCCCGACTGTGCCCAAAAATGTGCCCGTGAAAAACAAAAAGGCTCCAACCGTGGCCAACTCCTGCCAACATGGTTGGAGCCTCTTTCTTTTGTGATAACAGTTAATTACCCATAATTTCGGATGCCTGCAAAGTCACCAATGGTGCATGGATTGGGCTTAAAATCCCTCGGTCCTCGCGGCTGTGCGGGTTCGATTCCCGCCCCGGGCACCATCTGACAATCCAAGACAGTCCAATGCAGACCAAAACCCGTTAGAAATAGCGGGATTTTCTTGATTTCCTGTCCGAACCTGTGCTATGTAATCTTATGCAATCGGGGGTACATGGGGGTATATTTCGGCCATTTATACCCCCACGGAAAAACAGTTACCCCCAGAAACGGAGGAAATCCTTTATGGCATTGAGTGACGTAAAGATCCGATCCTCTAAGCCGTCAATGAAACAGAAGAAATTGTTTGATGGTGACGGTCTCTTCCTCCTGGTCACACCCCAAGGCGGAAAATACTGGCGATTCAAGTACCGGTTCGAAGGCAAGGAAAAGCTTCTCTCTCTCGGCACCTATCCTGAAATCAGCCTTGTTGATGCCCGGCAGAGGCGGGACGATGCCCGCCGACAGATAGCCCACGGCATTGATCCCGGGGCCGTCCGGAAGGCTCAAAAGAGGGCAGAGACGCAAGAGACGGAGACATTCGAGGTCATAGCCCTTGAATGGCACGGGAAGTTTTCTCCATCATGGCGACCGATACACGCCAATACCATCATGAGCCGCCTCAATCGCGACCTGTTCCCCTGGATCGGTAAACGCCCTATCAATGAAATCAAGGCACCGGAACTACTGGCGGTACTTCGCCGTGTCGAGGCAAGGGGGGCGCTTGATTCCGCCCACAAGTGCAGAATTATTGCCGGGCAGGTGTTCCGTTACGCTGTGGTTACTGGAAGGGCGGAACGCGACCCATCAGCCGATCTTAAAGGGGCATTAGCGCAGCGGGGGGATAAGCACCTTGCGGCTATCACCGACCCCAAGGAAGTAGCGCCCCTCATGAGGACCATAGACGGCTATGAAGGGCATTACGTTGTCAGGGCCGCCCTTCGCCTTGCCCCGCTCTTCTTCGTCCGTCCTGGCGAATTGAGGCACGCTGAGTGGATAGAGATGGACCTTGAAGAAGCAACATGGAACATCCCGCCCGGGAAGATGAAGATGAAAAACGCGCACGTTGTTCCCTTGTGCCATCAGGCCGTGGAGATACTGACAGAGCTGAAAGAACTGACCGGGGCGAGCAAGTACGTGTTCCCCTCCGGGCGGTCTTTTGCCCGGCCCATGAGCAACAACGCCCTACTGGCAGCCCTGCGGCGCATGGGATACGACAAGGAAACCATGACACCTCATGGATTCCGGGCCATGGCGCGAACGATCCTTGACGAAGTGCTGCAGGTGAGGCCGGATTTCATCGAACACCAGCTAGGCCATGCCGTCAGAGACCCGAATGGGCGGGCCTACAACCGGACGGCGCACCTTGCCGAGCGCCGGAAGATGATGCAGCTATGGGCGGATTACCTGGACGGGCTAAGGTCCGGTGCCGTCGTCGTGCCGTTCCGGGTGACGGGCCGTTAAAGCCGGGGGGAGGCGGGTATGCCAAGGCGGGTTAAAACCAGGAAGACGGCGGGCGGTTTCAGCATCCCGGATTACAGAAACATTCCGACCGGTATTGCTGAGGGGCGCTATGGGACTTTGACCGAGGATAATGTGAGAGATTTTCTGTTAAGCCTCAAGGGGGTCGCGGACGATGACGATATACTCCGCTTGGTGGCGGGGATCTCCTTCTACTTAGGCGAATACATCTCAATAGATGCCAGGACCCTCGCGACATGTAGAGCAACCAACCGGGAAGACTTGGCCGCGATGATTCGAGATAGCAAACAGCTCCTGGAGCGACTCAGAGAAATCGAGGACCGGCCTTTCTACGTCCCCGAGACACTCACGGGGGTCGTGTTCCTCAACGATGCGCCTGCGGATAGCGAAGACCACGAAACGGCATACCGCTTCAATCAGGCATTCGGAAGAAGGGCGGCCGACCTTGCCGGGCCGCTGGCGGCGTTCCTCAACGAGGCGGAGCTTCTCTCGGAGGCAATCACAGCGGGGAGGCGCGGCAGAAAAAGCGCCGATGCGGTTGGACTCATCAAGATCATCGCGATGTTCTACTCCCGCTACATCGGCAAGCCCATGAGCGAGCCTACAGGGGGATTCCGCGTTGCCGTGAAGTGGACGCTTGAGCATTTGGGCCTGCCATGTGAAGATCCATCCCGGGGCATCCGTGAGGCCCTGAAAAACTTCAAGCCATCACCCCTTGACAAGGGCTATACCGCCTCCTCTGACAAAAAGCCTTCAAATTAATTTCTTTTCGTCTCTTTAAATCGCGTCCAATCCTGCCCTATCCTGCCCCCACAGAACAAATCGAGGGGGAAGACATGACTACGCACAAAACAACCCAAGGCAAGTCGAACGAATTTGCAACCCCAAAACTCCTGCGGCTCCGGCAGGTTTTACAGATTATCCCGGTGAGCCGGTCGACCTGGTGGTCGGGGGTCCGCGATGGTCGCTTTCCGAGGCCCATCAAGCTCTCTATCGGGTGCACGTGCTGGCGTGAATCGGACGTGCTCCGCCTCGTGGAGGGCGAGAACAGCACCAGGCAGACTGATTGAGGGCCGGGCCATGAACGGCTACCCGTCAATCACAGTCGTCTTCAACCCCCTATCCTGGCGGATTGTGAAAATCCTACCCAACGCCGACAACGACGTGGTGGCGGCCCGCCCCGGGAACAACCATGGATGAAATCAGGGGGGAAGGCTGATGCCACGGATCCGGACCGTAAAACCAGGATTTTTCCGCCATGAGGGGCTCCAGGACCTGGAGGAGCAGCACCCGAAACAACGGCCCATGCTCGTCTTCGCCGGGCTCTGGACTCAGTGTGACAAGGAAGGGCGCTTCGAATGGCGGCCCCGGCAGTTGCATCTCGATATTCTCCCGTTCCTGACTTTCGACTTCGAAAAGACCCTCAACGTTCTGCAGGACGCCGGATTTATCCGCCGATATGAGGCCGGCGGGAAGGCTTACGGGGTGATTCCCGGCTTTTCAGAGCACCAGCGGATCAACGGGAAGGAAGCCCAGGCGGATCCGCTCTACCCGGTCCCTCCTAAATTTCATCAAGAAATCTCAACAGATGAAACCGAGAAACAACAGGGAAGTGCCGGAGAAGCACCCGGGAAGCACCCAGGATCCCAAGGAAGTGGAAGAGGAAATGGAAATGGAAATGGAACGGAAGAAATAAATTGCGGGGCGAAGGATCGCCCGCCCTATGAAGAAATCACACATTTCCTGAATGAAAATTCCGGAAAGTCCTTCCGTTCAAGCAGCAAGACAACGCAGCGACTCATAAAAGCCCGCTGGGCGGAAGGCTTCAGGACAGACGATTTTCAAAAAGTTATCCGGAACAAGTGCTGCTCGTGGCGGGCGGATCCGAAGATGGTTGACTACCTGAGGCCGGAAACGCTTTTCGGGCAGAAGTTTGAAAGCTACCTGAATGAAATCAAACACCCGATGACCGGCCAGGCATCGGACCTGACGGTGAAGAACATGGCGGCCCTTGAAAATTGGAGCCCTCCGGAATGAAGAACGACAGGCTTTTCAAATCCTACATGCTGGCCATGGGCGAGGTTTTCAACAAGCAACTGACGCCGCTCCTTCATTCCCTCTACTGGAAGGCCCTGGAGCCCTTCAGTGACGAGGACTGCGAGCGGGCCTTCAAGGATTTGATTTTCACATCGAAGTTTTTCCCGAAGCCCGTTGAATTTGTGGAGTTGCTGCAGGGTAAGAAGGAAGACCAGGCAACCCGGGCCTGGATTAAGGTTGTCGAGGCCGTCCGGAGGATCGGGAGCTATTCGTCCGTGAGGTTTGACGATCCGGTGATTCATTCCGTCTTCAAGTTTTGGGGCGGCTGGGGTGTCACGGCAACTTGGAAAGACGCGGACTTGAAGTGGAAGGGCCTGGAATTCGAAAAGCTGTACCGGGTCATGTCTGCCGGCGGGAATCATCCGGAGTACCTGCCCGGGAGCCATGAGATTGAGAACGGAGCCCGCGGGTATGACGCAAAACTTGGAATTGTTGAGATTGGCGGTGGAGCAAGGCTCCTCATAGGAGCTTCAGAAGAGAAATAGCGTTGTACTGTTTGTTGTCCTCCGCGAAGGGGGTTCCGGTGAAGCCTGCCGGACCCCCGACGGAGGACGGACAAAAACAAATCAGCGAACCGAAAGGAGCATGATCATGCCGAAAATCAGCCAACTTCCGGCCGCGACTACAGCGGCGGATGCAGACATTACCCTCCTGGTGCAGGGCGGATCGACAAAGAAAGTCGCACTGTCCGTCCTGAAGGCCTATTTTAACGGCAGTAAGGAGTGGCCGATTCAGGTGGTGGAACAGGCGAGCGCATGCTCACAGTATGCCGCCGCGGATAATGGCTATATACCCGACAGCATGAACGGCATGAACCTTGTGGGGGCAGTAGCCGGAGCAAGTGATCCCGGAATCGGCGGGACGATGGAAGTTGCCATTTATCGCAACCGGGAAACCCGCCTTGGCGACAGCACAACCCAATTCGACATTACGAATCCGAGCGGCACCACGTTCCGCTACACCTATGATGGAACGGGCACAGACCCCGGCATTGCAGACAGCCTTGCCTCATTACAGATCGGAGACCAGGTAATTCCGCAAGCCCAGAACTTTGCCGCCGGGAACAATGGAAAGTATGTGCTGACGGGAGTGGGTGCCAACTACTTTGAAATCGATAACGCTGGGGGGGCCGTTGAATCCAACAAGACCCTCGGCACCGGCTATCTTGCCGTCAACCGCACGCGATCCATGCTGTCAACGAACCTAAACATTGACAGTTACCATACTACATCGGTGACAGCAGCAGTCCCTGCTGCGGTCGACATGGACTTTGACGATATCCGGGCAGGAGATAGGATCGTGTCTGTAATCATGGCGATCCACAGCGGGACTCCGGCAACAGGGTTGGGTGTGACACCGACGTTCCGGCTACCGTAGGATCATAGTATGACACCTTTTGTATAAGGGTAAAATAAAAGCGGAGGAAAGAAAGATGCAAAAAATCATTTTTGGCATTGAAAACATCGAGAATTTCATGGGCGCGGGGTGGTCCGTGGAGTCGAAAAGCGCGGTCTCTGGTCTCCTGCGCGTCATGAAGCAAAGCTTCGGGTTCCCCATGAAGCCGCGGAGAAACTCACAGGGGACGAAGGTTCCATCTCTGGATCTGAAAGAGTTTCGGTCCTGGGCGAAGGAGAACGGCCTCAATCCAGGGGAGCCCGAGAAGATCACGCTTCAGGATCTGGAGCGGGCGCACCTCAGGCGGCACATCGGGGCCATGCCGGATCGGGTCTTGCGGGGTTGGCGGGAGATATGCGCCTTCACCAGGTCGGACATCCCAAGTTTCTTGGAATGGCGAAATTTTGTGAGCTACCCCATCAGCAAAACAAAGGGAGCCGGCGGCGAGGTTGAGGCGGATAGCAAGGACCTGCTCCGGTTCCTGCTTGAACGAGGCGCACCGCTGCCCATGGCGGAGATTTTCAGGCGGAGGCCCGTTGCATGAAGGCGGATAGGGAATTACGGAAGACGGCAGACCATGAAGCCGCCCACGCCCTTGTCGGCTGGATCGCCGGGCAGCGGATCGAGAGCATCACCGTTGATCCCAGGCGTGCCGGGGATTCCCAAGGGGTCTGCTACCTGTCGGGCGGCCGGATAGGTGTTATCGGAGAACCGAAGAGCCTTACAGCGGACCAGGCGCACTTCCTCCTGGCTGGGAGGACCTCCGATGATCTTTTCCATCCCGGGGGGCGTCCCGGTCATGGGCAGGATTTCCGGAACCTGGAGGACCTGCTGCCCTTGAATGACGAGACCCTCAAGATGCACGCCTTTCCCCACGGGGAAAAGTCTATCGAGGACTTCTACCAGATGTTCCGGGGGCCGGTCGTAAAGCTGTTGAGATCCCGCCGGGGACGACGTGCACACCGGGCGCTGTCGGCGGCCCTGATGGAGGACCAGACCTTATCCGGCCAACATGCGGCCGAGATCCTCCAGGGGGCCTGGGGCGATCCCCTGCCCCCCCGTGCCCTACCCAGGGAAGATCATTGCGGGATCATCGACAAGAGACCGGCGAACCACGGGGAACTGTTCCGGACCATTCGAGGCCTGGCCGGCCTGGCGCTGGCCGACTGTGAGGCGATGCAGGGGCGGGGCACGATGAAGGAGATCCAGCAGAGACAGCGGGCAGAGCATCTCCTCCACTTGCTGCTGGTCGTTGTCGGCAAAACCGGCGCGGCGCCCCAGGGGGACGGGCGGGTCCTCCCCAAAAGTTGAAGGCGGTACGGTACGCAGAGGCTCGATATTCGTCTAGGTGAGGGTAATTTTTTGAAGGTTTACGGTAGCAGTCGGATTCCAGAAACGAGGGCATTTTATGAAAATCAAGGGGAAATCGGCACTTGCCGAGCATTTCAAGGTTAGCAGGACGACCATTGATGCATGGCTCCGGCGCGGGTGCCCCTACGAAGGCGGCGACAGGGAACCATATGTTTTCGAGACAAGCGACGTGGAGCGATGGCAGCGGGACCGGGACCGGGACCGGGGCGGTAAGAGCGTCAGGACAATCAGACAAATCGAACTTGCAGACGGTTTTTTATCCAGTGAGGCCGACCACAGGACTCCCGGACAAGCCATTGCCGAAACCTTCGCAGGGGCGATCCTGTCTATTGCTCGGCAAAAAGGAAAGGGGTGGGACTTCCGAACCGACCCGGAGGTGCAGGAGCTGCTGCAGCAACTCGCCGATACCATTGACGGGGTGGATCATGAACGGTACAGATAAAATGCAGGCCATTCCCGAGAAAAACGAAGAGTGTAAAGTGCAATGACGCGTCCATTAAGGGCCATATCGCACCCCAAGGGTAAAGAGTAGAGCCCGCCTGGGTTTTAACAGGTAAACAGTAAACAACCGAAAGGAGGACGGCGTGGATATTGAGAAGTTAAAGGAATTTTTGACGGAAAGAAGGGCCGAGATGTTGAAACAAGCCCGCAGCGCTCTGGAAGCAAACACGAACAGCCTTCAGTCCATTATGGACGGGGAGGTGTCAAGGCTGGTCGTAGAATTTGCAGACCTGTCGACACAAATGGCCGATATTTACGAGGAGGCACTGGCCAAGGTCGAGACTACGTTTTCAGAAAATGCAAGCGACAAAGAAAGAATGAACTACCTTGTTTTTGTTCAGGATATTAAGGCACGGGTGGAAGATATTCAAAATAGAATCATGGTTATTCGTGAAAAAATATTGCGGCATTCAATTCGCATAACCAAGACCGGAAATTGCTGAATAAATTGAAGGAGGTAATAACCATGGCGGACGTTCAAAAAACAATTGAGATCCTGTTCGGCGGAAAAGACAATGTGTCGCCAGTAGTAGCGGACATCGGGAAGTCTTTTTCCACCCTCGATGCCTCCGTCGGGAAGGTCACGGATCCCCTGGCCAAGGTCGCCGATTCGGTTTTGAAGATCGACGCCGCCTTGGTCGCTATGGCTGTCGGGGGAATGGCGCTCGCCATAAAGGAATCATCAACATTCAATAAGAGCTTCGCGCTGATCTCCACATCCATTACCGCAACGGGAGCAGACCTGGCGAAATACCGGGAAGACATTCTTACCTATTCGACAGGGTCCGTGAAGTCCCTGGAGGACATCAATTCCGCTCTCTACACGGCCGCCCAGGCTGGCGTGAAATGGACGGACTCCCTGGAATTCATCGGGAAGGCCGAGCAGCTGGCCGTGGCGAACAACGCGAACCTGAACACCACGGTCGATCTGTTGACGTCGACCATGAACGCCTATGGATTCACGCTGAAAGACGTGGGGCACCTGAACGACGTCTTTTTCCAGTCCACCCTGATCGGAAAGCAGACCATCGACAGCCTCGGGCAGAGCATGGGCCTGGTCGTGGCCATCGCCGCAAACTCGGGCGTCTCGTTCGAGCAACTTTCGGCGGCGATCGCCACCATGACCGCCAAAGGCATGGAGACCTCCGAAGCCATCACCGCCGTCAAGGGCGTCATCACCAGCATCATCAGTCCGTCGCAGGAAGTCGCTGAAAAAGCAAAGGCCCTGGGCCTGAATTTCTCCCTGACAAGCCTTTCCGCCAAGGGCTTCAGCAACATGCTCCACGAGATCATGATGCGGACCGGGGGAAGCAAGGAGAAGATCGTCGGCCTGTTCGAAGAAGTCCGGGCCATGAACGGGGTGCTGCAGCTCACCGGCGACAGCATGAAGTTCTTTGACGATGCCCTCAAGCAGATAGAAGGATCGTCCGGGGCGGCGGAGAAGGCATACCGGAAGATGGTCGAGACCTTCGAAAATCAAGCCCAGAAGGTAAAGAACACGCTCAAGGCGGTCTTGACCGTCATTGGGTCGCAACTGGAAGAGGATGCCGGAAAGATAGCCGGGGCCTTTGGAAACCTACTGAAGGGGATCAAAATCGGTGTCGAATCAGGCGCATTCGACCCGCTGTTCGAATATCTGGATGACGTCGCAGCCTCCATATCCACTTGGTTGAATGCCGTTGCGGCCGCCTTCCCCGACGCCCTGAAGAGGATCAACTACTCCGGCCTGATCGCAGCCCTGAAGGATCTCGGCAAGGCCCTTGGCGGCATGTTCGGGGACCTGGACCTTACGAAGGCGAACGACCTGGCCGGCGCCCTTCAGGTGATTGTTGACATCATAATCGGCTTCATCAGGGTTACAACGGGCATGGTGGATGCATTCAAGCCCTTTGCCAGTCAGATCGCGGCATTCTTCAAGGAGATGGCATCCGGGGACGATGCGACCCAGAGGGCCGCTGGGAACATCCTCTTGTTCAGCAAGGCGATCAAGGAAGCCGGCCTTGGGGTCGTCGCGGCGATCCTGGCCATTGACGAATTGCGCGTGTCCATGGCGGCGCTGTTCGATATCGTGGCCGGGTCCGTCCAACTGCTCTGGGGCACGTTCATGTCCCTCGTTACCGGAGTTGAATCGGCTGTCCTGGCCGCCATGGCTTCCATCGCCACCATGTTTGATCGCCTGACGTTTGGGCTCATTCCGGGTCTCAAGTCAGGAATTGACGACATCAACCGCCGCCTCGAAGTGGTTCTGTCCGACTTCGCAAAGAATTCCGGAAACATGAGCGCCGGGGTGGCACGTCTTGCTTCCGGCATTGCAAAGCTGGGCGAAGAATCCTCCTCCACGTCCAGCAAAATCAAGGCCCTTGGTGCCGAACTCGGAAAGGTGCCCACAAGGGTGACGACGACCTATGAAATGCAGGTCGCCAAAAACAACGAAGACAAGATGAAGGAACTAAGGGCCATGATCGCGGCCCTCCCCACCGAAAAGCAGGTGACGATCAAAACGCTGGCCGACGGAGCAGCCATCGAAAAAGCCCACGGCATGCTGATTGAGAAGTTCCCCGACGGAAGCGCCCGGATCGTCAACATCAAGACGGTTGCCGACCAGGACAGTCTCGACAAGGCGAAAAAGGCCATCGATGACGCGGCAAAAACCAAAGAGGTTGAACTCAAGGCAAAGCTGGACGAAGCGAAGCTCAAAGAACAGTCGGCGATCATCCAGAGTGCAATCGAGTGGAAGGCCAAGGTCGATATTTCCCAGATCGAGGCGGCAACAACGACCATAAAGACTATGTTTGCCTCCATCGATAATACAATCACAAACTCGGGGACGCTTACCGGGACTATGATCTCGGCCTATGCAAGCGCCAGCAGCGGATCATCCCTCATTTATGAGCAGATCCAGAAGGAGTCTCAACGAAGAGACGAAGCGCTGAAAACACAGAAAAGCCTGATCGATGCGCAGGTTGACTTGCTCAAGGAGCAGGCGCGGATGATGAAAAAGGGCGAGTATGTGCCGATCAAAATATCCGCCGATGGAGTGGAGCCGCACATCACGGCATTCATGTTCGAGATCCTGAAGAAGATCCAGGTCCAGGCCAACATGGAGGGCCAGAAATTCTTGCTGGGGCTGTAATATGATCGGACCCAGCGCAGGGACCTTTGATAGAGATCACGCCATGTCTTTGGCTAGTGAGGGAGAAGACGATGGGCTCCGATGGGCCGGGACCGCCAGTGCTTCCGACCTGGAGGAGGTCCGGAGCGGCCATCAATTCTATAACCAATTCAGATACGGTATCCCGGATCTGCTCGGCAATTCCATTGTCGGCGCCTACTTCTCCGATATCATCAAGAAGAAGGAACACCTCCGGGACAATGATGCCTTCCTTGAATGGGTTGACGGTTGGCTTTCAGCCGTCGAGAAATTCATGGAGTCGATGGAAGAAGAGGGTGCGTAAGGATCCGGATTCAAACCTACTGCAAAATTTCCCCGGCCTTGAATCGGGCGAGCTCCGGTTATGGTTCCGTGTCTTCCTGGATGCCTTCGTTACCGTCCGAGACTGCGGCGGCGGGCAGGACGTGGCCTGGGCGTGGCTGATGGATCCCGGAAATCAATTTCTCGAAAGCTTGGCGGAGCATTTCGACTACACGCCGGAGGCCTTCAGGCAGAAGGTAAGACGAGCCCTTGAACGGACCTTCAGCGCCCGGGAGAAGGCCTAACAGGACCGCCTCCGGTCGGTAGTGGCGAGATCGGGACGGGCGAATGCCCGTGAATGTCTCCCCGAGAAAGTCCCTCATCGGTAATCACCCCGCTCATTTGTACCCGATCCCTCCAGGTTTTCCTCCTCCGCTGCGCTGAAGCATAACAGAAAGACAACCGGCTGGACTGCCTAAGGTTTGCTCCGGGTTGCTGGGGCGAGCTCATGGAAAACCTATGCCCGGGCCGTGGAGAAGGCGGAATAGGCCCTGAAGGATACTACAGACAAGAAGGAAGGCCGTTTCGCAAACCTGAAACAGGCAATCCGGCCAATTTGTCAAACTGAACGAAATGCCTGAGCGGACGGCTTCGGAGATCGAGGCGGAACTGCTCGAGCAGATCGAACGCCATGACCGGGAAGGCCGGCTTCTCGGTCATGAGTGACAGCACGATCCTGGAAATCCTCCGGGCGACCGCCCATCAGAACATCACACAACCCATGTCATCGGGAGCCGGGCTCATAGGTGAGGTGGCACCGGAGGTCATACTTCCCCTGAAACGAATGCCAGTGCGCGGCCCGGATCCGTCACGTGGCCGGAACCCAATGGGGATCACGACGGTACCTGAATATGGATCTGCTTAGAGAACAGGACCCGGATCAAGCCATTGACCTTGTGGAGGCAATCTAGAACCCGGAGGGCACTGCCACAATAAAAGCGAAAGATTCTTGACACTACCCTACGATCCCGAAAAGCAGCGTGTAGCATGGCAGACGGCTGTCGAGACCGCCCCCGAGGGCAAGATCACGGCAGCGCACAGGCCGCAATAACCAGCCCGAAGTCGGTTGTAATTCCCGGAAGAATACCTAATAAAATAAAGGGTTCGCACAAAGTGACGTAGGTTAAACCATGCCGGAAAAGGCGACTTTTCTTACTGACAATATCCGCTTATCAAATTGAGTCGAAGACATATTTCTTTCAGGTAAGGACAGAAGGCCGTCAAGGTCAACATCAGAGCCCACAGGACCAGAAGGAAAAGAGCCATGTTTCTTTCGAAGGATTTCATCCCTCCGCCAACTTGCGCGAGTTGATGGTCGCGGTTCGCTTTCTTCCCTTCCATATCTTTGTCGGGGTATCTCTCGTTCGACCATGCGAAATGCGCAAAATCTCGGTTTCCATCCCTTCCGATTGCTATTCCAGCTAATATTGAACCCTCTTCTCGAAGTGGGCCAAAGACGTGTGCCTCAAGGGTAAAATATCTGAGCGGCACGCCCAATGTGGAGAGTTTGTGTTCCAGATTCCGTAATGTTCGCCGGCAGTACTCCAGGTAATGATTTTGTTTATCATGCAGGGTTATCCAGCCGGCCGAAGAGATCATGCCTAATCCCGCTATGCTTGTTAGTATAAGTACCTTATCAAAAGATTCCCCCTCCACATTAATGAAGACTTCCAGAGCGGCAGCAAACAACGCTGCTTGGATTGCCAGCATCAAGAGTTGAACCCGTTTGAAGTAGTTTTCGTTTTGCACCTTCCAAATATCGAGATGAACTCGATACACTTCAAGGATGTAGCTTCTCTCACGCTCCAAAGGAATTCTTGATCCATTGGAACCGCTTGTTTCTGGGGCTGTCATGCTGCTCATGCCTCTCGAATTAAAGTACTTTTATTTCGAACAATTACTAAGTACTTGAAGCCCATCTTGTCCATGCAGTGGCAGAATTTTCAAGAACCGTGGCAGAAGGCCATCGAGACCACCCCGGAAGGCAATAAGATATCATCTATCTTGCCTTGCAGGCATCCAGGGCTTTCATGGTGATGATGCGGCGGGGATTGTTTTCATCGAACATCGAATGGACGCGGGCCTCGGCAATGGTCTTGCCGTTCTTCTCGCTGAATTCAATGATAAGCGACACGGGGCCGATGGTGCTCCCGCCTGTAACCTCTCCTGTCACATGGACCTGATAGGAATAGACGAAGACGTGCCAGTAAAAACCAAGTTCATCGGCTTCCTTCTGCCAGTAGCGCCCGATGCATCGAGTGGCTTCTGTCACGTCCCCCTTCATGACAGCAGTTGCGAAAGGCTTCTCCTGGCTTACGGTTTTGACGGTGACGAGCCCAACGCTACAACCAGAGAGGATGAGGAGCACGGCGATGGTGAACACAAGATGTTTAATAGGCTTTGCGTTCATGACACCTTCTATTTTCTAGGACAGGTCATCGAACACATATATGAGATGAGCAGCACGTGCACCTAAACGATGCGCGTGACGGGGATTTTTTCTATCCCCTCGAGTATCTCATATCGGTTTTCGTCGATTTTATTTACTCTGCTTCCCTGCGCTGTGATCAACTTAAGCATGCCTGGGATTTCTTGGGGTTCCGCCCCAAACTCTTCGGAGATATGAAAATCCTGCATAATAATAATGGAATAGACCTTTCCCGATGCGTCAACCGCCTTAAACCTTCCAACCTGACGTGTTACTTTCTTGTTCATTTTATCCCACTCCTTCAACAGCACGGTGATCTTCTGGCGGGCTGTCGCCTCTTGAATCGGCGCAATCACCAACAGGGCCGGATCCGGCGGTCCTGCTGGCTACGTAACCTGCGGCAACGGCCGGTACATATCCGAGGGAGCCCTGGCCGTACCCACTTCATGGTGCCGTTACTGTCGTGATGGTGATTGAAAATGAAGCTGGACATGCCGCCGGATCCGCTCATAGTACCTTAATGCTGCTTCACAAGAGGGAATGCTTTCACATCGCAGGTCCGGGCTGCAGAAAGAATTTCTAAAGAAGACGCTACGCCGCTCTTTTTCCGCTGTCAAGAAGTGCTTTCCGCCTTGCCGGACGGTACATCCGGAGTCATGTCCTGGTGGAATTCCACAGCGATTATCTTTCCTGTCTCATCCTGAATCAGTTTCGCCTGAATAGAAAGATCGGACTGAAACCCTACTGATTTTAGATATTCGCGTTCAGCGAACCGATGAAGTTGTTGGACGGTTTTAGCCAAGACGACGATTTTCTTTGATCCATACTGATATTCAACTTTGACGAGATCTCTTGTTTTGATGTCACGGATGGATTGGGCTCTGATTTCTGCACCCGAAGGAATGCCCTGCAGCTTTAGAAAATTCCGCTCAACGGCCCGATGAAGGTCCCGAAGCTTGCCGACCGAGAGAACGTGGTTCATTTCGTCGCTCCGATGAATGGTTGTAATAATTACGGCAACAACGAATGATCATTAATTTATGACTGCGTATTATGTCATATGTGACATATCACGCAAAAGCCATCTTTGAACAGCGAAAAACTGATGGGAATGCGCGGTGGCTGAGTTCAAGAACAGGCAAGCTTCGCCCCCTTACTGCCTTAAAACAACCCCAAGAAACGGGGCTAAGCATGGAAACAATGCGTAGAGACCACCCCGAAAGAAACGGTAGCAGCTGCGCTACAGGGGTGCTGTGAGGAGATCAGGACCCCGGGCGAAGGTGTTGACCCGTCCGGGCGGGACAAAACGTCCTAGAGGCGAATTTCATCTTGACACAGGGGCCGGATTCGGTAATCTGAAGGCGCTCACATCTTAACCGGGAGGCCTGCACCGTTATGCAGCCGTTTTTGTTTGTGGCAGAGACTACAATCTGGTCATTGGACTCGGGTAGCAGTAATGCCCCGGCCCCCGTTAAGAGGGTGAGCGGTCCAATGGCCTTTTTGCGTCTATGGAGGGAGGGGCGAACAGTGACCAGAGACGAAAAAAAGCTCAGGGGGGATCTCGAAAAGATCAATGGGGAAATCGAGGAAAAAGGGCTTTCCATAGATACCAGCCAGCGGCGGTTCAAGCTTAAAAGTAGGTTAGAAGCGGAAATTAATTATAAAAAGAACAAAGAAGAGCTTCGTTCGAAAATCGATGAAATGCTCGCTGAAACGGATCGAAGGATAAGCAGGGACTCAATTTATTTCATGTGCAGAATGCTCCAAGTTGGATATGGCTCATTCCTCGAAAAACGTGCAGAATACGCAAGGGCTCCAATCACCCACGTAGAAACAAATGAAACTCCCACAGAAAAAGGACTTATGACCATTCGTGGCGGAAAATATGTGCCAAAGCCCTCAAAGGCTAAAGTGGGGATCCTGTCAGACGAATTTCTCGCCTGGAAAAAGGAGCATGAGGAATCCCCCGCGCCAAACGATTGAAAAAGCACAGGAATTTGCATCTATGGAGGTGAATCATGTCGTTGTCATTTCTTTGCTCAAGGGAACATCTAAAAAAGTTTCTTACGGGTTGCATCGACTGTGAGGAAAAAAGGATCAAGACTTATGAAGATTTCCTCAAAAGGCGGTGGCGTGGGGAGCCCAGCGCGGAAGCAGTAAAGATAGAGAAAGAATCGAAAGAAAGAACCAGGAACGCAATAAAATTTTCCAGGGAGCTTATCAAGAAATGGCGGAATGACTATCAGCAATGTTGTGGACATGAATACGGGAAAGAAAAGGTGAACAAGCAAACGGAGCGAAGGAAGTTTATAGTGATCCAGGGCGGCCTTCGGTCTTCGGAAGGGCACGTTACATCCCCCGCGCCCAACGGGTCACAATGAACTTGCACAATAGGGGGCCGTCCCGATCTTCGAAGGTGACCAAGGCGAGAGGCGGGAGCGATCCCGCCTTTTTCTTTTTGCCGGCTCATGGCAAAAATGGGGGGAGGGTAGGGCGATATGGGGTACATTTGGGGGTATCAGTGATTTCTGCCATTGTGATTAGATAACGATACCGGATAGATACGGTCTAAATGCGATGGACGCCCCGGACAAAAGTTTTCATGTTCACGATGGGTCTCGCCGCTCATCATCTTCTCATGATCCGGTCGCCGGAAATGCTGGTTTTGAATGGACCCCGAAGCCGGTCGGACACGCTCGATCTGGACACCGTTTCTTGTACCAGATTAACGGGCTTTTCCCGGATCATCCGATCGTAGAGAACAGGGGAATCAAATTTCCATGACGGCATATGGGCTCATAGGACTCGGCATTGTTCTGTATATCGTCACAATCATCCTGCTGTTCAAGGATTCCCGTCGCGGTTACGGCACGACGATGGGAGGAGACATGCTTGCGGGCGGCCTGTGGGCGTTTGGTTCGATCTTTCTGGCTCCGGGAATCTGCCTCGCAGGCGGTCTGTCCCTGCCGTGGGTTTTGCCTCTTGCCGTAGTCCTGTACCTGGCGGGTCTGCCGTGCCGGGCGGCGGTTTCCAGGCTGGGAATGAAATACGGGAAGCCGGCGCCCGGTCCGCAGCCTTCCGGCTTCGCGGAGTATGTCCGGCGGACCGAATCGATGCGGGATGGAGAACGGAAACAATAAGCATCCTGTCTGAAACGGGTATAATGAGGAGAGGGCTGATGATGAAAAAACGGCTTTGCCTGCCGGTTCTATCCATTCTTCTCTGTTTGATGTTTCCATTTTCAGCCATGGCGCAATCGGTGCCCGATCCCGATCTTGTGGCTGCCATCGCCGGAATCAAGGCGATCGACAATCACGCCCATCCGTTGCGGGTCTTGAAGGAAGGCGAACGGGACACTGAATGGGGCGAGTTGAGCTATCATACCCTGTCGGCGGCAACCTCCGATCCGAGTGAAGAAATTCCGCTGGTTCCTTTCCGGCTGCGGCCGGAAAGTCCGGAATACGTTGCCGTCTGGAAAGAGCTTTATGGAGTATCTCTCGGCAGGGTCCCGAAAGAATTCATTCGGGAGGTGATCCGGACCAAGAAACGGATCATGCGGGAGCAGGGGGACAATTACCCTGCCTGGGTCCTTGATAAAATCGGCGTGGAAACCATGCTCGCCAACCGCACGGCCATGGACCGCAGCCTGCCTGCTACCCGTTTCCGCTGGGTCCCGTATGCCGACGCCTTGATGTTTCCACTCTCCAACCAGGAAGCCAAGGTGACGAGGCCGGATCTTGCCTCCTCTTATGAAGGTCTGGAGCGGCTGCGCGCGTCCTTTCTGAAGGACCTGGGAATCTCCCGGTTGCCCTCCAGCCTGAAGGACTACCTGTCCATGGTTGTCACCCCGTCACTGGAGCGCCAGAAGCAGGGAGGCGCCGTGGCTGTGAAATTCCTGACCGCCTACCTGCGCCCGCTGGAAGTATCGAATCCTTCGGCGGAGCAGGCTGGGCGTGTCTATGAGGGGTATGTTCGGGGGGGCAAACCGACGGGCAGGGAATACGGAACGCTGCAGGATTACCTGTTTCGCTACATCTGTCGGGAAGCCGGCAGGCTCGGCATGGCTGTCCATATCCACACGGGCTTCGGCATCGGCCAGTATTTCGACGTGGTCGGCTCCAACCCCCTTCTTCTGGAATCCGTCTTTAACGACCCGGACCTGCGAAAGACCCGGTTCGTCATTATCCATGGGGGATGGCCGTTTGCGAAGCAAACCGCCGCCATGCTGCTTAAGCCGAATGTATACGCCGATTTCTCCGCCATCGACTTTCTCCTTTATCCACGCGAGGTTGGCGACGTGCTCCGGAGCTGGCTGGAGATCGCGCCCGACAAGGTCCTGTTCGGGACCGACGGCTTTGAACTCGATCCGAACATGCTCTTTGTGAACTGGGAGGAATTCTCGTGCCTGGGTACCAGGAGTGCGCGGCAGGCCCTGGCGCTCGCGCTCACGGATATGAAGCAGGACGGCGAAATCACCCATGAGGAGGCCTTGGTGATTGCCCGGAAAGTACTTCGCGAAAATGCAATCCGGATTTATGGACTGGTGAGCCGATGAGTGTTTATGCCCGCTGACCTGCACCCGAAAAGCGGCAGCGAGGAGTGGAGTTTACCGGATATCGCTGGAGCGACGATGAGGGAACATGGAGACGGCGACATTAATGATCAGCCTTCTTTTTGCGGTTCTTGCCATTGCCATTGTCGTGGCCATTTCAAGGTGGGTATTCAGGATCAACGATATCATCGACGGGATGGACAAAGTAATCGAACTGCTTGAAAGGCAGATCCGCCTACGGGAATAGGACATTGGGATGGAAATCGGGGCGTGATCTTTCCGACGGCCGGCTTTACAGGTTTTCATTCAAGGACATGATATGATGGGAGGCATGTCCAGCTTACCTTTTTTACAGTCCGGACCACGGAGGTATTTGCTTACAAATCGGTATTAATTTTAGGTAATTGATCCTGTGCTGGCACCTGTGATAAGGGTGCCTCATGGACTTAACTAGTTATCATAATGTAATATCCAGCGAGAGCAAAGCCAGAAAATATCTGCTGGGAAAAAGCTTCAAAAACCATCAACGGTTTTGCCCTCGCTGCCGGCAACGCAAGTTATACAAGTTAAGCGACGAAAGGTACCGATGCTCCCGTTGTGAATATACGTTCCATGACTTCTCTGGTCGCTGGATTAATCATGGTCGTCTAACCTGCGTGCAATGGTTGTCGATCCTCAAGCTCTTTGAACTGGAAGTATCTGTCCGGAAGATGTCCCAGCAGATGAAGATGTCCTACAAGGCTGTTTATGGAGCCGTGAGCACGATCCGGATGGCCATTTTGAATCATGCAGCCGACGCCGATGTTCTCCTGGGCGGTGAGATCGAACTGGATGAGTCCTACTTCGGAGGCCGACGGAAAGGCAACCGGGGCCGTGGAGCCGCCGGGAAGGTTCCCGTGTTCGGCATCCTGGAGAGGAAAGGCGTCGTCCAGGTCAGTGTTGTCCCGAATGTCACGGCAGAGACCTTGCTGGGTCTCACCGTCAAGAAGGTTCGCAGGGGAAGCGTCGTTTATACTGACAAGTTCAGGAGTTACGACAGCCTGATGTTCTGCGGATACCGGCATCTGAAAGTGGACCATGGAAAGTACTTCTCTTCCGGTAAGGTCACCATCAACGGATTGGAGGGGTTCTGGAGTTGGGCCAAGGAGAGACTGATCAAGCATCATGGCGTCTCCAAGGAACAGTTCCCTCTTTATTTGAAAGAACTGGAGTTTCGATATAATAATCGCAACTCTGATATTTTCGACCAAGTTGCTACTTTTCTCTGCGATCTTGTGCCAAAATGGGACTAATTACCTAATTTTAATACTTATATTCATTGATAAAACTTTTTGAAAATAACCATGTTTCAGTACGTGTGTATGTGGTCGATACGGTATCGTCTTCCGGATGGAACATATTATACCGCTCACAAACCGACTGTTTCAGTGTGTCATTATCCAAATCACGATCTTGCCTGTTCTTGTCGAGATAATTATCAATTACTTTCTCTCTTATTATTATCTGGATTTTCTTGGACCGTTTATCCGGTCGCATAGGATCGCTTTCAAGTTTCCAGTCGACTTGTATTACATAGTCATTATCTGCATAACGTGAAGCAATCCAAGCGTTTGTCGGAAATATCGGTGTTATGAGCTTGACCCATTGATCCAAAAGATCTTCAGCCATTTTTTTCCCTTTTGGCTGATTGCTTCTCCCCGATTATCTTTATCTTCTTGTTCCATCCGGTCCTGTCCGTCCGCACATTTCTGCAGTTTTTTTTATACTGTAGTTTAAAGATAATTCGCCCCACGTACTCTCCCTCTTCCTGAATCCTGTATCCTAATACCGTCCCTCCATAAAAAGAAGGTTCATCGCGCGTTTTATGAAAATAAATATCACCGCCAACAAGTTCCTTTGCATTATTTTCATCCAGATTCCACCAACCACTTTCCCATACATTTTCGTCGATTTTGACGAAATTATTCATTTGCTCAATAATGTGTATGTCCATTTTTTTGTCTCCTTCGTTGACAAATAGGATGTATATGTTCCATGCTGACAGCAATTACGATCATAAATCAAAACCCCACCTCAAAATAAGAGACGGGGTTTAAATAGGTTTTCCAACCCCCTATATAGGGCCGGAATTAGTGTTAATAAATGTCTTTTATTTCTTCGTATTCAGCATCTGCCCTATTGTTCCAAAAGTCAAGGTATTTCTTTTTCATATGTCTGTACTCTGATCTGCAGCATTTTTTTGATATTAAATCATTTCAGTGATGCGCAACTTTAATTCTCTTAATATTGCAATATTGCATTTATTTATAGGAACCCTGCAATCGCCTCTCTTGTTTCCCAGACTATATCGGGGCAAAGGTCCTGTTCCGTTCTGTTCGGTTTTTCCCGGAGGTGGATGACCGGCTCGACGATGTGCAGACTCTTTCAGGCCAAGACTCGATTACAAGTACTCCAATCTGAACGTGAACAATCCTGCTGCTTGCATGGAAACGACGGGCCTGCGGCCTGGAAACCGGTCCGGGCCGGATACAACCACGTCGTGCTCGGTCCCTCGTCATGGGCGAACTGCCAGCGCTATATGCGTTCCAAAAATCAGCCCGGCTGGTGATGCGGCCTTACACTTCTCGAAATCCGGGCGGGCTGCCTGACGGTATACGCCGCTGATCAGCAGTGAATTGGAAATCGAGCCGCAATCATTACGGATTGTCCGGCCTTTTATCTTCCGACGAACAAGGAATCGGTCGGCGCGGACGATTGCCCATCTGGAAAGGGATTCGGGATGTCCGGCAAAGACTGAATAGCCATCCCCATCATGCATCGGACAGTCACCGATGCTTTCCGGATCATTTGCAGAATCATTTTTCAGCAGGAATCGTATGGCCATATTCCTTCCTTTCGGACATCCATGCTGTCAACGGACTGCGTTATATTAAACATAGATATTCTTGAAGGCAGGTTAATCATGGAGATAAAATTCAAACTCTGGATTGAACAGAATGGAATAACCCTGTTCGGTCATGGACTGGAAGAACTCTTGAAAGGCATCGACGAATACCAAAGCCTCTTCGGCGCCGCCAGAAAACTGAAGATGTCCTATCGGGCGGCCTGGGGCAAAATCAAAGACGCTGAAAAACGCACGGGGATACAACTTGTCGTCACCAACGGCCGCAAGGGTATGCTTCTCACGGAAAATGCGCGAAGAATCGTTATGGAATTCGAGAATATGGAAAATAACATTAATCAACTGCTTCATGATTGCAGCAATTCATTTCCGATACCGGATCTTGGGGGCATGCAGAACGAATCACACCCCCTCCCCACCTCCAAAATGCTTGAGCATTCCCGTCTCCATATGCCTCACCGGGCATATGCATAAAGTTGCATAACCAACTGTAATTATTACAAATTATAGCTTGACAATTCCCCCGGGAAGGCATACGCCGTAGTCGTCCGGTTCACAGGAACTGAAACCGGATCTCAGGTGTCGCCCTCGCCGGGCGGCAGAAAGATTGGGCATCGACTTTATTGCGGAGCGTCCGGAGAGCACAGGATCCGTCCATATCTCCGGAACGCGAGATTGCAGAGGAGGTTACAGGATGAAAAACAAGTTTGAGATGCCAAGACGAAGATTTTTACAGATGACCGGTGCAATCGGGATCGCCACCGCGATGACGGCTTTTCCCTTCCGAAACCTGCAATCGGCATGGGCGTTCGGAGATCATCCGCAGGAGCAGCTTCCCTACCGGATCACCAAGAAGGTCCCCCAGGTCTGTGCAAGGGCCTGCGAAGCGGACTGTGCCTATTATGTCGTCATGGGCGTGGACCCCGCCACGGGCCTGGAGAGGGCCATCACACTGGAAGGACGGCCGGAGGATCCTGTTTCGAACGGGAAATTCTGCATCAAGGGCATGGGGTTCGTCGATTCGCTGTACGATCCGGACCGCCTTATGGTTGCCCTGAAGCGGACCAATCCCGTCAAGGGAACGGACCAGGATCCGGGTTGGGTAACCATGAAGACGGCCGACGCAGTAAATGAAGTCATTGCCGGCCTCAAGAAGCTGAAACCAGAAGAGATTCTCTTTGCATCCCCCGGTGACCCCTACACGAACCGACTCTGCCAGTCCATCGGGGCCACCCGGAGCGACCAGCGGACGGAATGCTTCGGCACCCATTACTACATCAACTGCCTGACCCTGACCAACCCGCCCAACAAATTTTATTCCAGCTGCTATACGCCAAGCCACCATGTCTGCGGGTACGATTACGACAATGCCAAGTATCAGATCTGGTTCGGGTTCGACTCCTTCTCCAAGTGCGGCAAGGCGGGCATGCTCAACCACTGGGCCACGGGAAAGAAGAACGGTTGCAAGATTGTCATGTTCAATCCTGTCCGGACGCCTATGGCGGACGGGTATGCCGGCGAGACCTATGGCATCAAGCCGGGAACCGACCTCGCCGTGGCGCTGGCCATGATCCGCACGATCCTTGCGAACAGGAAATACAACGCCTCATTCATTAAAAAGTACTCCGATGCAATCGCTTTGGTCGATGTGGATGGACGTGCCGCCCTGAAGGCGGAGGACGGCCAGTTCCTGGCCTGGTGCAGCAAGCACAGGAAAGCTGAACCAATCGACGATTGTGATGCACCAGCCCTCTCAGGCGGTCCGTTCAGGGTCTCTATCGGAGGCAAAACGATCACCGCCAAGCCCGTCCTGCAGATTCTGACGGAATCGACCAAGACCTATACGCCCGAATGGGCCGCCAGGATCAGTGACGTTCCTGCCAAGGCGATCAGCAGGATCGCCCTCGAGTTTGCCGCGGCTGCACCTTATGCCATGATCCCGACGTACAAACGCGATGCGGCAGGCCCGAACTACGCCAACAGTTGGCGGCTCCGCCACGCGATCAACATTCTCAACACCCTGGCCGGTTCGATCGACCATGAAGGGGGCGTCCTGCTTCTCCACGGGATCAAGATCCCATGGATCGACGAACTGGCCCCACCGGTCGTTCCCTTTCCGGAACAGCCGGCCGAACCGGTCGATTTTCGGAACGAATTTCCCGTCACGAACGACATCTACCGGAAGAAGGATTTCTCCGCACCGGGACACTATGGCATGGTCGGCTGGGGACTTTACAAAACCAACCGGGCCAAGGCGATTTTCTTCCGGAACCCGCACCGGGGGCTCTTCGCCATGATCCAGTCGCAGATGCTGGAAAAGGCAACGGAAAAGATGCAGATGGTCGTGGACTGGAACCTCTACCTCGACGACCTCGGATATTTCTGCGACTACGTCATTCCGGCCCCCCACCAGTTCGAGGAGGGCAAGCTCGACCTGCGCCTCTACTACCCGAAGTATCCCTGCCTCGTCGGCGGCGTCCCGGTTCAGAAGACACCGGGCGACCAGATCGGCTGGGGCGGATTCGCCGCCAAGATCGGTCTGGCCATGGCCCCCAAGTACTGGACGACGGACGGGAGCGGCGATCCCAAGAAGATCATCCCCACGAACATGGGCGATATCGCCGTCAAGAAGGCAGGTGCAGCGGAAAATGGGGCTGATTTCAACAAGAAGGGGGCGTTCTGGATCGATCGGAAACCCTACGAAAACTACAAACAGATCGAGGAGATCGGTTACGGACGTCCCAAGGGAAGGGTTCGGATGTACGTCGACGAATTCGCCCGGGTCGGGCATGAACCGCTGCCGGTCTGGGCCACCCGATGGCATGATTCCAAAGGGGATTACAAGTTCTCTCTGCTGATCACCCGAGCCCCCTGGTACATGCATGCCGATCCGAACTTCATCAACAACGCCGTCCTGAAGGAAGTGACCGTACGAAACTTCATGGACTGTATTTGGATGAACCCCGAGGCGGGCAGGAAACTGGGCCTGAAGGAAGGGGACATGGTGATCCTGGAGAACGACCCCAATTACATGAAGGATCTCCCCAGACCGCAGAAGGCGAAACTGCACCTGACAAACCGCGTCGTTCGGCAGGATTGCATCCTGACCTTCCACGGAATCGGCCACCGGGCGAAAAACCTCCGACATGCCAAGGATTTTGGTTACAGGGATGGAGATCTGATTCCGCAGAAAGATCCCAACATCGTCAAGAAACACGATCCTACCGGGATGGGTTGGGTGGAAGACGTCTATGTCAGCGTCAGAAAAGCATAAGCGAGGTGAATGACGATGAAAGAATATGCGATCCTGCTCGACAATACGTTCTGCACCGGCTGCAACAGCTGTGCATACCGGTGTATCCAGGAGTTCCGATATCACGATCAGGCGTCAAAGGGCCTTTTCAGGACCTTCGTTTCGATCAACGACGGCGGTCTCTACCACAGGCGGTGCATGCACTGCCTCGACCCGCAGTGCGTCAGGAACTGCCCCGTCAAGGCCCTGACCAAGTCCGATTACGGACCGGTTCTGTACGATGCGAAAGTCTGCATCGGCTGCCAGACCTGCGTCCGGGTCTGCCCGTTTCATATCCCCCAGTTTGACGAGGCTTCGAAGAAGATCGTCAAGTGCAGCCTCTGCGCCCAGCGGCTGGGCGACGGGAAACAGCCGGCCTGCGTCGAGATCTGCCCCACCGGTGCGCTGCAGTTCGGCGAATACGGGGCGATGAAGACACTGGCCCTGAAACGGGCCAAGGAAAAGAAACTCAAACTGTACGGCTATGACGAGGGCGGCGGGACCCATGTGTTTGTCCTGACCAAGGAAGATTCCGCAGCGGCCGGCTATCCGAATGTGCAGAAGAAGGCGTTGAAAAGCGGAAGGGCTTCCCTGGATGGGGGGCTCGGCGTACCGGCCATGGCGGTGCTGGCCGTGACAGGCATGAAAAAGTTCAGCGAGCGGCGCGCCCGCATCGAGGCGGAAACGAAAAACGAAAAACCCTGATGATTGTCAGGAAGCGTTCCCTGGGCGGGGTCGAGAGGCCCTGCCCGGGGTGCCGGAATATTCCTCCGGGACAATGCATGGCCATCGGTCCCGGGGGCACGTTCTCACGAAGAACAATACGCAGAAAGGACACGGTCATGACCGCAGACAATAAAAAAATCCTGGAGTTGGAAGCCAGGGCAACCGTTTTCTCCCTTCTCGCCCAGGCTTTCAACTATCCCGATCGCGAACTGGTCGCAAGCCTCCGCAAAGGGGAGTTTCCCGCCGCCCTATTTTCCGCCGTCGGCTGTCTTCCGGATGCCTCATCAATCTCGGAAGAGATTGCAGCCATCGGAAAGGAGTATGTTGATTCCGATCAGGGGGATGACGCTCTGCTTCTGGAGCTGGAAAAGGACTACACTCAAATGTTCTTTTCCTCGAAGCCCCGGCTGGTCTATCTTTTTGAATCGGTCTACAACGAGGGCAAAATTCTCCAGGAATCAACCTTCCAGATCGCAAGGCTGTACTATGATGCCGGCTTGAGGCCCGCCGAACATTTCAAGCTGCCGCCGGACCACATCGCGGTGGAGTTCGAATTCATGTCCTATCTGTATTTCAACGAAATCAAGGCCATTCAGACGAACAATCCAAAGAATGCGGAATTCGCCCGTCAACTGCAGCATGACGTCATGATCAACCACCTGGGATCTTTCGGAGGAACGTTCGCGGAAAAAGTGGCGGCCCACGGAAGAACCTTATTCTACAAAAAGATGGGGATCATTGCGGCGTTTACTCTTGCCGGAGTCCGGTCTTAAGAATACTGCTGGCAGGCCGCACTTCCCGGGATTCTTCCAGCCCTTTCTTCCACTGATTTCCCTTTGTGGAGGAAGATGGGCGTTCCTTGTCCGGCAATCATCGATAAGCATATCCTTCCGTACACATTATCAATTCAATTATCTTTTCATATTACACATTACCCAGCCGCATCTGAATAAAGCATTTGACGAAATGGGCCGTGTTCCGTCAATGTATCGACCAGACAGACCGCTTATCCGCAATCCATCGCCCTTTCGCAACTCATAACATGAGGCGATACAACGGCCGGGGTGACCTCTCGGTCATGGAGAGAGGGACCATGGCGCGAATTCTGATTGTCGACGATACCCCGGAAAACCTTTATCTGCTGGAGATCATCCTGAGAGGGAACGACTTTGAAACCGTGACCGCCACCAACGGAAAGGAGGCGCTGGCAGCGGCAAGAACCAAACCACCGGATCTCATCGTCTCGGACATCTTCATGCCCGTCATGGACGGGTTCACATTTTTGAGAGAATGCAAGCAGGATGCGAACCTCGAAGACATTCCATTCATTTTTTACACGGCGACCTACACCGACTCGAAAGACCAGAAATTCGCCCTGAGCCTGGGGGCGGACATGATCATTGTCAAACCGATCGATCCGCCCGATCTGGTGGGAAAGATCCGCAGTCTGCTCGAAAAGCGGGGAAGGGGATTCCTGCCGTCAGGGAAACTGGAACCGACGCCGGACGAAGAATTTCTGAAAGGATACAGTGAAACCGTTGTCCGGAAACTTGAGGAGAAAGTGCATGAACTGGATGAGGTGAACCGGGCGCTTTCCATAAGCGAGCATAAATACCATCGCATTTTCGAAGACGCCGTCCTCGGTATTTTCCAGTCCACGCCGGAAGGGCAATACACGCTTGTGAACCCGGCCTTTGCGCGCATGTTCGGCTTCAATTCGCCGCAGGAGATGGTCGAGGCGGTCCGTGACATCGGTGAACAGCTCTATCTGAATTCCCATGATCGGAGTACTGTCCGCAGCATGTTATCGGAGGAGGGCGTAGTCCGGGGATTCATCGCCCCGTTCCGGCACCGCAGCGGCAAAACGATCTGGATCTCCATCAACAGCCATGCCGTTCGGGGCGAGGATGGACGCATCGAATACTATGAGGGAACGGCGGAAGACATAACGGAAAAAATAGAATGGGAGCGGCTCTACCGGATTCTTACGGACCAGTCCTTCGTCGGGGTCTACCTGATCCAGAACCGCAAATTCCGGTTTCTCAACCAGAGCGCCGCCGCATTTGCCGGATATGCACCGGATGAACTCATGGGGAAGGATTCCCTGTTTATGATTCATCCCGACGACCGGAAAAAGGTCCGCACCGTGTCGCGCCGGATGCTCCTGGACGGCGTCACGACCCCCGAGGAAGTCCGAATCATTCGCAAGGACGGAACCGTCCGCTGGATCATGATGACCCTCAATCCAACGGATTACGAGGGCCGGCCGGCAATCCTGGGAAATTCGCTGGACATCACGGAACTGAAGGAGGCCCGGGAAAAGCTGGATCTCTCCAGGGACATGGAATCCTCCATTCTCGATTCCATCCCTCTGGCGGTCATCGGGCTGGAGAACCGGCGGATCACCTTCGCCAATTCCGACACAACCGCCGTCTTCGGCTGGCGCCCCGACGAGCTCATCGGCCAATCCACACGCATCCTGTACCGTAGCGATGAGGAGTTCCGTCAGATCGGCGAGCGGGTATACCGGGCCCTGGCCCAGGAAAGAACGTTCACGGACGAACTGGAGTATCCCTGCCGTCACCAGGACGGACGCGGCATCCTCTGCCGGGTGAAGGCCGCGAGAATCGGAGAAACCCTTCAGGATAACAGGGTCGTCGTCACATACGAAAACATCACGGAGCTGATTCGGACGAAAGAGAAGCTGGGCCAGACCAACGAACAGCTGCAACGCACCCTCTCCAGCACCATCAAGACCATTTCCTCTCTCTTGGAGGCAAAGGATCCCTATACGGCGGGACATCAGGAAAGCGTCAGCCGGCTCGTGACGGCCATTGCGCTGGAGATGAATCTTCCCGAAGATCGAGTCCAGGCCGTCGGAACGGCGGCCCTGCTTCACGACCTGGGGAAGATCCACATCCCCTCGGACATCCTTTCCAAACCGGGAAAGCTGAGTGACGTCGAATACATGCTGATCAAGATCCATCCCGAAGTCGGTCATGATATCATCCGGAACATAGAATTCGTTTTCCCGATCGCGGAGATGATCCTTCAGCATCACGAACGCCTCGACGGATCGGGATATCCACAGGGGTTGTCCGGCGAGCAGATCCTCCTGGAAGCACGCATCATTGCCGTGGCCGATGTCGTGGAAGCCATGGCTTCGCATCGCCCCTACCGGCCGGCACTGGGCATCGATGCGGCCATGGAGGAAATCATGCGGTACCGGGGAACGCGCTATGACACCGGTGTCGTCGATGCATGCCGGCGGCTCTTTCTGGAAAGGAGCTTCCGGTTTGAAGAGCAGCATCAGCACTGAAAGCGAAACGGATTCCCTTCCACTGTCAAAAGGAATGCGGGCCTCCAGGCAGGACACCCGGAGATGAGGAAAGCGCCATGCATCGATGCCTGATAGCCGACGATCAGGAACAGAATCTCTATCTTCTGGAAGTTATCCTCAAGAGCAGCGGATACGAGGTGGAATGCGCCGCAAACGGGGCGGAGGCCCTCGAGAAGGCAAGGCGCCATCCGCCGGATATGGTCATTTCGGACATCCTGATGCCGGTTATGGACGGCTACACCTTGTGCCGGGAGTGGAAGTCGGACAATGTGCTGAAAAACGTCCCCTTCGTTTTTTACACGGCTACATACACAGAACCGAAAGACGAGGAATTTGCCTTGAGCCTCGGGGCGGACCGGTTCATCGTCAAGCCCCAGGAACCGGATGTATTGATCCGCCTGATCCGGGAAGTGCTGGATGAATCCTACTCGGCAAGGCAGGTGGAGGCCAGGCCCCTTGGCGAGGAGATGGAGATTTTCCGTCAGCACAACGAGATCCTGTTCCGGAAACTGGAAAAGAAGATGTCGGACCTGGAGGCGGCCAACCGTCAGCTGCGCATCCTGGAAGAGAAGTACCGCCTGAGCTTCGAGCATGCGACGGACGTAATCTACACAATCGACGCCGACCTGGTGGTTTCCAGCGTTTCTCCCTGCGTGGAGCGAGTCCTAGGTTACAAACCGGAAGAGTTTGTCGGTCGGCCGCTTTCCGACCTGAAGGCGATTCTGACGCCGGAATCATTCGAGCGAGCCGCCTTCGACATAAGCATGATCCTGCGGGGCGACACCATCGAGGCGACGGTTTATCAGTTTATTGCCAAGGATGGCTGCATCAAGCACGGCGAGGTCAGCAGATCTCCCATCCGGAGCGAAGGAAAAATCATCGGGATCGTTTCCATCGCCCGGGACATCACCGAGCGCAAACGGGCCGAAGAGGCCCTGCGGGAAAGCGAGACAAAATACCGCCACATCCTCGAAGACATGGACGATGCTTATTTCGAGCTGGACCTGAGAGGAGATCTCGTCTTCTTCAATGAAGCCCTGGTCAGGAGAACCGGGTATACTCGTGAAGAGCTCACGGGCATGAACTATCGGAAGTATGTAAGTCCCGAGACAAGCAAGCTGGTCTCGAAGGTATTTTTGGAAATCTACAAAACAGGCCAGGCGGTCCGTCTTTTCGACTATGAAGTGATCATGAAGGACGGGCAGATAAAAAATTATGAGTCCTGGGCCAATCTGCTGTCCGACGAACAGGGCCGACCTGCCGGTTTTCGCGGGATGGCCAGGGACATTACCAACCGCAAACAGGCGGAAATGCGTCTGCAGGAGTCCCTGGAGAATCTCCGGAAGGCACTGGGTACGACCATTCAGGTTCTGGTTGCGACTGTGGAGACCAGGGATCCCTATACGGCGGGCCACCAGGTCCGGGTTGCCGATCTTGCCCGCAATATCGCCCTTGAGATGGGATTGCCTCCGGACCGGATCGAAGGAATCCGCCTGGCGGCCGTCATTCACGATATCGGAAAACTGTACGTGCCCACCGAGATACTGACCAAACCGACCAGGCTGAGGGAAATCGAGTTTGCCCTGATCCGGGAACATGCCCAAAAAGGATATGAAATCCTGAAGGATGTCGAATCTGCGTGGCCACTCGCCCAGATCGTCTACCAGCACCACGAGCGAATGGACGGATCGGGGTACCCGAGAAATTTGAAAGGGGACGAGATTATCCTGGAAGCCCGGATACTGGCCGTTTCCGATGTCGTGGAATCCATGGCCTCCCATCGCCCCTACCGGCCGACGCTGGGCATCGAGGCAGCCCTTGAGGAGATTGAGAGGTATCGGGGAACACATTACGATGAAGTTGTGGTCGACGCCTGCCTGAAGCTGTTCCGCGAAAAAGGGTATCGCGTGGTGCAGTGATCCGGGGGATCGTTCGGGGCTTTGCAAGGCTCCGAATCCGTACCCGCCCTCAAGGTTCCCGAACTGTTCTCTGCCGCCATTGCTGCCCGATCTCGTCACCGGGCATCCCCGACCAGGACATAGGCCGCCCAGAAAAACGGATGCGCCGTCGATACGCTCAACGAAGGACTCATCGAGACGCTTCCGTCCGAGGCCACCATGTCGCGCTTGGCAAGGGCGAGGGCTTCCCCTTTCGGGGAATGACCTAGCCGGGAGAAGGTCTTCTGAACCAGCATCTTTGCCGATCGGCTTTCCACGCTCCATTGGGTGACCAGGAGTGACCGCGCGCCGGCATACATGAAACTGCGCGTGAGTCCTGCAAATCCCTCCCCCCGGTCCTCCCCGGCATTGCCGGCGGCGGTATTGCAGGCGGAAAGGACAACGAGGTCGGCATTCAGGTTCAACCCCAGGATCTCACCCATCTCCAACAGGCCGTCGTTCTCCGGGTCGCCGGCAAAACTCAGCGCCAGGGCGGGCTGCGTCCCGGGCCCGAAGTCGCCGGCCATGAGTCCGTGAGTGGCAAAGAGCATGTTCCGGTAACGGCTGAGCTCGAGGTGCTTGACGCTCCGTTCGCTCGCCCGTTCCCGGAGATACACGTCCCGGTCAGGGGAGGCCCCGAGCATGGCCGCCACCGACAGGGCTTCCTCTTTCGTTTCCGGAAGAGGCTGCAGGAGCCACTGCGCCCCGGTTGGCCGGATCGAAACAGCCCTCAGCAGGGCCGAACGGGTCACGGCTTTCCGGGGAGTTTCCGTCTTCCCATGATCGTTTCCCCCTCTGGAAAAATCCGGATCGGCAAAAGCCACGAAGGGGTCCTGTCCCGCAACCGCTTCCTTCCGGAACATCCGCAAGCTGCGCAGGACGGACAGGGAGGGCAGGTACACAATATCCCGGGATTGCAGCCAGAAGGGAGCGTCCTTGAGGGATGCTCCGATAACCGGGTCATTGCGTTTGTCCGGCTGGAACGGCCGGGTCAGGAGGGCCTCGAAAGGCAGCTTGTAAAGGAGGTCGTCCGGGGCAAGGTAAACCGTTTGAAAGGACCGGATGACGTCCTCGACCGGCGCGACAAGCGTTCCATACAGATCGTGGGCTTCTCCAGCCGGGAAGGCAAAAACGGATTGCAGCGTCTTTGCTCCAGGCGGTTCCGGGCTTCCGATGGTTTCGAGAATCCTGGCGAATATCTTTCGAAATGATTCGCTTTTCCGTATCAGCTCCGTTCTGGATATGGGAATCAGCATACAGACGGTGCGATCCCGGGTGACGGCCCAGAGGGCGGTCTGTGTCGGCGTCACGAAGTAACTCAGCGCGGCTTCATTCCTTCCGAGCTGTTTCTGGATGTCCTCGATTTGCAGGCGTCCCGGCGTTCTCAGATCGGCGTAGCGGGGATAACGAAGGGTGATCTGTTCCGCTACGGTCTTTCTTTCCCGACTCGCTTGATCAAGGCGGGTCAACATCTCCTGCCGCCCATCGGATTTTTTACTCTGCCGGATCTGCCTTTCCAGTGCGGCGATTTCCAGGTTCGTCAGGCGCTCCTTATTCAGCAGGGCTGTAAATTCCGGATCCTGCGCCGTCGCGATCAGCGCCTGCTGGGCCCGCGACTCCGTCATCATCTCCGTGAACACCCTCGAGCGCGCCTGTTCGGCCGCCGAAAAGGCCTCTCGATGGTATTCCGGCTGTCCCGTATCCCGGTAGAGTTGCAGCAAGAGGTCCACGTATTCGCGGTAAAGCCTGGAAAATTGCTGCAGGAACGTGGACCGGCTCTCCCGTGAAATGCCGCCCACGCCGGCGGCAACCGATTCCAGAACGGAAACGGCCCGCCGATAAGGGGGCAGGGCCTCTGTCGGCCGGTTTTCCGCCACAGCGGTGCGTCCCTGCAGGTGCAGGGCTTGAACCAGGCCCGCCTGGTCTCCGATCGCTTCCTTGATCGGCAGCGCTTCCTTCAAATACGTCCTGCATTCGGCATATTGACGACGGCGAAACGCTGCATCGGCGAGGTTGAGGGCGATGTCCGACCAGAGCATCCTGTCATCCAGACGAAGGGCCAGTTGAATGGACTGCAGAAAGAAGGAGCGCGCGCGGGTATCGTCCTTTTCGAGTACGGCAATGACGCCAAGGTGGTTCAGGGACAGAGCCTGTCCGTGCCGGTCGTCGATGTGCTTCAGGATGAAATAGGCGCGTTCTTCCGTACGGGCGGCCTCTTTCCGATCCCCCGCGGCCAGATGGCACTGGCTGAGCTTGTGCAGAACGATGCTTGTCGTTCCCTGGTCCCCCTTCACGAGATCCAGGGCTTTTTCATAGTAACGGATGGCGGCGGGATAATCGCCGAGACGGTAATACAGTTCCGCCAAGTCGATCTGGGCGCGGCCGATGCCTCTGTCCACGGCCCAGTTCAGGTTGACAAATGCCTGGTCATAGTTTCCCGTCAGGAGCTGCACCCGTCCGGTGTACCATTTGATGTAGCGCAGCATCCCCTTGTTGTCTCGGTGTTGTGCCTCCAGTTTTTCATACAGCCTCATGGCCTCGGTGTACCGGGCGGCATCGAAGAGCCCCTCGGCCTGCTGCCAGACGTCCGCTTCATCGGGCGACGCCAGGACCTCGACGGCGACATCGTCAATCCATATCGTCCCGGTGCTCTGATAGACGATGCGGAAATCGACGAAATCGTTGTGCCCGATATTGACCGTAACGGAAAATGGCCTCCAGTCGTATGTCCCCGGCGGGAGGGCAAAACGTTTCGCCCAGGCGGCGTCAACGGCCAGAAGCGCGGCGCCGGCGGGAACGTCCCGGGCCTTCAGCCAGCAGGACAGTTTGTATACCGTATTCGGCTTCAGGCCGGCGATTCGCTGCGAGACCGTCGTGAACACATGGGGCTTTGAAGGAGAATAGCTGGTGATTCGCAGGGCTTTTCCCCCGGAATGACGCTCGGCCGTATCGATCTTCATGAAGGCATTGGCATTCATGCTGTTCCACCAGAGGCCGAACTTGAACTTTCCGTCCGTCCGCTCGTAGTGGCCGGTTCCCCACGGGAACACGAGACCGTCCTCGAATCCGCCGTTTGTCAGAAGGTTTGACGCCCCGGATCGGGTCATCGCGGGATGAGCCAGGTTCTGTTTCAATTCCCGGGCGCGGGCAAAGCTGCCTTGAAACGCACCCAGGTTTCGGTTTGCCATGTGAACTGCTGCGATGTTGTTGATGATTTCCGACAGGAGGGCAGGCTGTCCGGCGGCCTGTGCCGTCGCCTGGCCGTAGAATTGCAGAGCCCCGGAAAAGTCCTCCCGGTTGAAGGCCTGATCGCCCCGCCGGACAAGACGCTCCGCATCTCCTCCATAGGCCTCCGGGGCAAAGACCGCCAGCAGACAGAACAGGACCAGGCATAAAAGACGGGAAACACCGGACATGGATGCTCCATGTTTCGGGAAAACCGCACGCGGACTAATCGATGCCCTCGCACGGTCCGTCGTTGAGAAAGTCGGAGACGGTCTTGAGGTACTCCCCGAGGAGCTGTTTGCTCACGACGAAGATGTGGCCGATGTTCTTTTCGAAGGTCCGGTTCAGTCCCCCGCGTGTCATCTGGATGTTCCCCTCGGCGCGCATCCCCCACAACTGGCTGGCCACGCAGGAGCCGGGAGGCGCGATGGGGTCCCTCGAACCCCGATAATCGAAGATCCGCACCTCGCCTCTGCGCAGGGCCTCCATATCGACGGGCCGTCCGTCGAGGTCCGGGTTCGTGGAAGGCATGCGATAGGTTCCCTTCACCAGCTCGTTGCCCATGAAAAACTGTTCAATCCACTGCCTGTGGGCCTTGGCGGGAAACTTTGTCCCGTGAGTGAGCCAGTAGAGGAAAGGCGCCGAATCTTCGATGGCGCGGGAATAGATGGCGCGGCCGTAGAAACCGGAGAGTACGGTGTAATGGACTCCCGGCTGAATCTCGTTCATTCCGAAATCGATGACCTGGGGCGGGATGTTCACGCTCCCGAACAGCTCGTTCATCAGGTTGGGGTCATAGTTCTGGCGGATAAAGGACCGCATCTTTTCATGCCCGCTGTCTTCGTCGTCGAACCGGACCGGCGACGCCATGAGGGCGATTTTGCAGATGTCCATCTTTTCGCCCCTCGCCATGCGCTCTTCTGCACGCCTGGCGAGATAGGGAAGCATCAGCGTCCCGCCCATACAGTATCCCATCATGTCGATCCGGCACTTCGGGTGTCGCTTGCCGATGATCTCCAGGTACCGGTCATGGACGGTTTTGTTGAAAAAGGCCAGTTCAAGATGCGTGTCATCGGGACCGCATTCCCCGTGATCGACCAGATAGACCGCATAGCCTTCCCGAAGCATGCCCTGGACGACCGACTTGCCGTCGGCCAGATCGAACAGCTCCGGCTTGTTGATCAGGGGAGTCGAGATGTAGAGCACCCTGCCGTTGGGCTTGATCCCTTTCGGCAGGAAATAGCGGCGGAGTCTAACGCTGTGAAGCCTGGATCCCTTGACGATTTCATAGTCGGAGCAGCCGATCCGGCCCTGCGTGGCCCGCTCCGAGTATTCCTTCGGGTCGAAGGCGTTGGTCCCGTGCAGGCATTCCAGGCGAAACCGGTTTTCCGCCAGGTATTCCTCAAAGGTCATGCCGTCCGTGCCGTCCGGCTTCTTTCTCATGTAGGGAAGGGATTCACCGTCCAGCGGCATCTCCGTGATAACGACCAGGAGGCACTTGAGCATTTCCTTCATGGCATGAAGCCGCGTCATGCCCAGAGAGTTGTAAGCGTTTTCCATCTGCCCGAATTCCTGGACATATTCCTTCAGCATGCGGTGACCTTCCGGGGTCGTGGCGACGGAGCGGGCCTTGGACCGGTCAAACTTTCCGTCCTTCATGAAATACCCGCAGAGGTCGTAGAGGGACCGGGCGTAGTTCTTGTAAATCCAGCCGTTCAGGTCCCGATAGATGTCCGGTTCCTTCCCGGAACGCGCGGTGATGCGGGCGTGGGTCTTGATCGGATCTGTGAAAAAGGGCTTGAATAGGGTGTTCTGAAAACTGGCGGCAATGGCAAGGGGACCGAACAACTGATAGTTTTGAGTGATCGTGTCGAGAAGCTGCTGGTACTGGAAAAGCATCCGGGTCTGCATTCCTCCTCCCATGCTCTTCCAGGGGATGGCCGTTTTCAGCCCCTCCCTGTTGTCCGCCGGCGTGATTCCCATCTGGATCAAGAGACTGGAGGGACTGATTCTGGTTGCGTCCTTCATGGTTGTCTTCTCCTTTTGGGATTATTCTGCGAGATGAACGTTGATTGAATTTGTCAGATTGATCAACAGGATGCAAGAAGGGAAAAGCATATGCAAGCCATAAATCGCCTCTCCGTCAAAAGGGCAGAACTCTCGCTCCACATGTGATATGGTATTCCTGTGTTTGTTCGGGTCTCTCCGATCGTGATTCAATCCGTCGTATCCTTTAGGGCTTTGTCAGGTTGGAACGGCCATGATTCAGATTTCAAGCTATCTTCATCGCGACATCCTCGACGGCGTCATCCGACGCTGGATGTATGGAGATATGCGCCAAAATGATCGAGAAACCGTCGCAAGGCTCGTTCATTTCAACAATCTTTTTGTCTGCCGTTACCTCGGAATCCTTGCCGAGAGCCTTTTCGGAGGTGCCCATGACGGCAAAACGACATTCCGGCGAATCGCCCGCAAGGGGGAGTTGAAGGATCTGCTGATCGAACATCCGCCCTACCGGAACGAGCGGATCGACGATCTCATCCGTCGATACGGAAGCAATCCGGGCCATTACTATCGGGAAACGCCCTTTCACGGGGTCCTGGTCTGCCGAACGGACGGGGAAGGGCGTCGTTATGCCGGATCCTACCGGATCAAGCGGGCCCGGCGCATTGCGGAAAAGGCGGCCCGTCGTGTCGTCGACCATGTATTTGCGGCCATCCGGAAAAGCGCCGATACACTGGCAGAAGGTCGTGCGAGGCGCATCGGCATTCCCCGGCACGAGCTGATCACGTCGCCGGAAGAGATGAGCCAAGAGTTTCAGTGCGCCGAAGAGGGTTTCCTTGAGGACCTGCGCCGGAAACGCCCGCTGGAAATACAGCACGGGATCGCCATTAATGATATCGGAGGGATAAAGATCGTATGGGAAGATCCTTCCCTGGACCGCCTGTACGAGATCCTCCAGCATGCGGGATGCACCATCGTGGAACAGGAAGAGCATCGGGGAATTTACAATGCCGTGAATCTAACGGTTCGATATGGTCCGCCACGCGAGGCGATTCTTGCGTCCCCCGTACGCGGTCACATACTGTCTTACTTTCAGGAAAGAGGGTGGGATGCCGAGTCGGTAAACCGGGAATTCGCCGAGTTCGTCGGGTCGGGAGAGGAAAACGTTCTGCTGGAGATTATCGTCTCGACGTTCCAGGAAATGCTGGAAAGCGAAATCGGCCGTTGCATGCATGAAGACCGGATCATGGAACAGCGGGCGGCCCGTCCCTACAGGGGCCATCTGGCCCGAAACATCGGCTATCTTCTGGAATACCTGTTTACGCTGCCGGAAGCGCCTCTGGCCGTCACGCAGTCATTGCCGATCCGCTTGTGGGACCGCTACCTTCCCGATACGTTTTTTGAGATCATGAAGGATCTTTTCCGGATACCAACGTCCGGTCCTCTTGAATAGCAGGCAAAGATCCCTTCATGATCCGTTATATGATTCCAGAATCAGGAGGCATTCATGTCGCAGGTCAAGAAGGGCAGTCGGGTTAAAATCTTCTACACGGGCAGGCTCAAGGACGGCGGGATTTTCGAGACCAACGTGGGCGGTCCGCCGCTGGAATTCTCCGTCGGAAAGGGGAAGGTCATCAGGGGGTTCGAAAACGGCGTCATCGGCATGAAGACGGGTGAAACCAGGACCGTCACCATCAAGCCCGCCGACGGTTACGGTCCGAAGGATCCGTCCCTGGTCTGGACCTTGACGGCTGCGGAGCTTCCCGCCGGGACGGTCCCGGAGCCCGGGATGGAGGTTGCCTTCACGAGGACCGGCGGCGTCGAGGTGGACGGCCGCATCGTAAAAGTGGACGGCGATCAGGTGACCATCGATGGAAACCACCCCCTCGCCGGCCGTAATCTCACCTTCGAGATCAAGGTCGTGGACGTCGGATAGGGGTTCCGGCAGGGAAGGGCGGAGAGATGGTCGCCGTCATTCACGGCTCCCGCTCATCCGGTATTTCCTTCTCTCCCATCTTCCTGACGATCAGGTCCACGTATTGCCGCCATCCGCTGCTGAGGCTGATCAGGGGATCCGGCTTCCATCGGTTCCTCGGACGGGCGATGATGGAGGCGAGAAACGCGCATTCCTCATCCGTCAGTTCGGAAGGATGCTTCTGGAAATAATGCCTGGCCGCAGGACCCAGGCCGTAAATCCCGTCACCCCATTCGATGATGTTCAGGTAGATTTCCAGGATGCGCCGTTTGGCCAGCTCCTGTTCGAGGGCGATCGTGATGAACAGTTCTTCGAACTTTCTGCTCAGCGTCCTCTCCTTGGGGAGATACAGATTCTTTGCCAGCTGCATGGTGATCGTACTGGCGCCTCGGACGACCCGGCCGGCCCGGATGTTGTCCGCCGAGGCCTCCATGAACTGCTGGATGCTGAATCCCCTGTGACGGAAAAAACCGCCGTCTTCCGCCGTCATGACGGCTTTGATCATGGCTGGGGGGATCTGCCCGTACGGAACGAAATCGGGATTCTCCGCTCCCACCCATATGGCGACGGTTTCCCCCTGTTCCGTCCGGAAGCGGTGCAGGAATGGTCCTTTTACCGTGGAGATCCGAATCCCCGTTCCCAGCGCAAGCACCCGGAGCCGCTCCGATTTGCCCGTAAACCGGTAGGCCGTTCGGTATGGCGGGGCTGTGGCGATCGTGGCATTGAAACTTCCTTTCAGATATCCGGTTACCTTCAGGTCGGACAGATTCGGGCGAAACGATACAGGGACGGCGGCAACGGCCCGTTCGAATGAAAAATCGGGAAACGTCGCTTCCAACTGGATTGCCGGCCGCTTTCCTTTCACGGTAGCAACGGAAAAGTCCATGGTCTGTCCGTCCAGGGCCATCTTTCCCCGGGCCTCCTCCAGTCCGGCAGGGGTTCCGGATCCTTCCACATCCAGATGGACTTTCAGGCTTCCGTCCTGCCCCCTGCCGAATATGTGCCCTGCAGCGGCAAAGGAAAAACGTCCGGAAGAGACTTCCCGGATCGTGGCTTTCCCATCCAGGAAGAGACGGTCAAACGGCAGGACCGGGGATGTGAACAGCAGCAAGGGCTCCAGAGAAACGGAATCCGCTTCGACCTCCACCCGCCGCTCCGGTTCCCTGCGGAAGTCGATCTTCAGCTTTTCCTGATCGCCCTGAAGACGGACGGAGGCGGTCCTGTTGATGGGATCAAAGCGGGCATCGAGTCGGTCGTACTGCCTCTCCATTGAGCCCCTGGGGGTCGAGAGGTCGACGCCGAGTTTTCTGACGCTGCAAAGAACGGGGGAGGGTGGAGAGGAGGATTTCCCCCCGGCCGATTCGTCATTCCGTGAAGAGAAGGGCGGCAGGGGAACGAGCCATTCGCCCGTAATGGAACGCTCCAGACGGACGTTCAATCCTGCGGCGTCGATGGACTTCAGGATCCGGACACTCACGGATCGGTTCCACAGAAGATCCATCAGCCTTATGCGAAAAGTCGCCTCTTCCGCGTCCAGAAGTGATTTCTCCAGAGTGGCGATCCTGAGTCGCGTTGCCCGGACGCCGTCGGGAAAGGCATAATCGAGATTGTCCATCTCAACCTGGAGTCCGTAGTGGAGGCTAGCGTATTCCGAGATACGCGGTTTCCAGAGCTTGATCTGACGCTGGGCTATCCCGAACGCCGAAACAAGGGCAAGCAGAATAAGAAAGAGGCCAAGGGCGAAGATGATCCGGCTTCGTGTCGATGTCATGATCATGATTCCGTGTTTGCTTACGTTAAAACCAATGCCCGAAAAGGCATTCACCTATGACACAAGTTCGCATCGATTTCCATCAGGGTCTGCGAAGCGGTGGACGATAGCAGACAGACTTCTGTCAAAGAAGGACAACAAAAAACGTCCGACGGAACAGCAGAATGATTTCCATGTTTTGTTTTACAACGGTTTCGGCTATATAATCGCGCATTCGATTTGCCAACCGGGGAATCTCACCGCTCGGAAAAAGGAGGAAACCAATGTTTCAGATCGCCACATACGAGAACTATCCGGATGGAACCGTGATATTCACCGAGGGATCCCATGGGGACTGGATCTATGTCGTCGATGAAGGCAGCGTCGAAATCTTCAGGACTGTGAACGGCAAGGAAATTGTTGTCGCCCTGATGAAGGAAGGTGAGATCTTCGGTGAAGTGGCCTATATAACAAAAGGAGAGCGGACCGCGTCCGCGAGGACGGTCGGAGACACCGTCGTGGGGATTATCGACCGTAATTTTTTTGACCAGGAATACAACCAGTTGTCCGATAACTTCCGGATGGTTCTCAAGACCATGGCAAGCCGTCTCCGGGCTGCCACCGACAGCCTCGTGAAATATCAGGCCGGAGGCGATTCATAGCCGGGGAACGTCAGGGAGACTCCCGGACGTCGGAGCGGATCACGTCGGCGATGGTCCTTGACAGTTCATTCATGTTGTAGGGTTTCTGGATGAACGCCCTGCAGCCGCGATCCATGATCTCCCCAGCCAGTCCGTTCAGGCTATAGCCGCTGGCCAGAACGATCCGGACCGAAGGGTCGATTGCCACGAGGGCATCGATGGCTTCGCTTCCGCTGATTCCGGGCATGATCATGTCCATCAGGATCAAATCGATTGTCTGACCCTTCCGGCGGTATGCGTCAATCGCCTCCTGTCCGTTTTGAGCGGTTATGACGGTATATCCCAGAAATTCGAGCATTTCACACGTTGTTTCCAAAACCTGTTCTTCGTCCTCGACAAGAAGGACCACTCCCGAGCCTTTGACCATATCCGTCCTCTCCGTTTCCCGTTCCGCAGTGTTTCCAGCATCCGCTGTGGGGAGGTAAATATTGAATTTGGTTCCATGCCCCGGTTCGCTGTAGACGGTGATATATCCCTTGTGACCTTTGACAATGCCATAAACCGTCGCCAGCCCGAGGCCCGTTCCCCGTCCCATCTGCTTCGTCGTAAAAAAAGGTTCGAAGATCCGTTGCCGCGTTCTTTCGTCCATTCCCGTCCCCGTATCCTGAACTGTGATTCTTGCATAAGGCCCCGGGGCCACTTCGTATGGTGCTATTTCTGAGGTATTCAGATAAATCCTCTTTGTTTCAAGGTAGATATTGCCTCCGGCCGGCATTGCCTGCCATGCGTTCACAAGCAGGTTCATCAGCATCTGCTCCATCTGGCTCCGGTCGGCCCGGACGATCATCGGGTCTTTCCCCAGGTCGAGATCGATCGTGATTTCCCTCTTCGTCTTGGCAAACATTTCCGCCGTCCGTGCAAGCACGACATTGATGTTCAGGGGCTTCACCTCATATTTGCCGCCCCGGGCAAAGCCCAGAAGCTGCTTTGTCAGGTCGGCCCCGCTCAGGATCTGTTCCTCGATGCTTTTCAAGCGTTCGTAATGAGGATGTCCGGCGGTCATCTTCATCAGCATCATCGAGACGTGCCCCTGGATTCCCATGAGAATGTTGTTGAAATTATGTGCCATTCCTCCAGCCAGGGTCCCGACCGCCTCCAGTTTCTGGGCCTGGGTGAGCTGGGACTCCAGGCGCTTGCGCTCCGTCAGGTCGATGACGATCCCTCGCAGGCCGATGGTCTTTCCATCTCTCTGGACGGGAGTTGAATAGATGACAACGGGAAATTCTTCCCCGTCTTTGCGGATTGCCAGGTACTCCCTCCCCGATTCCATCTCCTGGCCCATCACCCTGACCATGTTCAGGGTCGCCTTTTCCCTGTCACGGGGGGCAACGGTGTCGGCAGCATTGATGCCCTGCTGGAATTCCTCCCGGGTATAGCCGTAGAGTTCGAGAGCAAAACGGTTTACGTAGGTGAAACGACCCTGGACATCCGTTTCAAAGACAGCCTGGGGAAGCAGTTCCGCCAGGTCCCGGAAGCGCTTTTCGCTGATGCGGACTGCCTCCTCTGCCTTTTTCCGGTCCGTGATGTCGCGGGTCACACTCAGGATGTGGGCGACGCCATCGATGTCGATGATGGATGCGGACATTAGCCCGATATCGATGGAACCGTTTTTCTTCCGGAAAGGGGCCTCCAGGTTTTGCACCTCGCTGTGTTCGATCATGGTCTTGACCAGCCGATCCCGGTCTTCCAGATTGACCCAGAGATCGATTTCCGACGAGGTCTTGCCGATCACGTCTTCCTCCGTGTATCCGGTTGCCTTCGTGAATCCATCATTGATCGACACGAACATGCCGTCGGACAGGCGGTTGATGTTGACTGCATCGGGACTTGTGTGAAATGCCTTCCGGAACGTTTCTTCGCTTTTTCTCAGGGCCGCTTCGGCTTTTTTCAATTCGGTGACGTCCCGGATGATGCCCTCCGTTCCAAGCGTATTTCCCTTGTCGTCCCGGTAAAAATGGACGCTCAGGGATGCCATGAACACACGGCCGTCCCTTCTTTTCATGGCACCGACATAATCCTTCACACTTCCGTGCTTTACAACCTCCGCAAGGAGCCTGGGTCGTTCCCCGGGGTCCTCCCAGAGGCTCTGCACATCCGTGCCGAGAATGTCTTCCACCCGCTCGTATCCGAACATCGCCGCTCCGGAAGGACTCGTTAAAACCAGCAGGCCTTCCCGATTGGTCCTGTAGTAAACTTCCTGGATATTCTCGATCACGCTGCGATACATCGCCTCGCTCTTCCGGAGGGCATCTTCGGCCGTTTTCCTCTCCGTGATGTCAAGGCCATAACTGCAAACATATTCATCCTCTCCAACCTGCAGGTAAGAGGATTTGAACTCTTTTATCGTCGTGTGGCCGTCCCGGGCGACATGAACCGTCTCAAATGGCGGGAGGTCTGCCGTTTTCAGGTCTTCGAAGCGGCTGAGAAATTCCGAACCGTACAAAGGATCGAAATCCCGGATGTTCAGTGAGGCCAATTCATCAACCGAATAGCCCAGGTTGGCCGCAGCGGACCGATTCGCATAAGCAAGGCTGCCGTCACGGCGAACCAGATAAATTTCGTTTCCGGCATGCTCCACCATGAACCGATACCGGCTGATCGTTTCGTCCGCCGTCTTTCGAGCAGTGATGTCCTGAACATGGCCTTCAAATTGTTCAATCCGCCCGTCGTCGTTGCGCACGGTTCTGGCATTCACGGAAACCCAGATCTCGGATCCGTCCTTTCGACGGGCCTTGTATTCGTAATCACGAACATATTCGTGTTCGTTCATGATCTCCAGGTAACGCTTCCGGTCTTCCGGTTTGACATAGTACTGGGAGGACAGGTCGTCTATGGACGACAGGAGCTCCTCGGGGCTGGAATATCCGAGCATCCTGGCGAATGCCGGGTTGACACGCAGAAATCTACCTTCGGGAATGCTCTGGAAGAAGCCTTCCACGGAATGATCGAAGAATGCCCGGTAGGGTTGTTCAAGATGGTGCGGGTCGAATGGAGCGTTTGTTCCTTCGGAAAGGGAGGCCTCAAGTCGATCTGCTTTTTTCTTCCATTCTTCCAGTTCCTGAATGAGCTGCCGCTTGGTTTTTCTCATGTCGTTCATCCGACTCCTCCGGAATCTTTCATGCTTTCCGATTCCTTATTTAACGGCGGGTGAACATGACCATACTTCTTCATCGAAACGCAGCATGACGGATCTGAAAAAAAACGAGCAATGTCGGAAGATCTTTTCACAACCTCTCACATAAAATCCAGAGATTATGTTCGGAAAACGGCTAATTCGCGGAGGCTGAACGATGCGGCGGGAGATTCCGCTGGCACAAGATATACGAACATCCCAATTCCGGCGTTATTCAGACTGGCTGCTTCCAGCGATGAACGGGTCCACGGATGCCATGACGATCAATTCGTCCGCGGCCGGATATGTCTCCGTGAATGATTCCCCGGATCCTGTCGATTCAACTTCAGATTCTCCATTTTCAGCGGTTCCGGACGCGGCCTGCAAGTCATCCGTAGACGCATCCGTTGAGGCGATTGAATCGACAGGACTCTCTTCTGTTCCGGACGACGAAGAGGGCACGGTGTAACCTCGACGCTCCAGATTTGCCAGAATGTGTTCAGCCGCATTCCGCAAGCCCCTGACATCCGGCCTCTGATCACTGCGTGCGGCAAGTTTTTCCAGGACGGCATAGAGTCCCGCTTCCCTGCTTTTTTCGCTGACGGCCGAACGATCGGTATCCGAGGTATTCGATGCGGGCTTCGCTTCCTCACTTGTTGAAACGGTATCCCCGACCGACACGATGCAGGCAAAATCTTCCGCCTCTCTGGACCAGGATGCCGTTTCTCCCTTCTGAACGCGTTCGTCGCATCGTGTGTGATTTTTTCTTCCCAATGAATACACCATTGAGTTTGTTGACGTATCAATGGAACTGAATGACATTGTGCTTACCTCCTGACAAATGAATCGTTAGTACGTTAATATAATGGACAGCAATTACCGTGCCCGAGTTCTGCACGGTTTTTGCCGATTGTGGCATTAGAATGTCATATCGGCATATGGATAGCGCCAGTCCTTCGTTCATTGGAATGCTGCATGAATCGATATTGCATTTAGCTGATACTATTTGGAGATTCGCTCTGAGTGAGTGCCGGGTGAAGTCCAGCCTTCCATCTACTTCCTGCCATTACACGAAAGGCGCGTATACTCCGGGATCGACCTTGACTAAGGGGCATTGTTCATTTATAAAGCTTGAAATTTCCATAGGAAGTATCCAAGGGAGTCATTATTCGGCCAGTTTCATTGTAACCGGTTGAATCCAACGGGGAATGTCTGGCAACAAACTACAGGGAACGCGCAAAAGATGCCGCTTGAGAAAAAGGGAGGTCGGTCATGAAAAAAGCCGGTACGAAGAAATCTTCCAAGGTTGCCGAGAGTCTGATTTCCATCAAGACGGTGGATGGTTCCCTGCTTCGGGGAAAGATCAACCTGGGTGATGAAAAGAGGGTGTCGGATATCTTTGCCAAGTCGAAAAATCCATTTGTCGTCCTTTACGACGTAACAACCCAGAGCGCTGAGAGCAAGGTCATGATCATCAACAAAGACCACATCGTATGGGCCGAACCGGAAGAGGAAGCAGCCTGCTGATTCTGTGACCGGAAAGGTGTCCATCGTGACGGACACCCGATTTCCGGAGAAAACCAGGACAACCGGGGGAGGGGAGGAAACGGAATGCCTGACGGGGATGTCTACCGGGAACTGTCGAAGAAGGTCGGAGCGGAGCACTCCCACATTGTTCCCCTCATCTGGAAGGCCGTCTGTTCCGAGGATGAGGCCCGCCTGGTTAATTCTCTGCCGGCAGAGGCGGAGGAACTCGCGAAACGGTTCGATAAAACGCGCCCGGAAATGGATAACATCCTCCATTCTCTATTCCTAAAGGGACTCGTCTTCGAGGCCTTCAAAGACGGCCGGCCAATCTATCGCATGCCGCGGCACATCATCCAGTTTCACGATGCCTCGACCCTCTGGCCGGAAGCGCCGAGTGAACTGCTCGATCTCTGGCGCCGCTATACGGAGGAAGAGTATCCGCAGGTGCCGGCTCTACTTAAGGCAATCCAGGCCCCCCCGTTCTTCAGGGTGATCCCCATACAGGAGAAGATCGAACCCGAGAGCCATGTCCTTTCTTACGAGGATGCCGGCCGGATCGTTGAAAGTGCTGAACTGCTTGCAGTTACGAAGTGCCCGTGTCGGATGATCATGCGCAAGTGTGACAAGCCGCTGGAGGTATGTCTCCAGATGAACCGTGGGGCTGAATACGCCATCAAGCGTGGAACAGGCCGACGGGTCGATGTCGCAGAAGCGATGGCCATCCTCCGCAGCGCCGAGGAAGCCGGGCTGGTTCACCTGACCGAAAACAAGGCCGGCATTGGAACGGTGATCTGCAACTGCTGCCGATGCTGCTGTGTCGGCCTGCCCTACGCCCGAAAAGCGGAGACAAACAGCCTGCTTGTTCCCAGCCGATACCGGGCTGTTGTCGAGGCGTCGTCGTGCACGGGGTGTGGGATCTGTGTGGATGAATGTCCCATGGATGCCATATCCATGGATCCGGAAGACCTGGCAGCTATAAATAAGGACATTTGCATCGGATGCGGCGTCTGCGGCCATTTCTGCCCGACCGGGGCAATCGGCCTGACGGTCGCACGTGATCGGGACTTTATCCCTTCTTAGCTTCCGGATGAAAAAAATCCTCGTCCAGATCTACGAAGTTCAGGAGCCCCGGGAGGCTGGACCGCTTATCGAAATGGGCGTCGATCACATCGGCGGCGTGATCGTCTCCCGCGAACAGTGGAAACAACCCCTTCTCCGGGAGTCCATCGAGCTGCTCAATCATTCCACATCGAAAAGCACCCTGATTCCGCTGCTTACGGACACGGAAGAGGTCCTTCGGGCTCTTGAATATTACAGACCCGGCTTGGTCCATTTCTGCGACGAGATTCCTCTCCGGGACGGTGACGGCATGGAGAAAGCATGTGAACGGTTTGCCCGGTTACACGACCGAGTGCGGCTGGAGTTTCCCGACATCGCGATCATTCGCTCCATCCCCGTTCCGGAGGCGCACCTTTCGGATGTATTGGAGGCCGGGCGAGCGGTTCTTCGGATTGCTCGCCTCATCGAGGATTCCTGTGATTATTTCATGACCGATACGGTTATGGGCTGGTCAACCGGAGCATCCTCCGGTTCACAGCCTGTGGAAGGATTCGTCGGAATCACTGGCCACTGCTGTCACTGGGGGATCGCCTCTTCGCTCTGTCGTCAATCGCGGATTCCGGTGATTCTTGCCGGCGGTATTTCGCCTGACAATGTACGGGAGGCCGTTCTTTCTGTTCGTCCCGCAGGAGTAGACAGCTGTACACAGACCAATCTGGTGGATGATCGAGGAATCCCGATCCGTTTTCGGAAGAATCCGGCCAAAGTCCGCCTCCTCCTGGAAGAAGTCCGCAATGCCGAATCTGTTTTGGGGTGGTGAATCCGGGCAGGTGGCTTCATGCCATTTACCATAATGGTTCCAAACCGATGCATTCCATAAGGAGCAGGTCCGGTATGTTCGTCGTGCAATTGCGTTCCTTGAATCCGCTTGCATTCAGTCTCCCCGTCGGATAGCCTACGATACTTTCGTCCGAATGAAGGACGAAACCGGACGGACGGCAAGATTTTTGCGAACATTCCTGAGGTGTCGATGAGATGATGGAAAGGGAAGGGGCCAGAAAGCTTCCAAACGTAGAAAACCACAACTGCTTTGGATGCGGACCGGCGAACGAGCACGGTCTCAGGATGCAATTTTACAGCGATGATGCATCCATCATTTCCTGGGTAACGGTCCCGGAGCACCTGTGCGGCTGGAGCAATCTGGTCCATGGAGGCGTTATATCCACGCTCCTCGATGAAATCATGGGCAGATCAGTGATTTACATGCTCAGGATGTTGGGGCTGACCCGCTCGATGTCCCTCGATTTCCTCCGGCCGGTGTTTATTGGAACGGAGATCAAGGTACAGGGCCGCATCCTGGAAGTGAGGAACGGACGGGAAGCCACCGTCGAAGGGATTATCACCAATGGAGGAGGCGAGGTCTGCGCAAGAGCCACGGGAACATTCGCGCTCTTTTCACCCGAAAAGATCCGCAAACTGGGAATTGCCGCGGATGACGTACTGGAGTGGTTCGAGCATCACATTCTGAATGGCGTAACTTCCGGGCAGAGGTTTTCGTGACCGGACGAACTCTGTCCGTGTGTACCCTTGGCAGGAAGCTTCGTAACCCATATATTGTACAGAAAGTAGCTGACATATCGTCGATGTTCCGTCGGATCGAAGCGGCTGATCATATCGGCCCCGGTAAAGATTGATTGAAAGGGATTGTTTTTGCCGAACCGATCGATCTCGAGTATGAAATCCCACACTGCACGAAGAACGTCTCGGCCATACCTATCAGACATAATCATGTAATTCTGAGAGAGAGAACGGGTCATGACAACGGAAGAATTAGGATATTATGCCCTGAAGAAGGGGGACTTTCAGGAAGCCATCAACATTTTTCGTCGCGCCCTTCAGGAGCGTCCTGTTGCAGACGCGTGGCTCGGCTTGGGAAAGGCATATATCGGTCTTGAAGAACCTCTGACGGCACGATGGGCGTTATACAAGGGATTGGCTTTGGACTCGTCACACAAAGCACTTCAGGAGACCACGGCAGACCTGGAAAAATCGCTTGAACAAGGCAAGAGACAGCCGAATGCGGTGCAACGCAGGTCCCGTTTCCGGGCGCTTCGGGATTATATTGAAATTCTTGATAGGGGTTCATGGAAACCCTTCTTTATTAAAGGCATTAATCTTGGCCTTGGCATGCCCGGTTACTTCCCGGGAGAATACGCCATTCAAAAAGGGACCTATCTCAAATGGTTTAACTTGATGCATCAAGCTGGATTCAATGCGTTGCGCGTCTACACGCTCCATCCGCCTTCCTGCTACGAAGCCCTGTATGAGATAAACAGGTCGGGGAAAAGATTGTATCTTTTTCAAGGCATCTGGAATGAACTTCCTACGGACCACGATTTCTCATCGCCTTTATACATCGACACGGTCATGACCTCCATAAGGATGGTTATCGACGCCATATATGGAAACATTCAGTTGCCGGAACGGCCGGGATTACCACATGGGAAGTACCAGGTAGACATTTCACATCTCATTGCAGGCTTTATCTTTGGCAGAGAAACGGAATCTTGCGCCGTCAAAGCATTCAATGATCAGAAAAAACGGGAGGAACGTGATTTCTCGGGTAACTTCCTGAGAATGACCAAGGGAACCCCGTTTGAAATCTGGGTTGCACAGATGTGTGATACCATCCAGACATATGAGTCTGAGCGATATGGCATGACTCATCCTGTTGCCATGACGAATTGGCCTACCCTCGATCCTCTCGTCCATCAGTCCGAATCCAATAAAATTGACGAACTTCTCATTTTCGAAGGCCGCAAGGAAGAAGTTAAGGACTGTTCTGGCTATCTTGCCATGGAAGAAGATCAAGAAACCCTTGATCTTGCAAAAATATCCGTGAAAAAAGGGGCGGGGTTTTTCGCATCCTATCACCCGTACCCTTACTACCCCGATTTTATGGTGAATGACTTCCTCAAGGAAAAAGATACATATGCCGCATACCTGAAAAGACTGAAGGAACACCATGGCAGACAGCCGATTATGATCTCCGAATTCGGCGTTCCTTCGAGCCGTGAAGCGGCACACTGGCATCGTGATGGATGGAATCACGGAGGTCATTCAGAGGGGAGGAAAGGCGAGCTTGATGCGCTTCTGTTTCGAAACATCTTTGACACGAAACTGGCGGGAGGGCTGCTTTTTGTCTGGACCGATGAATGGTTTAAAAAGAATTGGATTTTTCTCGATTTTTATAATCCCGCGGAAAATAAAGCGAATTGGTACAACCTGCAGGATCCGGAAGAGAACTACGGATTGATTGGTCTCTATCCTGGCTACCCGAAACCACTCGTTTCATTGTCGGGGAACCTCTCCGAGTGGTCGACGGCAAGAGTTCTCTATAACAAGACGGATGATCGCATGCATTTTAAATTCGGTGACAATGGAGATGAGACACGTCATCTAAAAAAACTTTCCGTTCAGCATGATGAAGGATTTCTTTATGTCATGCTGGAAACTGCGCAACCGATCAACTTTGAAAAAAGTCATTATGTTTTTGGCATTGATACTTGTACTCCTGATGTTGGAGAGTTCAATATTCCTTTTAATACACAGGTAACCAGTCCTGTAGGACTGAAATTTCTTATTCAACTTTGCGGGAAAGAAAATAGTCGTATCATGGTGTGCCAGTCGTATGACAAGTACCTAAACTGGAGAAAATATATCTGTCCCGTCGTATCCCGTCAGGGGGCATGGGTCATGATGTTCAACGAGGTTAACAAACGCCGCGTGAGCAGGGACGGTAAACAGTATTATCCATCCCATAGTTTCCCAATGAGTGATCTCCACCAGGGCAGCCTTCAGGGAGATAAAGCCTTTCATCTGGCCGATTTTAATGTAAATGGCTCCATTATCGAAATTCGCATGCCGTGGGGTCTGCTTAACTTCACGGATCCAAGCACTAAAACGGTTCTGTGGCGGAATGCGAGGAGTATGACGAGAAAAACCGATGGTATTCGCATCATTGCTGTCTCATACAAACCGAAAGAGGGTTTATTGACAGCTGAAAAAACAGGTCTGAAACAAAATATCGCTGATGCTCTCCCGTTTACCCTTGAAGCATCAGTGGTCAAAACATATTCCTGGAACGAGTGGAGTATGCCTTTGTATCACGAACAAGTTAAGAAGAACTATTGGATCACCCAAAAATTTCTGAAAGAGATTCCTGATTATGTTTAATTCAGACATTAGCCGACGATATTTTCTCAAGTTCACAGGCATCTCCATGATGTCGCTGATGACAGCAGCCTGCGCCGATTTCTTGCCCATGGGCAGGCTCATTGAACCAAAATACGCTGCCTCGACAAAAGTTCCTATACTCATGTATCATGACATCAGTTACGACAGTCACGATGAATATACGGTTACACCGTCGATGTTTGCCGCGCAGATGGAATGGCTATATTCCAACGGGTACCAGACAGTCGCATTCTCGGAAATTGACCGCTTGATAAAGGGCGAATTCCGGAAGCCTATTATCATCACTTTTGATGACGGATACGCATCTTATGGCAGTTATGCCTTTCCGTTTATGCAACGCTACAAATTTAAAGCTACAATCAACGCCATCGGCAATTCAGTGGGCTCTTATGTTACTTATGGTAAAAACAGGCCCGCGCTCAGTTGGGATGAATATCGCTATTATGTGAACACAGGACTTCTGGAAGTTGGTTGTCATACTTTTGCACTCCACGAATATGGATATCAAAGTAAATGGCGCGAATTTGAAGATAAATTACCAGGAGATCTTAAAACATTTCAGAAAATATATACTGAAAAGCTGGGCAAACCGGCACAAGTCATTGCATGGCCGTATGGTTTTTATACACCCGGAAGCATCGAGATCGCCAAGCAGGCAGGATTCAAGTATATTCTTGGTTCTGAAAATGCTTTTATGACTTTTCCTTTACAGACTCCCGGTGAAGCGCCTTTCTCAATTTCCGATCTTCCGGTAATATCCCGAATCGTTATTCTCAAAACAGCCGATATTTCCTCGTTGAGTCGGATACTCGAGAAACAGGCATAAATCAATGTTTTCTATTCATTGTTCGATAAGCTATTAAGTACTGTTAAGATATACTATGAAATGGAATCTTTTTTTTCCCACGGTAGCAATATTTCTGATTATAACTCTTCTGCTCGGCTGTTCTTTTCTCGAAGATCTTGGAAAGTTGATAAGCTTCAAAAAGGAAAAACATTGGGAGTTAATATGGAGTGATGAGTTCAATGGAGACAGCATCAACTTGTCAAACTGGAACTTCGATGTGGGAGGAAACGGCTGGGGAAACAAAGAGCTTCAATATTACACAAAAGGCTCAAATGTCAGGGTGTCGAACGGCAATCTTATTATAGAGGCACGCAATGAAAAGTTCGGTATACATGATTATACTTCTGCACGAATAAAGACTCAAGGGAAACATTCCTGGCAATATGGAAAGATCGAAGCAAGAATCAAACTTCCTTATGGACAGGGACTATGGCCTGCATTTTGGATGCTGGGAGAGAACATTGAAACCGTAGGCCATCCGGATTGCGGGGAAATCGACATAATGGAGATGGTCGGCAGTAATGAGGGCGAAGAAAATGCGACCATATGGAGCAGCCTGCACTGGGCCGATCACGAAAAAGAAGGATCAAACAAGACAAAAAGCCTGAAATATTCATTTAAGAATAGCGATGGAGATTGGTTCAGCGACGATTATCATATCTTCGGCATTCAGTGGTCTGCAGATTATATTCAATATTATGTCGATAACCATGTTTTCAAAACAGTAACACTATCCACAAGGAAAAACGACGGCCAGGAGGCGTTCAGAAAACCGTTCTTTATCATCCTCAATCTTGCGGTCGGCGGAGAGTGGCCCAATTCACCGGACAAAGGTACGGATTGGCCTCAACAGATGGTGGTGGATTGGGTCAGAGTATACCAGTCGAGGTCCGATGGCAATGCAAAGTGAATCATGAAGGGGTCCTTGTAACTCGCGATGCGAAAACCGTTTTTCTCTTGATCCTATTGAAATGATAGACAGAAGAATTTCATCGAAAGCTACGGCTATAATCACCCGATGACCGTGACGGTTCCAGTTACGGCATTTTGTTCTTCTTTAATGTTATCAAATAGATACCATAACCTTCAAGAAAATTTTCGGCTTTTGAACAAATAGTTAGACAAATAATCCAAGTACTTGTATAAGCACTTTAAAAAAATGCAGAGAGGCGGACGACGAAATGAGCGACTTGAGGTTGATCCTGATCGTCTCTATTTTATCTGTATTCTCATTCATTCTTGGCTTCATTATCGCATCAGTTATCCGACGGCTCAGGAACGAACGACGCTATTCAGCCATAGATCAACTCAGGGATCGGTTCCGAACCAAACTGGCGGAAATCGACTCGATCACGGCGATAGACAGATTCTCGGTTACTCAATGGCAATCCGCCGTTCGCGTGGGTTCTGTCGAATGGATCGCTCTCGAAGACGTCATTTTTGAATTTGCCGAACGAAAAGGCCAGAAAGCTTTTGCCAGAAGGCTATTTACGGCGCTGGGTTATACAAAATATTACCAGGGCAGGCTGTCCCAGCGCTCCCCCATCGATTTATCGGTGGCCGCCGACAAGCTCGGTCGAATTGGTGATCCGTCTTCCCTGGAACCTCTGAGCAAACTTCTTGATCATCCCAAATCGGAAGTTTCCACTGTTGCATTCCGTGCTCTCTGTCGTCTCGGGAAGAGAGATGCGCTTCAAAGGCTGCTGAATGCTCTCCCGAAATTGATGAAAAATCAGAATGTATCGTCGAAAACCATCCAGACATCCCTTCTACTGTTTGAACCTTGGGCCAGTGCAACCCTCATAGAATTTGCAGGCAAAACAGGAGATCCCAAAATTCTTGCTCTGCTCATTGAAACGCTGATCGGGTTCCCGGCGCACAAAGAAATGTACGATCTGGCCATCAACTTGGTTTCTCACTCAGATCCGGAGGTTCGTGGGAAAGCGCTCCGGCTTTTGGCACGGGAAGAAAATGTATCTTTTTCCTGTGATCCGAGCATTCTTCAGCCCCTCCTCTCGGATCCGATCTGGTTTGTCCGTCTTCAGGCTGCGAAAACCATTGGCAGGATAAAGTGCGGTAATTTCATGGAAATGCTGAAGAAGTTCGCGCTTGACGAAAAGTGGCAGGTTCGGGATTCTGCGGCCTTCGCACTTTCCGAACTTGGTGAAGCGTCCATCGATGTTTTCCTTGAACTTATGGAGACACCGGACCGTTACGCGAAGGAAAGCATCTGCGAGGAAATTCAGCGAAGTGGTTATGTGCTGGGACTCATCGGTTATCTCGAAGACCGTGAAAGCGATAGGAAAGACAAGGCAAAACGAATTCTCCAATTGATGCATCAACTTGGTTTTTCGTCGCCGCTGCGCGATGCAGTAGAAGCAGAGTCCACTTCCCCTCATGTTCGCAATGAAATCAGCAGCATCTTAAATACTGGCGGTGCCCAATGAGAGCAATCCTTGTTTCAATCGTTATTGGTTTCAACTACTTCGTCGGTTTTTACTTCGGGTTGGTCAATGCGGTTTATTCCGTTCTCCTGGCCATAGCCCTGGTTATGATTCTCAGGCATATCCGCCGCATTCGCTATGCTCCTTTCCGGGACCTTGAAAATCGCTCTGAGATGCCCCCTGTGGCGATTTTGATCCCGGCCAGGAACGAACGCAATGTGATCATTCGAACAATCGAGTCTGCGCGTTCCCTCATTTATCCCTGGACGGAGATTATCGTTATTAACGACGGTTCCACGGATGATACTCTAAAAACCATTATTTCGCACTATTCGATGCGCAGGATCGATCCTTTGTACAGAGATATCATCAAGACCAGGCCGGTCAAGGGTTTTTATTACACCAGCGAAATTCCGAACCTGATCGTCGTGGACAAGGAAAATGGCGGCAAGTCTGACGCCCTCAATTGCGGAATCAATATCTGCAAGAGTCCGTACATATGTACTCTTGATGCTGATTCCGTCTTTGAACCTGAATCGCTGATCCGTCTTGTAACACCTCTTGTTCAGAGTACAGTTCCGGTGATTGCCTCCGGTGGTGTTGTCCGCGTGCTCAATGGAGTCAAGCGTGAGAATGGGGTTGTAAAACAGATCGAGTTACCAAGAGGCAACTCGCTCGCAATTTTCCAGATTGTAGAATATTTAAGAAGTTTCCTCTTCGGCCGGGTCGGTCTGGATGCATTAAACTGCAATCTGATCCTGTCGGGTGCTTTTTCCCTCTTTCAAAAGGCTGCAGTTATCACTGTCGGCGGTTTTCAATTGGGAAATGTGACGGAGGACATGGAGCTTGTTGTCCGCCTGCATAAGCATTATAGCCTCAAGGGGGATCCCTATGTCATTCGCTTTGTTTCCGATCCGATCTGCTGGACGGAAGTTCCTGAAACCTTGAAAATGCTGGGCAGACAGAGGCGCAGATGGCATCTTGGAATGATCCAGAGCATTTGGCAGCACAAGTCGACGATTTTTAATCCAAGATATGGCAGGCTTGGGATGTTTGCGATGCCTTACAACGTTTTTATTGAAATGGTGAGCCCTATCATCGAATTTCTTGGGTACATCATTGTCATCATCTCCTATATCCTGGGTATGATCAATTACGATTTCTTCATGCTCTTCTTGTTTCTGGCTATCGGGTACGGCATATTTCTGTCGACGACCGGTATCTTTCTTGAGGAGTTAACCTACCGCCGTTATCCCAAATGGAGTGACCTCTTCATCATGCTCGCTTACGGAGCATTGGAAAATTTTGGCTATCGGCAGATCAATTCCTTCTGGCGGTTTTCGGCATTTTTCCAATTTCTCTTTGGAAGAGGGCAATGGGAAACGGTGCGGCATCGGGGAGATAAAAAAAATACCGCTAAGACGTCTGCTTAAGTGCCGAAATGGAGCATTTTGCGGATCTGCTTTTATATAAAATATTAAAAAAATGTTTAAGGAGAAGCGAATGAAGAAAGTTTCTTTGTTTCTGCTTGCGAGTCTTCTGTGCTGTCTGTCAACTGCCTTCGCTGCCGATGAAATCGCCGATTTCAACAAGCGCCTTGCCGCATCCAAGGACAATGTCGAAAAAGCAAACGTACTTATGGATCTTGGTGATTATTATTCCAGAACAGATAAATATGACTTGGCTGCGGACGCATACTTGCGGGCATTGCCCGACATTCGCAACAGCTTGACGGAAGATCGATGGCTGCAGACAGCTGTCAATATTTCTTTGGGAGGAAAGCTTGAAGGCTCAATCGCGGAGTTGCGTTTGCTTCTGAAACGATATCCGAAGAATCTAAAAGCCAAAACACAGCTTGCAAAGGTTTTGCATTGGTCTGGAAACCACGATGCTGCCTTGGCTGAAGCAGAATCGGTACTTGCCGTTCAAGCTGATAACCGCGACGCCCTTTTTATCAAAGCTGAATCTCTCCGATTCAAGGGAGACTCGGATGGGGCCATTGCAATTTATCAGGCGCTTCTAAAGGGCGGTGATGATTTCGATACAAGGCTTGGTCTCGCATACTCATATTTTAATAAGGAAGATTATGCGAACGCAAAAAAACTGATATCCGGTCTGAAACCTACCTATACATATCAAGGAAATGATCTGAAAAGCTTACAGCTTGAGATTGAGAAGATAGAATCGGCTAAAAAAGCGGCCGTAGATGCCGTCGGTGACAAAGCCTATAACCTGAAACTTGAGGGTGACGCTCTGGCCGATAGGGAGAAATTCAACGAAGCGGCCGTAAAATATGAGCAGGCTCTTTCAATATCAAAGGGATTTTCAACAGCTGATCGTTTGAGGATGGCCCAAGTCATTTCCTGGGCGGGAAAAAACAAACTAGCTCGACATCTGCTTGAGGAGATCGTTTCCAAAGAACCGGGTAATGTTGAGGCCCGTGTAAATTTAATTCGTGTCCTTACATGGAGCGGTGAACTTGATGCCGCCATACACCATGCCGATGTAATTCTTGCGGCGGACCCGGGAAACCGTGACGCACGGCTTGGGAAAGCAAACGCTCTTCGCATTCGCGGCTTTTTTCGCAAGGCAGATGAATACTATTATTCCCTCTTGAAGCAGGGCGAAGATTTTGATGTAAGGGCCGGCCTTACAAACGGGTTTATTGCGTCTGGCAGGAAAACCGCCACAGACGAAAGTCTGGCGCTTATCAAAACGCAGTACCCTTATCAGGAAAATGATCTCGCTTCACTACGCAAGGATCGCAACTGGGCCTTCCGTCCTCAGCTCTATACAGGCATTCTGTTTTATTACGATAATGATGATAATCGTGTAACGACCGCATCAGCAGGTACGCAGTTCTGGCTCGGCAACTGGAGAACCAACATTGATTACTACCACATAAGGTCTCAGGGGGAAGCAACAGCATATAACGAGGATACGGGACTTCCGTTTCCTCTGAATGTCGGCAATCGAAATGACATTATCCAGCTCTCGACCTATTCAAGGATGCCTTGGTATGGCGGACTCGGGGGGGGCGTTGGTCTTTCGGACGGCCGCTTCTTCACCTGGAATGCAAGAACAGACTTGGATCTATTTTATGGCAACATAGGTGTTTCCATCGCAAAGGAAGCTTTTACTTCCTCTGCGGAACTGGTCGAAAAGAACATTCGTGCTACAGCTTTCACCGCCACGATCACCCAGAGTCCAACGGATCGTATCACCCTTACAGGAAGCTATGCTTTTCGCGAGTATTCTGACAGCAACGGCTCCAATGACATATCGGCTAGCATTGCCTACCAGTTCCTGAGAGATCCTTCTATGTCAATCGGTTATCGTTTTCGCTATTTGGACTTCCGGCGTCAGAGTGAAGGTGGATATTTCGATCCCAACGAATATTATGCTCATTCGATGTTCATGAACATGTCCTTTTATGCTCGTCCGTTTTACGGTAATATTGGTCCCTATATAGGATACCAAGATTTCAATCGCAATTCTGAGGATCAGAGCGGAATGTTCGGTGGTGTCGCAGGACTTCTTGGATACTGGATCACTGATAAAATCGCATTAGAAGCCACATGTGAATGGGGAAATTCACTGGCGGGCTCCAGTGCGGGCACCTCCGCCGGTTCTGGTTGGTATTACTATGCGACGGGTCTTAGACTCATTTTCTCGTTCTGATGATCAGTGCCAGATTTTCGCATATAATCCCGACCCCTCCGGCTACAATTCGAACCAGATAGCCGGAGGTAAAATGATCTTGTGCAAAAATTAGACGCGATTCATCTCCTTCAGACGCGATTAAACATCATCAATAAACCTTTTCGTCCCGGTGACCGTATCGGTATTAAACTACACTGGGGAGAGCGGGGCAACCGCAGTTTTCTTCCTCCCGATTTTGCCAAAGCCATAATCGACTGGATCTTTATGAACGGAGGACATCCATTCGTCTTCGATACGACGGTACTGTATTCCGGAAGCCGCAGAAACGGAAAGGATGCGCTTGTAACGGCCTCTCTTCACGGCTTCTCAGAGGAATTTCTCGGTTGCCCGGTCGTGATCGCCGACGGTCTCGACGGACTTGACGTCGTCTCCATCCCCGCCGGTTACCGTCATTTCGAAACGGTTCAGGTTGCGAACGTATTCGAACGGGCCGACGGTTTTGTGATCTTCTCCCACTTCAAGGGGCATTTGGCGTCGGGATTTGGAGGCGCCGTCAAGAACCTCTCCATGGGCTTCGCTTCCCGTGCTCAGAAACAGCGCATGCATGCCGATGTTTCTCCCACGCTGGAACCGTTGCGCTGCACGCGATGCGGCGTCTGCGTCTCGGTTTGCCCCGTTGGCGCTGCCTGCATGGAAGATGACGAATATCCGACCTACGATCTGGAAACCTGCATTGGATGCGCCCAATGCATTGGGGCCTGCCCTGAAGTAGCCCTCCGGATCCTCTGGGACACGGATGAGACGGTTTTCCAGGAAAAGCTCGTGGAAACCGCGGCAGCTGTCTGGCGTTTGATCCAGGGCAGGACGGTCCTGATTAACGCCCTTCTCAATATTACCGTCGACTGTGACTGCCTTCCTGGCAAGAACCCGTTGATCGCCCCCGATGCAGGATTCTTGACGGGAACCCATCCTCTCGGAATCGATGAGGAATCTCTTCGGATGATTGGGCCGGAACCCTTCGACCGGGCCCATCCGGGAGTCCCTTGGCGGCGGCAGCTTTCCTATGCCCGAGAGATCGGATTTACCCAATGAAGGAGACGCAGGCCATATCATGAGGCAGAAGGAACGTATCCATTCGAGAAACATCACTGTCGACTGTTACGAAACGCCGGATGGAAACCTCTTTGTGGAGGCATCCCTGACGGACGAGCGGTATGTCCCGTTTTTTCTCTACACAGCCAACCGGGTTCATGACCCGGGGGTCATTCACGGCATGATTGCAAGAATGACCTTGAGCGTTCCGGACTTGACGATTCTTGATGCCGATGCGGACATGCACACTGTTCCTATCGAAGAATGCACCGAGGTCCGGGATTCCATCCGCCGGCTCGTAGGTATGCGGATACGGGCCGGTTTCACAAATGAAGTGAAACAAATGCTTGGCAAGAAGGCCGGCTGCCAGCACCTGACAAACCTGATCATGACGATGAGTTCAGGAGCGGTCCAGGGTCTTTGGACCATCATGAGTCGCTTGCGGGAGGAGGAATCTCCTTTGAAACAACATCTGGATCCCGAACTCCTTCTCGACAGCTGCTGGTTATGGAGGAGTGACGGCCCGCTGGCGGAACGGCTTCGCATGGCGCATGAACAGGAAGAAGAAAAGGCAAAAACGGCTCCACGGACGGAACGATGAACCGGACTGCATGCCGGGATCGAAATATCCATTATCGATTTCCCGTTCTTCTTTACATGGCCTTTCTTTTTGGCCTCTCATCCATGCCCGGACCGGCGCTTTACGCTTCGTCCGTACCAAATCTCGACAAGCTCTTTCATTTTTTGGCCTATGCAGGTCTCGGCATCGTTCTGATGCGGCTGTTTTGCTCCTCGCCAAGAGCGGGAATCGCCCACAGGGCGCTACTCTTGGCCGTCCTCACGGGTACCCTTTATGGCCTCAGTGACGAGTGGCATCAGTCTTTCATCCCCGGTCGGGACAGTTCTCTACTTGACGCCGTTTCCGACGGACTTGGCTGCAGCATGGCCGCGTTACTTTACGAACCGTTCAGGCGCCGGTCCATGTTCCGAAGCGGGGCCATCACCGGGCCAGACGGAAGGAACTCTACATGATGCCTCCTTTCCTTGTCACGATCGACGGTCCGGCAGGAGCCGGCAAGAGCACAGTGGCAAAGGCGCTGGCACAGCGTCTGTCCTTTCTCTACCTGGATACCGGAGCGCTGTATCGGGCCCTGGCACTGAAAGTTCGGAGGGAGGAAATCCCTGCCGCCGATGAGGCGTCTCTTGAGAATTTATGCGAAAGAACAAAAATTGATCTTCTCCATGATGATGACGGCATGAGGGTATTCCTCGATGATGAGGATGTGACATCAGAGATTCGGGGAGAACCGATCAGCATTCTGGCGTCCACCATTTCAGCATATCCGCCGGTTCGAAAGGCGCTGCTCTCCGTACAAAGGAGAGTCGCTGAACGGGGATCGCTCGTTGCTGAAGGACGTGATATGGGAACCGTTGTCTTTCCCGAAGCGGACGTTAAATTTTTTCTGGATGCCTCCCCGGAAGAGAGAGCGCTCAGGAGATATCGGGAATTGGAGCATTCCCGTGAAAGGGTGGATCTGGATTCTGTGCAGCAGGACCTCCGGCTGAGAGACCGGCAGGACCGTCAACGTTCCGTTGCCCCCCTGAAAGTTGCCGAGGGATCCCACGTCATTGACTGCTCATCCCTCACGGCTGAAGAAGTCGTGGAGGAAATGCTTCGTGAAATCGGAAGAAGGCAGGAAAGTACTCTTGAACACAGGGAAGGCTGAATCCGATTCCTCTCGGATACCAATAAAACGGGCTCATCAAGCGGCCCGGAATGAAAAAGTCGGCATGCCCCGATACGGTCCCGGCTTGAAATTACTTGATCTTTAAGGATGCCTATGTTAGGCGCCTTAATTCATACGGGTTGAAAAATTTCAGGGGGTATTCAGGTTTATGGCCAACGGCAACGAGACGACGTTCAATCAGGAAACGGACAAGGAAAACCAGAGTCAATCCAGCGAAACCCAGACTGACAAATCCGACGAGGGGTTCGGTTTCAAGGAACTGTATGAACAGAGCCTGCAGAACCTCCAGATGGGTGAAATCGTCCGAGGAAAGGTCGTTCAGATCGGACCGGACGTGATCATGGTGGATGTCGGCTGGAAGACGGAAGGTTACATCCTGGCGCGGGAACTCAAGGACGCCGACGGAAACATTACTGTCGCCGTCGGAGACGAAATCGAAATTCTGGTAGACAAGAGGGATTCGGACGGCAATCTGGTCTTATCGAGGGAAAAGGCGGCTAAAATCAAGGTATGGGAGAATGTTCGTTCCGCCTATGAACAAAGCCGACCGATTCGTGGAACAATTGTCGAGCGCCTCAAGGGAGGGCTATCTGTAGATATTGGGATCCCGGCATTTCTGCCTGGTTCGCAGGTGGACATCCGGCCTGTCCGGGATCTGGAGCGATATATCGGCCAGAGTTATCTTTTTGAGATCCTTAAATATGACCGGAAACGAAACAATGTGGTTCTTTCCCGGAGAACGATTCTCGAACGGGAACGGGAAGAACTGAAGAAAGAAACCCTGGCCAAGATCGAAGAAGGGATCATCGTCGAAGGGATCATCAAGAACATTACCGACTACGGGATTTTTGTCGATTTGGGCGGCATTGACGGCCTCCTCCATGTGACGGACATCTCCTGGGGCAGGATCTCCAGACCATCGGACGGCTTTTCGCGAGGAGACAAGATCACGGTCAAGGTCCTTTCCTTCGACCGGGAGAAGGAAAGAGTATCACTCGGCCTCAAACAGCTTGCCGACAATCCCTGGCACACGATTCTGGAAAAATACCCCGTGAATTCCGTCATTGACGGCCGTGTCGTGAATGTGACCGATTACGGTGCGTTCATCGAACTGGAACCCGGCGTGGAAGGCCTCATCCATATCTCGGAAATGTTCTGGACCCGGGAAATCCGTCATCCCTCCAAGGTACTCCAGGTAGGACAGAAGGTCCAGGTGATGATCCTGGACATCAACCAGGAATCAAAACGCATATCTCTCGGACTCAAGCAGACCACCCAGAACCCCTGGGAGAATCTCCGCCAAAAGTATCCCGAGGGAACCGTTATAAGAGGCACGATCCGGAACATCACCAACTTCGGTATCTTCGTGGGCGTCGAGGAAGGTATAGACGGTCTGGTTCATGTCTCGGATATCTCCTGGAAGCAGCGAGTGAAACATCCCTCGGAGTTCTACAAAAAGGGACAGGAGATCGAGGCTGTGGTGCTCCATGTCGATGTGGAAAATGAAAAGTTTTCCCTCGGCATCAAACAGATCGAACGAAACCCCTGGGAAGAGTTGGCTCAACGCTTTGCCACAGGCACCACCGTTTCGGGAAAAGTAACCAACCTGACGGATTTTGGCATCTTCGTCGAAATCGAGGAGGGTATCGAAGGGCTCGTCCACATCTCCGAACTGAGCCAGAGGCGTGTCAAATCACCATCGGAGCTGTTTGCCGTGGGGGATGTGATTTCCGCTGTCGTCAAGAGCGTGGATTCAAAAAACCGCAAGATCCGATTGAGCGTGAAGGATTACGAGGCCTCCGTGGACGGAAGCCATTCCACCACCCAGTACCTCAACAACCGGGAGAACATCGGATCCAATCTGGGGAAGGCGCTGGCAAACGCCAAACTTCACGATCCGGAGCGGTGAAGTCCCGTAAGGCGCTTCCAGAGCCATGATCCGAAGGCATCCCATTCTTTTCGGGCTTTTGCTGCTGTTTATTGCAGGAACGGTATTTTTCGCCGTCGTTTATGCGCTCGGCAACCTTTCCGGCGGGAAACGGTCTCTCACCTTGGCGGATAAGGTCGGCGTCATAACGGTTGATGGCGTGATTACCGGCTCCAAGGACATCGTGGAGCAGCTGGAAACGTTCGGAAAAGATCCTTCCATAAAGGCTGTGGTTCTCAGGATTGACTCGCCCGGTGGAGGTGTTGCTCCATCACAGGAGATCTTCGGAGCCATCCTCGAACTGAGAAAAAAGAAGAAAGTCGTTGCATCCCTCGGCTCCATCGCCGCATCGGGAGGCTATCTGATCGCCTGCGCGTCCGACCGCATCATCTCCAATCCCGGAACCATTACGGGCAGTATCTCCGCAATCATGCACTTCGCCGACGTGGAGGAATTGATGAGGAAGGTCGGTGTTCGTGCAACCGTTATAAAGAGCGGGAAATTCAAGGATATAGGCACGCCCGCCCGGAGCATGACGGATGAGGAACGGGAACTTCTCCAGGATCTCGTGGACGATATTTACGACCAGTTTCTCGACTCGGTTGCCACAAATCGCAAGCTTTCCAAGGATTCTCTCAGGGCCTTTGCCGATGGGAGAGTATTTACCGGCCGCAGGGCCATGAAGCTCGGACTGGTTGATGAGCTCGGAGACATGACCGCAGCTGTCCGCGTTGCGGGAGGACTGGCCGGAATCAAAGGGGAGCCCGAAGTTGTCTGGCCGCCGAAGAAGCGTTCTTCCCTGTTTGACTTCCTGCTTCAGGACGCACGATCGTACCTGCTCGGAGCCCTTCGGGAACAGCCCGCCGGTCCTGTCGGCGCACACTACCTGTACCTGAATGGATCCGCCTTTTGAGGATCGATTATTTAAAAAAGGACTCCCGGTATGAACCCGGCATCGGAAGATAAAACGATTCTCCTGGAGAAACGAAACAGCATCGCCGTCCTGACGCTGAACCGTCCCCATGAAATGAATGCCCTGTCCGCCGAAATGCGCCGGGAGTTGATGGAAGCGCTGCTTCTCCTGGAAGACGACGGTGATGTTCGTGCAGTTGTTCTGACCGGGGGCGAGTACGTTTTCTCCGCGGGCATGGACATCAAGGAAATGTCCGGAATTCCCGATGATCGGATCGATGAGTATTTCCGGTCCATGGTTTGTTATCTTTCCAAGATCTACACATTCCGCAAGCCCGTGGTCGCCGCTGTCGGTGGAATCGCCCTCGGCGGAGGATTCAATTTGGCCGTTGTCTGCGACATCATCATCGCTTCCGAAAGCGCCATTTTCGGCCACCCCGAACTGAAATTCGGACTGAATCCGCTTTTTGGACCGCTCATGCAACTGGTCGGTATGGCAAAGGCAAAGGAAATCACCATGCTGGGAGAGCCGATCGGCGCCCGGGAGGCCCTTCGCATCGGCCTGATCAACAAGGTGGCTCCTCCGGACAACTTCATGAAGGAGGCCGTAGCCATGGCGGAGGAGTTGGCGAAGCGCTCACCCAGTGCTCTGGAAGCCGTAAAAAAACTGTCCGATGTCGTGCCTCGCCTTGACAAGACGACAGCCTTGGAGCTTGAGTTCGTCTCCAGCGCAATGCTGTTCTCCACTCCCGAACGCAAAGTATTGATGAACGAGTTCATCATGAATCAATTCCTTCACAAAATGCACAAGCCCTCCTGACCCGATGGGCCCGCCAACGCCCGAATCTCCTCGCTTCCCGCACAACAATTACTTTGACAATCCCGATTTCCTGATATAGAAAAAACGGATTCGCAAAGCCCCGTCCATTCGGCAATCAGCATGGATTTCACGAATTTCCGGGAAAGGGATCGACGTATGAAAACCATATCACTCGGACTGATCGGTTTCGGCACCGTTGGTACCGGAGTGGTCAGAATCCTTAAGGAAAGCGGGGATATGCTGTCCAGGAGGCTGGGAGCGCAGATTGTCCTCAAGAAGATTGCAGATCTCGATGTTGAGAGTCGGCGAGCAGCCTCCGTGGAAAGAAACCTTTTGACGACCGATGCGGGAGATATCCTGTCCGACCCGGATATCGACATCGTCATCGAACTCATCGGAGGATATGAACCGGCCCGGACATTCATTCTCCAGGCTTTAAAAAACGGGAAGCACGTCGTGACCGCCAACAAGGCGCTCCTGGCCACTCATGGGGACGAGATCTTTCGGGCCGCTGAGACTGCAAAAGTGGATATCGGCTTCGAGGCCAGTGTCGGGGGAACAATCCCCATTATCAAGACACTCAAGGAATCGCTTGTGGCGAACCGGATCCAGTCGATCCTGGGAATCATGAACGGCACCTCCAACTTTATTCTGACGAAGATGACCGACGAGGGAAAGGCATTCGACGTCGTCCTGCGGGAGGCCCAGGCCCTTGGATTTGCCGAAGCGGATCCGACCTTTGACATCGAAGGAATCGATACGGCTCACAAACTGGCAATTACCCTTTCCCTCGCATACGGCAAGCGGGTCAATCTCGGTGACCTTTACAGGGAGGGAATCACCCGGATCAGCGAACAGGACATTGAGTTTGCCCGCGAACTCGGCTACCGGATCAAGCTTCTGGCCATCGCTATCCAGCGGGGGCAGGCCGTGGAAGCGCGGATCCATCCCACAATGATTCCATCGAATCATCTGCTGGCCAACGTGAACGGGAATTTCAACGCCTTCCATATCGTGGGGGACGCGGCGGACTCTGTTTTTCTCTATGGGCAGGGGGCGGGCATGATGCCGACGGCCAGCGCCGTCATAGGGGATGTCGTGGACATCTCCCGCGAAATCCTGAAAGGCACCTCCTGCAGAGTTCCCCACCGGACCCTCGGAGAAGAGTTCCTGGAGGATATTTGCCTGGTCCCCTTTGACGAGATGACGACGAACTACTACTTTCGCTTCACAGCCGCCGATCGTGCTGGAGTCCTTTCAAAGATCTCCGGCATCCTGGGTGAAAAGAATATCAGCATCGCCTCCGTTATCCAGAAAGGGAAAAAGCAAGGCGGGGCCGTACCGGTCGTGATGACGACATACAAGGCCAGGGAAAAGGACGTGAGGGAGGCCCTCAAGCATATAGACCAGCTGGACGTAGTCCATGGAGAAACAATCCTGATCCGGATCGAGGACGAGAATCTTTGATGAAATATGTAATTCTCCTGGGAGACGGAATGGCGGATCGACCATTGGCCGAACTGGGCGGAAAGACCCCCCTGGAAGCCGCCCGCACGCCCAACATGGATCGCATTGCCGGAACCGGCCTGATCGGACTCGTGGATACCATCCCGGAAGGACTCGTGCCGGGCAGCGACGTGGCGAACCTGTCCGTGCTCGGCTACGATCCACGCAGCGTTTACAGTGGCCGGGGGCCTCTGGAAGCCGCCAATATGGGCGTCCGGCTCAAACCCGATGACGTGGCGTTCCGCTGCAACCTGGTGACCCTCGCAGGGAATGACCTGGACGTTATGGACAGTTACAGCGCCGGCCACATCGGGACGGATGAGGCCGCCTCGATCATCACCGACCTGCACCGTTGCCTTGGGAGTGATGAATTTCAGTTCCATCCCGGTATCAGTTACAGACACCTCTTGGTCTGGAAAGGCGGGAAGGCCTCTCTGGCCACCACTCCCCCTCATGATATTACGGGACGGAAGACAGCCTCCTATTTACCAAAAGGAGAAGGGGAGCAGGCGATTCTGCGCCTCATGGAGGACGCCGCCCCGCTCCTGAGCGGCCATCCCATCAACCGGCAGCGGATTGCAGCCGGGAAAAAGCCCGCCAATGGCATCTGGCCCTGGGGGCAGGGGTTGGCACCGCGCCTTGTTCCACTTACGGAGACATACGGAATCCTCGGGGGAATGATCTCGGCGGTGGATCTCCTTAACGGCATGGGAGTGTACGCAGGCCTGAACGTAATCCGGGTCGAGGGCGCCACCGGCTTCACCGACACCAACTACATCGGCAAGGCGCAAAAAGCGATTGAGTCTCTGGGGGAGATGGATTTCATCTTCGTTCATGTGGAAGCCCCCGATGAAATGGGCCATGCAGGGGACATCGAGGGGAAAATCAGGGCCATTGAAGACTTTGATGAAAAGGTGGTTGGAACGGTCCTGAAGGGGCTGGAGACGCTGAAACCTTACCGGATCATGGTGTTGAGCGATCACCCGACGCCGATCAAGCTGCGGACCCATTCGTCCGAACCGAGTCCCTTTGCGGTCCTCTCCTCCGAGAGAGAGGAGAATCCCGGCCGGGGTGCCGTCTACTCGGAGGCGGAGGGTAGGCGATCAGGGCTTCTCCTTTCCCCGGGATATCTTCTGATGGAGCGGTTCATTCGGGGACGGCTCCATGCCTAGGCACCGCGTCCAGGTCCGGGTGATCTATGCGGACACGGACGCCATGGGGATTGTCTACCATACGAATTATATCCGCTGGTTCGAAATCGGACGGACGGAGTTGCTGCGCGACATGGGGCTCAGTCATGCCCGGATGGAAGGAGAACCTTTCCTTCTTCCACTGACTCGCGTTTATTGCCATTATCTTGTCCCGGCCCGGATCGACCAGTTGCTGACGCTGGAAACGGAAATCGCCTACCTCAAACGAGCGAGCGTCAAGTTTCATTACGAAATCTGGGATGAGCGTCGTGAGGTGAAAATGGTGGAAGGATACTCGGTCCATGCGTGTACCGACCGGAACGGGCGGATCGTGCGGTTGCCCGATTTCTGCATCCGGCAGGTCCTTCATCACGAACCGCAGTTGAAAGGAGAAAAACATGGCGGATAAAACCCAGGAACTGGACCTGAAAGGACCGGACCGCTTCCAGACACTGATTATGAATATAACCCGATACGTATCGGAGAACAGGAAGCAGTTTTACATCGGCACAGCGGCCGCTGTTGTTGTTGTTCTGACAGTCAGCGGCTGGTTTTTCTATCGATGGCAGGATGAAAAAAGCGCCTCCGCACTGTACGGACAGGCGATGAGCAAGGCGCGGGGTGAGCAGGTCCAGCCGGCGGATGTCGTCAAGGCCTACCAGGAAGTCGTAACCCGGCATCCTTCAAGCCAGGCAGCGGCCCTGGCCTCATTCCGCCTGGGAAACATCCATTACCTGCTAAAGGACTACGATGCCTCCCTGAAAGCCTACCAGACTTTCCTTTCCCATGCCCCCGCCCGGAGCGACCTCGTGACGCTCGCCTATACGGGGGAGGGATACTGCCATGAGGCAAAAGGGGATTTCAAGAACGCCCTCTCTTCATTTGAAAAGGCCGAAAAATCGAAGGGTGGCACCCACTTTGAGTCCATGACATTGCGAAACATCGCCAGAACTTACGAGTCATTGAACGATCCTGCAAAGGCGCTGGATTATTACAAGAAGGCGTTGGGAAAGAGCAATGATCCTTTTGTTGAAAGCCTCATCAAGGTAAAAATCGCCACGCTGGGATAGGGCGATCCGCGACCCAATCAATCATGCCGAGCCTATCCACTCTGCAGGTCGTTCCGGAACTCCTTAAGCGAGAGGACATCCGGAACCGCCTGTTTTTCAGTATTCTTGTCACGATTCTGGCCATCCAGGTCTGGGCCGCCCTGGTCAATATTCATTTTGGGATCGACAGCATCCAGATGATGTCTGTTTTCGAATCCGATGAAACCGCGGCCGTGGCCCGAACCCAGAAGAACCTCGCCGAAGGAGACCTATCCCCGGACGGGATGTTTCAATATGGTTTCTTCTTCAACACGCTGGCCTACTGGACTGTTCGTTTCTTCCAGTTTCTGGGCTACAACCGGGACACGACAGTGGCTTTTCTGGCCATCAACTACCGTCTGATCGCCGTTTTGTCATTTCTCCTGCTTCTCTTTCTTTTTCAGCGCCTCTCGCTGCTCCTGGTCAAATCCCGCGAGCTCTCCTGGCTCAGTGTGCTTCTGCTCGCTTCCGTCCAGCAGATCTATTACTGGTCTCAGACGATTCACCCCGACATCACGCAGACCATGCTGATCGTGGCAGCCGCCTGGGTGGCACTGAAATCACACATGTTCCGAAATGCCAACTGGGCAGCCTTTCTGGCCGGCATGGCCTTCGGAACGAAATACGGAGGGATCTTCATCCTTCCATTTCTTTTCATCCCGGCTCTGATGAACGACCGGCCGGATCTGTCCCTGAAAGGAAAGCTCCGCGGGAAGGCCCCGCTGTTCCTCCTCTCTTTCCTTCTGGGGTGGCTTATCTTCAATCCCTATGTCATTTTCAATTTCATCCATTTCCTGCGCTGGTTGAAGTTGATCATTGTGTACACATTGACAGGTTTTGTCGGATCCACCGGACAAATCACATCGGCTAATCCGTTGCTCTGGTTCCCCGTCCTCTACAGGGCGTTTTATACGCCGGGCGCCCTCGTCATGCTGGCGGGACTCTTTCCCGCCTTGTGGTTCCTGGTCCAATCCATAAAACGAAGGGAAGGGCTTCGGGAACCCGACACATTGAACCGGATTGTCATCGGAGCCTACTGTCTTTTCGCCTTAGTCCACATCCTTCTGGGCGTCAAATCCCGCGAAGTGAGATACGCCTTTCATTTCATCCCGTTTCTCATTCTCCTGTCATTCACCGGATGGGCGATCCTGTCCTGCCGGATGAAGCAAAGGGGAAGGGCGATTCTTTCTTTCGCCCTGCTCCTTCTGATCGCACCAGCCAACCTGAACGCAGTCCATTCCATGGCATCCTGTTCAAACAAGGAATCGGATGCCCGGCTTGCCTCGGGGCGTGTCCTGGAGGAACGGTATTCTCCAGATACAAGGATACTGGCCGATTTTTACGCCTACGTCCCCCCCAAGTTCAAAAACACCCTGGTGGAATGGGGAATCAGAAGCGAGTCGATTCTACGGGAAAATCCTCAGGTCATTCTCGTCAGCCGGGCCATGACGGGCCGCTGGATCTGGAAAGCACCAGGCACGTCGTTCCGCGACGGGTCTTTCGTGACAAACCCATCCTACCCGGAAGCACAGCTGCGTTCAGTCCGGGATGTATTCTCCATGCTGTTCTCGAACCCCTCAAGGACATATCGTGCAATCTACGAGGATGACCACGTATTGATCCTGGAACAGCAGAATCTTCCGGAAGGAAAAGGTCAACCATGAAGATTCCTTCCACTGGACAGCAATACGTACAGGAAGGCACGCAGGCCGGTCATCGATTTTCGGAGACCCGTTCCGCACATTGGAACAAAGTCGCCAATACGTGTAATCCGTGGCGCGGGTTGGGAGGGGCTTACCGCTCCCGCCTTGTGGAGGTCTATGGCTTCCTGATTCCGCCCGGATCCACGATTCTGGAACTGGGATGCGGCCGGGGAGACCTGCTCGCTTCCCTCCGGCCGTCAAGGGGCATCGGGGTTGATTTCTCCACTGCCATGATTGAACAGGGAAGGCAATATCATCCGGAAATCCATTTTGTCTGCGAAGACGTACACAACTTCAAGACGGATGAGATCTTCGATTACATTATCATCTCCGATCTTCTGAACGATCTCTGGGACGTCCAGCAGGTCTTTGAAACCATACGGTCGAACTGTCACACCCGAACGCGGATCGTGATCAACCTGTACAGCCACCTCTGGGAAAAACCGCTGAAGATGGTCCAGCAATGGGGGATGGCCACCCCCACGCTTCCTCAGAACTGGCTGACCGTCGAGGATGTGGCGAACCTTCTGTACCTGACCGGTTTTGAGAGGATCCGCTCCTGGCCGGAAATTCTCTTGCCTTTGAGATTCCCCTTACTTTCGTCATTTCTCAACCGCTATGCGGTGAGGATCTGGCCTTTTCGCTGGTTCGCCCTGACAAATTTTCTCATTGCCCGGCCGCTCCCTCTCCCCAACAATGGAGCCCCGGCCTCTCCCCCTCTCGTATCGGTTGTCGTACCGGCGAGAAATGAGGCGGGCAACATCCCGCGGATTTTCGCCCGCACCCCGGAAATGGGCCGGGGAACAGAGCTGGTGTTCGTCGAGGGACATTCACAGGACGGGACTTACGAGGCAATCGAGAAGGCCATGGCGGAGAATCCTGAACGCCGCTGCCAACTTTATCGCCAGACGGGAGTCGGTAAGGGCGATGCGGTCCGCCTCGGGTTTTCCAAGGCAACAGGGGACATCCTGATGATTCTCGACGCGGACCTTACCGTGCCACCGGAAGACCTGCCCCGTTTCGTTGCTGCGCTTACCTCGGAGAAGGCGGAATTCATCAACGGAGTTCGTCTCGTCTACCCCATGGAAGATCGAGCGATGCGTTTTTTCAACCTCCTGGGAAATAAGTTTTTCAGCCTGGCCTTTTCGTGGCTTCTTGGACAGTCCATCAAGGACACCCTCTGTGGAACAAAGGTTCTGAAAAAGGAAGAGTACGGACGAATTGAACAGAACCGATCCTATTTCGGAGACTTCGACCCCTTCGGCGATTTTGACCTGATTTTCGGGGCTGCGAAGCTGAATCTGAAAATTGTCGATCTTCCAGTACGATACAGAGAGCGGACCTACGGCACCACCCAAATCCAGCGCTGGAGTCATGGCTGGCTTCTGCTGAAAATGGTGGCGTTTGCCGCCCGAAGAATAAAATTCATCTGATTGCGGTATGCCGGATGATCAAAAATCTCTTGCTCCATCCATTGACTCGAGGCCTGGATGTCGATGACCCCGCAACCACGGAGGTAAGGCGGAGGATCATTCGGAGCAAGCCTTTCCTGCATCGCATTTATGAGGAATGGTATACCGGCATCGTGGCATGCCTGCCCGGCGGGGAAGGCCCGGTTGTAGAGTTGGGTTCGGGAGCCGGCCATCTGGAGGATTTTCTTCCGGGCGTCGTAAAAACGGAGATTCTGCCTTGCCCTCATGTAGCCGTCGTCTTGGATGCGGGATTTCTTCCTTTTTCCGACACGTCTGTGCGAGCGCTCGTCATGACCGATGTGTTTCACCACCTTCCCAAACCGGAGGCCTTTCTGCGGGAGGCGGCCCGTTGCCTCCGGCCGGGCGGATCGGTGCTCATGATCGAACCGTGGGTTACTGCCTGGTCTCGGTTTGTCTATCGTCGCCTTCATCCCGAGCCCTTCGAGCCGGATGCGGAATCATGGGAATTTCCCAGCAAAGGACCTCTCTCGGGAGCCAACTCCGCCTTGCCCTGGATCGTCTTCGGCCGCGACAGGGACCGCTTTCAGGCTGAGTTTCCGCTTCTCCGGCTTGAGTCCGTCGAGCCGATGATGCCTATTCTTTACCTCCTTTCCGGCGGTGTTTCCCTTAGAAATCTCCAGCCCGGATGGACATTCCCGCTGTGGCGTTCCCTGGAGCAGGCATTGAAACCGCTCTGGCCGTCCATTGCCATGTTTGCCCGGATTGTCCTCCGCCGGATCGACGGAGCGGATCCCAAGGGGAATGGAAGATGAAGGAAAAGATCGAAGGCCCCTTCGGGCGATTTCTGAAAAAATACGGATCCCGTGTCATTCACCTCTGGTTCGAGGAATACACCGGTTGGATCACCCGCAACCTCCCTTCCCTGGAGGGAATGGCAATCCGTTACGCTTTGTACCGACTTCTATTCAAAAGGCTGCCTTCCTTTCCTCTGATCTATCCCGGCGTTTACTTCACACATACCTATGGTCTGAGTGTTGGACACCGTTTTTCCGTGAATACGGGGGCGCTCCTGGACGCAAGGGGAGGCATCACGATCGGTGATGGAGTCATGGTCGGTCCCTACGCCGTCATCGTATCTTCGGAACATGATCTGGGCCGACCGGGGATTCCCATGACGTCCAGAGACCACGTCCTTTCAATGGTTGTGATCCAGGATGATGTCTGGATCGGGGGACACGCGGTGATTCTCAAGGGTGTGACGATCGGCCGTGGAGCCGTCGTCGCCGCGGGCGCTGTCGTGGCATCCGATGTCGAACCCTATGCGGTTGTAGCCGGAATGCCGGCAAAGATCATTCAGAACAGAATGTATTCCAGGGAGGATTTGGAATGACCGGGGAATCGAACCCGCACGTGAAGGAAAGCAATTCCTCATCGCCTTCACGAAACCGTCTGCGGGAAGGATTGTTGAACGGTATGCTTCTAGTGGTAACACTGGTCCTGGGTCTGCTTTTCATTGACTGGTTCAGCACGTTTTTCATCGACAGCCGTTCCCCCTTTGAACGCATGTTCCCGGTGGAACAGACAAGGCATCTCGAACCCTTCATCATGTTCAAGGGAAAACCGGGAGGAGGGCACAACGATCTTGGATACAAGGGAAGATCCCCAACTCAAGCGCGGCCCGGCAGTTATCGCATCTTCTTCCTCGGGGGGTCCACCGCCTACGACGGGGAACCTCCCATTGCGGAATTGCTTGAAAAGCGGTTTCATGAAATGGGTGCAAAAAACGTTGACGTGTTCAACTTCGGCGTAGTCAGTTCCAATTCCGGGATGGAACTGGCCCGTGTCGTCCATGAAATACTGGATTACAAGCCCGATTATGTGATTTTCTTCAATGGCGGCAATGATCTGATCTCTCCTCTCGGCTGGGATCCGCGTCCCGGTTATCCATTCAATTTCATGGCTTATGAGAAAAATCCCCTGATGGAGACCCGCCGGCAGTACAGCCTGGTAAAATCAATAGCCTTGGGAAGCAACCTGTTCCGCGTCGCCGCCGGCCGCTATCCAGCCCTCAACGAATGGCTCCTGGGACAGGAGGATCTCCGGAAACAGGCCGGTTTCAAAACAGTTCCCTGGATGGAACATATCGTTGCCGTCTATCTGGGAAACGCCATGAAGGCCCAGACCGCCCTCTCCGGCGCTGATGCCCGCTTCGCCGTCTTCTTCCAGCCGCTGATCTATTACAAGGACCACCTGGGGGCGAAGGAACAACCGCTCTGCGCCGAACAGGGCAGGGGATATTATGAAGAAATGAGGTCGAAGGTGCGCTCGATGTACCGGGAGCGCTTTCCCAGCCTGAATTTCTTTGATGTAAGCGACATTTATGATACAGAGCGAAGCGACGTTTTTACTGATATCATTCACACAACCCAGGAGGGACGAATGGCCATGGCGGTCACGATCTGTGACCGGATCGCTGCCGACGCCCTCCGGGATATGAAGAGGAAAGGCAAATGACAGCATCGAAAAAGAAAGGTTCAGCGGGGAGGCGGCTGATGTCGGGAAACGAGGCCATCGCCCGCGGCGCGTACGAATGCGGCGTTCGATTCGGATCCGGATATCCCGGAACGCCCAGCACGGAGGTCATGGAAGAGTTCGCCCGTTATGAAGGCGTGTATGCCGAATGGTCCCCCAATGAAAAGGTGGCCCTGGAAGTGGGAATCGGCGCTGCCCTGGCCGGGGCGAAGGCCCTTGTAACCATGAAGCATGTCGGCGTGAATGTGGCTGCCGACCCTCTCTTTACCGCCAGTTATACCGGAACGAACGGGGCCCTGGTGATCGTCTCCGCCGACGACCCATCGCTGCATAGTTCGCAGAACGAGCAGGACAACAGGAATTACGCAAAATTCGCCAAGATCCCGATGCTCGAACCGGCTGACTCGGAAGAGGCGCGGCAATTCATCAAGATCGCTTTTGAAATGAGCGAACGATTCGACACGCCGGTGTTCCTGCGATCCGTGACGAGACTCTCCCATTCCAAGGCAGTCGTAACGCCCGAAGATCCAGTCCCGGTGGAAGACCGCACAGCCATTAACATCAACGCCGCCAAGTATGTAATGGTCCCCTTTAACGCCCGGGTCCGTCGCGTGGAAGTGGAAAAAAGAATGAATGCCCTCCGGGAATTCGCCGAAACGTTCCCTGAAAACCGGATGGAAATCAACGATCCCGAGGTGGGGATCATCACGGCCGGTATGTGCTACCACTATGCGAAGGCCGCCTTTCGCAATTATTCCTACCTGAAACTGGGGATGGTATACCCGCTCCCGGTGGGCCTGATCCGTGAGTTCGCCCGAAAGGTGAAGAAAATCTACGTGCTCGAAGAGATGGATCCTTTCTTCGAAGAGCAGATCAAAGCCCTCGGCATTTCCGTGATCGGAAAAGAGATCTTCCCCTACACCGGCGAATTCGACCCGGGAATCGTACAGACAGCCATTTCCGGTACAAAACCGGAATCCATCTCTTGCCCGGTCGAGATTCCTCCGCGGCCGCCCAACCTCTGTCCCGGTTGTCCACACCGAGGTCTCTTCCATGTCCTGAACCGTCTGAAGACCTTCGTTACAGGGGACATCGGCTGTTATACCCTTTCATTCATGAAACCTCTCGAGGGGCTGCATTCCTGCATCTGCATGGGCGCCAGCATCGGCATGGCCCACGGAATGAGCAAGGCACTGGGAGAAAAGGGGAGGGGAAAGATCGTCGGCGTGATCGGCGATTCCACCTTCCTTCACAGCGGCATCACGCCCCTTCTCAACCTGGCCTATAACAAGGGAGATGCGGTGATCGTCATCTGCGACAACCGGACGACCGCCATGACGGGCATGCAGGAGCATCCAGGGACTGGTTATACCCTGCAGGGGGAGAAAACAAAGCCGGTGGACCTCAAGGCACTGATCACCGCGCTGGGCATCGATTCCGTCAGGGTCGTGGATCCCTATGACCTGAAAGCGACGCGCGCGGTTCTCAAGGAAGAGCTCGACCGGCCGGGGCCTTCCGTTGTCATCTCCCAGCGGGCCTGTGTTTTGTTCAAGCGGGAAGCGCAGGCCGCACGCAAGCCCCTGCGGGTGAACCCAGACAAGTGCATCGGCTGCCGGTCTTGCATCGGCCTGGGCTGTCCGCCCATCGCCTGGCGCAATTTCTCGGAGCTGCCCCCGGAGCAGGTGAAGAAAAACGCCAAGAAGCAGGATGGAATGGCTGTCATCGATGGAACCCTTTGCAACGGCTGCACGGTCTGTCAGCAGTTGTGCAAGGTCGGGGCCATTGTCGAGGAGGACTGACGAATGAAAAGCGAAGTCAAAAGCATTCTCATGGCCGGCGTGGGCGGGCAGGGCGTCCTCCGGGCGAGTGATATCCTCTGCCAGGTGATGATGGATTCGGGGCTGGACGTGAAGAAGAGCGAAGTCCACGGCATGGCCCAGCGGGGCGGATGCGTTACAAGCCACGTCCGTTATGGGCAAAAAGTCCATTCCCCTCTGGCGAAAAAGGGGGATGTGGAGATCCTGCTGGCCTTCGAAAAACTGGAGACGCTGCGCTACCTGGATTACCTGAAACCGGGCGGCATCGTCATCATCAACGATGAAGAGATGAATCCGCCGTCCGTCAACCTGGGGGCGGCGGCATATCCGGAAACCGTGGTTCCCATCGTCAAGGAACGTTTTCCATCGGTTATCGTGGTCAACGCCCCGGAACTTGCCGACAGGGCCGGCAACCGCCGGGCCGTCAATACGGTTCTCCTCGGTGTCCTGTCGAAATATCTAAAAATCGAAGAGAAGCAATGGGAAAAGGGGATCCACGATTCCTTTCCGCTAAAGACCGTGGAAGCAAATATTAAGGCGTTTCACTTGGGGAGGGGCGCGTAGGCCTTTTTCCCGGGTCTCTTCGGCACTTTCTCCGTTCCGACCGGGAAGACGGACATCGCATAAGGCCATGATCGTCCAGGTCGTTCTTGACAAATTCCATGCGATGGCTACTCTTGTTTCAGTCGGAAAGGTACAGGATCAATCCGTTACCGTAACCGATCGGACCTGTACCGGAATCCCCGGCGCCTGAGGAAATCCTTTTCGAACGGAAAGAGAGCGAGCAGAGACGGGACATGGCGGACGACTATTACAAGACCCTCGGAGTCGAAAAATCGGCCTCATCGGAAGAAATCAAGAAGGCTTACCGAAAGCTGGCCCTGAAATATCACCCGGACCGGAACCCCGACAACAAGGCCTCGGAAGAGAAGTTCAAAAAGATCAGCGAGGCGTATGCGGTCCTGAGTGACCCTGAAAAAAAGCAGCAGTACGACCAGTTCGGATCGGATCAGTTCCGCCAGCGCTATTCCCAGGAGGATATTTTCCGGGGAGTCGATTTGGACGAAATCCTCCGCAGTTTCGGATTCGGAGGATTTTCACGTGGAGGTACAAGGACTTACAGGACTTCGACCAGAAGGGGAGGGGGCTTCGGCGGCGCGGAAGCGGACCCGTTCGCCGATCTCTTCGGCGGCGGGCAGGCGTATGCGAACATCCCCCAACAGGGCCAGGACCTGGAATACAATCTCGCCATTACCCTGGAAGAATCGGTTTTCGGCGCGGAGAAGAAAATTGCCGTTCCCCAGGAAGGGAAGGTCGAAGAGATCAATATCCGCATCCCGGCAGGCATCGCCGCCGGAAAAAAACTGCGCTTGGGCGGGAAGGGCTATCCCGGTGCCTTCGGCGGGCCCCCGGGGGATCTCTATCTCCACATCTCTCTCATGCCGCATCCCATTTTTGCCCGTGACGGCAGCGATATTTTTCTGGAAAAGGCCGTTACTTTTACGCAGGCGGCCCTCGGTTCCACTGTCGACGTGCCGACCCTGGACGGTACAACCAAACGGATCAAGATTCCCCCGGGAACCCAGAACAATACAAAGATCCGCATGAAAGGCTACGGCGTACCCCATATGAAGGGCGCGGGGAAGGGCGACCAGTTCGTCAAGATCAGCATCCAGGTACCGAAAAACCTGACGGACCGGCAGCATCAGCTCCTGAAGAAGCTGGCCGAAGAGGGGATGTAGGGAGGACGCGATATGTCGAGACGACTTCTGCTTGCGGGATTGATCGTATTGACCCTGTTTACGGCGGGCTGTGCAGCCGTAGGGCGGACCCGGGATTTTCGTCCCATCGATCCGTCTTCCCTTTCCCGCATCACACCGGGGGTAACAACGGGGGCCGAGGTTATCCGCCTGTTTGGTCCGCCCTCCCAGATAGTCAGGCTGTCGAACGGTAATGCCTACATTTATTCAAGTAAACTGTCTAAGACAACGGGGCTCTGGCTCGCCATCATCACCTTTGTCAACATGGATACCCGCCAGGATCAGGTGGTGTTCTTCCTGAATTCTCAGGATGTGGTAACCCATCATGGCGCATCTTTCCATACCGGCGAGGCGCTTTATGGCCTCCCGTTTTAAAACGGCGTTTCTTCTCATCCTTGCCTGCATCGTCTTCGTGACGGGCTGCTTTTCCTTCCGGGTCATGCACGCCCGGGAGGGGAATGACGTGGCGGATCCGGGGAAACGTTTTCAACCCGGAAAAAGCGGCCTCGGGGATGTCCTTGCCGTCTACGGCGCTCCGACGGAAGTCCATAAACTCGGGACGGAAACACTTCTCATCTACGAAAGGATGCACTATCGCGGCGGTCAAATGACCATGGGAATCCCCATGAGTGACGTCCTTCCCACCAGTATCAATCTCAGCGGCCACGGCGACCTGATTCGTTACGACACGGCAGCCTTCTTTTTTCGGCCTGATTCCGTTCTCATCCGGACTGCCTACGTTCAGGGAAGCTCCTATCCTTTTTGGGATACTTTCTGGAGCGACAAAGCCGGCAGGCCATAATTCTTCCTATCTTTTATTTGTCAGATAAATACCGGATAGAACCAGAATCCTGCCGATATCAACTCAATCGTCATTTCTTCTTTAAGCAGAGTCACTCCGAGAATCACTGCCGTCAAATGTACCTCCGCAATGCCTGAATATATCGTAAACATATTGGATCAGTAATTTGGTGTCGGACCGATGTCGGGCCACCGTCGTCACCCCACACTGAATGTCCGATAAGATATGTTATGTAAACCTGTGTGTATGTTTTCCTGAGTCTGGACTTCGGGGTCGACTTTACTCCTGCAGGTTTCCAATGAGAGATGACTTTGGGGTGGAATTGCCGGTTGTCATGGCACAGGTCAAGATCAGTCCAGTTCCACCTCACCCCAGGCGCCCATACTGTCTGCCACGACAATGACGACGCCGAGGACTCCGGTGATTTGCTGTGCTCTATCAAGACCTTTCTTTATGGTTGCCTTGTTTTGGACGAGATTGCCGATGGAAGTCGCTGCCGCATCGGCCAAGGCAGCAGACGTCGACAAGACGGTTACGGCATCGGCCCGTCCGAGACTGAGGCTCGGCCCGACCGTGCCGGACGACGTGCAAATTCCCAACGGTGTCTGCTCAGGACGAATATTCAAGGATATCCGGTCGCTTAACGGAGATGTGCCCGCAAAGAGGCCGATCCGGACATCCCGATCCATCCTGATGAAGATGTCCCCGCCGTTTTCGATAATGATGTTTTCCGATAAAGGCAGGAGATCCCTGCCCACCCTTTCCGCCATGGCTCCGGCTACAGCAGCCATAGGACCCACGCCGGCCTGCTCGGCGGCTTCCAGCATGTCCCGGACGATCGGCGGGGCAAGATCTTCTTTTTCCAATGGAATCAGAGAATTCAGGAAAGTCGGATGGGACTCGATGTATCTCTCAAGCTGCCTGCGATACTTGTAAACGGCCTGGAGAGAGGGTCCTGTGAGGTCGCGGGAAGCGCTGATCATGAGGTCAGTCTGGCCTACACGGACTGTAAATAACACCAGGTCCGGGGTTGAGATCCTTTGGCGATACGTTCGCTCACGATATTCCATTATTGAAAATGGGTCGTGCCTTTCCCCAGGAATTGTTCGGCCTCGTCCTTCAGAACATCCGAGATGTCCAATCGCGAATCCTGGCCAAGAAAGATCACCGTCTCACATCCATTGGCATGAAGATGAAGGTACCCTTCGTATTTCCCAGGATATTTCAGAATCAGCGCTTTCAGGGTTGCCAGATCGTCGGGCTGGAAACGCAATGCATCGACCTTGAAATGAACGGAAGAAAATGGATGATCGGCAATTTCCGCCAGATTGAGGATCTCCGTTGCCTTGACCCGAACATTTTCCTCGTCCGCATCCAGAGTTCCCGTAACGAGGAGCGGATCCGCCCCTTTCAGCAGAGACTCGTATTGCCGATATGTTTCGCCGAAAACGATCACCTCGACGGATCCTTTTAAATCCTCAAAGGTTACATAAGCCATTGTGTCTTTGCGCTTCGTCTTGATCTCTTTGATGGCGCTGACGATCCCGCCGAAAGAAACGGTTTCCTTGTCTTGCATTCCCTTCAGCGTCTCAATGTCCGCCGTTGCGACCCGCTTGAGCTTCTGTTCGACGAAGGCCAGGGGATGGCTGGTTATATAGAAACCGATCAGCTCCTTTTCATATGATAGCATTTCTTTATGATTCCAACTGGTATTGCCTTCATTATTAAAGCTATCGTTTAATGTGTCGCCGTCATTGCCCTCCAGCGAGTCAAACAAACCGGTCTGTCCCGCTGCCCTGTTCTGGGATTCCCGACTTGCCAACTCCAGGTCATGTTCAAACGATCCCATTAACAGGCGCCGATTTGGATAAACGGAGTCGAAGGCGCCGCACTTGACCAGGCTTTCCACAACCCGCTTGTTGATCTTCCGCAGATCCGTACGTCGGCAGAAGTCCTTGAAAGAAATAAACTTTCCACCATTCTGACGGGCCTCAAGAACGGCCTCCACCGCTCCAACCCCCACGTTTTTGACAGCTGCCAGCCCGAAACGGATATTACCATCCTCGGAAACGCTGAAATCGCTCAAAGACGAGTTTATGTCCGGGGGAAGGACTCCAATCCCCAGAGAGCGGCAATCGTGGATGTAGCGGATGATTTTGTCCCGATTGTCCTTTTCCGAGGTGAGCAGGGCCGCCATGAACTCAGCCGGGTAATGGGCCTTCAGGTACGCCGTCTGGTAGGTAATTACCGCATAGGCGGCACTGTGGGACTTGTTGAAGCCGTATTCGGCGAAGGTCTCCATCTGGTCCCAGATCTTCTGCGCCTTCTGCTGTGGAATGGCATTCTGTTTTGCACCATCGAGGAACTTCGGCTTCTCCTTCTCCATCTCCTCCGGCTTTTTCTTACTCATCAGTCGACGCAAATTGTCCGCATCGGCCATGGAGTAGCCGCCGATGGAACCGGCAATCTGCATTACCTGTTCCTGATAGACGATAACGCCGTATGTTTCCTGAAGGATATCCTTCAACTGCGGCATTTCATAGGTGATTTTTGTCCTACCCTGCTTCCGGGCGATGAAATCGGGTATTTGACTCATCGGCCCGGGACGGTACAGGGCGATCAGGGCGATGACATCCTCGATGCAGTCGGGCCGCAGGTTGACCAGAAGATCCTTCATACCGGAACTTTCGAGCTGGAAAACCCCGTCGGTGTCTCCCCTTCCCAGAAGCTCATAGGTCTTCGGATCGTCAAGAGGCAGGTCCTCAATATTCAGGTGGATTCCCCGCCCTTCTTCCATGAAATGAAGGCAGTTCTGAATGACCGTCAGCGTCTTGAGTCCCAGGAAGTCGAATTTGGTCAGCCCGATGTCCTGGAGGTCCTTCATAGCGTATTGGGTGACCACTGAATCGTCACCTTTTGGACTCCGGTAGAGAGGCACCCGTTCCACCAGAGGTACGTCTGAGATGACTACGCCAGCCGCATGAGTGGAGGCGTGGCGGTTCAGACCTTCCAGTGAGCGCGACAACTGAAGGAGTTTCCGGACCTTTTCGCTTTTCTTGGCCTCATCTTGCAGGCGGGCTTCATCCTGAATCGCTTTGTCGAGCGTTATGTTGAGCACATTGGGCACGAGCTTCGCGATGGCGTCCACTTCGCCATAGGGAATGTTGAGTGCACGCCCCACGTCACGAATGACCGCCTTGGCCTTCATCTGCCCAAAGGTGATGATCTGGGCCACCCGATCGTGACCGTATTTGTCAGTCACATAACGGATGATCTCGTCCCGTCCTTCCTGGCAGAAGTCGATGTCGATATCGGGCATGCTCTTGCGGTTCGGGTTCAGGAATCGCTCAAAGAACAGTCCGTAACGGATCGGATCGATGGAAGTAATGCCGATGGCAAAGGCGACCAGGCTTCCGGCTGCGGATCCCCGGCCGGGGCCGACGGGAATCTTCTTTTCCTTGGCGTATCGCACGAAATCGGCCACGATGAGGAAATAGCCGGAAAATCCCATGTTGCGGATCATTTCCAGTTCTTCCCGAAGCCGCTTCAGGTACACTACCTGGAGTTCCGGGTCCTTGCCGCGGAGCAGGGCCGGCAGTTTCTCCGCCAGCCCTTTTTCGGCCTCCCGGATGAGCAGGTCGTCCAGGGATTCCCCCGAGTCACTCTGGAACTGGGGAAGCAGGAACTCGCCGAACGTAAAGGAAAGCTGGCAACGTTCAGCAATCCGCAAGGTGTTTTCGATTGCTTCCGGATGGCTCCCGAACAGGCGGATCATCTCCTCGGGCGATCGGAAATAGAGCTGGTCTGTTCCGAACCGCATCCGGTCCGTCGTCTCGATGTTTTTCCCCGTCTGGATGCAAAGCAGGACCTCGTGGGCCTCGGCGTCCGAACGCTGCAGATAGTGGCAATCGTTTGTCGCCACCAGGGGAATCGAGCGCTTGCGGGCGATCTCGATGAGGCCGGCATTGGCAGCATTCTGTTCTTCCAGGCCGTTTTCCATGAGTTCGAGGAAAAAATTCCCGTCCCCGAAAATATCCCTCAACTCGTCGGCGGCCCGAATTGCGCTGTCCCGGCCTTCCTTCAGAAGGCGGTCCGCAACCTCGCCATGCAGGCAGGCGCTCGAGGCGATGAGTCCTTCATGGTGTGTCCGGAGGAGTTCCTTGTCCACGCGGGGCCGGTAGTAAAAACCCTCCGTCCATCCCGCAGTGACCAGCTTCATCAGATTCCGGTATCCCGTCATGTTTTCGGCCAGAACGACGAGATGCCGGGCCGTTTCGCCGATCCCCTGGGACTGCCTGTCGAAGCGGCTTCCCGGGGCAACGTAGAGTTCACAGCCGATGATGGGCTTGATACCCGCTTTCCGGGCCCGCTGATAAAAATCGATGGCGCCGAAGAGGTTGCCGTGGTCCGTGATGGCCAGCGCCGGCATTTCATATTCCTTCGCCTTCTGGAACAGATCCGCAAGACGGATGGCACCGTCTAGCAGGCTGTACTGTGTATGAACATGAAGATGAACGAAGTCGGAGGGCATGTATTCTCGATTTCCGGTCATAACACCGGACGTGCCGGGGTTTAATCCAGCCAGTAGTTGGGCGCTTCCTTCGTGATGATCACGTCGTGAACGTGGCTTTCCCGGAGTCCTGCAGATGTGATGCGGACAAACCGGGCTTTTTCGTGCATTTCGCAGATGGTGCGGCAGCCTACATAACCCATCCCCGACCGGAGGCCGCCGATCATCTGATAGATGCTGTCGGACAGGAAGCCCCGGTAGGGAACCCGTCCTTCGATCCCCTCGGGAACGAGCTTGAGAGGGCTTTCCATCTCATCCTGAAAGTAGCGGTCCCTGCTGCCTTCCTTCATGGCCTCCAGGGATCCCATTCCACGGTAAACCTTGTAACTCCGGCCCTGGAAAAGGACCGTCTCGCCAGGGCTTTCCGCCGTCCCCGCGAAAAGTCCGCCGACCATGACGGTGTGAGCACCCGCCGCCAGCGCCTTGACGATGTCTCCCGAAAATTTGATGCCCCCATCGGCGATCACGGGGATGCCGTGCCTGGACGCCACCTGGTATGTGTCACGGATAGCGCTCATCTGGGGAACCCCGACACCGGCGACGATGCGGGTTGTACAGATCGACCCGGGCCCAACACCGACCTTGACGGCGTCCACGCCCGCCCGGATGAGCGCCTCGGCTCCATCCCCGGTGGCAATGTTGCCGGCGATGAGTTTGCACTCCGGAAAGTTGATCCTCGTATCGCGGACCGCGTCGATGACTCCGAGGGAATGCCCATGAGAGGTATCGATGACGATCACGTCCACTCCGGCCGCAAGAAGGGCCTCCACCCGCGCTTCGCGATCGATCGTCCCGACGGCGGCGCCGACTCGGAGCCTTCCCAGGGAATCTTTCGAAGCATTCGGATATTTCTTTATCTTTTCTATATCTTTGATGGTTATCAACCCTTTCAGGTTGTATTGCTCGTCAACGACGAGGAGCTTCTCAATCCGGTGCTTGTGCAGGAGTTCCTTTGATTCCTCCAGCCCGATGGATGACGACACCGTGACGAGATTTTCCTTGGTCATCACGTTCGCGATCGGCTGGTCCAGTCGCGTTTCAAACCTCAGGTCCCTGTTTGTAAGGATTCCGACGAGTTTTCTGTTTCTTGTCACCGGAACACCGGAGATTTTGTAGCGCTGCATCAGTTCCAGCGCCTCGGAAACCTTCCGTTCCGGTTCGATGGTGATGGGATCGACGATCATTCCGCTTTCCGATTTCTTCACTTTGTCCACTTCCAGTGCCTGCCTCTGGATGGACATATTCCGGTGAATAATCCCGATCCCGCCTTCCTGAGCCATGCATATGGCCGTCGCCGATTCGGTGACCGTGTCCATCGCAGCACTCACGATGGGAATGTTCAGCGTGATCTCGCGAGTCAAAAGCGTTGTGGTGTCGACATCTTTCGGCATTACCGCCGATTCCGCCGGCACCAGGAGCAGGTCATCGAACGTCAGGGCCTCTCTTACCTGGTCACCCAACATGATTATTCCTCCATAGATTCATTCAGGATGTTTCTCCGTGGATTTGCGCTGGAGAAGATCGTAGGTCTGCCCGTTCACAGAGAGATAGAAGGCATCTCTTCGGGCGTCGTATTCAACGTGTTCCGCCAACTGGTAATAGGCCGGCCGGGAAAAGCGGGCCGGGAATCGTCCTCCGCGGACCGAGCAGTAAGGCACATTGTCTTCCGTCATGCACAGGCTGGATGGGTCGAGGGATTCCAGGCTGTCGTCGCACAGGAGAAGCTTGAGCCCGCCGCCGTTCCCTTCCGCTTCTGCCGACCGAAAGACAGCCCTGATTACAAAGGGAGTATCCTCCACTTCAATGACGCAGCAATCATGTCCCAGGTCGATCCAGTACCGCCCCTCTTCGTCAAGCCGGAGGTGTTCATAGAAATAATTTACAATCTCCTTGCGGAACATGACGGCGCCACGGAAGTACCAGACACCGTCCCGGTCAACCCGGATGTCACACAGAGGAATGTTTTCCTGTGAGTATTCCATCATTTCTCAAGATTCTTTCTGCTGTCGATCCATATCGTCACGGGACCGTCGTTGATGAGCCGAACCTTCATCATCGCCTGAAATTCGCCTTCTCCGACACGACCATCGAGCCGTTCCCGCGACTTGCCGACAAAGTAATCGTAAAGACTCCGGGCGCGTTCCGGCTCCTCAGCGTGAGCAAAAGACGGTCGCCGACCCTTTCGGCAGTCTGCCAGCAGGGTAAACTGGGATATAGCCAGCATGGCCCCTCCCGTGTCCAGCAGGGAAAGGTTCATTTTGCCGTCCGGGTCCTCGAAGATCCGAAGGTTGATGATCTTTTCCAGGAGATAGTCGGCATCCGCTTCCCTGTCTCCCTGCTCCACGCCGAGGAAGACCAGGAGTCCGGCACCGATTTCGGAAAGGTTTTTTTCTCCGGCCGTTACACCGGCCTCGGAGACACGCTGGATGACGGCCCGCATCTGCATACCCCGTCTAAACGCGGCGCATGTTAGCAGCAATCGGAGCGGCCTTCAAGTGCTTTGTGTTTTCGTGAGCGGGAAATGGCGAGAGGCCCCAGGGTGGGGCCTCTCAAGCCGAGAGCCGTCGGAAAAAATCAGTTGTTCTTTTCCGGGGCGACAGACAGAATCTGTGTTATGGGGAGAGCGGCAATATCGAGGAATTTTCGATACTTTGGATTTTCAGGCGGAAGCATGTCCATGACCCTTGAGTACAGATTTTCGATGGTTACTTCACGTCCCTCCTGCTTGCCCGGAATTCCGTAGCGGATTCTTTTCCGTTCCTGTTCGTTCAGTTTATTGATAAGATTCTTTGTTGTCCAGATGGAACCCCGGCGTGCGAAGTCCGAGAGCCTCGATGCATAGTTGACCGAGTCACCCAAAGCTGTGAATTCGATGTTCGGGGCTGTGGGAATCGTCCCGAAGAACTCCTGTCCTTCATTGATTCCAATATTTAAATACAGATCGTTGGACCATCCCTTGCGCAGTTTCCATTCGTAGCTCAGACGTGCCATATTTGCCTTCAGTTCCACCGAACAGGCAATGGAATTCATCAGGTAGTTGGAATCCCGCTCCCGTAGGAAATAATAAACCATACCGTCCCCCACGTGCTTTCCGTACATCCCGTAATAGCTGCGGAAAGAGCCTTCCATCGTTTTCCAGATCTCGTTGATGAGTTCGAAGTACTCCTCCGGTGCCAGTTCGGCGCAGATCCGGCTGGATTCCTGCAGGTCGGCCACGAGGACACAAAAGGAGGTCAACGTGGGCATCCTCTGCTTCATAAGTTCCCGGACCACTTGGTCGCGGCTGGAGAGAAGTTCAGCAACTCCTTTAATAATCCTTTCCACCTGCCCGTACACAAAGAGAATTCCCTCGCGAAACACGGCATAATACACGTGATAGGGTTGCTTTTTTCCATTCAGGCCTGGGGTCTCCAGAAAAAGGTCTTTCACAGAATCATGGGGAGCTGCTTCCGAGCGTTCGTAGAGCTTCTCCAGATATTCCAGCTCTTCCGAGGCCATGTCGCCGTACATTCTTGAAAGAAAACTTGTAGTTTGTTTGGCTTTCACAAACGACATGTGAAAAGCGCAGAGGTCGAGATCCATGCTTCCCAAGGTTCGGCTTGAGGCCCCACATCGGAGGAGAAGACGAAAAACATTACGATTTTCAGCCTCCCGGATGGTGCGAACGGATCTGCGAAAAATTTTCTCCTCCGCCAGAGGATTGATCCAGTCGATTTCGAAATTATTGTTCAAAAGGTACGCAGGACAGGGAATCTCATCGATTGTGACCTGCAGCGACATCCCCCTTCGCCGGGCCTCTCCCTCCCTGGCTGCGAGGTTGGAATGGCCCGATCCTTTGGATGGCTCCTCATGGAGGGTCTCGGTCAATACTTCACCTTGCTTTGCTCCTGAGAGAGCCGCCGGCGGCTCTTCAGGATTCAAAATTGCTGTCTCCTGTGCTTCCTTCCCTGTTTTTTTTTCCACGGGAAAACGAACGCCAAGTTCATCGAGAATACTGTGCATATTTCTTCCCTCCCTCTTCATTCGTTGCACCGCTTCGATCCGTTCGACCACGGAAAGCGGAAAGTAGCCGATCCGTCTTGCTTTGACACGATCTCCCTCCGGCTTTGCGACGCGCGGTTTCGGTATCAGGCCCATCTGAATGTAATTGTTCAGAGTTGCCCGCGAGATTCCGGTCTTGTGCAGGATGTCCAGGCTGCTGATCCAGGAGGTTTCACTCGAGTTGTCCACGGCATCTCCTCTGCGTCTTCTCGTATGAACAGTCCAAAAATACGAATTATCGTCTTTACGTGTCCAGAATAAGTAAACAATGGTGGGTTGTCAAGAAAAAAATGGACAGTCCACGGCAATTTATTGCCATTACCGGCTGGAGTGTATAATACAACGTAAAAGAAATATCTTGTACAGTATAATGGCATTTATGCCCGCCCTCATGCCGCCTTCCGACTTTACCGTTGTCCTTTCCTCCGGCTGTGTGCTATGGTTTTCCAAATTCACGAATATGTCGAGAATCTCTCATGCTTTATTCTTACCGCAAAAAAAACATCCTTCTGGTCAATCCGTGGATCCACGACTTCGCAGCGCATGATCATTGGGCAAAACCAATGGGGCTCCTCTATATTGCATCTATTCTTAGAAAATATAACTATAATATAAAATATTTGGACTGTTTATGTTTGTGTTCTGAGTTAGGCTGTGGGCTGGATCAGGCATTCTCTCGGCGCAAGGGAGACGGGCGAGGATCATATCCGAAGGAAGAGATCCCGAAGCCCGATATTTTGGGCGGAATCCCGAGAAAGTACAGTCGATACGGATTCTCTCCCCGGCTCGTGGAGGACCGGCTGAAAAAAATGGCCAGGCCCGATCTCGTTCTCGTAACATCCTTCATGACCTACTGGTACCCGGGAGTCATCGAGACGATCAGTCTCATACGATCCGCCTGGAAGTCCGTGCCCGTGGTCCTCGGTGGCATCTATGCGACGCTCTGTACCGAACATGCTATCAGATACTCGGGGGCCGACCTCGTTCATCCCGGTGATGGAATCGCGACGCTTCCCGCTCTCCTGGAGGAGGTTTTCGCGGAGCGGCATGAACCGTCCAAATGCACAGATACGCTGGACAACCTTCCCTATCCGGCCTTCGATCTTCTGCCATATCTGGACCAGATTCCGATTCTCACCTCACGAGGTTGCCCTTTCCGCTGTACTTATTGTGCATCCCGCCGGATGGAGCCCCGGTTTCGCAGGCGAAGTCCTCAGGCTGTCGCCGATGAAATCGTCTATTGGCATGAACGTTTCGGAATTTCCGACTTTTCGTTTTATGACGATGCCCTGCTGACGAATCCGAAGGAGATGATTCTACCGCTGATCCGGGAGATGATCCGCCGGAATCTACTATGCCGTTTTCATTGTCCCAATGGCCTGCATCTGCGGGACGTCGACGAAGAGCTCAGTCGGCAACTCTTCCGGGCTGGATTCAAAACCCTTCGCTTTGGTTTCGAGACGGCGGACGCGGACCGGCAGCGGGAAACGGGTGGCAAGGCCTGCTCCGGCGACCTGAAAAATGCGATGGAATGCCTCCGGAAGGCCGGTTACCGCGACGGAGAGGTGGGGGTATACCTGCTTTGCGGACTGCCGGGACAGGGTGTTGCGGAAATCGGCGAGGGAATCGACTTCGTCCGCTCCTGCGGGGCGAGACCCATCCTTGCGGAGTATTCGCCCATTCCGGGAACGGAACTCTGGGACCAGGCGGTGTCTGTCTCACCCTACCCAATCGCCGAAGAGCCCCTTTTTCACAACAACACCTTGCTTCCCTGCGCGGAGAAGGAACTGACACTGCCGGTTTTCAGGGAATTGAAGAGACGGGCGCTGGCTCCGGACTGAATGCCGGGATTAATAAAATCCTGAAGGGAGTGAAAGCCGGGGGACAGGACGTGCCGGTGTGGTTTTCAAAGGACCGGAAACCGGACATTCGGGGAGGGGCTGCTTTGGTTTTGTCGGCCACGCAGGTAGCCGAAGGGCGACGACCGGAAGAATCGAATCAGGACCCGGCCCGGCGGAGAATCTCCGTCGCCTGGATGATCTTCATGACCTCCACCGTCCCGGAAGCCGGGAAAAGCTCCAAGGCATCATTGAGAAGCCTGGGCAGGTGGGATTGAGGATTCACGCCTTGCCCTCCCAGGATCTGCATGGCCTTCTGGGTGACCAGCAGGGCCGTTTCGGCGCCGACGGCCTTGGCCCGGGCCGCCCACTTCCCGATGCGCCGCGGCTGCACACCACGGTCCAGGGCTGCTCCGGGATAGTAAACGACCCACCGGGCCTTTTCGATCTCCGTTTCCATTTCTGCCAGCATGAACTGGATGTGCTGAAGCCGGCTGATCGGTTTCCCATAAAGGACCCTTTCCCGGGCAAAGCGGAGGGCGATTTCGAAGGCGCCCTCGGCGATGCCGAGACCGATGGCCCCGATGGTGGGACGGGAAACGATGAAGCTGGAAAGGGCAATCGCATGCCCGTCGCCTTCCCGGCCGATCAGGTTCCCGCCGGGAACGCGGCAGTCCTCGAAAAGGAGTTCGCTGATTGGGACGGAGCGGAACCCCGTCTGGCTCTCCCTTCGTCCGACCCGAAAACCGGGCGTCTTCTTCTCGACCATGAGCATGCTGGCACGGTTTCCTGTCCGGACCAGAAGGAGACAGTAATCCGCAATGCCGCCGTTTGTAATGTAAACCTTTCGTCCCCGGACCCGGAACGTATCTCCTTCCCGCGCCGCTTCCGTATTGAGGTTGGCCACGTCGGAGCCGCCGGTGGGCTCCGTGGCGGCAAGGCAGATGATCCGCTTTCCCCGAAGTACCGGGGTCAGATACCGCTTTCGCTGTTCCTCGGTGCCGTATCGCTCGAGGGCATGGACAGGGGCCAGGGTACCTTCCAGAAAGAAGGCGATGGACGGATAGACCCGGGATATTTCCTCGGCAGCGACCAGTCCCGCCAGATAACCAAGGCCCGATCCGCCGGTTTCCCGGTCCTGGGCCGCACCGATGATTCCTAGAGACGCAAGGGAAGCCGGCAGTTTACGGGGAAATTCACCTACTGCGTCCAGATCGAGGGCCCGGGGAGCAAGTTCCTCTTCCGCCATTCGACGCACGGTTGCCCGAAACTCCTGAAGTTCTTCGCTCAACTCAAACATCGTTTCATTCCTCATCGCAGGATGGTCCGATACACGCGGGGTGCAATTCTCTATCACATTACTGTCGGGAATGCCCTTCCCTTTCTTCCTCCTGGGATGAGGTCCCCCCAGATATTGCAGGAGCAGATCCGCCTCTTTGCCGGTTGAAAAAAACTCAGCCACCTGTTAGTGACAGAGAACGAAACGGCAAACCCCGACCGGCGTATCACTCCTGCCGTGAACTGCGGGAAGTCCGCTTCCGGTCCTGAACAATCCCATCGAAGGAGGGCGATCATGGATTTCAGACTTACGGAAGAGCAGGAACTCATTCGCAAGAACATGAGGGAATTCGCGGAGAAGTATGTGGACCCCATCGCCGCCGAGATTGACGAAAACAGCAGGCATCCTGTCGAGCTGTTCCGGAAGCTCGCAGAGGGAGACTGGATGGGGATTCCAATTCCCCAGGAGTACGGCGGAGCCGGAGCGGATTACCTGACGCACACGCTGGTCGTGGAGGAATTGTCGCGATCCTGCTCGTCAACGGGATTCACCGTCTCCATTCACGTGGGCATCGCCTGCATGCTGATCAACCTCTTCGGCAGCGAAGACCAGAAAAAAAAATTCCTCGTTCCCATGGCCAGAGGCCGGCACCTGGGCGCCTTTGTCCTGACGGAGCCGGGGGCCGGGACGGACGTTATGGCCGCTACGACCACCGCCGTGGCGGACGGAGGCGATTATGTAATCAACGGAACAAAGACCTTTACGTCCAACGGACCGACGGGCGACACCTACATGGTCTTCGCATGGACAGACAAGGCGGCAGGTCGGAAGGGCATGAGCGCCTTCATCGTTCCCAAGGAAACCATAGGTATGAAAGCAGGCGAACACTTTGACAAGATGGGTCTCCGCTCCTCCCAGACCTCCGAAATGGTCTTCAAGGACTGCCGGGTCCCGAAGGAAAACCTGCTGGGCAAGGAAGGAAACGGTATGGCCATGGCCATGGCGGGCTTCGACCACGGCCGAGTCGGGATTGCGGCCCAGTCCGTCGGAATCCTGCAGGCGGCCCTGGATGAGTCCATCCGGTATTCCAAGGAGCGGGTCCAGTTCGGCACCCCCATTGCCCGGCACCAGGCCATTTCCTGGATGATCGCCGACATGGCCACGGACCTGTCCGCCGCTCGCTACCTGACCTATGCCGCCGCCTGGCTGAAAGACCAGAAACAGCCCTTCAGCAAGGAGGCCTCCATGGCCAAGCTGTTCGCCGCCGAGGCCGCCATGAAACACACGATCAAGGCCGTTCAGATCCACGGCGGATACGGGTACTGCAAGGGTGCCAAGGTGGAGCGACTGATGCGGGACGCGAAGATCACCGAGATTTACGAAGGAACGTCGGAGGCACAGAGGATGGTGATATCCGGAAACGTGCTCCGCTAGGAAACCGGGGTTCGGGAATGCCCGGACGGAGGGATGAGGATGGCAGTCCTGGTTGCATGCTTCAAATGGGTCATCGACGAGGCCTACATCCGGCGGACCTCCGCCGGTGAACTGGACCTGTCTTCTGTCAGTTACAAGATCAGCGACTACGACCGGAACGCCCTGGAAGAGGCGGCCCGCCTGAAGGAAGCAGCCGGAGGATCCGTCGCCGCCGTAACCGTGGGTATCCCCGAAGCGACCAAAGGCGTCAAGGACGCCCTCTCCCGGGGCGCCGATCAGGCCTTTTTCATTGCCGATCCCTCCTTTGAAAAGCTTGATGCCTCCCGGACGGCCGCCGTTCTGGCGGATGTCATCCGGACACGCATCGGTCATTTTGATCTGATCCTCTGCGGCGAAGGATCGAGCGATCGCTACGACCAGCAGGTTGGGATCCGCCTGGCGGAGCGGCTGGGCATCCCCTGCGTGTCCTTTGTCCAGAAGATCGATCTGGAGGAAGGGCGCCTGTCGGCCGAACGGCGTCTGGAGGACGGGATCGAGCAGGTTTCCGCCCCGTTGCCCGCCGTTGTGACGGTCCTTCCGGACATCAACGTTCCCAGAATCCCCGGCGTGAAAGACACGCTGTCGGCCTCCCGCAAGCCCATCGTCACGATCGGCAGGGAGGAACTGTCCGTCACGCAGGACGACGGGCATTTTCGCACCGTTTCACTCACGGCTTCCCGACTGGAGCGGCAGTGCGAGCGTTTCGGGATGGACGAGGCGGAAATCAGCCGTTTTGTCGGAATGCTTCGACAAAAGGGAGTTCTCCGATAAAGGAACACGCCATGGCAGGAATCTGGATATTCGCTGAAAAGATCGGGCAGGCCCTGGAACTTCTCGAGGCGGGGCAAACACTCATCGCCGCAGGAATGAGCGGAGAACTCGCGGCCTTTTCGTGGCCGGGCGGACCCGACCCGGAGGTACTCGGAACGGGAGGCGCCGCCGAAGTGTTGCTGCTTCCGCCTCTGGCCGAAGATCAGCCTCTTGAGGCCTATGGACCCGCCATTTTGGCGGAAGCCCGGCAAGCAGGGCCGGACTTATTGCTCTTTTCCGCCACGGCCCGCGGCAAGGACCTGGCGGCCCGGATCGCCGGCGGTCTCGATGCCGGACTCTGCAGCGGATGCACCGCTCTCCGCTGGGACAGCGAATCCGAAACACTGGAAATGGAGAGGCTTTTGTACGGCGGAGCGGCGGTTCACAGGATCGCGGCCCTCGCCTTCCCCATTCTGGCGGCCGTGCCCCCCGGAACGTTCCGTCCGGGCGCCGGAAACCCGGACCGGAAACCCCGAACCCGTCATCTGCCGGCGCCTCCCCTTTCTTCGGTCCGCGTACTGGAACGAAAGCCCAAGGAGCGGCAGGGACTGGACGTCGCGGCGTCGAAGATCGTCGTATGCGCCGGCCGCGGCTTCGACAAAAGGGAAGATCTTGCCCTTGCCCGCGACCTGGCGGATGCCCTGGGTGGCGCCCTGGCCTGCACGAGGCCGATTTCTGAGGAAATGCACTGGCTTCCGGAAGACCTCTGCATCGGACTGTCGGGCATCCAGGTCAAGCCGGACCTGTATATCGGTATCGGCGTCTCCGGCCAGGTCCAGCACCTGACGGGAATCCGCGGCGCCAAGGTCGTCTGTGCCGTCAACCGCGACGATCAGGCGCCGATCTTTGCCGCAGCCGACCTGGGCATCGTCGGCGACCTCTATGCGGTCCTTCCCCGTCTCCTTCAGGCGTTGAAGGAAACGGCGTCTCCCTGAATGGCCGGACACGAGAAGGAGCAGAGAGGCACATTCATGGGTACTCCCCGCTGGTGGATCAGGAACGCCGTTATCGCTCTGGGATCGGCTTTTTTTCTTGCCTTCGGCGTCGAAGCCCTCGTCGCGGCCTACCGTCTTCGGAACGCCCATGAATTCATCGTTTATTTCTTCTCTTCCAGTTTCATCATCCTCATCAGCCTGGTGGGGCTTCTCTACCCGCTCCTGCAGATTCATGCCTTTTTCCGGGCCAGGAAAGGTGAAGGCCATGATGACCAGCCCTGACAGGCGCCTTGTTCTTCTCATTCTCTCGGCGCTGCTTCTCTGGGGAGGCATTGCCCAGGCCGAGGACCTGGAGGGAAGGGTCCTCCGCAAGATTTTGCCCAACGGCCTGACGGTTCTTCTCCTGGAGCGCCCCCTGAGTCCCACCGTGTCGCTCTATATTCGCTACAGAGCGGGAGCGGCCGACGATCCGGACGGCCGGACCGGGACGGCCCACCTGTTGGAACACATGCTCTTCAAGGGCACCGAAACCATCGGCCCCCTGGATCCGGCCGGAGATGCAGAGCTTCTGGAGCGGATCTTCCAGGTCGGCGGAGAGCTCGACAGGGAACGAGCCCGGGGGGACCAGGCCGATACGGGAAAAGTGAAGGATCTCATCGCCCGGCTCGAGGACCTTCAATCCCGGCACCGGAAGACGTTCAAATCCAACGAAATCGACCGGCTGTACTCCATGAACGGCGCCGTGGGTCTCAATGCCTCCACGGGGCAGGATGTGACTACCTATCATGTCAGCCTGCCCATGAACCGCATCGAACTCTGGGCCAGGATCGAGTCGGACAGGATGATCCGTCCGGTATTTCGTGAGTTCTACGCCGAGCGCGACGTGGTTCAGGAAGAGCGCAGGCAGCGCACCGATACGGATCCGGGCGGCCTCCTCTATGAGCGTTTCATGGCCGCCGCATTCATTTCCCATCCCTATCGCAGGCCGATCCTCGGCTGGCCTTCCGATCTTGCGTTCCTCGATCCGACGGTACTGAGGTCTTTTCTTCTCCATCACCACGCTCCGAACAATACCGTCATCGCCGTCGTCGGGCGGATCCGAACCGATGACGTTATCCGACTGATCGAGAGATACTTCGGAGACATTCCCCGGCAGGCCCCTCTTTTCGGACATCTAACGGAGGAGCTTACCCAGCGGGGCGAACGGAGGGTTCGAGTGGAATTCGACGCCCGTCCGCAGGTGATGATCGGCTGGCATAAACCGGCTCTCCCCCATTTCGACGACTACGTCTTTGACGTCATCGAGGCGCTGCTCTCCCGCGGCCGGACCTCCCGGTTCTATCAAAAACTCGTGGAGGAAACGGGAGTGGCGGAAAGCGCCGCCGCCGCGAGCAGCCTGCCCGGCTCCCGGTACCCGAACCTGTTCGTGTTCTTCGGAACGCCCCGGGACCCGCATACTCCGGAAGCACTGGAGAAAGCCGTCCAAGCCGAGATCGCAATACTGCAGAAGGAGCCCGTCCCGGAAAAGGAGTTGGAAAAAGTGAAGAACCGGATGCGGGCCGATTACATCCGGGAGCTGGCTTCCAACGAGGGGCTGGCGAGCAAGCTGTCCTATTACGAAGCCATTGCGGGCGACTGGCGATACATCACCGGACACCTGAAGGTCATCGATCGGATCACCCCGGCGGACGTCCAGCGCGTGGCCCGGACCTACCTGGTTCCGGAGAACCGCACCGTCGGTGTGCTGGAGAAAAAACCATGAGACGCCTGCCGGTTGTCTTTCTCGTGATTTTGCTGACTCTTATTTCCTTCCTCCCAGCATCGGCAAAGGCTGAAGATCGTTCCAAGACGGTGCCGCTGATCCGGATTTCCCCTGACCGCCTCTCCTATCCGCCCCTCGATTTTCAGGTCCCGCGGGCCGAACGCTTCCTCATGAAAAACGGCATGGTCGTCTATTTCTTTCAGGACCGCGAGGTTCCGGTCGTAAACGTCCAGGCCTTCCTGAAGGCCGGTTCCCTGCAGGACCCGGACGGCAAGGAGGGGCTCGCGGAGCTGACTGCCACGGTGATGAGGACCGGCGGCATCCGCTCCCTGTCGGGACGCGGGGTGGATGAACGACTGGACTTCCTGGCCGCCGAAGCGGGACTGGCGGCGGGCCCGCAGACCATCACGGCCACCTTTTCGGTCCTGAAAAAAGATCTGGAAGAGGGACTCGCGATCTTCTCCGGCATCCTGCGGTATCCCGTCTTTGAGGAAGAAAAGCTGCATCTGGCGAAAGAACTGAAGAAGGAAGATCTGCGGAGGATCGCCGACGATCCCCAGCGACTGGCCTTTCGTGAATTCAACCGCTTTTTTTACCGGAACAGCCCCTGGGGCCGCCTCTCTTCCCTGGCGTCGATCGACGCCGTCCGCCGGCAGGACCTGGTTCGCTGGCACCAGCGCTTCTTCTCACCCCGAAATCTGTGGATCGCCGTCAGCGGCGATGTAACCCGAAAAGAGGCCGAGGCCGCCCTGGAGCGCCATTTCGGAACCTGGCCCGCCGCGGAGCCCGCCGGGACTTCGACGCCCCCGCCCTCTCCACAGCGGCGAGGAATCCGCTTTATTCCCAAGGAGATATCGCAATCCATCGTCATCGTCGGTCACCCGGCGCCGCCGAAAAGCGCCCCGGATTACTATGCCTTTGAGGTCCTCGACTTTCTCCTGGGCAGCGGCGGCTTTTTCTCACGAATTTTCCAGGAAGTCCGCACCGACCGGGGGCTTGCCTACAGTACGGGCAGCTTTTATCGGGACCGCCGCGACCACGGGCTATTCGGCGCCTATGCATTCACCGGGGCGAAGTCAACCCTCCCGGTCCTGACACTCCTGGAACAGATCCTTGCGGAAAGCGAAAAACGCGGCTTCACGGAGAAAGACCTGCAGCTGGCCAAGGATTCCCTGCTCAACAGCTTCCTCTTTTCTTTCCAGTCACCGGAGCAGATCGTCAAGAGCCGTCTTTCCGTTGAGTTCAACGGCCTTCCCGCCGATTTTCTCGAGACCTACCGGGAAAGAATCCGCCGCGTAACCCTGGATGATCTGCAGGTGGCGGCGAACCGCTGGCTGGACGCAGGCAGGGCGTCGATCCTCGTCCTCGGAAATCCCGGCGATTTCGGAGGCAGCCTCGAATCCTTCGGAAGCGTGACCAAAGCCCCGTAGCCCGGCGGTTCCCGTTTGGACCCGGCGGAAACCGGCCTCCGGATCGGGAAATACAGGCCCCCCTCCCGCCACAGTTTTCTTTGCCTCCGGACCCTTCCTGTGGTAGAAATCGCGCTCCGTTTATCATTCAAGGAGCAGTGACCCGACGAACATGATCCGGCAAGACACCTTCCAGCGCATATCCGCGCGCATCGATCGTTACGAAGCGGACATGATCCGCCTCCAGGCCGAGTTGACGGCCATTCCCGCCCTGGCCCCGGAAAACGGCGGGGACGGCGAATACAGAAAATCGCGCCGTCTGAAAGAGCTTCTCGAAGAGTATGGCTTCCCGGAGGTCCGGGAGATCAATGCCCCCGACGAGCGGGTATCGGACGGCGTCCGCCCGAACCTGGTGACCCTGATCCCTGGGCGGACCGACCGGAGGGTCTGGATCCTGTCGCATATGGACATCGTTCCGCCGGGAGAGCTCTCCTTCTGGGACGGAGATCCCTACACGGTCCGCGTCCGCGACGGCAAGGTCTTCGGAAGGGGGACGGAAGACAACCAGCAGGATCTGGTCGCCTCCGTCTTCGCCGCCAAGGCGTTCCTCGACGAAGGAGTCGTTCCGGAGGCCGCAATGGGGCTTGCTTTCGTAGCCGACGAGGAAACGGCCAGCCACAAGGGGCTGGATTATATCCTGCAAAGCCCTGATAATCCGTTCCGCCGGGACGACCTGCTGGTCGTCCCCGATTCGGGAAACGAAGACGGCTCCCTCATCGAGATCGCCGAGAAGAGCATCCTCTGGCTGCGCTTAGAGACCATTGGAAAGCAGTGCCATGCCAGCCGGCCCGATATGGGCCTCAACGCCTTCCGGGCGGCGTCCCACCTGGTGGTTCGCCTGAACGGGCTTCACGACCGTTTCGAAGCCGTCGATCCCCTTTTCAATCCTCCGCGAAGCACCTTCGAACCAACCCGGAAGGACGCCAACGTCCCCAACGTCAACACGATCCCCGGCGAAGACGTTTTCTACCTGGACTGCCGTATACTCCCACAATACGACCTTTCGGAGGTCGAAGCGGTCATCCGGTCCATGGCCGATGAAATCGAAAAAAGCTTCGGTGTCTCCATCTCCATCGCACCGGTGCAGCGGATCCAGTCCCCCCCGGCGACTCCCGCCTCGTCACCGGTCGTTTCCGCTCTGAAGAACGCCATCCGGGATGTGTACGCTGTTTCCGCCACGCCCCAGGGGGTGGGAGCGGGAACCGTTGCCGCCTTTTTCCGGGCCGCCGGGTACCCCGTGGCCGTCTGGAGCCGCTGCCGCTACATGGCCCATCAACCGAACGAATACTGCCTCCTGTCAAGCATGACGGGCAATGCCAAGGTCTTCGCCCATCTGGTCCTCCAGGAAGCGGGATACTGAACGGCATCGGGTCCTTGCAAACCGAACGGAACAGTGTCCGGAATCGTCCGCTCCATCCGCCACATTTCCATTGACACGTCCTCATGATTTCCCTATGCTCGTTTGGAATTTCAAGCACTTGAATTGTGTGTTGAAAATAACAGAGGACCTTTCGGACACTCGGTCCTGATTCATCCAGCGGGGGCGCGTTACAGCAAAGGGGGGTTTGCTCTTTCGGGCAAGCCCCTCGCTTGTCTGTCGCAGTCCGCTGCGGCAGGGCGCCGGACAAACGAAGCGCAATGAATATACGGAAGGCTTAGGACAGGTTCCATATGATCAGCATTCGCATCGACGGGCAAGACTATCTGGTGGAAAAAGGACAGACCATCATCGATGCCGCGCGGGCCCACGGCATCGACATCCCCTTTCTCGGATACGACCCCCGGGTCAGCCCGCCAAGCAACGTGGAAGCGGCCTTTGTGGAGCTTCATGCAGGAGGCGGCATCAGATTCGTCTCGGCGACGGCCACCGAGGCGTCGGAAGGCATGGTCATCCGTACAGAATCGGATGCCCTGGCAAGTTACCGGAAAATCTACCTTCAGGCCATACTCCGCCATCACTACGGCGACTGCACCGCACCGTGCGTCCGGCGCTGTCCCGCCCACATCGACATCCAGAAGTATATCTACCACGTGGATGCCGGCAATTTCCGGGAGGCCCTGGAAGTCATAAAAGACAGCAATCCGATGCCCGCCGTCTGCGGCCGCGTATGCCCCCATCCCTGCGAATCCGACTGCCGGAGAAACGCCGTCGACGGCGCCGTCAACATCAACGGCATCAAGCGATTCGTCGCCGACAGGGACCGCTGCCAACTCACCCCCTACCGGCCGGAGTGTGCGTCCGATACGGGCTTTCGAGTCGCCGTCATCGGTGCCGGTCCCGCGGGTTTGACAGCGGCCTGGTTTCTCCGGAGGGCCGGGCATCGGGTAACGATCTTCGAGATGCAGGAAGCGGCTGGAGGAATGCTGCGCTGGGGAATCCCCTTCTACCGTCTTCCCGAGGAAGAACTCGATGCGGAGATCCAGTCCATTCTCGAACTCGGTATCGACATTCATTACGGGAAGAAGCTTGGCCGCGATTTTACGCTGGATTCCCTGAAAAAGGACGGGTTTGACGCCGTGTTCGCCGGCCTGGGCGCACAGAAGGCATCCCCGATCGGAGTGGAGGGAGAAAACCTCCCCGGCGTCGTCTCGGGACTTGATTTTCTCGCGGCACTGGCGCGGGGGGGGAAACCGGAAACGGGGGAGCGGGTGATCGTTCTGGGCGGTGGAAACACCGCCATGGACGCGGCCCGCAGTGCCGTCCGGCTCGGAGTCAGGGATGTCGTCGTAGCCTACCGGAGAACCCGTCGCGAAATGCCGGCCCAGGAGGATGAGATCGAAGAGGCCCTGGAGGAAGGAGTCGACATCCGATACCTGACAGCCCCGCTGGCCATCGAGAAGGAAGGCCCCTTGCTTCGGCTCACGTGTACAAAAATGGAACTGGGGGAACCGGACAAGAGCGGAAGAAGACGGCCTGTTCCCGTTCCGGGGTCCGAGTTCACCCTCATGGCGACGATGATCATCTCCGCCATCGGGCAGACCGTGGACGGCCTCTGCCTGGGACACGAAAAGCTTCTCGACCGGTGGGGAAATGTCCAGGCCGATCCCGCGACCATGCAGACGGCGATTCCCTGGGTCTTCTCAGGCGGCGACTGCGTAACGGGTCCCGACATCGCCATTGCCGCCATCGGGGCCGGCAGGAAAGCGGCCGCATCCATCGACCGTTATCTCCGGGAGGGAACGGTCCTGTCTCCCGACGAACCATACTCCTGCACGAAGGGTGACTGGAAGGACATCCCGAAGGATGCCTTCAAGGACGTCCGGCCCGCCCGGAGAAACGGGATCATCGTTCTGCCGCCCGAAGAAAGGAAATCAACCTTTGCGGAATCGACCCGGACCTGGGACGCCGATACGGCCATGGAGGAAGCCTCCCGGTGCCTCCTGTGCGGTTGCTCGGAGCGCTACGGATGCGATCTCCGAAGTTACGCAAGCCGCTACGGCGTCCAGCACGATGAATCACGGCCGGGAACACTCCTGCCGGTGGACGACAACCACCCGATCATCCGGCGTGACGCCGGAAAGTGCATCCTCTGCGGACTCTGCCTGAAGGTATGCCGTGAGATGGAGGGAGTCTCCGCGCTGAGCTTTTACGAGACGAACAACGTTCTCACCATCGGACCGAACGACCACCGCCCCCTGGATCTGACGACCTGTGTCGCCTGCGGTCACTGTACAACCATCTGCCCAACGGGAGCGCTGACCCTGAGGCCGGTCCTGCCTTCCGTGTACCGGGCCCTCCACACGCCGGAATGGACGGTCGTCGCCCAGATCGCTCCGGCGGTGCGCGCCGCCTTCGGCCAGCACTACGGCATTCTGCCGGAAAACGTCATGCCCGTGTTGAGCGCGGGGCTGAAGGAACTGGGATTCGATTTTGTCTTCGACACCTGCTGGGCCGCTGACCTGACCATCATGGAGGAGGGCACGGAATTCCTGTCGCGCCTGGCGGAGGGCGGCGTGATGCCCCAGATCACGTCCTGCTGCCCTGCCTGGGTGAATTACTGCGAAAAAATGGCACCGGACATCCTGCCCAACCTTTCCTCCTGCAAATCTCCCCAGCAGATGTTCGGCGCGGTCATGAAGCGCTATTTTGCAAAGCAGTTGCGGGTGAGGCCGGAACTTCTCTGCTTCATCTCCATCATGCCCTGCAATGCCAAAAAATACGAAGCCAGCCGTCCGGAGTTCCGATCGGGAGACGTTCCCGACGTGGATATCGTCATGACGACAACCGACGTCATCGCCATGTTCGAGGAGAGGCACATCGATCCCCTGTCGATCAAACCCGTTCCCGTGGACGCGTTCTTCGGGAAGGCCAGCGGCGCCGGCATCATTTTCGGGGCCAGCGGCGGCGTGGCGGAAGCGGCCCTGCGGCTGGCATCGGAGAAGATCAGCGGCCGGAGAATGGAGAGCTTCAATTACGAAGGCGTGCGGGGGATGCAGGGGGTCAAGGAGACCAGGGTCCGGCTGGGCGAGACCGACGTCCGGCTGGCTGTCGTCAGCGGGCTGCAGAACGCCCAGCGGTTGATCGACCGGATTCGGGCCGGCGACGCCCCCTACGACCTCATCGAGGTCATGGCCTGCCCGGGCGGATGCATCAACGGCTCGGGCAATCCGGCTCCACAGCTGAAAAGCGACACGGAATACCGCCTGGAGGTTCTGTACCGTCTTGATCAGGAGGCGTCCATCCGGACCAGCCAGGACAATCCCTCGGTCCAGGACGTCTATCGAAACTGGCTGGGGCGGCCGGACAGCGACGCCTCCCATCATGCCCTTCACACGACCTACCGCCGCCGCTCCATGCGCCCGCAGGAACCGGCCGCTGCCGTTCCCCGTACCGAATATCCGGTGGTTGATGTGGGGGTCTGCATCGGAACGAACTGCTACGTCAAGGGATCCTGGAAATTGCTGGAGGGCCTGTCGGCCGAGTTGAAAAGGCGGGGTCTCACGGAACGGTGCCGAGTGAAGGCCCGTTTCTGTACGGGACAGTGCCAGGACGGCCCGAACATCGCCGTCAACGGCCGGATCATCGGCATCGCGAATCCGGACGACGCGGTGGGCATCGTCGATCGGCACCTGATTCCCGCTCTGGACGGCCCCTTCAAGGAAAAAGAATAGGAATAACGCCCATGCTTGTGGTCACCATCTGTGTCGGCAGTTCGTGCAGCCTCCGGGGATCGGATGAACTGGCGTCCGGAATCCAGCGGCTCATCGTCAAGGAGCAACTCGAGGGACTGGTCGACATCGTCGGCGCCTTCTGCATGGATGCCTGTTCAAAAGGCGTTTCGGTGACAGTGGGCAGCCGCGAGTTCAACGGCATTCGCCCGGAAGACGCCGACGCCTTTTTTTATCGCGAGATCTTTCCCCTGCTCGGCAACAACGAACTCGTGAGGGCTCGCTCATGAACGAACCGGTCATCATCACGAATCCCGCCCTGTGTCACGACTGCTACCGCTGCGTGCGGAACTGCGACGTCAAGGCAATCCGCGTCCGGGACGGACAGGCCCAGGTCGTCCCCGAGCTCTGCATCCTCTGCGGCACCTGCATCCGCGTCTGCCCCCAGAAGGCCAAAGGCGTGCGGGCCTCCAGGCCGGACGTCTTGAAGGCGCACCGGGAAGGCCGGAAAATCATCGCCTCGGTGGCTCCTTCTATTCCCGCGTTCTTTCCGCTCCGAAGCTTCGCACAGGTTGAACATGCATTGAAAGCAATCGGGTTTCACGCCGCCGAGGAAACGGCCGTCGGCGCCCACATCGTGGCCCAGGCCCACCGGGACTACATGGAACAATCGAGAGACCGCTGGCCCGTGATCACCTCTTCCTGTCCTGTCATCGTCAATCTGGTCGAGCAGTATTATCCGGATCTCATCGGCCACCTGGTGCCCATCGTATCGCCCATGATCGCCCACGGCCGGATTCTGGCCCGGAAATACGGCCCCGAGGCGTACATCGTCTTCATCGGCCCCTGCATCGCCAAGAAAATGGAAATCCATGACGAGGCCGTAAGCGGCGTTGTCCATGCGGCCATAACCTTCCAGGGCCTGCAGGAATGGATGGCCGGGGCGGACGTTGCATGGCCCGAGCCGGCGGACGTGCCCGAAAAATCCGTTGAGGAAAAAGCGAGGCTGTTCCCCGTCGAGGGGGGACTGATCGGGACGGCCAGGATGAGTACGGACATCCTGGACAAGCATCTGGTCATCGCCTCTGGTCTTCGCGCCTGCCGGGACGTTCTGAACGATATCCGCTCGGGGCAGCTTCACGCCTCCATGGTGGAGCTCATGGCCTGCAAGGGGGGATGCGTCAACGGACCGGTCATGGCCGACATGGAAGGCGGTATCTACGCGGCCCGGGAGAAGGTGATCCGTTTTCACGGCCGTTGCCAGCCGGAATTGCCCGTTCCCCAAGACGAATGGCCCGATCTGGCCAGGGGATACCGGGACCGAAAGGAGCACGGCCCGGAATTCAGCGAGGAAGACATTCAGAAGGTCCTGCACCGCATCAACAAGTACGGCCCCGACGACGAGCTGAACTGCGGCGCCTGCGGCTATTCATCCTGTCGGGAAAAGGCGCTGGCGACCCTGCGGGGCATGGCGGAAGTGACGATGTGCATCCCCTACATGCGGCGCCGCTCCGAATCACTGCGCCAGGTGGTCATGGATGCCACGCCGAACGCGATCATCATCGTCGACAACGACCTTCTGGTTCAGGACATGTCCCCCTCGGCGGAAACACTGTTTCGGAAAACCCTGTCCGATGTGAAGGGGAAGCACCTTTCGAACCTCATCACGGTCATGGACGATTTCATTCATGTCCGCGACACGGGGCAGCCCGTCATCGGCAGGGCGAGACGGCTGAAGGAAGACTTGGTGGGTGAACAGTCCATTGTCCGTGTCGAGGGACAGCTTCTCATGGTCGCCATTATCCGCGATGTCACGGAGCGAGAGAAGGAACGGGAGCAGTTCCGCTCCATCCGCGAGGAAACCCTGGAGCGGACACGGGAGGTCCTGGGCAAGCAGATGCGGGTTGCCCATGAGATCGCCCACCTCCTCGGAGAGACCACGGCGGAAAGCAAGACCATCGTGACCCATCTGGCCCGGTTACTGGAAGGGGATGATCAGGAGTGAGGCAGGTCGTTGAATTTGCCTGGCGCAGTTTGAACAAGGCCGGGGAAGAACTCTGCGGCGATTCGGTCATCATCCGGACCCGCCCCGATTCGTTCGTCGCCGTCCTGTCGGACGGCCTGGGCAGCGGCGTCAAGGCGAGCATCCTTTCCACCTTGACGGCAGAGATCGCCGCCCGCCTCTTCGAATCGGGGATCTCCGTGGAAGAGGTCATGCAGACACTCGTGGAGACCCTTCCGGAATGCAATGTGAGAAAACTGGCCTATGCCACGTTCTCCGTACTCACCGTGATCGAGGGCCGTCGCGCCCATCTCGTGGAATTCGATTCTCCGCCCCTGATCATGATCCGGGACAATGCCCTCTTCGACATCCAGACGGAAAAACGGGAGGTAAGCGGCCGGTTGATCCGGGAAGCCCGTTTCGATGTCCGGGAAAACGATTACCTGGTCCTGATCAGCGACGGCTATGAGCACGCGGGCCTCGGAGGCATTTACCGCATGGGGTGGAGATGGCCGAACATCGCCTTGGCCGTGCAGCGCTTCGTCCAGACGGGCGTGGACACGCACAGGCTCATGCTCGCCCTTTCGCGGACCTGCATGAAGCTTTACGACGACAAGCCCGGTGACGATTCGACGGTCATCGCCATGAAAATCCGGCCGGCCGTGTCCATCGCCATTCTCACGGGGCCCCCCGCCGACAGGGATCTGGACGCTCATGCCGTTTCCAGGCTGATGGACGCCGAAGGCTGCAAGATCATCTGCGGAGGGAGCACCGCCCAGATGGCCGCCCGTGTTCTGGACAGGAAACTGGAGGTGGAGTGGGTTCCGCCCTGGAAACGGACGGAGGAAAAGCCCGCCCGGAAAAAAGGCTCCCCTCCCACGGCCCTCCTGCAGGGGGTCGATCTCGTCACCGAAGGGATCCTGACGCTGGGCCAGGCCGTCGAACTCATGCGCAACGCCGGAACAAGCGACGATCTTCCCCGCGACGACGACGCCGCCACCCGCCTTGCCCGCCATCTTCTGGGGGCCGACGACATCCATCTGATCGTCGGCACGGCCATCAACCCCAACCAGGTTGCCGACCTGATCCGCGGCGAGCCCATGCGCATGGTTTACATTCGTGAACTCGTTCAGGATCTTACACAGCGAAACAAGCAGGTCCGGGTCGAGCGGATATGACCTGCACCGAATCAGTCATGATCCAGAATGATCGAACGTTGCGAGGACGGGGGCTGGATCAACCGTCTGGGGAGTGCAATTCTCACCGTTGTACCCGTCGGGCCACGTTCCGGATCGGCATTCGATTCAATTCTCATTTCGCCTCGATGCGCTTTGACCGTACTGTACGCCGACGGCAGGCCGAGGCCCGTTCCCTCACCGACCGGTTTGGTCGAGAAAAAGGGCGTGAGCAGTTCGTCCAGGTGCTCCTGCGGGATTCCCGTTCCCGTGTCGCGGATCGTAATCATGATCCTTTCACCGTCGGCGCTCTCCTCCCCGAATACCGTGAGTATGCCCCCCTGGGGCATGGCCTCGATGGCGTTCCGTTCGAGATCGATCAACGCTTTCACGATGCGCTCATGATCCAGCCAGACGTCTTTGTCCTTGATTTCCGACCGGAGGGCTACATGAACGGATTCCGGTACGGAGAGGGACCGGAGGCTGTCATCCAGGATAAGGACAATGTCCGTTTTTCTAAATTTTAGTCCCTGCAAGGCCTGAAGTATCCCCCTTTGGTCATGTCTTTCATTCTGCCGCTCTCCTCCGGTATATTCCACTTTGATTGCAGAAGGAAGGCAGCTTCCGGAGGCATCCGGATTCCTGAAACCGTCCCCTGCCTTCGTACTTTTCCTGCGGGTGAAGACTATACACGAGATCGGGGTGTCCCAGCAAAACGTTTGCAATGGGAAAAGGATCATGATAGCGTCTCCTCTCGTTTTTGGGTGTATTCAATTCCCTTGTCCCTTCATGCGATTAACGGTTTGAAGCCTAGATCCGACTCCACATCCGAGGAAAGAATCGTTTTCCCGGACAACAACACTCTTCGGACGCTGCTGGGTGAACATGACCGGCACGTCAAACTTCTCGAAAAACTCCGGGCGGTCAGGGTGGGGGTTCGCGGTAATGTCCTGTCCATCTCAGGAGAAGCGGAGGCGGTGGAACTGGTCAGGAATCTTCTAACCCAGTTGTATTCCCTGACGGAAAAGGGATATCCGCTCTATTCCTCCGACATCGATTACGCACACCGGATTTTATCGGAAGATTCGCAGACGAACCTGGAGAAGATCTTCCTCGATACGGTCTTCATCCCCTCGAAAAAGCGTCCCATCTCCCCCAAGAGCATTGCCCAGAAGGGGTACATCGATGCCATCCGCAAACATGACATGGTCTTCGGAATCGGGCCGGCCGGAACAGGCAAGACGTATCTCGCCATGGCCATGGCGGTATCCTGTCTCATGGAAAAGAAAGTCCACCGGATCGTTCTGGCGCGACCGGCCGTCGAGGCGGGTGAAAAACTCGGGTTCCTTCCCGGAGACCTTTCCGAGAAGGTCAATCCGTATCTGCGCCCCCTGTATGACGCCCTGCACGACATGATGGATTTCGACCGGGCCTCGGCCATGATCTCCAAGGGCATCATCGAGGTGGCGCCTCTCGCTTTCATGCGCGGCCGCACTCTGAACGACTCCTTCGTGATTCTGGATGAAGCCCAGAACACAACGTCGGAACAGATGAAAATGTTCCTGACCCGTCTTGGCTTCGGATCGAAGGCGGTCATCACGGGCGACATCACCCAGATCGACCTGCCGGAGGAAAAAGTATCCGGTCTCGTGGAGGCCGAGCGGATCCTCGGGCAGATTTCCGGGATTCGATTCGTTTATTTCAGCGAACTGGATGTGGTCCGCCATCCTCTTGTTCAGGACGTGATCCGCGCATACAACCATCTGGGACGCAGCCGCAGGCGGGCAGACGAAAACGGAAAATGAACCCCATTGACCGCACCGTCGAGAGCATATCCTCCTGGCTTCGACAGGCCATCCGTCAGGTGGATTTCCTGCCGCCTTTCGCGCGGAACAGGCAGTTCCAGATGTGGAGCACCGCCATTTTCCTGTCGATCGTTGTGGCCTATCTGCTGACTCCCAGCGTTCATATCATCCCGCCCAATTACAAGCTTGGCTCCATTGCTACCCGCGACATCCGTGCGGACCGCGATTTCTTCGTTGAAGACAAGGCGGCCACTGAACTGAAACGCATGGAAGCCACCAACACCGTTCCTTCGATATACGACTGGGATGTGGAAGTGTCCGATCGGCAGCGGCTGCAGATCACCCGCGCCTTCTCCGCCATGGAGGGTGTCATTCGAGGAATCGACCGAACCGCATTGTCGGTGGGCGTCCTCACGGTCAGGGACCTGGCGGATATCGGGCGGGGCCGCAAGGAGTTTGAGCAGATCCTCGGCGTTACCATTCCCGAGCAGGACTTCCAGGTGTTGTTGAAACACCGTTTCTCGGCGGAAACAGCGGCAAAGGTAATCAAGCTGATCAACGCCGTTTACCGTACGGAATGGATCACAAATGTCAGTTTTCTCACCCGGGATACCAGGAACGGCATCATTGTCCGTGATCTCAAGACACAGCAGCAGGAACGGCTGACGGACCTGTCTCCCATCTGGCATGTGCAGGATGCGGCGAACCTGGCGCGCAGAAAAGCCGCACTGGCCCTGAAGGAAGAACGGGAAGACATCCGCAGGGCCGCCATCACCCTGACGGAAAGGCTCATTCAACCGAATCTGACCCTGAACCAGCCGGCCACGGAAAAGGAGCGCCAACACGCCCTCGACAGCGTCAAGCCCGTTCTCTACCAGGTCCAGAAGGGTGAGGTGATTACCCGGGAAGGGCAAAAGATCACACCGACCGACCTGGAAAAAATCGCAGCCCTTTACAAACTCGATGGCGAAAACGTCCACGACAAAATCGCCATGCTCACCGGCATGTTTCTCCTGGTGATGTTTTTTGCATTGACGATATATACCGTCGCCCGCCGGTGGCTTCGCAAACCGTATCGGGAAAATGCAGACCGCATCTTCCTTTCCCTGACGATCCTGCTTCAGTTTCTGTTGATCAAGGCGGGCATTTTCGTCGCCGGAGCCGTCAACCGCGCCTTCCCCTTCATCCCGACGGAAGCGGTCTATTACGCCATCCCATTTGCGTTCGGCCCTATGCTGGTCGCCTTCCTCATCATGAGGAAGCTGTCACTCCTGTTCGCCGTGTTTACGTCGGTCCTGGCCTCATTTCTCTTCGACAGCCTGATCTCCATGACACTGTTTGCCCTGCTGGGCAGCATCGTGGGTGCCTACTATATCGCTCATTGCCGCCAGCGGTCCTCCTTTCTGCGAGCCGGAGTCCTGCTCGGAATCGTCAACGTGGGAGTTATTCTCTGCCTGGGACTCCTGGAAGGATCCCTGTCGGATCTGTCCATTCTGGCGAAACTGTCCATGGGCTTCATCGGAGGCCTCGTGTCCGGCATTTTCGTGGCCGGCATCAGTCCCCTGTTTGAAAGCGTGTTCCCCTATACGACCGATATCAAGCTCCTCGAACTGGCGAACCTCAACCAGCCAATTTTTCAGCGCATGATCCTCGAGGCGCCCGGAACCTATCATCACAGCGTCGTCCTCGGCTCCATGGTCGAGGCGGCAGCGGAGAGCATCGGTGCCAATTCCCTGCTTGCGAAAGTGGGTGCTTACTACCATGACATCGGCAAGCTGACGAAACCCCTCTATTTCATCGAAAACCAGCGAAACGGGGAAAACCGGCACGAAAAACTCTCTCCCCGCATGAGCGCACGCGTCATAACCGCCCACATCAAGGACGGATGCGATCTGGCCATTCAGGCTGGACTGAGCCGCGACGTCCTCAACATCATCCGGGAACACCACGGGACGAGCCTGGTCACGTACTTCTACGAAAAGGCGCGCAAGGATAAGGATCCTTCCATTCGGGCCCTCCCGGAAAGCGATTTTCGTTACCCGGGTCCGAAGCCTCAGAGCCGGGAGTCGGGTCTCGTTCTCCTGGGGGATGTCATGGAGGCATCGTCCAGAACGCTGACGAATCCGACTCCCGCACGAATCCGGCATTTCGTTCAGGAGCGGATCGAGCGCGTGGTCGCAGACGGGCAGCTTGACTCCTGCGCCCTGACGCTGATGGACCTTAAACTGATCGCCGAGAGTTTTACCCGCATCCTGACCGGGATGTTCCACCATCGCATCGACTATCCCGCTCCGCCCGCCCGGGAGACAAACGGCCGGAAGGAACTGCCCGCAACCAATGGACATCTGGATCGAAAACCGGCAGAAAAAGGAAAAGATCGACCGGCGTCGAGTGCGGAGCGTGCTGCGTAAAGCGCTTCGCCGACTTGGCCGGGAAGATTCCGAAATCAGTCTGCTTTTCCTGGACGACGAAGGGATTCGGGAAATCAACCGGACCTACCTGAATCGCGACTATCCCACCAACGTCATTTCCTTCTCCATGACCGAAGGCCCCTTCGGAGACCTGAATCCCCGCGTTCTTGGCGACATTGTGATTTCCGTGGAGCGGTCCCGCCGGGAGGCCCTTGAATCAGGTCTGCCTCCGGAAGATTACCAGGACTATTTGTTGATTCACGGGCTTCTGCACCTGCTGGGATACGATCACGAAACTCCCCGGGAACAGGATGGGGAGTGTATGCGGGAGATGGAGAGGGAACTGTTTTATCGAGTTAAAGGGTATCGGATGGAGGGAGAGGATTGACCGGATCGCCGGCAGTGCCGTCCCGGTCTGGAAACGGCCATGCGGGCGCCCTGTCTGTTCCCTGATCTCACCGGATCTGAATGATCTGCCCGGGATGGATGGAATCACCATTTCCCAGGTTGTTGGCCTTCCGTAAAATTTCAACGCTTGTTCCGTTGCGGACGGCGATTCGAAACAGGTTGTCGCCTTTCCGAACCTTGTATGTCTTCCCTTCTTCTCCGGCCGATGTTCCGGCCGCCTTCCCTTTTTTCCGGTTCTTCTGAGCCTTCTGGTCCGCCGTATCTTCGGAAGTTTCCTCATTCCGCTGGGAAGGGATCTTCAGCAGCTGTCCCGTAAAAAGCTTGTTTCCCTTGACCCTGTTGAGTCTGCTGAGCTGCGCAGGAGTCGTGTTGAACCGTTCCGCCAGTTCCGAAAGGGTGTCCCCCTTTTTCACCCGGTATGATCCACTGGATCCGGCCGACCCTTTTTTCGTGATGCGGACCGGTGAAGCAGCCGCCGATCGACGTTTCGCCGGAATGACCAGCGTCTGTCCGGATCGCAACCGCGCTTTCGCCAGCGACGGATTGCAGGACCGGATGGCCTGGGGCGTCGTTCTGTGTTTTCGGGCGATGGAAGCGAGGGAGTCCCCCCTCCTCACCCGATAGCGGACAAACCGGTGTGATTCACGGTCCGGCGCCGGAAGCTCCCAGCGCGGAATGTCATCGATCCTGGCGAGCAGGACCTCCGCCTTCTCGATGGGCACCTTTAGGTCGTAATCCTTATCCGGCGTGATCCCGTGCCGCAGTTCCGAGTTCAGAAAAGACATGGTTTCCTCGGAGGTCTCGATCCGGGTGGCGATGTCCGCCAGCTTCATGGATTTCTGGATTTTCACGGTCTCGAAGGGAATCTCCTTTTCCAGCGCCTCCGGCAGTTCCATGCCATATTTCTTCGGGTCCCGAATGATGTGGATCGTGGCGAGAAAGCGGGGAACATAGCGGGCCGTTTCGTACGGCAGGAGATGGTAAAGATCCCAGAAACGGTCAAGATAGTTGAGCTTTTGCTGGGAAATGACCCGGAGCACCCTTCCCTCTCCACAATTGTATGCAGCCAGCACCGTAAGCCAGTCGCCGAACATTTCATGAAGAGCCTTCATGTAGTCGATGGCCGCCCGGGTTGACTTTTCCAGGTCCATGCGCTCGTCGACCCAGTCCGTCCGGTTCAGGCCGTATTTATAACCCGTCGAGGGAATGAACTGCCAGAGGCCGAGGGCGCGGGCCCTGGAGAGTGCGTGAATCTTGAAACCGCTCTCCACCAGGGGCAGCCAGGAAAGCTCTTCCGGCAGCCCCGCTTTCTTAAGCTGCCGGACCATGGCCGGCCGATAGATGCCGGAACGGCGATAGGACTCCATGAAGAAATTCCGCTCCACCGTTTGAAAGGAACGGATCTCCTTCTCCACATCGGCGTTCATCAACAGGGGGATTTCGCTGCGTTTCCCTTTGGCCACCGTTCGCATGGACGTGTAGATGGCGACGATGCGCCGGGCGACAAGGAGCCTCAGGTCGTCTTTCTGCCGGGCGACGGAAGGATCGCCATCCGTATCCAGCACCAGGGCATAGGCCTGATCCAGGAGCTCCAGGGCTCCCTCCAGATCCCCACGCGACCAGGAGACCTGTGACTCTTCCAGGAGGGCCAGGGCTTCCTCCATCAGGTCCTGATCCTGTCCCTCTCCGTTGTTCGCCTCCTGCGGTGATGCCGTTTCCCCGATCGGTTTCTGCTCCCCGGCAGACATCGGTTTATCGGCTGTACGAGTCTTCTCCGCAGACGGATCCCTCACATCTGCCGATGCGGCAACCGCGCTCTTCGCTTTCGACTGTTCCTCCGCACCCCATGACGTTCCGAGGAAACAAAACACGATAACAATCGAGAGGATGATCCAGCTGACGGATCTTTTCTGCATGCCGCAACTCCTTCCCTTCATCGCTTGGAGGCCGCGAGGAGATAAGCCTCGATAAAATCGTCGATTTCCCCGTCGAGGACCCGGGTTACATTGCCTGTTTCAAGGTTTGTCCGGTGATCTTTGACCATCTTGTAGGGATGAAGGACATAGGACCGGATCTGGCTCCCCCAGGCGATGTCCTTCTTCGACTTCTCCATTTCATCCAGCTTGGCCCTCTGTTCCGTGAGCTTGCGCTCATACAGGCGGGACTTGAGGTATTTCATGGCCATGGATTTGTTTTTGTGCTGGGACCGTTCATTCTGGCACTGGACGACAATGCCCGTCGGAATATGCGTGATGCGGACGGCCGAGTCCGTTTTGTTGACGTGCTGTCCCCCGGCACCCGTGGACCGATAGGTATCGACGCGCAGGTCGCCCTCATCGATTTCAATGACGATCTCGTCGCTCACTTCGGGAAAGACAAACACGGATGCAAAGGATGTATGGCGCCGGGCACCGGCATCGAAAGGAGATATCCGGACAAGACGATGGATGCCGATCTCCGCTTTCGCGTAGCCGTAGGCATACGGCCCCTCCAGGGTTATGGAAGCGCTCTTGATGCCCGCCTCTTCCCCGGGGAGCAGATCGATGACCTGCATCCGGTAGCCTTTTCTCTCCGCCCATCGGCCGTACATGCGGAAGAGCATTTCCGCCCAGTCCTGGGCCTCGGTACCGCCGGCGCCTGCATTGATGTTCATGATGGCGTTGAGGCGGTCCTCTTCCGCGCCCAGCATGAGGCGGAATTCGTCATCCCGGACATTCGTTTCGAGGTGGTCGAGATCCCGGGAAATGTCCCGGATCGTATCCTCGTCCCCTTCCTCGGACGCCAGTTCATAAAGTTGCGCCAGATCCCGGTAAACCCGATCCCGTTCTTTCCAGCCGCCGATGACCTCCTCCAAGCGGCTTTTCCTCTTCAGGATTTCCCTGGCCGTTTCCTGATCACTCCAGAAATCATCTTTCAGGACCTGGGCATCCAGGGTGCTTTTTTCAGCTTCCTTGCCGGCGACGTCAAAGACACACCCCGAGGTTTTCAATTCGTTTCTGAAGATCCTCCAATGTCTGTGCCAGTGCCTCTGACCCTTCGATCATGGTTCTTTCTCCTTACTTTTTTCGTTCTCTCGGGGGATCTTTCCGGCTGGAACGGGGCCGGCCGAAGCGGCCCGGTGATGAAAAGCCGATCACCACGAGGGTGCCGCCCAGGCAAAGGTAAACAAAGATGTCCCCATATGCCCCATAAAACGTCTTCTCGTCAATGAAATTCACGCTTCCGGCCAGGGCTGTCCTCTCGAAGATGCCCGTCTGCGCTGCGATTCTCCCGGTAGGATCCACAATGGCCGAGATGCCCGTATTGGCCGCCCGAATCAGGAACAGGCGGGTTTCCACGGCCCGGAATACCGTCATCGAAAGGTGCTGATAGGGAGCGGACGTCCGGCCGAACCAGGCATCGTTGGTAATGTTCACCAGCAGATCCGCTCCCTGGCGTTTGTAGGCCCGGCCGGCCTCTGCAAGAATCCCTTCATAGCAGATGAGGACCCCGGGCCGGTGGGCGCCCATCGTCAGAACCTGATATCCGGATCCGGACTCGAAATCGCCGATTCCTTCCGTCAGTGCCGTCAGAAAGGGGATGATCCGGCGGAACGGAACGTATTCCCCATAGGGCACAAGGTGGACCTTGTCGTACCGGCTTTGCACGGCTCCTTCCGGTGAAACGAGGAAGGCGCTGTTGAAGGAGGCGATCTCGCGCTCCCTTTGTTCGTAGCGCGGACTGCCCAGGATCAGCCAGGAAGCGGTTTCGCGGGGGAGGAATGTCACCTGTCGGTGCAGGTCGTTCCGGTCCTGGAAATAGAAAGGGGCGGCCGTCTCCGGCCAGACGACGAGACCGCCCGGCGGGGCGGGCGTCCGGCGCGAGAGGGAGGTGTAGATGTCGACCGTCTCCTGCTGGTATGCAGGGTCCCACTTCACGTCCTGCTCGATGTTTCCCTGGACGAGGCGAACGGCCAGAGAGGGGGCTCCTTCGAGCTTCTTCCCGATGTCTCCGATCCGCCACCATCCGTAACCGTGAACGGCGGCGATCAGAACGATACAGACCAGGACCTCCCGAAGCCATCGCCGGTTATCGGCCCGTTCGAAGAGAAGGCGGAAGAGAGCGGCATTCGCCATCACGACCAGGAACGTCAGGCCGTAGGTTCCGGTGAACTCGGCCGTCTGAATGAAAGGCAGGTTCGGATACTGGGAGGCTCCCAGGTCCGCCCAGGGAAAACCGCTCAGGAGGCGGGACTTGACGAACTCGAGGGAAGTCCATACCAGCGGGGCTCCCAGGAGCAGCGGAAAGCCCCGATGCCTGAAGAAGACAAGAGCGCCTGCAAAGATGGAGACATAGAGCCCCAGGTACGCCGCCAGGAGGAGCATGACCGGGATTCCTACGGCGAAGGGAAGGCGGCCGTAGTGTACCACTACGTGAACGATCCAGTAGAGAATCCCGACATAGCCCGTGAAACCGGCCGCCCACCCCAATCCGAACGCCTGCAGGATGGAGGCGTTCCGGACAGCGAGAAAAAGGGGCACGAGAGCCGCCCAGGCCACGACGGCCGACCCGTAACGCGGAAACGACAGACAGAGAAGCGCGCCGCTTGCCAGCGCCAGGAGCCAGGCACGGGATCCGTCGGCAGCCGGAATCCTTCCGGGTTCGCTGCTTCCGGCGGCTCCGTTTCTTTTCCCCGTCCGATCAGATCGCGTCATGATCGCCAGGCAGTTTCTTCATCCGGATCTTGCGTATGGTTCTCTCGTTTGCAGATTCAATTATGATTTCAAATGGATCGATAATGATGGTCTCCCCCGGCTCCGGAATCCGCATGATGTGATGGAGAATCAGTCCGCCCACGGTCTCGAACTTGCCCCGCGGCAGCTTCACGTCGAAGTGCTCCTCGATCTCCTCGATCTCGACACGGCCGTCCAGAAGAAAATAGCCGTCCGCGGCGGGCACAATCCGCCCTTCCCGGCTGTCATGCTCGTCGTGAATCTCCCCCACGATCTCCTCGATCAGGTCCTCGAACGTCACCAGCCCGGAGGTTCCTCCGTACTCGTCGATGACGATGGCCATATGGTGCTTCCGCTGCTTGAGTTCATGGAGAAGGATGTGGGTGTTCTTCGTTTCCGGGATGTAGTAGGGCTTGCGAAGAACCTGCAGAATGTCTTTTTCATCCAGGGATTTGGACCAGAATTTGAGCAGATCCTTCACGTTCATGACGCCGACGATGTTGTCGATGTTTCCCTGGTAGACGGGCATCCGGGTGTGACCGTGAACCCTCACCAGTTCCAGGATCTCCTCGATAGTCGAGCGGGAACTGATCGCCACCATCTCCGTTCTCGGGATCATGACCTCCCGGACGACGGTGTCGCGAAACGCCAGGATGTTCTGGATCATGTCTCCCGACTGCGAATCCAGAAGCCCCTTTTCCTCGCCGTCGTCGACGATGGACTGGATCTCCTTTTCCAGCCGGTCGGGATCGCTGGAAGAAAGAATTCCCCTGAGAAACGTGGATACCTTTTTCTTCAAGCCTTCCCCCCTTGTCCACCTTGTGGCAGGTCGACCACGGGCCGTATCACAGTCCGCGAAGATATTCGGGCCTCAGCAGCCTCTTGTCCCGGGATTCGACCACTTCCCGGATGAGCCGCACCGTTTCTTCCTTCTCTTCCGGAAGCCGGGCCCGGATCGGAAGATAATTCGAGGCATGGTTGGACGTAAAGAAACAGTTCGTGAACCGGGAACGGCCGATCATGATCCCCAGTTCTTCAAGAAAGCCATATTGATCGGGAAGAACGAACCGACCTGCCTTCCAGTCGTCGTACAGCGGGGTCCCCGGAACCAGCATCAGGGTCAGGGCGCCGGTATAATCCGGATCCATCTCCGTCAGGATGTTCGCCGTCTCCAGCGCATGGACTGCGCTGTCCTCCACCCCGCCGATGCCCAGCAGAACGGTCACTGACAGGCCAATGCCCGCTTCCTTCAGTTTTCTCCCGGCATCCACTAATTGTCGGGGCGTTGCACCTTTCCGGATTTTCTCCAGGATGGCCCCGCTTCCGGATTCAACGCCCAGATAAGCGATCCCCAATCCCAGCGCCCGAAGCTCCTTCAACTCCTCGGGGCTCTTTTTCCGCACGCTCTTGGCGTTTGCATAGAGTCCGACCCGCTCGATTCCTCGAACATTGGCCCTGAGGTCGGTGAGAATTTCAATAAGCCTGGCCTGCGGGAGAATCAGGGCGTCGCCGCCTACGAGAAAAACCTTCCCGACAGGCCGCCTCAGAGAGAAACGGGCCGCCTCCCGGATGTCCTCCCGGATCTCGTCAAAGGATTTGATCCTAAATTTCTCCCCTTTATAGGTCGGACAGAAGGTGCATTTGTTGTGGGAGCAGCCGACGCTGACCTGAAGAAGCAGGCTTTCTGCCTCACTGGGCGGTCTGATGATCATTCCCTCGTATTTCATGTGCCATCGCCTCTGGACGAAAAAGGGGGGTTGACCTGTCTGGCCAACCCCCCTCAGCATATTTGGCGGGGCCGATGGGACTCGAACCCACGGCCTCCGGCGTGACAGGCCGGCGTTATAACCGACTTAACTACGACCCCGTTATGCTCACTGTCTTTTTGTAAAAGAATACTCCTGTTTTTCCGCGAATGCAAACAAGAGTCTCGCTCTATCTGGTAGGCGGAACAGGACTCGAACCTGTGACATCCACGGTGTAAGCGTGGCGCTCTCCCAGCTGAGCTACCCGCCCAAATCCGGAGGACGCCCTTTAGCAGATCGAAAAGAGTCTTGTCAAGTCCAACCTTGCTCAATATCCCGTTAATGCGTGATCGAAGTCGATACGGATTCTCCGCGTGAACCGGATGCCGCGTCTTCCCCGGTTTCCCGGCGAAGGGTTCCCGCAAACAAGGGCGCTTCAGTGGATGGATCCCCTGCGAAGGCCACCTTGAGAACATCGTCCATATGCTCCACGAAGACAATCTCCAACGCCTTCAGGACATTGGATGGAACCTCCGCCAGGTCCTTCTCGTTATCCTTGGGAATGATGACGGTCTTCAGATTTCCCCGATGGGCCGCCAGAAGCTTTTCTTTCAGTCCGCCGATCGGCAGAACCCTTCCCCGGAGTGTGATTTCTCCGGTCATGGCCAGATCGCCCCTGATTTTTCTGCGAATGAATGCAGAAGCGATGGAGGTCGCCATGGCGATGCCCGCCGAGGGACCATCCTTGGGGATCGCTCCCTCGGGGACATGGATATGGACGTCAATATCTTTGTAGAAGTTCTCTTCGAGGCCGAATTTTTCCGCTCTGGCACGCACATAGGTCAATGCCGCCTGAACCGACTCCTGCATGACATCTCCTAGCTTGCCCGTCATGACCATCCGTCCCGTTCCCTTCATGAGGGAAGACTCGATATTGAGCAGTTCCCCGCCCACTTCCGTCCAGGCCAGGCCGATACAGAGGCCGATCTCGTCCCTTCCTTCCGCCTCGCCATGGCGGAACTTGGGCACGCCAAGGTACTTGGAGACATTTTTCGACGTGATCTTCAACTGGTTCTTCTTCCCGTTCGTCACGATCTCCCGGGCCACCTTCCGGCAAATGGAGGCGATTTCCCGCTCCAGGTTCCGCACACCCGCTTCCCGTGTGTACTGGCGGATGATGCCCAGGATGGACCCGTCTGTAAAAAGGATATGCTCAGCTTGCAGCCCGTTGGCCTCCATGGACTTTTTAACCAGGAATTTCTTTGCGATATTGAGCTTTTCCGGTTCCGTGTAGCCGGCAATCCGGATGACCTCCATGCGGTCCTGCAGTGGAGCCGGGATCGTCTGCAGAACATTGGCGGTGGTGATGAACATGACGTCGGACAAGTCGTAGTCGACTTCCAGGTAATGGTCATTGAAGCTGCCGTTCTGCTCCGGATCAAGCACTTCCAGAAGGGCCGACGAGGGATCGCCGCGGAAATCGGACGAGAGCTTGTCCACTTCGTCCAGGCAGAAGACCGGGTTGCTCGTGCCGGCCTTCTTCATCAGCTGTACGATCTTGCCCGGAAGCGCGCCGATGTAGGTTCTTCTGTGTCCGCGAATCTCCGCCTCGTCCCGCACGCCCCCCAGGGAGAAGCGGACGAACTTCCGGTTCGTGGAACGGGCCACGGACTTGGCGATGGAGGTTTTCCCCACCCCCGGCGGACCTACGAGGCAGAGGATGGAACCCTTGTTTTTCTTCACCAGGCTCTGGACTGCCAGGTACTCCAGGATTCGCTCCTTCACCTGCTTGAGCCCGTAATGGTCTTCCTCGAGGATGGCCTCCGATTCCTTCAGGGTGTAAGCGTTGTCCGTCTTCTCGAACCAGGGAATGTCGAGGAGCCAGTCTATATAGTTGCGGACCACCGTCGCTTCCGCCGACATAGGGGCCATCATCTGCAGTTTTTTGATCTCCTGGCGGACTTTCTTGTCCGCCTCCTCGGAGAGTTTTTTCGCCTTGAGCTTTTTCTCAAGATCCTGAATCTCGTTTTTGAAGTCGTCCTTCTCCCCCATCTCCTTCTGGATGGCCCGCATCTGCTCGTTGAGGTAGTAGTCTTTCTGGGTCTTCTCCATCTGCTTTTTGACCCGCTTCTTGATCTTCTCCTCAACCTGCAGGATCTCAATCTCTCCGATCATCAGCTCATAAACGGCCTCCAACCGCTCGTTGAGATTCGTGATCTCGAGAACCCGCTGTTTCTCCTCCAGCTTGACGTTCAGATGGGAAACGACGATATCCGACATCTTGGCGGCGTCTTCCATGGCGGAAACGGTAGCTATCATTTCCACGTGAATCTTTTTGCTGAGCTTCACATAACTCTCAAAGGCTTCCTTGAGGTTTCTTACCAAAGCCTCCGTTTTTACTGTATCTTCTCCTTCGTCACTTTCCACCTCCCGAACGCGGACCAGAAAATAGTCCTCGTTGGGGAGATATTCTTCGATAACTCCCCGACTTTTACCCTCAACGAGCACTTTCACGGTGCCGTCGGGAAGCCTCAGAAGCTGGATGATGATGCCGATGGTCCCGATCGAATAGATATCTTCTTCCGCGGGCTCGTCTTTCTGAGCCAGTTTCTGGGCCACGAGAAAAATGCCCTTCTCGTGCTTCATGGCCGATTCGAGGGCGGAGATCGACTTTTCCCGTCCCACGAAAAGAGGGACGATCATGTGCGGGAAAACGACTACATCCCGAAGCGGCAGGAGCGGAATGGAAACGATCCTGGATTTGTTTTCGTCGGCACTGCTGTCAAATATGGCCACTGGGTCACCCCGTTCTATTGTCTCTGTTTAGGCATCCGGCGTGATCGCCGCTCAGGCCGTCTCCGTTTTCTTTTCCATGACGAAGAGCGGCATTTCCTTCCGGAGCACGACCTCATCGCTGATAATGCACTCCTGGATATCGTTCCGGGAGGGAAGCTCGTACATGATGTCCAGCATCGTATTTTCGAGAATGGCACGCAATCCTCTCGCGCCGGCCTTGCGGTCTACAGACAGCTTGGCGATGGACCGAAGGGCTCCGTCGGTAAACTTCAGAGCCACGTTTTCCATCTCAAATATTTTCCGGTACTGCTTGATGATCGCGTCTTTCGGCTCCACAAGGATCCGGATCATGTCGTCCTGGGTCAACTCGTCGAGGGTTGACACGACGGGAAGCCGGCCGATAAACTCGGGAATCATTCCGTATTTCAGGAGATCTTCCGGCTGAACCTCCGCGAGGAGTTCGCTCAGCCGCCGATCCCGCTTGCTCCGCACATCGGCACCGAATCCCATGGAGGTCGCTCCGATGCGCTTGGCAATGATGTCTTCGATCCCGTTGAAAGCCCCGCCACAGATGAACAGGATGTTCGTCGTGTCCACCTGGATGAATTCCTGTTGGGGATGCTTCCGTCCCCCTTTCGGCGGAATGTTCGCCAGGGTACCCTCGATGATCTTGAGCAAGGCCTGCTGGACGCCTTCCCCGGAAACGTCCCGGGTGATCGAAGGATTTCCCGATTTCTTGGCGATCTTGTCGATTTCGTCGATGTAGACGATCCCCCGGGACGCACGCTCTACGTCATAGTCGGCATTCTGAAGGAGGCTCAGGATGATGTTCTCAACGTCCTCCCCCACATATCCCGCCTCGGTCAAAGTCGTCGCATCGGCAATGGTGAACGGGACGTTCAGGATTTTCGCCAGGGTCTTGGCGAGCAGGGTTTTTCCCGAACCCGTGGGACCGATGAGCAGGATGTTGCTCTTCTGGATTTCAACCCCGTCCAGGCTCACATTCGAGGAGAGCCGGCGGTAGTGGTTGTAGACCGCCACGGAGAGCACCTTCTTCGGCTTCTCCTGGCCGATTACGTACTGATCGAGAAAAGACTTTATTTCCCGGGGCTCCGGAATCGTCTGGCGAGGCTCGTCGAGGAGGGGCGCATCGGTCTCCTCGTCTACGATGCAACGGCAGAGTTCGATGCATTCGTCACAAATATAGGCCGTGGGCCCGGCGACGAGCTTGCGTACCTCGTTCTGGCTCTTTCCGCAGAACGAGCAATAAAGCATTCCCGGACCGCCGTGCACATCCCGTCCTTTCCTAACCATGTCATTCTCCTGTTCGCTTCAACCGCTATTTCCCGGCTTAACCAGTTCAATCCGGCAATGGATGCCGAACCGGTGTTACTTGTTATCCTTCGCAGGCCTTTTCTGCAGGATCTCATCGATGATTCCGTACTCCTTGGCCTGTTGGCTGTCCATGTAATAATCACGCTCCGTGTCTGCCTGGATTTTCGCCAGGGCCTGTCCGGTCAGGTCGGACAGAATGGCATTGAGCTCATCCTTCAGGCGCAGGATTTCCCTCGCTTGAATGTCGATATCGGTCGCCTGCCCCTGAAATCCGCCGAGGGGCTGATGGATCAGGATCCTCGAGTGTGGAAGGGCGAAACGCTTCCCCTTCTCACCCGCTGCAAGCAGGAGGGCACACATGCTGGCTGCCTGTCCCATGCAAAATGTATGGACGGGACAGCGAACGTACCGCATCGTGTCGTAGATGGCGAGTCCCGAACTGACATGACCGCCCGGCGAGTTCAGGTAAAAGAATATTTCCCGGTCCGGATCCTCCGATTCCAGGTAGAGGAGTTGGGCGATGATGAGGTTCGAGACGTGATCGTCGATCGGCGTTCCCAGGAAAATGATCCGATCCTTCAGAAGGCGCGAATAGATATCGAAGGCCCGCTCTCCACGACCATCCTGTTCAACGACCATTGGAATCAGAGGCATCAGGCAACCTCCCCGGCTCCGGCAGGTGCCGCTACGGGAGTGATCTTCGCGCGGTCGATGATGAACTCGAATACCTTCTCGTTCCGCAACTCCAGGCGAATGTCTTCGATCCGCTCCTCCTCCTCGAACTGCTGCTTCAGCGTCTCGACAGGCACCCCCCTCTTCGCGGCCAGTTCGCCGATCCTGCTCTCGACCTCCTCGTCGTTGACGTCGATCGCTTCGATCTGGGCGATCTTCTTCAAGATCAGGATCGATTTCACGACCTTTTTCGCCTCTTCGCGCATCCGTTCGAGCTGGGAGAAGGCCCGTTGCGAGGCCTGTTCCTTGGGCATTCCCTGTGCCATAAGGGACCGGTGCAGATCGCCCATCATGAGGATCACCTGCCGATCCTGAAAAGAGGGCGGAATTTCAAAATCATGACCCGTTACCAGCTTGTCCAGAATCTGGTCCCGAAGGGCGCTCCGTGAACGCGCCTCCGCTTCCTCTCCGAGGGATTTTTGAAGATCGGCACGGAATTCTTCCATGTTTTCATATTTTTCGAAGTTCTTGACAAATTCTTCGTTTACTTCGGGAAGCTTCTTTTCGCGGATATCCCGGATCTTCACCTTGAAGACGGCCTCCTTGCCGGCCATGTCCGGCACTCCGTACTCCGCCGGAAAGGTGATGGGAAACTCCTTCTCTTCCTCCTTGGACAAACCGACGAGCTGGTCTTCAAACCCCGGGATGAACCGGCCCGATCCCACTTCCAGAAAATACCCGTCCGCCTTCATTTCATCCCGGGCAACACCATCCAGGGATCCCTGGAAATCAAGCGTGACGAAATCGCCATGGATGATCGCCCTGTCGCTGCTGAGTTCTCCCAGCGTAGCGAACATTTCCCGGATCTGGTCGATCCGCCGGTCGACGTCCTCGTTAGTGACGGAGACTTCCTGCCTCTCCAACTCCATCCCGGCATAATCCTTCGGTTCCACCAGCGGTTCCACTTCCACCGTCGCCGTGAAGGAAAAGTTCTTGTCCGGCTCGATCCCCTTCTGGTCGATGACCGGCTGCGCAACGGCCTGGATATCACGAGCCTGCAGGGCATCCCAATAATGCCGGTTTACCAGGTTGGTCACGGCTTCCCCTTCCGCCTGGTCCTTATAATACACTTCCAGAACCTGCCTGGGTACCTTACCCTGCCGAAAGCCCTTGACATGAGCCTTTTTCCCGACCTGGCGGTAAGCTGCCTCCAGTTCCTTTTTTACATCCTCCCAAGGAACGTCGAATGACAGTTTCTTCTGGACAGGACTGATCTCTTCAACCTGAACCGCTGCTGTCGTTTCCGTCACAATTTGTCTCCTGAGCTGGGATAACGGCTGATGGAGAAAGGGGGTCGGGAACAAACCGGGGAATGGCGTTGTGAGAAAAATGGAAAGTGAACCCTGATCACGTCACCCGATGGATCCTGAATCCTTCAGCCGTGGTATGATAATCATCCTACAGGGGTGCGTCAATAGTGAAAACGACCCGTGCTGTCAAGCAAAACCTAACTCATGGCAGGGAAAGGGGATTTATTCGATGGTGGCATGTTTGGAGCACACCACCCGACCGTTTCCTTCCTTGCTTCGCCTGTAACCGGCTCTGTTTCAATTCCGCCGGGAAGATTCCTGATCGTACCGTGCTCAGCGTATTCAACTCCGGCCCTCTTGCTTCCCTGAACATCCGGCCTGATCGCTTAAATATGCTCCGGTTTCCGTTGGGATTCCTTTTCCCTCGTTTTTTCAGCCAGACGCGATTCCCTTCTGATCTTCGCTTCCCGGTTGCGGCGCTCCTCGACGGCCGTCTCCAGAATCAGTTCCGGCAGGGGCTGGGGGCGGTTGTTCTTGTCGAGAGCCACAAAGGTTAGGTAGGCCGTCGAGGTATGGCGTATTTCACCGGTGCAGACATCCTCCGACTCCACACGAACCCCCACTTCCATTGAGGTCCGCCCCACGAAGTTCAAGCTGGCCCGCATTGTGACCAGGTTGCCGACAAATACGGGATGATAAAAGTCCAGGCGGTCGATGGAGGCCGTCACGGCCATCGATCCGGCGTGCCGCATGGCAACGACTCCGGCGACCGTATCGATGAGCTTCATGATGACTCCTCCGTGGACGTTCCCGGCCGGATTCGCATCCTGGGGATTCATTACCTGAGCCATGACGGCTGAGCTGTTCTGCACCGTTTTTGCTGTCATTTCAATTCTCTCCCATTATCCTTTCCGATCTGTTCCCTATTCATTTCCATAACGACCTCCCGGCACATTCCGGGGATGACAAAGCCGGTCCCCTACCTTTGCCTGTCTTGACCAACGACGATGCCCTGAATCTTCAGGGGCGGTCGGTGACGAGCGTCTTGCTTGACGCCGTGATGTACCTGTTCCCCAGAGTATCGGAAACCGTTCCCTTCAACGTCACGACGGTTCCGGAAAGAGACGGTTTGTCCCGGACGTCCGTCACCTCCCAGGAGATTTCCACTTCCTGCCCTGCCTTCACCGCCCCATGGGCAATGCAGGAGAACTCGATCCCGACACCGATGCGGCCGGAGGGCCGGTAGAAATGGGTGGCCACCAGGCCCGTCATAAGCGATATCAGTTGGCCCCCCGGGACGACCAGGTCCCCGAAGCGGCTCCGGCGTGCGAAGTCCGCATCGCTGTGGATCGGGCTCACGTCTCCGGTTATGGAGGCAAAGCTCTTTGCTTCTTCGGCGGTTACCATGATTTTGCGTTTGAACCGTTCACCGATGACGATATTCTCCATACAGGGTCGCCTCCTCTGTTTCCCCGAAATTGTTCAGGCAAGGATCGGCCGAGTGGCCATCCAAATCCTGGAACTCTTCCGAACTGCTGTGCGAAATGATGGCTGCGCATGGTAGGCCCCTCAATCATGCATCATACCTGCAGAGCACAGCATTCATGCCGGTTCTCGAGAATTTACCCACAATATCACCCACAATCAGCGATTTGAAGAGCGTGGGCATCAAAACGGAAGACAGGTAAGCTCTTGATTAATATGATGGTGCGAAAGGAGGGATTTGAACCCTCAAGGGCTCTCGCCCGCTGGATCCTAAGTCCAGTGCGTCTGCCAGTTCCGCCACTCTCGCAATTTGAATGAGGTTTTTCCTTATACGCGGGATCCCCCCGCTTGTCAATGAAGGGTTCCCCGGCGGACAGCATTCCGGATAACCGCCGGGAACGCTCCCCTCATGAAAGCTGTGCAACGAAGCGGTCTCCCTTCCGGCCGCTCCGGCTTCACGGGAATTTACCGGAAGGGATGTCCCGCAGGCGGGGCGCACAATATGCCAGACCGTCCGGACGGTCAAGCCGAAATCTCCGCTACCGCTCCCGTTCCTTCTTGTGAATCAATAGCTTCCACCCTCTTGAAGGGTCACAGAACACCGGCCCCGTCCAGCCGGCGACGGTTTGTTGCCTTGATCCCCCGAGCCGTGTTATTGAGTGCAAGTGGTCGATCGGATTGAGCAAACCATTGTCAGAATTTCTGAAAGGTGCAATGGATGGGTTCCTTGGGCTGGATAAAACGAATTCTCTTTTCTTTTCTTCTCGTTGCCGCCTCCTGCGGCCTTGTCTCGGCTGCGCCTTCACACACACCGGAGTCTGCGGATGCCGTCAAAGAGGCCTCCCCCTGCCCCTCCCCGGCCAGGATTCTCATCGCCTACTGCAGCAAGTACGGCAGCACGCGCCAGTACGCCCTCTGGCTTGGTGAGCGCATTCCCGCCGATCTCGCAGAACTGGGCAAGGATGATCCGGACATCTCCCGTTACGATGTCGTCGTGATCGGAAGCTATGTAAGGATAGGACGGATCGTTGCCGCCTCCTTCATCGAGAAGATGTGGCCGCTCCTCAGGGACAAAAAGATCATTCTCTTCACCGTTTCAGGAACTCCTCCCGATCATCCTGCTCTTGCGGAATCCTACAAACGGAGCATCCCTTCCGAAATGAGAAGCAAAATGGTCCACTTCGCCCTCCCGGGCCGGCTGATTCGAGAAAACCTGAGCCTCTTCGACCGAATCCTGCTCTTCTTCGGCCGATCCTTTGAAAAGGACGAAGTCATGCGCAAGACCATGGAGGAAGACTACGATCATGTGCGCCGTGAGAATCTGCAATCTCTGGTTTCCGACATCCGGAAAATCACCGACTCTGCATGCAGCCGGCAACGCATCGATAACACAGGCGATACAAACGGAACGAAACCTTGAGATGCAGGACCGCAAGTACGATCCTTCTCATTTGTGATTCAGACCAATCCATGGATAATCCCGATGCTGTCTGGGGTCCTGGAGCATCTAAAAATCGATTCCGTCCAACTTGAATCCGCGGGAAGATCAATCATCGGGTTGACTTGCCGAGCCAATTTCAGTAGGGTTCGTTTTGATTTCCGCATTTTGCACGCACTGAAAGGAATAACCCGGCGCAGGCTTTTTTAATGCTACGCATCGGCCTTGCGACCCGGAAGCGGAATCCGCTCTTCACTGGACAGGGATCCGCATTCCACTGCTTCGATCGGGTGAACTGATGGCGCTGGTAAAATCCGTGGCGGGGAACAAGTCCAGAAAAATCTTTCTTGTTTTTTTCATTCTCTCTTCCCTTCTCCCCATCTTTTTCATGACTTACATGATCTATGAATACATCCTTCCCCAAGCGGGCACGAGGGATATCGAGGATATCAAACAAGCGATCATATTCGGCCTTCTTGTGATGCTCCCGCTGCCGCTGGTCAGTTTCCTGCTCATGTCCCGCTGGATCGGTTCGCTGGAAGTCGTAACCGGCGAGATCCAGGCAAGATCGACGGAGGTCGCGGAAGGCAGGATCGCCTTCTCCGACCAGGGCATCGACGTTCAACAAAAGGTACCGAAAGAAATTCTGGTTCGGGAAGAAAATTCGAGTCGTGACAATGAAATCCGGGTCCTGATCGACTCTTTCAACACCGTTTTCCAGACTGCGGCGGACCAGATTGCGGAGCGCCAGCGCCTTCGGGAACTGCTGGCCAAATTGATCGCCATTGCCTCCGATCTGACCTCGGAGCTGGACTTCGACCGCCTTTTTCCGCTCATCGTCGGCGAAGTAACGGCGGTGATGGGGGCGGAGCGAACCAGCCTGTATGTCATTGATTGGGAGCGCCACGAGATATGGACGAAAGTCGCCGAGGGAATTCCGCCCATCCGCCTGCCCTTCGGCAAGGGGATCAGCGGCCGCGTTGCCCAGACCGGAGAAACCATCAATGCCGCCGACGCCTGGGAACTACCCTATTTTGATCGCACCTTCGATGAAAAGAACAATTTTCGGACCCGATCCGTCCTTTGTGTGCCGATCAAGGGCCGGCTGGGGGAGCGGATTGGCGTTCTGCAGGTCATCAACAAGCTGGATCGGAAGCAATATTTCGACCTGGAGGACGAGGTCTTCATGAACGCTCTCGGCTCCCAGGTAGGGATCTCCCTGGAAAACTCCCTGCTCGTGGAAGAGGTCCGTCTCTCCTTCACGAGTTTCGTCGTCACCCTGTCCGCCATCGTCGACGCCCGCCATCCCTTCACGGCCGGCCATTCGGAACGAGTCACCGAATATTCTCTGCTGATCGCGTCGGATCTGAAGCGCCTGTCCATCGATCGTGAAGCCCTGCGTTACGCCGCCATGCTTCACGACATCGGCAAGATCGGGGTGAGCGATGCGGTCCTTCTGAAAAATGGTCCGTATACAGAAGAGGAACGGGACGAGATGAACAAGCATCCGGTCATGACGCGGAGCATCCTGGAGAAGTTCCGGTTTCCCAGAGCTCTGTCCCGGGTGCCCGTCATCGCCTGCTATCATCATGAAAAGATGAACGGGCAGGGATATCCCGACGGATTGAAGGGGGAACAGATCCCCATGGAATCGAGGATCATCGCCGTAGCCGACGTCTTCGACGCCCTGACCTCAAAGCGGGATTATCCCAAGTATGACGAGGATTCCCTGCTGACATCGGACCCGCTGCCGCTGGAAAAAGCGATCTCGATTCTTAAGGATGGATCCGGGAGCCAGTTCGATCCCAGCGTCGTGGAGAGTTTCCTGCGCTGCCTGCCCAAGGCCCTCATGATGTACCGGGGGGTTCATTTCGACCCCGAGTATGTCGATTCGTTTCTGCGGACCCGGGAACATGCGGATACGCGGGCAACGATCCACTGATCCGTGTTCACCTTCAACCTGCCGATCCCGTACGGAAACCCGAAAAAGAATCCAACTCCGGCCCTTGAATTCCCGCCTGCAGGTTCATTCTCCCGCAGCTGAACCGATCCCCATCCCTACAGCAGGCGGGTAACGGCGAAGCGGTCGTCCCGGTCTGCAAGGTTCAGGGCATGGTTCGGTGTAAGCAGCGAACTGGCTACATCCGGAAGATGCCTCCGGCTGACCGCCTCCGCCGCTGCCATCTGCTCCGGCGTCGGGGGCGGATAAGGCTGCCCGGGTACGGGGATGTATCCCATGATGTGAAACGGGATGTCACTGCTCACCGAAGACAGCCAGGCGGCGATCCCTTCCACCTGGTCGAGTTCCACGAGCCCCGGCACATAGACGACGTTCACCTTCAGTTTCATGCCCGCTTCGTGGGCGGCGGCCACATTGTCGAAAACCCGTTTCCGGTCCTGCCCCGTGACGGCCCGGTGGAGATCCTCGTCCCAGGCCTTGAGGCCGACGTTGGCCCCGTCCAGGTGCGGCAGGGGCAGCCTGCTGCCGTTCGTATGGCCCAGGCGGGTGCCGACCCGGAGTTCCTCCTTGGCGAAGCGGAGCATTTCCGGCAGATCCTTCGCCACGGTGGGTTCCCCTCCCATGAAAGACAGGTTCTCGATGGGCAGGCGGCGGAGGGCTTCCTTGATCTCCCCCGTCTCAAGGTAGCGCTCCGGAGCCGGAGATGCGAAGCCCGGCTTTCCCCCGGGACCGCTCCGCAGCTTGTAGCTGCACGTGGGGCAGCGGAAGGTGCATCCGTAATTGTGGACGGTCGCGAATCGGTGCTGCTTGTTGTAGGTCAGCTTGTAGAAGGCCACGGTTCAGTCCTTTCTTGCATGGCGGTTCTGCGGCTTCGGACGGCCGCGCTCCTTGACGTTCATCATATTCCCCCGTAGCGGGTGGCGCTGATGATGGGCTTACTGAGATACAGGCCCAGGGAGGCACCGATCATGGATCCCGCGATCCCCTGGGCCGTCTGGACGGCGATGTACCAGGGCGCGAAGAACTGGTGCCAGATGAAAGGGGCGGAGAAGCAGTAGAAGTAGAGATAGACCGTCAGCCCACGCAGAAATCCCGCCCCCAGCGCGTTTTTCATGGAGCCCAGGTAATTCCCGGTGGCAAGGAAATAGAGCTCCAGGATGAAGCTTGCTAGGAGCGCGTAGGGCCACCACAGAGGATTGATGCCGCTGGAGATCGTCTGGGCCAGGAGGCTGTGCCCGCAGATGATCAGGGTGGCCGTTCCCGCCCTGGGAATGAGACGGATGCCGATGAACAGCGTAGCCGTGTAGGGTATGGAAAAGAAGAACGACTGGATCAGGGGAACCCGGCTCAGGCCGAACTTGAACGGCAGGATGGCGATGTAGAGGAGGCTGCAGAACAGGGCCGCAGTAACCAGGTCCTGGATGCTGAAAGACGGAACCGCCCTGCGCGTCCACAGGATGTGGAAAAGGACGGCGCCCAGGACGGTAACGAGGATCAGCGAGCCGATGTAAAGGTTCATGAGAAGGCCCCCTGGAACATAACGAGCAGGACCATTCCCGTCGTGGAAAAACCGAGAACGAGCCAGTCCCGCAGGGAAAAGCTCAACTCCCGCACCAGCGTCTTCTTACCCGTGAAAGCCCGGACCTCGGCGGCAAGGGCGATGCGCCGGGCGTTTCTCAGGCTGTCGATGATCAGCGGCGGCAGGAGGTAGCGGCAGGCCCGGAATCCCCCCCGCACGCCCTTCAGGTCGAGCCCGCGCAGCTTCTGGGCCAGCAGGATGCGGTTCGCCTCGTCGATCAGGGCGGGAAGGAAACGGATGCTGACCGTGACCAGGAATCCGATCCGCCCGGGCACGCCCAGCCTCTCCATGCCGAGCAGCAGATCGGACGGATACGTGGACATGACGATGACGGCGCTCAGGAGCATGGCCGAAAACAGCCTGAGGCTCTGCAGCGCCCCGTACAGTAAACCTTCTCGGTAAATGGCGATCCCTCCAGTGATTCTACCGAGGAGACCCGAATCGGGGGCCACAATTGTCAGGATGGCAGTCCGGGGCTCGAGGCCGTAAAAGAACCCCTGGGAGATCATGGTGAAGCACAGGGCCGTCGCCATGAGTACGGCCGTCGTGCGGACGGTTCCCCGGGCCGGCCGGAGCAGCCCGAAGGCTCCCAGGAGCATCGCGAACAGGAGAAAAAGACCGAACGGCGTCCGGAGCGCGACGATCATGACGGCCCCCAGCAGGCCCAGAACAATCTTGGCCCGCGGATCCAGATGGTGCAGAAAGGTCTCCCTATCCAGATACTTCATCGTTTTCCGCCCCGCCGTCCCGCAGGATGATCCGGCGTTCGGCCACGGCGGCCGCCTTTTCATTGTGCGTCGTAAAGACGACCGTCCCGCCGTCCCCGGCATACTGGAAGATGAGGGAAAAGAGCCTGTGCCAGCTCCGGTCGTCCAGACCGGTTGTCGGCTCGTCGAGGAGGAGAATCTCCGGTCCCATGGCCATGACGGAAACCACGGCCAGGATCTGCCTCTGCCCCCGGGAGAGGGTCTGGGGATGGCGTTTGCGGAAGGCGCGCAGTCCGGCAATGTCGAGATAATAGGCCACGTCCGCTTTTCTGCCGAGCCGGGCGGGCCCGAAGGCGATCTCCTCTTCGACCGATCCCGCGAAAAGCTGTTCGTCCGGATTCTGGAAGAGAAATCCCACGCGCCCCACCAGCGATTCCAGTTTCGGCCCGGGCATTCCCAGAACGGTGATCTTTCCGCGTTTGGGCTGAAGGAGTCCCCCCAGGATCTTCAGAAGGGTCGTTTTGCCGCTGCCGTTGTCGCCCAGCAGGGCGACGACCTCCCCGCGCATGATCTCGACGCTCAGCCCGGCCAGCACCTCCCCTCCCCCGCCATAACGAAAATCGACGCCCTCAAGGGCAAGGACCGCCGGAGCAGTCGACGGGCCGACCTTCCTTCCCAGGACCGGGATATCGCCAGTCTCTCCGTTCCCGGAGATCCGTCCGTTTTCCAGCGTCACGACCCGGTCCATCAGGGGCAGGGCTTCTTCATACTGATGCTCCACCAGGACAACGGTCTTCCCCTCCTCCTTCAGGCTCCGGACGATGCCGAAAAAATCCAGCCTTCCCGCCGCATCCAGGTCCGTTGTCGGTTCATCGAAAAGGAACACTTGCGGCCCCATGGCATAGATGGAGCTGATCGCCAGGCGCTGTTTCTGCCCCCCGGAAAGCTTGAAGGTCTCCCGTCTCCGCAGGTCCCAGAGCCCCATCGAACGGAGGGCCTGATCCCGGCGATGAAGGATCTGCTCCCGGGACAGCAGGAGGTTCTCGCAGCCGAAGGACACGTCGTCCTCCACCCGCATCATGAAAATCTGGCTCTCCGGGTTCTGGAAGACTGTACCCACCGTGCGGGCGATCTCCCGGAGAGGCGTCTCGGACGGGGAAAAACCGCCGATCCTTACCGCTCCCGAGCTCTCTCCGGCAAAGACGTGAGGGACAAGCCCGTTGAGGCAGTACAGGAGCGTCGACTTCCCGGACCCGGATCTCCCGCGGACCAGTACCGCCTCGCCCGGCTCGATCCGGAGGCTGACGTCCTGCAAGGCCGGGATTTCCGATCCCGGATAACGGAAACTGAAGGATTCGACGGAGATCATCGCCAATGGATCCTCCCGTTCACCGTCCCGGAATCCCGCATTGGATGAATGCCGGTTGTTTCGACCGCACGAACAGTCTCACTCGAAATGCAGGGCAACCTCGGCAAACCACCAGCGCCCCGGTGCCCGGTAATAGTCGTAATACGTCCTGTTCAGGATGTTCTCCACCGAAAGGGAGATCGTGGCCCAGGACAGAACCCGGCAGGATACTTTCCCGTCGGCGGTGAAGTAGGACTCCCGGGAACCGTACCCGCTATCGGACGTATCGCTGTTGTCGTCACTGGAAAACCGCTGCGCCACGTACCTGCCCGTCAGGGAGAGGTCGAATATTCCAAGCTTGGCGGCGGCCCCGGCGTTGAAAGTCTGGCGCGGAACCTGGGGTATCTGCTTGCCCACACTGTTCGGATTGGCGACGTTCTCCGTGATCCTGGAATCCGTATAGGTGTAATTAGTGAAGATCCTGAATCCCTTGTCCAGGCGCTGTTCAAGTTCCATTTCGATGCCCGTTCCCTTCGCTTTTCCTGCGTTGTCATACTGATAGGTGTTTGTTCCGACGGTCCTCTGGTAAATCAGGTCCGTCATGTAATTTTCGAAATAGGTCGCCTTGAAGACGGCTCCCTTCCAGAGACGCTGCTCCACCCCCGCATCCCAGGAAAAGACTTTCTCAGGAGACAGACAGGGATTGTATTGATAGGTGCTCGTGCCCGAGGTGTAGGAGCGATAGAGTTCATAGACGGTCGGTGCACGGAACGATTTTCCGGCGGAGAGCCGCAGCACCGTCCCGGAAATGGGGCGGTAGGCGATGGAGCCCTTGGGGCTGAAGGCGGAATCGCTGCGGGAGGCATAATTCTTTGGATAGCCGGCATTGCCCACGGAATTTGCGTAGCCGTCGATGGTCTCCCACCAGTCCTCCCGAAAACCGGCGTAAAGGGTCAGGCTATCGAGAAGATTCACTTCTCCCTGGAGAAAGAGGGCATAGGTCCGATCCCGGCCTTTGGATTCGTAGGTCAGGTTGGTCGTGCTGCTGTTGTCTCCCCAGTTTGTCATGGCGTACTCTTTTGTTGTCGCCGTTGCATATTTATAGGCGCCGCCGACGGTCACCTTGTGCCTCTGGAGGATGGGAATTGCGAACTGAAGGTCCGCGTTATAGCCTTGGGAGGGCGTTTCCGCTTTGGTGCCCGGTCCGCCGTTCATCGTTGCGGACGAGGAAGAACTCACGGATACATACCAGGCGTCGCTCTGGTCGTTCATTCCGAGGGAGAGCTTTCCCTCCACGGGACCAAGAGCCTGTTCCCAGGTCACATTGTAGAGGTTCTGCGCCCGGTGGCCGTAACCGGAGAGAAACGTCGCTGCCTTGGCTCCGGTATAGGAATAAACGGGAATGCCGCTGCCGTTCACGACATAGGAATGGGGATTGTCCGCATTGTAGTCGAAGCTGGTGCGTATAAACTGTGCCTGCAGCTTCGAATCGGGTGTGAATTCATACCGCAACTTCGCCGTGCCGTGGTAATCGGTCCAGTTGTTGTCGCCCCGGTCTCCGATGAGATACCGGGTTTCGCCTTTGTTGCTGGTAGTCACGATCCAGCCGGAGATGCCCGCTGTAGGCCTCGTCGAGACCAGATTGTAGTCGGTCACGTACCCGTTGGTCCTCTCGTTTCCGAGGCTCAGGAACCATCGCCATTTCCCGATGTGGTCGCCGTAGGAGGCATAGGACCGCCAGAGGTCCGTCGGCGCCTCGCCGCTGTTCCAGGCGGTGCCGTAACCGGTCTTCAGGATAACCTCCCGCTTGTCCGGCCACTTCGTCAGGTACTGGACCACACCGCCCATGGCATTGCCTCCGTAGAGGCTCGAAAACGCCCCTCGGGCCACCTCGATTCGCTCCAAATCCTCGGGCACCAGGCCTCCGAAATTGACCGTTCCCACCCGCGGATCGTTGAGGGTGATGCCGTCCAGCAGAACCAGGGTCCGCTTCTGGTCGGGAATCCCCCGGAGGGTGACGGCCGCCTGGGTATCCATGAAGCTCTTGCCACGTCGATTGAAGACGCCGGGCAGTTCATTCACTGCCTGATCGAGGGTTTTCACGCCCCGTTGCGACATTTCATCCTTCTTGACGACGCTGACGGCCGCCGGCGACCGCGACGCATCCTGCTCCATTCGCGTGGCCGTCACGACCACTTCTTCCAGACGGACCGTCCCGGGGATGGTCCGCTCGGCCGCAAATCCGGGAAGTTTCAGCAGCAACAAGATTACGATTGGTCCCCAGTACCTGATTCGACAGACCCGGTTCATGTGTCGTTGTTCCTTTCCATGGGATCCATTCACAAGTGTTACGTATTACATAACGGTGTCTGATAGCACGCTTCGCTTACATGTCAACCGAAATCACGTTTTCGAGATTAAAATACGATGTATTTCTTTATGTTATTAGTGAGATACGATTTGATTGTTGTTACGGTTACGGACGATGTCAGGACATACCCTATACTCTGTCTGTTCGTGCTTTGAGGGGCACATCGCGCAAATAATCCGGGATAGGGCTTTCCATAATCTCTTTTTGAACACAAACGAACGAAACGGACAATATTGAACCGCAGACCTGTTTCACCGGCCCGTCCATTCGCGATTCCCTTCACTATATCTAATACTTATAACTTGAGGGCGAAAAGAGAAGATTGGCCCTAGGCAGGAGAGACGAAGGGATTCCGTTCCTTGCATGATACTCTATTGTTCCATTCGTTTTTTGCTGAAGTAACATTCAATCCTTATTTCGCAATGTTGCGATCATGGCACGCCGCTGGCAAAGGATCGGTCAAAGAGCATTGCCACGATTCGGGTGATCAGTCACTCAATACTTATCAAGGAGGACACACGATGAAGGCGCATCGCACATACGCAGGATTCGGATAATCCGTTTCCGGGCATCGGACAGCGGCCGTTTCATTCAATACGCTCTATTCCAATTTAGACAGTTTATCGGACAGAAACAGCATTTTTCCGTATTTGAAAAAGCAGCGTGAACGGGAGGTGTTCCATGAAAAAGTCTGTCAGCATGCTGATCGTTCTGATCGGATTCATTTTCATCTTATTGAATATGCCGGTCTTTGCCGAAGAGGTGGTGACGGGACCGGCGGGGGCGACAGTCGCAGATGCCGCCACGGTGGCTGCTCCGGCAAAAGCCGTAACGCAGGAAGCCCTGGATGCGCTGAAAGGTTCCCTCCAGGTGGGCATCGACACCACGTGGGTGCTCTTCACGGCCTTTCTGGTCTTCTTTATGAACCTGGGGTTCGCCATGGTGGAATCGGGACTTTGCCGCGCCAAGAACACGGTGAACATCCTGGCGAAAAACTTCATCGTCTTCGCCATTTCCTCGGCCGCCTTCTGGGTGGTCGGCTGGGGGCTCATGTTCGGAAACGGCAACCCCTTTGCGGGTCTGGAGGGGCTCTTCTTTGTCGGCGGGGCCGACAACAGCCCTGCCATCGGAGATGCCTACAGGGGCGTCTACGCGGCGATCAACTGGACCGGCGTGCCGTTGTGGGCGAAATTCTTCTTCCAGCTCGTTTTCGCCGGCACCGCGGCGACCATCGTGTCGGGGGCCGTTGCGGAGCGGATCAAATTCCATTCCTTCATCTTCTTCTCCTTCCTGCTGGTGGGCATCCTGTATCCTATCACCGGCCACTGGATCTGGGGAGGCGGTTTCCTCGCGTCCCTGGGAATGTTTGACTTCGCCGGCTCCACGGTCGTCCATTCCGTCGGCGGCTGGGCGGCCCTTGCAGGCGTGCTGCTCCTGGGATCCCGGATCGGCAAGTATCGCAAAGACGGCTCCATCCATCCGATCTTCGGACACAACATGTCCATGGCCACCCTCGGCGGGCTCGTCCTGTGGTTCGGCTGGTTCGGATTCAATCCCGGCTCCACCATGGGCGTGGGCGACGGCAGCGCCATCGCGCATATCGCCGTCACCACCAACACCGCCGCCGCGATGGCGATCCTCAGTTCAGCCGCAACATCGTGGATGATCCAGAAAAAACCGGATCTCTCCATGATCATCAACGGGGCGCTGGCCGGCCTGGTGGCCATCACCGCTCCCTGCGCCTTTGTCAGCGTCGGCTCGGCTGCGATCATCGGCCTGATCGCCGGCGTGCTCGTGGTCCTGGCCGTCATGATGTTCGACCGGATCAGGATCGACGATCCCGTCGGCGCCCTCTCCGTTCACCTGGTCAACGGCATCTGGGGAACCCTGGCGGTCGGTCTGTTCGCGGTCGACAAGATTACGGGAACGGCCACGGGGAACGGCCTTTTCTTCGGCGGCGGCTTCAAGCTCCTCGGCGCCCAGGCTGCAGGCGTCGCGGCAGTCGGCGCCTTTACTTTCATCGCTTCGCTCATTGTATGGTTTGTCATCAAGCAGGTGGCAGGCCTGAGGGTCTCCCGCGAGGAGGAGATCACCGGACTGGATCTCGGCGAGCACGGCACGAAGGCCTACCCTGATTTCCAGGGATTCCTGACGAAGTAGGAACCGCTGCAGGGAAGACCCTGTTTATTGAAAAAGGAGAATGATGATGAAACTGATCGTCGCAATCGTACAGCCGGAAAAGCTGACGGATGTCAAACAGGCCCTTTCTGAGGCCAAAGTGGGGAAAATGACTGTCTCCAATGTGATCGGCTGCGGATCGCAGGGCGGACATACCGAATCCTATCGCGGCATCTTTACCGAGGTCAATCTTCTGGACAAGGTCCGCTTCGAGATTGCCGTAAACGACGAGTTCGTCAAACCCGCCGTGGACGCAATCATCCGGGGCGCACGCACGGGGAAGATCGGGGATGGCAAGATCTTCGTGGTGCCCCTGGAGGAATGCATCCGTGTGCGAACGGGAGAGTCGGGCACCGATGCGATCGGTTAAGACCGCAGGCCGGCAATGATTCCTTGTCTACAAGGGGAGACCCTGGGAACGGGGTCTCCCGCCCGTTTCACCCATGCATCATGAAGCGCATGCCATGAGCATCGCCAGCCTGGTTCATTTTACCGGATCCGCAAGCATGACGAGAATCCGCATTCGACGGGGAGAGCCTCGGGATGTCGAGATGCTGGTAATATTTCTCCGGGATCTCTTCACGATGGAAACGGATTTTGCGACGGACGCCGAGAGTCACCGGGCGGGACTGCTTCTGCTCCTTGCGAATCCCGGCGCAGCGGTCGTTTTCGTTGCCGAGGCCGACGGAGTTGTCGTCGGCATGGCCGCGGCCCAGATCGTCGTCTCGACGTCCATCGGCGGATATTCGATCCTGCTGGAGGACATGTATGTCACTGCCGGATTCCGCCGGAAAGGGGTCGGGTCGAAGCTCCTGGAAAACGTCCTCGCCTGGGGGTCTGAACGCGGCGCGCGCCGCGTTCAACTCGTCGTCGCCTCGGCAAACGCCCGGGCATTCCGGTTTTACCGGCAGGCAGGCCTGCTGAAAAGCCGCATGACGGCGTTTTACGGAAAACTGGACGTCATGAACCCGGATTTCTCATGACCCGCCCGGAAGGACACGCCTCGATTCACGCTCCGTCCACTGACCGGGCATTTTCTTTCCTCAGCCACTCCTCGTAGTCCACCATCCGGGCCAGGGTCTTGACGGCACGCTCCGGCGTCAGGAAGGCGATGCCTTTGTAGGGACTGCCCTCCACCTCTCGGACGGTCTTGCTTTTCTCGTCGTCCAGGAACACGCCCAGGACCGGTTTCCCGTATTTTTCCATCATCCTCGCGCTGAAGGCGAAAAATTCCTCTTCGGCCCCATTATACAGTTTCTCCCCCTCATCGTAGAAAACCTGTTCGATGGCCTGCCCGGAGGCGCGGGCTGCATCAAGTGATTTGAGGACCATCCGGGTTCTCCCGACGACGCCCAGATGGATGACGGCATCGCATTGATCCCATGCGATGAGGGCTTCCAGGATTTTCCCGGGCAGCGAGGGCTCGAATTCACCGACGAGATCGACGGGGTTCTCACGGCTCCAGTACGGCGGAAGGATCCCGTCAATCCGGGCGATGACGTCCGGCGTCAGGTGAGGGACCTCCAGGCCCATCTCGACGCAGACGTCCGTTGCCACGACGCCCCACCCGCCTCCCAGGGTCATGATGGCCACCCTCTTGCCCCTGGGCAGGGGCAGAGAGGAGAAGGCAGCCGACAGATCCAGGAGATCCATCGGCTGATCGGCCAGAACCACGCCGGCCTGCCTGCAGGCTGTATTGAAAATCCGGATGTTGGACGCCATGGCCCCCGTATGGCTGGCCGCCGCCCTGCTGCCCGCCGCGGTCCGGCCGCCCTTGAGAACAACGACGGGTTTTTTCCTGGAAACCTGCCGGGCCGTCGAATAGAACCGCCGTCCGTCCTTGGTGCTTTCGACGTAGAGGACGACCGTTTTCGTAATGTCGTCGACTTCAAAGGTCCGAAGGTAGTCTTCGATGGTGATCATGGCCTCGTTCCCGGATCCGCAGAAGGCGCGGATGCCGATCCCTTCCGCCTCGGCAAAATCCAGGAGCTGGATCCCCATGTTGCCGGACTGCGAGACCAGGCCGACCGGCCCGGGCTTCGGCCAGCATGAAGTTCCGATACAGAAAAACTTTGCATGGGGGTTGCAGATGCCCATCGTGTTGGGACCGAGGATCGTGACGCCCGCCTCCGCGGCGGCTTTCACGAGGTCCGCTTCGGCTTGGCGGCCCTCGGCGCCCAATTCCCCGAAGCCAGACGTGATCAGGAGCATGTGCCGGATTCCCTTCGCCTTGAATTCGGGAATCAGGGCGGAGACATGGGCCGCCGGAATCGTGACGACGCCGAGATCGACCTCCCCCTGGATTTCCATGACGTTCCGGTACACCTTCCGGCCGGCAATCTCCCCTCCCCTTTGATTGACAGGATAAACCTCTCCCCTGTAACCGCCGGCCAGAACGTTCGAGAAAAGCATGTTGCCCCATTTCCCGATCTGGGGCGACGCACCGATCAGGGCGATGGAACGGGGATAGAAAATCTTTTCCAGCTCCCTCGGATCCACGGGATGATGGGTGGTCTTTCCCGCGGGCCGGTCGCCGAGGATGATCAGCGCGTCCACCGCGGTCACCCGGCCGTCGGCCCCGATCACCAGGGGATTGATGTCGACCTCCGCAATATCGGCCACATCCTCCGCCAGGCGGGACAGACCGACGAGCGTTCGGACGATGTCTTCCCTCCGGGCCGGAGAGTCTCCCCGGAAAGCGCCCAGCAGCTTCGAGGAACGGATCTCGTCGATCATCCGTCCGGCCTCGGCTTCGTCCAGGGGGGTAAGGCGGAATACGACGTCCCCCAGGGCCTCCGTGAAGATCCCGCCGAGGCCGAACATGACGATGGGGCCGAACTGCGGGTCGCAGAACAGGCCCGCCACGAATTCCCGGCGCCCCCGGATCATCGGCTGAACGAGATATCCCTCCAGGTCATCCCCCGCCGAGCGGGCGATGGCCTTCGCTGCCGACAGGACATCGCGCTTGTTTCCAAGGTTCAGGCGGACGAGCCCCCGCTCCGTTTTATGCGTCAGTCTGGCCCCCAATCCCTTGAGGACAATGGGAAATCCATATTGCTGAGCCTGCCGAACCGCATCCTCCGGATCGGCGGCGACCGATTCTTCCACAACGGGTATGCCGTAACGGCGCAGGACCTGTTTTGCCTCCGCCTCCGTCAAGGCCTTCCGGCCTTCCTTTTTTGCCGTTTCAATCTGCTTCTGATCCATTCTGTTCTCCTGTTTCTGCATCCTTATTGGAATCCCTGCTCCGATGCGTGCCGGACAACGTTTTGGCACGGTTCTAAAAGACAGATAGCATTGGATCATTATTCATTTTCCGGCCGGTGTGCAATCTTTCTTTCGCCCGCCTGATCACGGGAGTTGTGCCTGACCATGCCCCTGTTCTCAGACCGCGGGACTGCGAGATGCCCCGGTCGCACGGGCTCTGTCTTCCATGACCCGTTACATTTGTTTTATCAGCGGATCGATCCGTTACCGCGAGGATCTGTCCGTATGCCGAACAACTGCGGCATGAAGGCCGATAAGCAGGGTCGGGATGTGGAGGAAATGACGGGTTACCGGTCTGCACCGCAAAACCGTTCCGGTTTTCAGGGAGAGAGTCCGCTCCGGAGGGACGGGACGGCAAGACCGATACCGTACGAGGGGGGGAGGGAGCCGGCCAGGCTATCAACCGGCCCCCTCCAAAGGAGGGATCAATAGTTCACGTTGGCAATGCCCTTGAGGCCCAGGATCCGGCGGGCTTCATCCGGTGTCGCCGGCTCGATGCCGAGTTCCTTGGTGACCCGGACCATCTTGGCCACCTGCTCGGCGTTGCTCTGCGCCATCCTGCCCTTCTCCAGCCAGAGGTTGTCCTCCAGGCCCACCCGGCAGTTCCCGCCCAGGAGCAGCGACTGCGTGCAGATGGGAACCTGGGCCCGGCCGGCCACGCACACGGAGAACTCGAACTCGCCGATGTGCCGCTTCGCGTGCTCCACGAGGAACATCAGGTTCTCGGGGCTCGCCGAGAGCCCGCCCAGGATGCCCAGGACGAACTGGATGTAGACGGGCTTCTTGATGTAGCCGGCCTGGATCAGGAAAGCCACGTTGTTCACCATGCCCGCGTCGTAGATCTCGAACTCGGGCTTCGTGTTGTTTTCGCTGAAGACCGCGCAGTACTCCCTCAGGGTCTTGAAGGTATTGGTGAAGATGAAGTCTTCCGTCATGCCCAGCATCACCTTCTCCCACTCGTGCTTCCACTCCTTGTAGCGAGTCACCATCGGGAAGAGTCCCCAGTTCATGGACCCGGCGTTGCAGGAGGCCAGCTCGGGCTTGTATGCCGTAACCGGGGCAACCCGCTGTTCCAGGGTCATGCCGGCTCCGCCGCCGGTCGTGATGCAGACGACGGCGTTGCAGCGGCTCTTGATGCTGGTGATGATTTCCTTCATCAGGTTGATGTCCGGGGAAGGAAGCCCGTTTTCCGGATTACGGGCGTGAACGTGGACCACCGCCGCCCCTGCCTCGTAGGCCCGGACGGCCTCGTCGGCGATCTGCTGGGGCGTGATGGGGAGGTAGTCCGACATGGTCGGGGTGTGGATGCTGCCCGTGATGGCGCAGGTAATGACCGCTTTTTCTTTCATGTTTTGAGACTCCTTTCCTTCATTTGCAGACTCTATGGCGCAAACGCTTCTACTCGGGCAGCTGCGTCAGTTGAAACAAGGACAGATTCCCGAATTCCGCCTTGTATTTTCCCTGTTCGATTCCCTTGACGGTGGATACGACCGTGTCGTTGATCGGCGTCGGCACGCCCGTCTTCCGGCCGTTTTCACAGACAACGCCGTTGATGGCGTCGATTTCCGTCTTCAGACCCTTCTCGATGTCCTGGAGCATGCTGGCCTTCAGAAGCCGGTGGGGACCGAAGACCATCTTGTAGATCCCGGCGCGTGCCACCATTTCGGCCTGGGTCTGGAAGGCCAGGATGTTCAGGTCCGCTCCCTGGATCTTCTCCAGGGTCACGCCCAGCTTTCGGGTGACGGCGATGGTCTCGTTGCCGATCAGCGCAACGCAGGCCAGGGCTTTTTCATTGTCGAGAACGTCTCCGAACGTGCAGCCCAGGGAAGCGGACATGCCGCTCAGGGTGGCGTTGATGAGAAGTTTCGACCACCGGATGCCCGGTAGGTTGGTCGTGATCTCCGTCGGGCAGATCTTCTCAAGCACGGCCGCCACGGCCTTAGTTCGATCCTTGATCGTTCCGTCCAGTTCCCCCAGGTCCAGGGTCATCTTATCCGATTCGGACGTCAACTCCGACACGCCGGGGCGAAGCCATGTGGCGCCCCAGCCGACGGCGCAGCCCATGACCTTCTCGCGCCCGACATGGGCCGCCACGGCTTCCTCGGGTACCCCGTTCTGGAGCGTGCATACGATGCTGTCCTTGTGAAGATGCGGAACGAGGGCCTTCAAGGCCGATTCGTTGTATGTCTGCTTGACCAGGTACAGGACCAGGTCATACGTGCCCGACATCGCGTCCGGCGTGATGGCCTTGACGGGCACGGTGAGGTCCATCTTGCCTGCAATGGTCGCTCCGTTCTTGTTCAGGGCCTCGACGTGTTCTTTGTTGGCGTCGATAAGAACAACGTCTCCCCCGTTTTTCGTAATCAGCGCCCCGGAGATGGTTCCCAGGGACCCTGCTCCCAATATTGCCACTTTCATGTCGACACCTCGCTATCTCCTGCTTTTCGGCAGGCATGATTGTGTAGGATGACTGATCCCTCAATGTCTCTTGAGATCAGGGGCTATCCTCCCGGTCCGCTGGAACGGCCCCCTGGGGTCGCCTCGCAGCGGCCCCGAGGAAGGCCGTATCCCGGACTCGTTCTTTTTTTACCTGTTGCCGACGCGCCGGGGCATGATTCGGAACAGGCGGTTCTTGCTACGATGCTTTACAGCTTGCCGTGGAACTTGAGCAGGGCCAGAAGTCCGTCATCCCGCCAGCGGGCGATATCCTCGCTGGTCCGACCCTGTTCCGGCGGCCTATTCGCCATTTCCTGGAGCACACCCTCGTGGGCTGCATCCAGCCAGTTTTCCGGCCACTTTTTCCAGTCTGCCATGTCTTCCCACCACCACTCCACGGTGGGACCGATATGGTGCATGACTCCTTTGAGACCGAAGGGTCCCCCGGCCAGGTGATAGATCATGTTGGGTCCCATGAGCCCGTAACGGAGACCGGGCCCGAAGGTCACGCACTTGTCCACGTCCTCCACGGAGCACACGCCGCGGACCACCAAGTCCACCGCTTCCCGGTAAAGGGCCACGGAAAGGCGGTTGGCGATGAACCCCAGGGCCTCCTTCCGGAGGACGACGGGCTCCTTGCCGAGGGCCTTGTAAAAGGCGACAGCAGTCTCGACGGCCGCCTCGGACGTCTTTTCTCCCTTCCCTATCTCCACGAGGGGGATCAGGTGGGGAGGATTGTAGGGATGGGCCCCGAGACAGCGCTCCGGGTGGGCCGATCCCTTGGCGATCTCCGTGATCAGGAGACCCGACGTGCTGGAGGCAAAAATCGCCTCCGCCGGGGCATGGCGGTCCACCTCGGCCAGCAGGGCCTGTTTCACTTCGTATCGTTCCGGGGACGCCTCCTGGATGAACTGGACGTCCGCCACGGCCTCTGCCAGATCGGTCGTGTATTTGGCGAGACCCATGGCAACGTGCGCCTTGTCCGCCGTCAGGATGTTCCGTTTCACCAGGAAATCGAAGCCCGCCGCGATCCGGTTCCGGGCGTTCTGAAGGGCCTCTTCGTTGATGTCGAATATGTGGGCGGGGTAGCCCTTCCACAGGAAATTCAGGGCCCAGCAGGATCCGATCATCCCTCCTCCGCCCAGTACGGCTGTTTTCTTGATGTCCTTGACGTTCATGATTTCCTCCGCGATCCGGCTCCTCTTAGTAGATCATGATGCCCAGGGGGATCACGATCAGGAGGGCGATGATCGTCGCCACGATGTGGCCCCACCAGATATGCTTGTAACCGTTCATGTGGGTCAGACCGGTGACGGCCAGGAAGGTGATGACCACGCCGTTGTGCGGCAGGGCGTCGAAGCAGCCCGCCGACATGGTGGCAACCCGGTGAATCAGGTCGGGGGAGAGGCCGAGGGCCAGGTACTTCGGCGCCAGGGTCTCCAGAATGATGCCCAGACCGCCGGAGGCCGAACCGGTGATGCCGGCCATCATGTTCGTGGCGATCGCCAGGGAGACGATGGGATGCATCGGCAGGGTGAGGAGCCAGCCGGCGATGACCTTGAATCCGGCCGTGGCCGCGATGGCCATTCCGTACCCGACGTCCGCGCAGGTGTTCACGATCGGGATGACGGTGTTTACGGCACCCTTGTTCAGGGTCTCCGGGAGGTTCTTGAAGTACTTCCAGAAGAAGACGATGCAGAAGGCGACGCCGCCCAGCAGTGCCCATACGGCGTCGAGCTTGAAGGCATTCAGCATGATGACGACGACGATCATGGGAACGATGCTCAGGAACACATTGGGAAGCTTTTCCATGGCGACCACTTCGCCGGCCACGACGCCGATGCCGCTCGGGGCCACGTAGCCTTCACCGCGCGCCTTGGCTTTCTTGAGCTGATACTTGAAGTAGAAGACGTTGAAAGCCGCCACGACAATCGCACCCAGGATGCCCAGCAGAGGGGCCGACATAGTGGACGAGGCCATGTACTTGGTCGGCATGATGTTCAGGATCTGGGGAGAACCGGGCATCATGGTCATGGTGATCGAGCCGATGCTGAAGGCATAGGGGATCACGAAGAGGTGCCACGGAAGGTCCAGTTCCTTGAAGATGGGGCGGCCGATGGGGATGAGGGCGAAGATGACGACGAAGAGGCTCACGCCGCCGTAGGTCAGGGCGATGCCGATCAGGGCGATGGCCATGACGCCGTTCATCGGGTTCCCCCGGCCGACGACCTTCAGGATTCCCTCGGCGATGGCCCGGGCAGCACCGCTGTCCTCCATGACCTTGCCGAAGAGGGACCCCATCAGGAAGATGAGGTAGAATTTCCCCGCGTAACTGACGAAGCCCTTCATGTATGGGCCTAACAGGGTGGGAAGAATGTCCAGGCCGGAAAAGACCGCGACGAAAACAACAGCCAGAGGGGCCAGGATGATGATGTGCCATCCCCGGAGGGCAAAGACAACGATGAATGCCAGGGATAGAACAATGCCGATGATGCTGAGGGTACTAGGATCCATTTCCATCTCTCCTTTCTTTGTATTTCTCTGGCATCCGTTTTAGGAGAGATGGACAGGAAAGAACAATGGGGGACGACCCCCATTTCGAAGGGATCGTCCCCCATTCGATGGAAAATGGACGGACCGGCTATCCTTCCCAGAGGTCCGGGTCGGCGATCCCGATCTTGATGGCGTATTTCAGGAGTTCAAGCCGGTCGTGGATGCCCAGCTTGCTCATGACGCTGGCACGGTGCTTTTCCACCGTCTTGGCGCTGACACACAGGATATCGGCGATCCGGGCCGTCGAGTTCCCCTCCACGACGAGGCGAAATACCTGCTGTTCCCGCTCCGTCAGGAGCTCGTAGCCCTTGGGGGCGGGCGTCTTTTCACGACTCCGCACGTAGCTGCCGATGACATCCGCCCGGATCTTGGAGCTGAGGAAGTATTCTCCCCGATGGGCCGCCCGGATCGCCTCGATGATGTCCGTGCTTGGTGACGCCTTCAGGACATAGCCGATGGCTCCGGAGGCCAGGGCCTGGTGGACGTAGCTTTCCTTGGCATGCATGGACAGGACGACCATCCGGGCGGAGGGCAGGGTCTCCCGGATCAGGCTGATCACGTCCAGGCCGCTGAGTCCGGGCATGCCGATGTCCAGCACGATGACGTCGGGATGATGGGATTTCGCAAATTCCAGGGCCTGGCAACCGTCTTCGGCCTCACCGACGACTTCCATATCGGGCTGCGCATTGAGCAACTGGTGCAGTCCTTCCCGGATAATGGCATGATCGTCGGCGATCAGGATGCGGATCTTTCTCATACGGCGCCTCCCTCCTCGGGTATTTCCACCCTGACGGTTGTTCCCCGACCGGGGGCGGAGGTGATATCGATGGTTCCGCCCAGGGAGGCCACCCGTTCCTGCATGCTCAAAAGGCCGATTCCCCTGGGCCTTCCGCCGGGAAGGCCTTCTTCGGCCGTCACGAATCCAACGCCGTCGTCCCGGATGACAAGAATCGTTTTCGGGTGGCTGTGGGTCAGGAGGATCTTAACATTTTTTGCCTGGGCGTGCTTGGCGATGTTGGTGAGGGACTCCTGGAAGATTCGGTACAGGACGATCTCGGCCGCACCCCCGAGGCGTCGCTTGAATCCCGTTGCCTGGAACTGGATGTCCAGTCCTTCGCGATGGCTGAGGAAATCCTGGATGTGCCACTCCAGGGTCGGAATGAGGCCCATGTGATCCAGCACGTCCGGCCTCAGGCGGGCGGTGGTCTTCCGTACCTGGTCGGCCAGTTGCTCCACCCGGCGGACAAGCGTCCGGCACCGCTCCTTGCTGTCTCCGCCGCTGTCACCGAGGGAGGTCTCCAGCGCCTCCAGGCCGAAATGCAGGGACGTGAGAGACTGGCCGAACTCGTCGTGGAGATCCGCCGCGAGGCGCCGGCTTTCCTCTTCCATGACGTCGATCAGGCGCCGGGACAGGAGATGGATTTTTTCCTCCGCTTCTTTGCGGCTCGTGATGTCGATGACAATGGCCACGACGGCAGGCCTCCCCTGATAGATGGCGGGGCTGGCCCAGAGCTCGACCCAGATGATCGAACCATCCTTTTGGAGCGCCCGGAAGATGTACTGGGCGGGTGAGAAGGAGATTTTCTGGCGTTTGATCCCCCTCTTTTTCACCATGTCCCGATCCGCCGGATGAATCACCTCCCAGAACTGCCTGCCGACGATTTCGTCGGGAGAATCGTAACCCAGCATGTCGATGAGCCGCTGGTTCACATAGCGAAAGATGCCGTTCTGATGAACGTTGATCCCGGCGATGGAGTTTTCCACCACGGTTCGATACTTCTCCTCGGACTCCTGGAGCTCTCGCTCGGCCCGCTTCCTGTCCGTCACGTCCACGACAAATCCCTCGTATCCCTCGGGTTCTCCCTGCTTGTTCCGCCGGATTGCCGAGGTGATGTGGACGTCGATGACGGTCCCGTCCTTCCGTCGCATCTCCGTTTCGAATTCCCGGACAGACCCGTGCCGGCCCATCACCTCTTTGAACCGGAGGCGGCTTTTCGGATCCGTATACAGGGACTTCGTCGAGTCGAGACCGATCATCTCTTCCCGGGAATCGTATCCGAGCATGCGGACACCCGAGTCGTTGATGTCGAGGATAATCCCGTCGAGGTCGGTCAGGTTGACCATGGCCGGAGAGTGTTCAAAAAGATGTCGGTACTTCCGTTCCGACTCGCGGAGGGCTTTCAGTTCCCGCCGGCAGGCCTTCAGCTTTTCTTCCAGCCCGGCAATCCGATCCTCTGCAGACGGCTCAATCGGCGAATTCATGACAAGCGACCTTTCCTGTTCGTTGCATCCGGGGTCGAGGGGTTTCCATTCCGGCACCGCTCGCTTTTTTCTTTGTGTCATACAATCAGGCCGATTCCGGGAACCATCCGAGTAAAAGGATGGTTTATCGGATTGTGAATGTGCCTTCTCCGAAGGGTTTCCCGTCGACGAGAATGACGACCCTGTATCTTCCGCCGGGCCAGTGGCCGGGTTCATCCCACCCCCAGCTGTGGCTGACCCAGGCGGTCCGCCAGTCCTTCCGGACCGTGAAGGGAAGCGTCAGCTCTCCTTGAATGCTGCCGTCGGAATGGATGTACTGCCAGTCGAACGTGTAGAGCCGGCTTTTGTCCTGCCACAGGCCGTTTTCCATGTTCACCTGGCACCAGATGTATCGGGACGCATCCCGCGAGAATTCCGATGCATAGCGACGGTTGTCTATGGGAACGTTGGACGTCCCACCCTCATAAAACCGGATATCCACCAAGTGGAGGGGAATTCCGGCGGAGGCGTCGTCCCGGTGCTCGCCCGCGGCTTTCCGTTCGATGCCGGCAATCCATTCTTCCTGCCAGAAACCGGGTTTTGTCCGGATGATGATCCGGTCCCCGGGGCGAACCGTCCGGAACAAGTCGACGGTGACGGAGAGTCGGTCGGTCTCGCCCGGATGCTGCCAGGAGGGGAAGGTGAGATAATATGTCCGGCTGTCTTTGTTTTTCGTTACATATCGGTCTGTTACGGGAACATCCCGGGTCGTTTCGACTCCCTGGTCCAGATATCCGTTCGTGACGACGGCGCTTCCGGTCAAGGCGAGCGGAAATCCCACCAGCGAAAGGATCAGGGCGAGGAGATAAATCCGGTGGGATGTCGAACGGCCCCGGATCCAGCGGAATGCGAGATAGAGGAAGACCAGCGCCGCAGGTGCGGAAATGGCCAGGGCATTTAGAATAAGACGGTTTCCGAGGGGTTCGTACTCGCTGAGCCCGAATCCGAGACAGACGGCCCCTCCAAGAATGAGCAGTCCGATGAAGGAAAACAGGAGGACGAGGCCGGCGGGAGATACGGGCGGCCGCAGGGTGCCCGGAAAGAGAGAGGGGCCATAGGAAAGGGGGTGACCTGCATCCGCCAATCCCCCGGAAAGGGAAAGCAGGCCATCCAGGTACCGGTCCGCCTGCACCGCCGCGAGCGCATCCACCTTAAGCGGCGACAGGACAATCCGGATCCCTTTCTTATCAAAGACGATTTCCCGGATAGGCGATCCCATATTGAAGAGCCCGTCAATCTGCTGTCGCCGGGACGGTTCCGAAAGGTAGGGCAGAAAGACATCACTTCGGTCGGTGTCGAAGAAGTAGGCATTGTCAAACGAGGGGTCGCCCGTCTGGAGTTCCGCCACCAGGCCGATCCGCTTCGCAAAACGGTCGTACCATGCTTCTTCCCGGATCGTGATCCTGTCCGCGCAGGAAATCCTGACCAGGATGGTCAGGGAAGGCGGGCTGTTCTTGGAGCCCAAGAAATAACGGCAGGTGAAGGGAACGCCATCATGGAGACCTTCCAGGAGATCTCCCGTAAAGAGGGATTTCCGGATGACCCGGCCGTTGAGCTTTTCAGCCAGATCCTTGAAGGCCCGGCGGCTCCCGGAGAGTTTCCGACGGTAAACGTACAGGAACGCCAGGAGAACGGCTACACTGAGGAAGACGAATGCAAAAGCGGCGCTCAGGAAGATCTCGGCCATGATGTCTCCGGGAAGCACGCCTGACCGGTCGATCCGGATGTCGCTTCCGTCCCGGGTCCCGGGCATGCATCAGAATGCTGGAGGAAACATAGGCGATATGGCCCGTTTCTGTCAATTCAAACAGGCCGAACAGGGAAGCTCCTGAAAATGTCCGCCTGCCTTCCCGTCCCGGGCGGCGCTGCTCGTCGGGGACTCCGTGTTCGTTTGTTCCCGGGCCTTCCGCGTCTCTTCAATGCTCATGAAAGTAAACGCCTCCTGCCAAGGTCCTTAGGGAGACCGCTTCCGCGGAAGTTTTTCAGTGGAATGCCTTGTCTTGTGCCTGTCCTGTACCGGCGAGAAAAGCCATGGCTCGGGGCCATATTTCCTTCAGCGACTGGTTGCCCATGAGGGTGCCGATGTGTCCCCCCGGGGAAAGCAGCTTCAGGATCCGTCGGGAGGAGACAAGACGCTCCATGGCGAATACCTGCCCGGGCGGTGTGATGTGATCCTTACTGCCGCCGATGAGGACCAGAGGACAGTGGATGTTCCTCAGATCCACGGACCGCTGGTCGATGACGAGACTGCCGGGGTGGGTCAGGCTGTTTTTCCGGAAGATCCAGTCCACGGCCTCAAGGTAGAAGCGGCCCGGCAGATTCTGAGTCGATTCGTACCAGTTGGTGAAACGCTTGAATCGCTCCAGTCCCTGCATGTCCTCCCGGAGGCACAGACCCCAGATGTTGAAATATTTGTTGAAATAATGCTCGTGGGGCTGGAGGGCCTTGAAACCCCCGAGCATGAATCCACCGGGCATCACGCCGTTGAAGGATTGAACGGCCATGCGGTAGCAGTTGTCGGGGATTTTCGAGCAGTCGCCGATGAAGGAATCCTCCGCCTCCAGGTCGATGGGGGCGGCGGCAACAATCAGCCCCGAGATTTTTTCCGGGTAGAGGGAGGCATAGATGGCCGCCTGCCATCCGCCCTGACATTGCCCTACTAGAGCGATCTTCCTGGCTTTCACGGCCTTCATGACCTTGTCGATGCCGATGTCCGTCAGCCGGATGTAATCGAAAATGCCCAGGTTCCGGTATTCTTCCGTTGCCGGAAGCCATTCGGTCACGGCAACCTGATAGCCGTGCTCCAGGAAGACCCGTACCAGGCTTTGATCGGGCAGGTAGTCGGCGATGGTGCCGGCATGCCCGGCCTGGGGGGGAAGAATCAAGACGGTCTTTCTGGCGCCGGGATTGCGGAACAGCCTCAAGCGAAGGGTCTGGTATTCGAACAGCACCTCATTTTCGGTTGCCCAGTCCTCTTTCAGGGGCCGATAGCAGACCGCTTTCAGGAACTCCTGGATCTGGTCCGTCATGAAATCGATCATGTTGTGTTTTTATTCCTTTCTGTCTTTTGGTTCCTGCCTTGGCGTCGTGTACCCAATAAAAAAAGGGAGCCCGTATCACGTGGAACGGTTCCCCCCTTTTTCAAGGCGCCTTCATGCCTGAAGAGGCGAAAAATGGCAATGGTAAAAATTTTTTATTTTAAAATATTGATGCCAATCCAACTGTTATCATGTTGTGTGTTCTGTCGGTCGGAGCCGTTGGACTTGGAGGAGGCGTCGAATCGTCCGATCGGACGGACGCCGATTCATGAAAAGGACGTCTGTCTTTGACCTTTCAGGGCAACGCCGATTGACGGTTTCGCTTTTTCTGGTAGGGTCCCCATCGGAAAACTCGAAGCGGTTTACCAGCTGAAGCGGGCCTTTATCGGCCGCTATGATCTCGTGGTGTGCCGCTCCGTTCGCAAAGGAAGGAGTACGTCTCATGAGCAGCTTTTCTTACAGCCGGGAGGCCCTGGAGAATCTCCGGATTGCCGATCCCGCCATTCTGGACCCGCTGGTTGACATCGAGTCCGCCCGCAAGGCTCATTTGCGCAAGGACCATGCGAAGCGGGACAAGAGGATGTCCATCCGGGAAGCCGTGGCCGAGTTCGTACAGGATGGCGACATTGCCACCGACTCGGGGTTTGCCTACGTGAGAACACCTCACCAGGCCTACTTCGAAATGATGCGCCAGGGGAAAAAGAGACTTCATTTCATCGGTTCCCCCAATACCAACCAGAGCTATCTGATCAACTACGGAGTCTGCGCATACTCTCACAATTCATACGTAGGGGCGGAAATGCGTGGGAGCGACCGGAATTACTCCCGCCAGCTCCTGAACGGCAAGGTCGCGATCCTCTCGGAATGGAGTCACGGTTCCATGGCCCAGGGTTTCAAGGCAGCGCAGCTTGGCGCACCGGGCGTTTTCAGCAAGCAGCTGCTGGGATCGGATATTCTGCGATTCAATCCCTATGTGAAAGTCATGCAGAACCCCATGCGGGTCGATCCGGACCCGGTGACCTTCATCCCCGCCCTCTATCCGGATGTGACGGTCATTCACGTCCATGCCGCGGATAAATACGGAAACGCCAGGATCTATGGACCGGCCGTGAACGACGTCGCCCTGGCGGCGTCGGCTCGCAAGGTCATTATCACGGCTGAGGAAATCGTTCCGGAAACGGATATCCGCTACAACAACAAGGGAGTCGTCATTCCCTTCGTGTATGTGGACGCTGTTGTGGAGCTCCCGTACGGTGCCGTCCCGGGGAACATGCCCGGGTGCTATTACTGGTCCCGCCAGTGGTGGGAGAAGTTCCTGCGGTGGGGCACGCTGTCCGATGAGAACATCCGGGAGTTCCTGGATTACTGGGTCATGGACAGCAAGGACCCCTTCGACTTCGTGGAGAAGCTCGGAGGCGCCAAATGGGTCGCCCTGTCCCGCCGGATGACGAAGACGGCCGAATATGACAACGAGGACGACGGATACGATTTTGCCTACCAGTCCTACAAGCCCGGGAGCGATTCCGGTATCTACTATTGAGGAAAGGGGATGTCATGGAAGCAGCAAAACCCGCCAATCCTCTGGAAATGATTGCCTATGTTCTCTCGCTGCAGATCCGGGACCATCAGGTTGTCTATGTCGGAACGGGTCTGCCCATGGTTGCGGCGATCCTGGCGAGAAAGACCCACGCCCCGCACATCACGATGGTCTATGAATCGGGCGGGCAGGACCCCATCCCGGGAGACATGCCGTGGTCCGTCGGGGATCCCTTCACGTGGAGAAAAGCGGCGCTGATCCAGGAAATGGCCTATTCCTTCGCCCAGGCCTACAACGGTTATGTGGACATCGCCTTCCTGGGATTCGCCCAGGTCGACATGTACGGCAATGTCAACACCCATCAGATCGGGACGGATTTTCTCCACCCCAAGGTCCGCCTGACCGGTTCCGGAGGTAACAATGATCTCACCTCCGTCACCGAAAATATCGTACTCGTGGGACTGCACACTCCGGACAAGTTTCTCCCCCGGGTGGATTTTATTACAAGTGTTGGCCACCTGAACGGAGGGAACTCGAGAAGGGAAGCGGGACTCCCGGGAAACGGCCCCGTGGCGGTGGTGACCAACGCCGGTGTCCTCGACTTTGAACCGGCTACCAAGCGCATGCGCGTTCAATCCCTGCAACCCGGGATGACCTTCGAATTTGCCCAGATGTGCACCGGCTTCGAGCTGTTGAGGCCGGAAGGAGACATTCCGGTGACGCCAGTACCCGACCGGGCCGTTCTGGATATCCTGCGAACGGAGGTGGATCCTCACGGCATCTTCACGAAGATTCCAGGCCTGTAGGACAGGCCCGCGCCGAGGCCATACAGCGCTTGAATCCCCTTGACATGGGGGGCCTTTCTCCGCTACAAGCGAAGCCTCTTGCCGGTGGGAATGGAGGGTTCCCCGGGACAGGGAGGGATTGTATGGAAAAGATGCCTATCACCCGGGCCGGGTTCGAGAAGCTGAAGAAGGACTTGGAGCATCTGAGAAACGTAGATCTTCCGGAAAACGTCCGGGACATCGAAGTGGCCAGGGCACACGGAGATCTTTCGGAAAATGCGGAATACAAGTCCGCCAAGGAGCGGCAGGCTTTTATCCACGCGCGGATCAAGGAAGTGGAGCAGAACCTGTCCGCCTGTCAGGTCATCGAGGTGAAAGCGGCCGCCGACGGCCGGGCCGTCTTCGGCTGCACCGTGGCTATTGACGATCTCAAGAGCGGCGATACCACCGAGTACCGTCTGGTCGGTCCCTTTGAATCGGATATCGCGGAGAACAAGATCTCCGTGACCTCACCCATCGGCCGGGCTCTCGTCGGGCGGAAGATCGGCGAGCAGATCCGGGTCCAGGTCCCGGGCGGTGTGCGGGAGATTGAGATCGCCGACGTTTTCGTGGAGCCGGAAGACTGATCGCCGGCTCACGGTAAAATGATAAAAGAAAAGCCGGGAATGGATGTTCCCGGCTTTTCTGCATTCGGATCCGGCCCCGAGGGGCCATACCGGCTCGGTTCAGTTTTTCTCAGCTACGCTCAGGCGGATCAGGGCCTTGTCCAGCGTGGCCTTCGCCTTGTCGTATTCGGGGTCTTCCTTGGAGAGTTTTGCCATCTTCTCCTCGGCAAGCTGCTTCGCCCGCTGGGCGCGCTCCTTGTCGATCATATCCGACCGCTCGGCGCTCTCCACCAGAATCGTAACTTTCGTCGCGGTAACTTCCACGTAGCCGTCGGCAACGGCGAAGTTCCGCTTTTTCCCCTCCTGGGTGAAGCTCAGGGCACCAATGTCCACCCCGCTCAAGAGAGCCGCATGCCCTTTCAGGACCCCAAACTCTCCCTCCGATCCGGGAACGGTGATCTCTTCAACTTTCCCGTTGAATACCATCCGCTCGGGGGTGACAATTTCCACCATCAACTCATCAGCCATGGAATTATCCCTCAGACAGTTTCTTCGCCTTCTCGATCACTTCTTCGATGCCGCCGACCATGTAGAAGGCCTGTTCAGGCAGGTCGTCGTGCTTTCCTTCCAGGATCTCCTTGAAGCCGCGGACCGTGTCCGCCACGGAGACGAACTTGCCGTCCGTACCGGTGAACTGGGCGGCGACGAAGAACGGTTGGGACAGGAAGCGCTGAATCTTTCGGGCCCGGCTGACCGTCAGCTTGTCTTCCTCCGACAGTTCGTCCATGCCGAGAATGGCGATGATGTCCTGCAGATCCTTGTACTTCTGCAGGGTAACCTGGACATTCCGGGCCACCTGGTAATGCTCGAGGCCGAGGACGTTGGGGTCCAGGATGCGGGAGGTCGAGTCCAGCGGGTCCACGGCGGGATAGATCCCCAGCTCCGCGATGGGACGGGACAAGACGACGGTTCCGTCGAGATGGGCGAAGGTGGTGGCCGGGGCGGGGTCCGTCAGGTCGTCGGCCGGAACGTATACGCACTGGACGGCGGTAATGGAGCCCTTTGTCGTCGAGGTGATGCGCTCCTGGAGTTCCCCGAGGTCCGTGGCCAGAGTCGGCTGGTAACCGACGGCCGAGGGCATGCGGCCCAGAAGGGCGGACACCTCGGAGCCTGCCTGGGTGAACCGGAAGATGTTATCGACGAAAAGAAGCACGTCCTGGCCTTCCACATCGCGGAAGTACTCCGCCGCTGCCAGGGCCGTCAGGGCGACCCGCGCGCGGGCTCCCGGCGGCTCCGTCATCTGGCCGTAGATCAGTGCGGCCTGCTTGATAACGCCGGACTGCTTCATTTCCAGGTACAGGTCGTTTCCTTCGCGGGTCCGCTCGCCCACGCCGGCGAACACGGAGATGCCGCCGTGGTGCATGGCGATATTGTGGATCATTTCCATCATAACGACGGTCTTGCCCACGCCGGCGCCGCCGAACATCCCCATCTTGCCGCCCCGGGGAAAGGGGACCAGAAGATCGATCACCTTGACACCCGTTTCGAGAACGTGGACCGAAGTGTCCTGCTCAAGAAATGAAGGCGCTTCCCGGTGGATCGGGGCGAAATTTTTGCCCACGATCGGTCCGAGGCCGTCCACGGGCCGGCCGACGACGTTCATGATCCGCCCCAGGCATTCCTGGCCTACGGCTACGGTAATGGGAGCGCCCGTATCCTTGACCTGCATGCCCCGCACGAGGCCGTCAGTGATGTCCATGGCGATGCAGCGGACCACGTTGTCCCCCAGATGCTGGGCGACCTCGACGATCAGGTTGTCCTCTTCGTCATTGATCGCGGGGTTCGTGATGGTGATTGCGTTCATGATGGCTGGCAGTTTTCCCTCCTCGAACTCCACGTCAACCACCGGTCCGATGACCTGTACAATGGTTCCGATATTCATACCCATCTCCTTTGATAATGGTTGGCTTTGTTCCTTGTTGCTATGATTTGGCCAAGGCTTCCGTACCGCCTACGATGTCCATGAGTTCGGCGGTGATCGCGGCCTGCCGGGCCTTGTTGTACTTGAGGGAAAGACTCGTGATCAGCTCCTCGCAGTTCTTTGTCGCGTTGTCCATGGCGGCCATCCGGGCGCCGTTCTCTCCGGCACTCGTTTCCAGGAGTGCCCGGAAGAGGAGGACATGGACGTACATCCGGAGCATCTTGTCCAGAAGGTACTCCTCAGAGGGCTCATAGATGTAATCGAGCCGTTTTTCCGGTTCCACCTCTTCCTGCTGCCCGATGGTCGGGAGAGGGAACAGGCGAACAACCGACGGCCTCTGGATGGAGACGTTCCGGAACTCGTTATAGATCAGATACAGCTCATCGTACTCCTCCGCCAGAAACGAGGGGATGATGGCATCGCCGATCTGAACACCCAGGTTCATGGTGAAGCGACCGAGCTGATCGACCCACTCCGCCGTTATCTTTTCCTTCTTGCGGAAAAAATCCCTTCCCTTGCGGCCCACGGTCACCAAAGTCACCTCCGCCCCTTCCTGCTTCTTGGCGGTGATGAACCTTTCTGTGGTCTTCGTCAGATTTGTATTGAACCCGCCGCAGAGCCCCCGGTCTGAGGTCATGCAGATGATCCGGATCCGCTTTGCCGGACGCACCGCCAGGAGCGGGTGGGAGGATGCATCCACCCGGAGGGCGAGGCTGCTCATGACGTCCATGAACTTGATGGCATAGGGACGGAAATTTTCCATCCGCATCTGTGCCGACTTGAACTTGGAAGCGGCCACCATGTTCATGGCCTTGGTGATCTGCCTCGTCTTCTGGACGGCGGATATTTTACGTTTGATGTCTTTTAATGCGGCCACGACAACGGACTCCCTTTCTGTTTACGGATGCTTCGGTTCTCCCCCGGGGGATCAGGCGACGTATACCGTGTCAAACTCGGTGAGAATATCCCGCATCTTCTTTTCCAGTTCGGGGCTGATGACCTGCTTCTCGTCGATTTCCTTCAGGATTTCCGGATACTTGCTTTCGACGAAGCTCAGCATCTGCGGTTCGTAGTTTTTCAGCTTGTCTACATCGTACTTGTCCAGGAAGCCGCGGGTGCCGGCAAAGAGGATAGCGACCTGCTTGCCAAGGGACATCGGCTGGAACTGGGGCTGTTTCAGGATTTCCACGAGCCGGATGCCACGGTCGAGCTGGGCCTGGGTGGCCTTGTCCAGATCGCTGCCGAACTGGGCGAACGCAGCCAGTTCGCGGTACTGGGCGAGGTCGAGCTTCAGGGTTCCCGCCACCTGCTTCATGGCCTTCACCTGAGCAGCACCGCCGACGCGGGAGACCGACAGACCGACGTTGATGGCCGGACGGATGCCGGAGAAGAAGAGGCTTGGCTCCAGGTAGACCTGGCCGTCGGTAATGGAAATAACGTTTGTGGGGATGTAGGCGGAAACGTCGCCGGCCTGGGTCTCGATGATCGGCAGGGCCGTGAGGGACCCGCTGCCCAGACTCTCGCTGACGCGGGCGGCGCGCTCGAGAAGCCGCGAATGGTTGTAAAAAATGTCGCCGGGGTAGGCTTCCCGTCCGGGGGGACGCCGCAGGAGCAGGGAGATCTGCCGGTAGGCGACCGCCTGCTTGGAAAGGTCATCATAGATGATCAAGGCATCCTGCTTGCGGTCCCGGAAGTATTCGCCAATGCTGCATCCTGCGTAGGCAGCGATGTATTGGACCGTTGCCGGGTCGCTGGCGCAGGCGGAGACGACGCAGGTGTAAGGCATGGCACCGTGTTTGCGGAGGTTCTCGACCACCTGGGCGACGGTGGATTTCTTCTGGCCGATGGCCACGTAAATGCACTTCACGCCCGTGTCCTTCTGGCGGATGATGGCGTCGACGCAAATGGCCGTTTTGCCGATCTGGCGGTCACCGATGACCAGCTCGCGCTGGCCGCGGCCGATGGGGGTCATGGCGTCGATGGCCTTGAGTCCCGTGTACATGGGCTGGTTGACCGGCTGGCGCTGAATGACGCCGGGGGCGACCATTTCGATACGGCGGAATTCCGTCGTATCGATGGGTCCCTTGCCGTCAATGGGGGCGCCTGTTCCGTCGATGACCCGGCCGAGGACGGCCTCGCCGACGGGGACCTGAGCGATTTTACCGGTCCGCTTGACAATGTCCCCCTCCTTGATGTGGGTCACTTCTCCGAGGACGGCGACACCGACGTTATCCCGCTCCAGGTTCAGAACCATGCCGAGGATCCCGCCGGGGAACTCCAGCAGTTCCATGGCCATGGCATTCTGAACGCCGTACACTCTGGCAATACCGTCTCCCACGGAGAGGACCGTGCCGGTTTCGCTGATATCCAGCTTCTTCTGGTAGTCTTTGATCTGCTGGGATATGATCTGACTGATTTCTTCTGCTTTGATGCTCTCCATGCCTTATATTTCCTCCCCTAAGAGATTCCTGATGTTGTTCAATTGCGTCCGGACGCTCCCGTCATAGACCGTATCACCGACACGGACCACAATACCGGCCAGAAGGGAGGGATCCTCCATGACGGACATGTCCGCCTTTCTCTTCGTGATCTCCTCCAACTGCTTCAAGAGACTGGCCTGCTGTTCCGCGCTCAGCGGATAAGCCGTCCGAACGGATACCTGGACCCTCTGAAGGGTCTTGTCCATCATGTCCCGGTAACTGGCGACGATCTCATCCAAAAGACCGATCCGGCCCTTGTCCACCAGGAGGCCGAGAAAGTTGGCCGTCAGCGGGGACAATTCGATCCGCCCGAGCAGATAGTCCATGATCTGCTTCTTTTCGATGTGGTTGAAGACAGGGTTGGCGAAGAATTCCTTGAGATCCTTACTGGAGGCCAAAACCCCGGAAAAGCGGTTCAGGTCCTCGTAGAACACCTCATACTTGTTTTCCTCGCCGGCGAGTTCAAAGAACGCCTTGGCATATCGCTTGGAAATCTCGCTGCCGATCAATGTTTGGTCACCACCTTGTCTAAGTAGTCCCGCACCATGTCATTGTGATCCTGGGCGGTGATGTTCTTTTTGAGGATCTCTTCGGCCATTTCCACGGCAAGCTGGGCCGCTTCCAATCGAAGCGCCGCACTCCCCTTCTGGAACTCCTGTTCCATCCGGGCTTTCGTGTCTTCCTGCATTTTTTCCGCCGCTTTCTTGGCGTCGGCGATGATCTTATCCTTTTCCGCCTGTCCCTGAGCCTTGATGATTTCAGCGATCCCGCTGATCTCATCGGTCATCTTGGTCAGCCGGGAAGAATATTCATCGAACTTCTTCCGGGCCTCGGCCTTCTGGGCCTCCGTGTCATCAATCTCGGTACGGATTGAGGCACGCCGTCCGACAAAGAACTCCTTGACCTTCTTGGCCAGAAGCCACCAGAGAAGACCCACGAGGATGGCGAAGTTGATGACCTTGAACATGAATTCTTTCATATTGGCGCCGCCGCCCTCGCTGTGCTCTCCACCACCCGCGGCCAGTAAATCGGGCGACCAGGCGAGAATCAGGAGCCCCGTAAGGGTCAGGGCGAGGTACATTCCGCGCGAGCGCAACATTTCAGTAAACCGATCCTTCATTACTGGAGACTCCTTCCCAACACTTTCTCAGCGATCTCCAAGGACAGGCGCTGGGACTGGTTTTTCAGGACGCCACGGGCCTCGTCGATCTCGCGGTTCATTTTCCCCTGGAACTCTTCCATCATCTTCGGAATGACGCCTCGTACCGCATCGACAATCTTCCGAGCCTCTTCGGCGCCTTCCTTTACGTATTCCGCTTTTTGTTCCATGGCGGCCTGCTTGGCCTTGCGGACGGCCTCCTCGTACTCGGCCATCTTCTTTTCGACGGCCTCGTGAAGACCGCGAACCTCGTCCCGGGCACCATCGAACTGCTGTTTGCGCTTCTCCATAATCCCGAGAATGGGTTTGTAAAGGAGAACATTCAGGATAAAGATTAGAACGATGAAATTAACCAGTTGCAGCCAAAGGGTGGAGTCGATGTCGATCACGGCGTCTTACCTCTCTTGAAACATAAAAAAGCCGAGTGGAGAAACTTCTACACTCGGCTACTATTTCTTAGCGATCTGGCGAATCGATAAATGAAGGCGATTATCTCAACAGGCTTTACCCTGTATTGCATGTCCCCGAATACAGTCACCCAACACCCCTGCGTGAAACCCCATGGTAGTAAAGCGCGGACTTCTAACCATAACTGGGAAGGCTTGTCAAGCAGTTTTTGCCGTTTATGACTCTTGGTCAGCGTTGCGATGCGGGCCGCATATATGTATGAAATGACAGATCATTCATCCGTCGTTCGGCGGGTCGTCGTCGGCCTGTTGCATCTGGCAATGCCCGGTGTAAAAACCTCCCGCTTCGCATACAAGAACAGCCGTGTGAATGTCACCCCGGAGGCTTCCCGTCGGGGTCACGTGGATCGACTCGCGTGCCGTTATGGCTCCCAGAACGGCACCGCTGATCCGGACCGACGGGACGTCGATGTCGGCCTCGATCCGCGCCCCCTCGCCGATCACGAGCAAGCCGTCCCCGATGATGCGACCCGACACGTCTCCATCGATTCGGATGGAGCCGCGAAAGGTCAGGTTTCCCTGAAAGGACGAGCCCCTGCTCAGAAATGCCTGGATATCATCCGCCTTTTTTTTCCCGAACATGATTCCTCCTGCCGATGGAATCCCGTCCGCCCCGGATTGCCGGATGCATCTTCCCGGCCATGGTCAGGACTGGAGGATGTAGCGACGAACGCTAATATTCAAGAGCAGTCCCACGGCGGTCATCATAACCACCAGAGAGGACCCCCCGTAACTGATGAAGGGCAGAGGAATGCCCACGACGGGAAGAAGCCCCAGCACCATGCCGATGTTGATGAAGACCTCCCAGAAGAAAAGCATCGTGATTCCGAAGGCAATCAGCATCCCTGCGTAGTCCCGGGCATGGCGGGCAATTTTGACTCCCCAGAGAATGAGGGCCAGAAACAGCAGCACCAGCACCAGGCCGCCCAGGAATCCCCACTCTTCGGCAAATACGGAGAAGATGAAATCCGTCTGCTGTTCCGGAAGGAATTTGAGCTGGGTCTGGGTTCCTTTCAGAAATCCCTTCCCGAGGAAACCGCCGGAGCCCACGGCTATCATGGATTGGAGAATGTGATAGCCCGTCCCCAGCGGATCCTGGTTCGGGTCCAGAAACGTCATGAGCCGCTGCTTTTGATAGTCCTTCAGGAAAAACCAGGCCGCCGGAAGCAGGGTCAGGATTCCTCCCGCTGCCAGCAGGAAGGATTTCAGGCGCACGCCGACAAAAAAGACCATCGAAACGAAGATGATCAGCAGCATCAGGGCGGTCCCCAGGTCCGGCTGCTTGAGAATGATCAGGAACGGCAGGAAAGCAATCAGGAACGGGATCGCCAGTTCGCGCAGGCGATAGGGCCGCGGGATGCGGTGTTCGTGAAAGTATCGGGCCAGCGCCGGGATGAGGGTGAGCTTCATCAGCTCCGATGGCTGAAACGAGAACCCTCCCAGGTTGATCCACCGCTGGGACCCCTTGACGGCGGTTCCGAGAAAGAAGACGGTAATCAGCAGAGCGATGGAGAATCCGTAAATAACATATGCATGGCGGGCGATGAACCGGTAATCCACGGAAAAGGCGATGAACATGGCCAGGATGCCGATGGTCAGCGACTGCATCTGCTTGATGTAGAGAGGCGTATGGCGGGCATCGGCCAGGCTGTAACCCGTGCTGTAGATGTTCATGACACCGACGAAACAGATGATCAGAATCATCCCGAACAGCGTCCAGTCGAAATTGAGAAGCAGCCTGCGGTCGAACTTCACGGATCCTCCTTCCGGACCGGATCCGGCTGAACGGCCGCCATGGCCGGCTTCACCCGGGAAGGAGGATCCCGGCGGGCCGTCTGTTCCTTTGCGGCCGGATTCTTCTGCTCGAAATAAGCATCAATGACCTTGCGGGCAACGGGAGCCGCCGCCGAGCCTCCATGTCCGGCGTTTTCCGCAATGACGGCGACGACGATTTCCGGATGTTCATGGGGGGCGAAACAGACAAACAGGGCATGATCGCGGAATCGGCCGGAGAAGCTTTTGACTTTTCCATCCGGGGCGTTTCCCACAACCTGGGCGGTGCCTGTTTTTCCGGCCACGTCGGCTTCCTTCCTGCGGAGCGCTCCTCCGGTTCCGCCCGGCTCGTTCACGACCCCCCACAGGGCGTCCCGGAGGAGGATGCGGTTCTCCTCACGGATCGGCAGGACGCTCTTTTTCTCCGGTGGAAAGGCCTGGACGACCTTTCCGTCAATAGCTTCGATCTGGCGGATAACGCGGGGACGCCAGAGGGTGCCCCCGTTCGCCAAGGCGCCGTATGCCGAGGCAAGTTGCAGCGTCGTCACGGTGTTATAACCCTGGCCGATGGAAATGGAAATGGTTTCCCCCGGCTGCCAGGGAGCCTTGAAGCGGGCGAGCTTCCAGTCCCTTGTTGGGATGATGCCCCCCTTTTCCCGGGGCAGGTCGATGCCGGTGACGTCGCCGAATCCGAAGGCGCGGGCATACCGGGCGATCTTGTCGACGCCGAGAAGTTTGCCCAGGTTGTAGAAGTAGACGTCGCAGGACTCAACGATGGCCCGGTGGAGGGAGACGCGGCCGTGGCCGTGCTTCTGCCAGCAGCGGAAGGTCCGGTTTCCCAGGGTAAAGGATCCGGTGCAGTTGAAGGAGGTGGACGGGGTGATGAGTCCCTCTTCGAGGGCCGCTGCAGCGACGACCAGCTTATAGGTGGACCCCGGTGGATACTGACCGGAGATGGCCCGGTTCTCCAGAGGGTGGGCTGGATCCTGGCTCAGCTTTTTCCAGTCCCTGGCGGAAATCCCTCCCCGAAACAGGTTCGGATCGAAGGAGGGGGAACTGAGCAGGGCCAGGACGGCTCCGTTGCGGGGGTCCAGGGCGACGACCGATCCGGGCCTGCCATCCAGGGCCTTCCAGGCGGCCTCCTGGAGGACGGAATCGATGTTCAGGACGACGTTGTGCCCTGCGACGGGCGAGAGTCGTCCCAGGATCCGGACCTCTTTGCCCACCACGTTGACGACGACGTTCTCGGCGCCGTTGACTCCCCGCAGGGGTGCGTCCAGGTACCGCTCGATGCCGAACTTGCCAACCATGTCTCCACTGCTGTACCGCAATCCTTCTTTTCCCAGTTCTTCGGGGCTGATCTCGCCCATGTACCCGATGACATGGGCCATCCTTTCCCCCTGCAGATACTGGCGGACAGGCACGACCTCGGAGACCATGCCCGGCAGTTCCAGGGTGTGGGCTTCCACGAGGGCGAGTTTTTCGCGGCTGATGTTCCGTTCGATTCTCAACGGCTCCACGGAACGGGTTTTGCGAATTTCAAGGATCTCTTCGGGATAGGGGAGGGAACGCTCCGTGCAGAGAGCCGCGAATCGTTTCGTTACCTCCTGAACGTTTCCAGCCCGCTGGGGGTGAAACAGGATGTCGAACGCGGCCTGGTTATCCACCAGCACCTTGCGGTTCGTGTCGAGGATCACGCCCCGAATTGCCCGGATGGTGCGGTTGCGCATGCTGTTGCTTTCGGAGCGCTGATACAGCTCGCTCCCCTTGATGACCTGAAGATGCCACATCCGCACCAGAAGGACCGACATGGCGCAGACAATGATCAGAAGCAGCAGCCTGAACCGCTTATGGAATTCGGCAGAGTCATGGCCATTGAGCCTGTTGTGCCGACTTGCCATTCCCGTATCCCTCCAGTTCCAGTCGGCGGCAGAAATGGAATATCGTCGGGGAGAGCCCGCTGAGAATGCACGCCTGGGGAAGATAGATCTTCAGTCCCGTTACGAGGACGTTCATGTCATATATTATATAGTAAATGGAGACAAGAATGATTCCCTCGGCCAGTACGGAAAGAAAAGTGATGGAAATCAGGAAGAAGGTTTTCGTCGAATAGACCCGTGCGGAAACGGAGGATAGACCGAAGAAAATGATTCCATAGGTCAGGATATAGAGCCCCGGGAAGGGAGTGATCAGGGCATCCATGAAGTAGCCCATCAGAAAGGTCAGAACGGCTCCTCTCCCCGTCTCCATGAACAGACCCGCGTAGATCACCGCCACCGTGGTGAGTTCCAGGCTGAGCCGTTCGGCCGTGAAGACCTCCACGATGGATGTCTGAAGGATGACGAGGCCCAGGGCAAGCGGCGGAAGGACAAGGTAGCGACGGATCATTTTTTCTGTTTGTATACCAGGACCAGGACTTCTTCCAACCGGCTGAAGTCCGTTGCCGGAATAACCTCGATCTTCTGGAAAAGACTATCCGCCTTCTTGTCGAAGGCGGTGACCGAACCCAGGACGAGTCCCTTGGGATAGCGTCCGGAGAGACCGGAAGTCAGGACAATGTCCCCCGCCTGAACCTCTTCCAGGTTGGACAGGTATTTCAGGCGTCCGCCGCCGGAACCGTCGCCCTGTAGAATGCCCTCCGCCCGGGTCCTCTGGATCAGGGCATCGATGTTGCTCTTTTCATCCGTGATCAGCAGAACCTTCGAGACATTTGGGGAAGCCTCGATGACGAAGCCCGCCACCCCCTTGCTCGAAACAACGGGCTGCCCTGTCCGGACGCCGGCGGCAGTCCCCTTGTCAAGCAGCACCGTCTTGAAAAGAGTGGCCTGGCTCTTGTCGATGATTCTCGCAGCCACGGAAGGGATTTTCAGTTCCTGCTGCATGTTAAAAAGGGCCTGGAGTCGATGGGCTTCCAGGTATCCCTCCCGATACCGGGTCAGTTCGTTTGTCAGCTCGTCGTTTTTCTTTTCCAGTTCCCGGTTTTTCTGACGGAGTCCGATCAGGTGCAGATAATCCGTCCAGGCGTTCTGCAGGGCGTGGAAGGACGTAGTCAGGGCGGACTGCACAGGGCCGGTGATTTCGAAGACGGCGATGCGGACCGGTCCCGGCCTGTCGGGGAACCGGAGGTGGTAAGAGATCATGGCCAGCGTCAACAGAAGAAACAGAGCCAGGATGATCAGGTTTTTTTTTCGTTTCGGTGCGCTCATGTCCATCCCACAATCATGGCGGAATGGAGGTGCCTTGCATCGCGAGAGCCGGTTCATACCGCTTTTGATACAAGGAACAGATCCCGTTTCGGTTCCGGTGGAAGCGTTGGAAGATACCCGGGGAAACCATCCGGTGCCTTCGGCTGGGAGTGATGGCTGCTTCGTTGATTGTGCCCGGAAGTCGACAGGTCGGGGCGGGAAGCGGCTTCAGGATAACCTCCTCCTCATCGGGACCCGAATCCGCCCGGAAGCCGCCACCTACGGCTGGACGGCCACCTCTTTCAGCAGATTCATGTGGTCCAGGGCCATGCCCGCGCCGCGAACAACGGTAGACAGGGGGTCCTCCGCAACCGTCACGGGCAGCCCCGTTTCCTCCTTCAGAAGGAGATCGAGATTTCTCAGCAGGGCGCCGCCGCCGGTCAGAGTGATGCCGCGGTCCACAATATCCCCTGCGAGTTCGGGCGGTGCATTTTCGAGGGCGTCCTTGACGGCGTCCACAATGAGGCTGATGGGTTCCATAATGGCCTCCCGGATTTCCTCCGAGTTGACCTCGATGATTTTGGGAATTCCGGAGATCAGATCCCGGCCCTTCACATCCACTTTACGGATCTCGTTGTCCGGAAACGCGGAGCCGATGGTCGTCTTGATGATTTCGCCGGACCGCTCGCCGATGAGAAGACTGTATTTTCGCTTCAGATACTGGACGATTTCCTCATCGATCCGGTCGCCGGCGCAGCGCACGGATTTAGCATAAACGATGCCGGCCAGAGAGATAACGGCTACTTCGGTAGTCCCGCCGCCGATGTCTACGACCATGGAACTGATGGGATCCATGATGGGAAGCCCGGCGCCGATGGCGGCAGCCATGGGTTCCTCGATCAGGTAGACCTCACGGGCTCCCGCCGATTCGACGGTCTCCCGTACGGCCCGACGTTCCACCTGGGTGATGCCGGACGGGATGGAGACGATGATGCGGGGACGGATCAGGGTCCGGCGGTTATGAACCCGCTGGATGAAATGCCGCAGCATCACCTCGGTGATGTCGAAATCGGCAATCACCCCGTCCCGGAGGGGGCGGACGGCCTCGATGTTCCCGGGTGTTCTGCCGAGCATTTTTTTCGCATCCGTGCCCACGGCAAGAACCTTTTTTGTTCCCCTTGCGTCTCGATGAACGGCCACCACGGACGGTTCGCTCAGGACGATGCCTTCTCCCTTGACGTAGACAAGCGTATTGGCCGTGCCCAGATCGATCGCCAGATCATTGGAAAACTTCCCCAGAATAAAATCAAACAGCAAGGCGGGACCTCCTGGTCGTTTGCTTTGAAAAAACGAATACTTATGTTCGAAAACCCCAAAGGACAGACCCTTATACTGTATTTCGAAACCCTGATCAATCCATTTTTCCGTTACTTTGGTGCGGATGACCGGTTTGGAGCAATCTCCGTTTCACGGGCTGGAAAGGGACCTCGGACTCGGTTTCCAGGCGTTCGCTGATGGATTGTGGAACGATCACCTGCAACTGTGTCCGTATTGAAGCCGGTGCCCGGTGATGATGCAACGGCGGGTTTTTTCTTGAAAAATCTGTTGCCTGTGGAGGATCCCTTGTGTATAAAAGCCCATCTTCTTGAGGGGAGGAAGCGGCATGCTCAACAAAGCGATGCTCATCGGACGGCTGGGGGCGGACCCCGAGGTTCGCTATACTCCGGATGGAGCCATGATCACGACATTCCGGCTGGCGACGGACGAGCAATGGAAAGACAAGAGCGGCGAGCGGGTCCAGCGGACCGAATGGCATCGTGTCGTCACGTTCGGCCGTCTGGCGGAAATCTGCGGAAACTACCTGAACAAGGGAAAGCTGGTTTACGTGGAAGGACGGATCCAGACGCGCTCTTGGGAAGACAAGGAAGGTCAGAAGCGGTACATGACGGAAATCGTTGCCGCGAACATGCAGATGCTGGACGGGAGGGGCCAGGCGAAACCCACGTCGGGAGATGAGCCGTCACCCGGCGTGCCGGACGGCGGGTACCCGGAAGACGACGTGCCGTTCTAGAGAAGGGGGATTATTTCGGTTCGACCTTTTTGTTCTGGGGGGTCACGTCGATTTCATCGGGTTCCCGGGTGGCTTTCTTGAAGTTCCGGATTCCCTTTCCCAGGGCATTGCCGATCTCCGGTAGCTTGCCGGCACCGAAAATGATCAGAATGATCACCAGGATGATCAGCAACTCTGGAATACCGATACCAAACATTTTTTATTACTCCCTGAAGGGTTTTCTTTCTCCATAGATCATCGCATGAAGCTTGTCAAACCCATCTTTCCGGAGGGTCTTCAGGGAAGCCGAAGGTGAACGACCTGTCCGGGGCTTCCCAGGGGCCCCAGCGGTTTTCCCTGGAAGATCAACAGGGTTCCTCCGGCGTTTCCCACATCGATATCGAAAGAGCGCGATGCCCGTCGCTCCAGCCTTTCCCCCGGTTTCAGCAGGACCTGGTACGGCTGGCTCTGGTCTTCGCTGAGGCGGATCCAGGTATAATCCCGGGCCTCGATGACGAGGGAGTATCCATCCGTTGCTGCTACTGCCGCCGGCGGCGACGGCTGCTGGGGTTGTTGAGCCGGCTCTGTCGGCGCCGGTGCAGGGACGGGCGCGGAAGGTGCGGGGGGCGTCGCCGGGGGAGTGGTTGTGCCGGTCTGGACCGGCGACGAGGCCGGTTCAGGGGCTGTGGGAGCGGCGGTTTCTGCCGGCTTGGCAGTAGGGAAGGATGATGGCGACGGTGCCTTGACCGGCTCCCGGAGCATCAGGACGGCGGCCGCGATGAGCAGGGCCAGCGTCAGGCAGCAGGCTGTGACGATCCATTTCTTGAAGGACTTTCTCTTCGGTGGTATGGGCGCTTCGTCCGGAGGGGGGCTCTGGGATTCCGCCAGGAATCGATTGTACCGTTCCAGCAGTTTTCCTTCGTCGGCGCCGATCGCCTGGGCGTAATTCCGGATGAAGGAACGGGCGATGACCGGGGCAGGCAGTTTTCCGAAACGGCCGCTTTCGATTGCCTCCAGGTTGACCACGGTAATCCTCGTGGCCTCGAAAATGTCCTTCAGTTGAATCCCTCTCGATTCCCGGAGGGATTTCAGATCCTGGACAGGAGATGTCTCTTCCTGTGCGGCTCTCTGAGTGGTTTCGTCCTTTTCCATGGCTGCGCCGTTTTTGCCCCCGAGGATGAAATGATGTCGGACCTTACCATTCTCGGCAGTTTCCATGCAAACGGAAATGGTCGAGTTTCGGCGGAGGATAGGATTTCACCCGTTCCGTCGGCTTTCGAATGATGCGGAGGCAGAGTCGGGACGAACAATTCATCGGCGGAGAGAGATGGAACCATGGATTCCTTCGGCACATTCATGACGGATATCGCCCGGCAGGCCGGGACCTGGCTGAAACGGAGACTCGATGAAGAGCACACCATCGATTACAAGGGAGTGATCAATATTGTCACGGAAGCGGATCGCCAATCGGAAGAGATGATCGTCTCGGCGATTCTCGACCGGTATCCCGATCATGACATCCTGGCGGAAGAGCGGGACCGGGCTTCCAAGGGATCGCCTTGCCGATGGATTATCGACCCTCTCGACGGGACGACGAACTATGCCCACGGCTATCCTGTGTTCTGTGTGTCCATCGCCTTCGAAGAGAACGGAATCGTCCAGTATGGAGCTGTTTACAACCCGATGTTGGAGGAAATGTTCTATGCCCGCCGCGGTGAAGGCGCTTTTCTGAACGGCCGTCCCATTCGCGTTTCCGGAGTCCGGGACCTCTCCCGCAGCCTCCTGGCCACGGGGTTTCCCTACGACATCCGGGAAAACGCCGACAACAACATGGATTATTTCAACATCATGGCCAGAAGGGCCCAGGCGATCCGGCGGGCCGGATCGGCCGCACTGGACATGGCATATGTGGCGGCCGGCCGTTTTGACGGTTTCTGGGAACTCCGCCTGATGCCCTGGGATACGGCGGCCGGGTGGCTCCTGATCATCGAGGCCGGCGGCATGGTTACGAGCCTGTCGGGTGGTCCTTTTACTTTCAACGCACCTCACATCCTGGCCTCGAATGGACAGATTCACGAATCCATGATCGCCGCCCTTCGTCTTGCCGCCCCTCCGGCCTGATCCGGAGACCCTGTCCCTTGTTCCATCCGTTCCGTGAGGCCGGCCGGGTCCTCCGGCGACAGCGGTGATCGTTCCGCCGGGACCCGGCGGAGGCAGGGTTTTTCTCGACCGGAGCCCCTGTCACGGCATCCCTTGACAATGCCGGCTCGGTGTTTATATTAACGCCAAAAGCTGAGAATCAAAAACAATATTAATGGGTTGTCGCTTTCTCGGCTGCTGGTGGAAGTCCGTTTCGACCTCCACAGCAGCAAATCGGGGAAGGCGATGAACCGGAAAAGGAGGTTGAGGATATGTTCGGACCGGTCTGGAGATTTGGAAGAATCGTGGATCTCATGCCGGAGGTACAGCGCCTCCAGCGGGAAATGAACCGGCTGTTCTCGGGTGTCAGCCAGCCTTTCAGCCAGGATTTTCCGGCCATCAACGTTTGGAGCGGTGAAAGCGAGATCGTTGTCTCCGCGGAGTTGCCGGGGGCGGATCCCGACGGCATGGAAATCTCCGTCGTGGGTGAAAGCCTGACTCTCAGCGGTGTCCGGAATCCGGAAGCCTTGAAGGAAGGCGAGAATTATCATCGCCAGGAAAGAAGCAGCGGGCGCTTCAGTCGAACCCTGCAGCTGCCGTTTCGCGTGGATGCGGCAAACGTGGCGGCCCGTTTTGAAAAGGGCATCCTTCACATCACGCTGCCGCGGGCGGAAGCGGACAAGCCCAGGAAGATCAGCATCAAGGCAGAGTAGAAAGGGGGGACGACCAAGATGAAGGAACAGGATCTGCAGAAACAGACGGCTTCGAACCCGGTGGAAATGGAACGGACAAGAAACCGCAAGGTGTATGTTCCCCGGGTCGATATCTATGAGACGAAGGAGTCCATCGTACTGCTGGCCGATATGCCGGGCGTGGACGAGGGTTCAGTGGACATCGTGCTGGAAAAGAACGTGCTGGCCATCAACGGAACGGTGGAACCCGTCAGTTTCCCGGGTCACAATCTTGTGTATGCCGAGTATGACACGGGGGATTATCAGCGGGCCTTCACCCTTCCCGAGGAAATCGACCAGAACAGGATTGAGGCTACAGTGAAAAACGGGGTTCTTCGCGTCGTTCTTCAGAAAGCGGAGAAATCCAAGGCCAGAAAGATCGCCATCAAGGCTGCATGAGAAAGGAGGTGGCAGGTATGCCAATCCGCAGGCTGTTGCCATCGCTCCGGGGAGAACCCGCGGTTCCGGCGGGAAAGGAAAACGTTCATCCTTTCTCAGTCCTCCAGCAGGAAATGAACCGGATCTTCGAAGATTTTTTCCAAGGCACGGCCCTCTCGACGTTTCCCGCCTCCGGCGAGCATGTCGGGTCGTTCTATCCATCCGTGGACGTGAAGGAAGGGGAGAAGGAGATCGTCGTCCATGCGGAACTTCCCGGAATGGAGGAGAAGGACGTGGATCTCCTTCTGGAGGAGTCTTCGCTGGTTCTCAAGGGGGAGAAGAAATTCGAGAAGGAAGACAAGGGTGAGGGCTACCATACCATTGAACGAAGCTACGGGTCGTTTCGCCGGGTCATTCCCCTGCCCCGGGAGATCGATTTGAACAAGACGCAGGCTCGTTTCAAGAACGGCGTCCTGACGGTCACCTTGCCCAAGAAGGAGCAGGCGAAGGCGAAAGGGAAGAAGATACCCATTCAGTCCGCCTGATCGCGTCAAGACGGAGATTCGGCTGCAACATGAAAGAGCCTTTCATCTCCGGAAGAGAAAACGCCAACAAAGAGGAGGAGCGGATTTGAAATCCGCTCCTCCTTTTCTTTCTTTTTGCATCGTGGCGCGGGGGCTGTCACGGGGATTCCCGCCGTCGCGGAGAATTTTCCGCGGAGTGCATTATCCGACCGAGCAGCCATCCGGGTGGAAAATTCTCCTGATTGCTCCTCTGGGAACCCCCGGCCGCCCCCCGCGGATGGCGGGGAGTGGGGCTTCCCGGAGCGCGAATAGAGGCTTTTTCGGGGCACCCTGCCGTCGCAGCGCAGCGCCCGCAAAGTCATCTGTCTGAGCGCCGCAGGCGCGAGTTATGACTTTGCAGCGGAGGAGACGCTGCAGGGTCGAAAAAACTCTTCTGAGCGCGAGGGAAGCCCTCTCCTGCGAGTCGGCTTCTCAGCCAGGGACGCCGGGTTGCTTAAAAAAAGAATAAAAGAAAAGAAGGGGAGCGGATTTCAAATCCGTCCATCCTCTTTATTCCTGATTCGTATCGGCTCCGGGGATTCCTGTCAGGGATCCGACACCAGCTTCACCATAACGTTTCGCGTCCTCGGACCGTCGAACTCGCAGAAGAAGACGGACTGCCATGTGCCGAGCACAAGGCGGCCCCCTTCGATGATGAGCGTCTCCGAGGCTCCGAAGAGAGAAGCTTTCACGTGGGCGTCGGAGTTGCCCTCCCGGTGGCGGTAGGGGCCGTCGGCCGGGACCAGCTTTCCTGTGGTCGCGAGGATGTCCCGGACGACGTCCGGATCCGCGTTTTCATTGATGGTCACCGCGGCGGTGGTGTGGGGCACGAAGACGATGCAGATGCCGTTCTCTAGACCTTGCTCGCGAACGGCGGACTGCAGGGCGTCGGTGATGTCGATCATCTGGATGCGGGCGCCGGTCCGGACGGTGATCGTTTTCATGGATTCTCCGGATTGTTACGCTCCATCAGGGCGTCGTAGAGGTTTCGGCCGATGAGAAGCCCCCGGTCGATGAAGTCCGGCCCGTAGCGGCGCCCCGTCTCCGTCCGGAAGGTCTCCCGGATTCTCCGGAGGCTGTCGAGTCCCTGGAGAAAGCGGGGAAGGACAACCTTCAGGGGGATCCGGCGCGGAAGGAGCATGGCCCAGAGGGTTTCCGTGAAATTGTCCGGTCCCCAACGGAACTTGTCGGCGTCGTACAGGGCGTTCGAAATCAGCCGGGCCGCCTGATCCTCCAGTTCCTCGTGGGGCTGGAAGGCCTCGTGGTTCCGGATGGCCCGGGTCACGGCCTGACGTTCCCCGTCGCTGAGGGCAAAGGCGCCGAGAATCCGCTCCGCCTCTTCCGCCCCCCGATGCGCGTGCTGCCGCTCCGTACGCCGGATGTCGTGCAGGATGCCCGCCAGATGGACGAGGAGGATCACCCGCTGGAGATCGCCCTCGTCCCATGTACGGGCGCCTTCCATGAGGATGATGGCCCCGGCGTCCACCGCCACTTTCTGCACGTGAAGCAGCCCGTGTCCGATGGGGTCGTCCTGATCGGAGATAATGCGTACGGCCTCCCGGACCATGGCTTCGGAAGTGAGAAGCCCCCTGGATTTCTCAACCGCCTTTTCCCCTTCCAGGTAGAAGAGGGGTACACCGGCCTCCGCGGCGAACCGTTCGGCCATTTCCTTTGCCTGCCGGTACTGCTCTTCCATCAAGAGTAGCCTTCCCACCTTATACCGGCCGCTCGCCGAAAATCGCGCGGCCGACCCGTACGATGGTTGCCCCTTCCTCCACGGCAATCCGGTAATCGTTGGTCATGCCCATGGAGAGCTCCTCCATGTGAACGTTCTCGATCCGTTCCCGGCGGATTGTCTCCGCGAGCTGCCGGAGAGTTGAGAAATGAGGCCGGGCCTCTTCGGGATCGTCGAACCAGGGGGGCATCGTCATCAGCCCCCGGATCGAGAGGCCTGGCAATACCGCCAGGGCGCGGACGAGTCCAAGGGCCTGGACGGCAGGAACGCCGCTCTTGCTGGCCTCGCCGCTCACGTTGACCTCCACGAGAATCTTGAGGATCACTCCCGCTGCGGCGGCCCGGCGGTCCAGCTCCCGGCCCAGCTCCATCCGGTCCAGCGAGTGGATCAGGTCGAAGAGCCGCACGGCGTACTTTGCCTTGTTCGTCTGCAGGTGGCCGATAAAGTGCCACGGGAGCGGCCGGCCAAGGAGATCGATCTTGCGCCGGGCCTCCTGGACGTAATTCTCGCCGATGAGGTCCACGCCCGCGGCAATGGCCTCCCGGATCCGGTTGTCGTCGACGGTTTTGGTAACCGCCAGGAGGCGAATGTCCTCCGGGGAACGTCCGGCTTTTCGGGCTGCCCGGGCGATTTCCTCCCGGACGAGGGCGATGTTTTCGCTAACCGATCGGATTGTTTCCATTGGTCGAAAACCGGATGGCCCCCGCCTCGCAGAGGACCTCCATGACTTCGCAGAGGGGCAGGCCCATCACGTTCGTATAGGAGCCCCTGATTTCCTGGATGAAAAAGGCTCCCATTCCCTGGACGGCGTACCCGCCCGCCTTGTCGTACGGCTCGTCCGTGCGGACGTACCAGTTCATTTCCTCGTCTGACAGGTTCTTGAACAGAACGGCTGAGGAGATCGCCCGGGAGACCGCGCGGCTTCCGCCCCCGGACAGAACGGAAAAACCCGTGAAAACCGTGTGCACCCGGCCGCTGAGCGTCTGGAGCATGGCCTTTGCCCCCTCCCGGTCGGCCGGTTTTCCCAGGACCCGACCGTCGATGACGACGATCGTATCGGCACCCAGCACCCAGGCGTCCGGATTCTTCCGGGCAAGGGCTTCCGCCTTGGCCGCCGAGAGCCTGAGCACATGCTCCTCCGGGGATTCCTCAGGGTGTGCCGCTTCCTCCACGCCGCTGGGGACCACCTGGAATGTCAGGCCGACCCTCTCCAGGAGCTCGATCCGCCGCGGTGAAGCGGAGGCCAGGATCAGTTTGTTTTCTTGAATGATTCCCATCTGGTTGAACTCAACTTTCCTCAGGATGCTCCTGTTCTGTAACACAGTTCGTCTCGCCTTGACGACGGGATTTTGATATGCCCCTGAACAGGAGGCGGGAATGGAGGCGCATATGCTGGTATGGAAGCGATTTGTGGAGCCGTCCGACCGGGTCCGGATCCGGGAGATCGTTCAGGCCGCCGGGGCCTTCTCCGACGAGGAGGCGGACATTGCCGTGGAGCTGGTAGACGAGCGCCTGGCCCGAGGTGGGGACAGCGGCTATGAGTTTCTGCTGGCCGAAGTGGAGGGGTGTCTGGCCGGATATACCTGCTTCGGCCGGATTCCCGGGACCGTCTTCAGCTTCGACCTCTACTGGATCGTCGTGGCCCCGGAACGGCAGCGGGAGGGGATCGGCGGCCTGCTGCTGGCCGGGACGGAACGGGCCGCCCGGGAGAAGGGGGCGACGCGGATCTACGCGGACACGTCGTCCAGCCCCCGCTACGAAGCGGCCCGTCGCTTCTATGAGGGATGCGGTTATCGCCGCGAAGCATGTCTCCCGGATTTTTATCGGCCCGGCGACGGGAAGGTGATCTATGCCAAGGTCCTGCCGAAGGAAGATGCGGGCGGAGGGACTTCCTGAAAAACCCGGGGGATGGCTCATCTGTGCTTAGGGATTTTCCGGCGGACGGAGGGAGACCTCGTACATGTCCAGAATGGAGAGGAGGAGCGAGGCCACGATCGGCCCGATGACAAAGCCCGAAATGCCGAACAGGGCGATCCCGCCCAGGGTGGATAGGAAAATGAGGAGCGGGTGCATCTGCACGTCCCGCCCCAGGAGAACGGGCCGGAAGAGATTGTCCACCATGCTGATGACCAGCACGCCTGCCAGAATTACAATGATTCCCTCCCACATATGTCCGGTAACCAGGAGGAGCAGACCGGCGGGCGCCCAGACGATGGAGCACCCGACTCCCGGGATGATGGAGGTCAGCACCATGACGACTCCCCAGGTGAGGGCGCCCTTGATTCCTACCAGGTAAAGCAGGATCCCTCCAAGGAATCCCTGCAGGCCGCCGATGATAAAGGTGACCTTCAGTGTCGCCCGGGCGGTGGTGACGAACCGGCCGTACAGCACGGACTCCCGGTCTTTTCCGAGGGCGAAGAGGGTCTTGCCCCTCTGGAGTATCCGATCCCCGTCGCGGATGAAGAAGAACAGGGCGTAGAGCATCACGGCAAATTTGACCAGGAACATCAGGGTGTTTTGCGTGAAGCCCGTCAGGCTCTTGAAGATGGCATTCGCCAGGTTCTTGATCACCTCGGTGAAGCGTTCGATCAGGGTGTCGCTGTTCAGGTGGAGCCGGGCGGTCGTCGGATGGGCGGCCAGACGGTCCGCCCAGTCGCGGACCGTGTTTTCCAGGTTCGTGATGTCCTTATCGATGGAGTTGTAGATTTCGATGGATTCGTTCACCAGAAGGGTCGCAAGGATCCCCGCCGGGAGAATGAGGATAAAGATGATCAGAATCAGCGTGACGGCGGCGTTCAGGGAAGGAAGGTTTCGTTTTCCCTGGAGTTTGCGGTAGAGGGGCTGAAACAGGCCGGCGATGACCACGGCCCAGAAGAGAGGGAAGAAAAAAGGTTTCAGGAGATAAAGAGACAGCACGACGACCACGCCGGCCAGGGCGGCGAATAGAATCCTGCGCATTTTTACTGAATCCAACATGACGGCCTGCCGCTTTCGTCGTGATCCAATGGGATGCTGCCGCTTCCGGGGGAATCCGGCTGAGATTGCCCGGGAGAGCGACTCCGCTCTCCCGGAAAAACGAATAATGGATTTCCCCGTCCCCGTCAATCGGGAAGCTCGGATGCAGCGTTTTCCCGGAAATCAATCCTCGAAGACGGCGCCTGTGCTGGCGGAGGTGACCAGGCGGGCGTACCGCGCCAGGTATCCCCCGGTCACACGGGGCCGGAAGGGCTTCAGGGCCTTGCGGCGTTTTTCCAGCTCCTGCCTGCCGACCTTCAGGGTGATCGTTTTCTTCGGGATGTCGATGTCGATCCGGTCGCCTTCCCGAACGAGGGCGATGGGGCCTCCCTCGGCCGCTTCCGGCGAGATGTGGCCGATGGCGGCGCCCCGGGTCCCGCCGCTGAAACGGCCGTCCGTGAGAAGGGCCACGGTCTTGTCCAGGCCCATCCCGGCGATGGCTGAGGTGGGACCCAGCATCTCCCTCATCCCCGGGCCGCCCCGGGGACCCTCGTAACGGATCACGACGATATCCCCCGCCTTGATCTTCCCCCCCAGGATGGCCTTGATGGCCTCGTCCTCGCTGTCGAAGACCCGCGCTGTTCCCTCGTTGACCAGCATGTCCTCCGCTACGGCGGACTGTTTCACCACCGCCCCGTCGGGGGCCAGGTTGCCTCTCAGGATGGCCAGGCCGCCTTCCGGGTAGTAGGGATTCTCCAAGGGGCGGATCACGTCGCGGTCGAGAATCCGCGCCGATTTCAGGTTGTCGCCCACCTTTTTCCCCGTCACCGTCAACGCATCCGGATCAACAACGCCCAGTTCGCTGACGGCCAGGAGGACCGCCTGGATTCCGCCGGCCTTATGAAGGTCCTCGATGTGGTGGGCGCCGGCGGGACTGAGCTTGCAGAGATTCGGGGTCCGGGCGCTGATCTCGTTGAACAGGTCCAGGTCGAGCCGGATTCCCGCCTCATGGGCGACGGCGGGGATGTGCAGGACCGTGTTGGTCGAGCAGCCCAGGGCCATGTCCACGGCGATGGCATTACGGAAGGCCTGCAGGGTGGCCACGTCGCGGGGCCGGATCTCCTTCCGGACCAGTTCCATGATCTTCATTCCGGCCTCCTTGGCCAGGCGCCGCCGGGCCGCCTCCACGGCGGGGATGGTTCCGTTTCCCGGGAGACCCAGGCCCAGGGCCTCGGTCACGCAGTTCATCGAGTTGGCCGTGTACATCCCCGAACAGGAACCGCAGCCGGGGCAGGCACAGTCCTCCAGGGCCTTGAGCGTCTTTTTGGTCATCCGGCCGGCCTTGACGGCCCCGACGCCCTCGAAGACGGTGATCAGGTCCGCCGCCTTGTCTCCCAGACGACCCGCCAGCATGGGTCCGCCACTGACGACGATTGCGGGAATGTTCAGCCGCAGGGCTGCCATGAGCATGCCCGGAATGATCTTGTCGCAGTTGGGGACGAGGACCAGGCCGTCGAAGGGGTGGGCCATGGCCATGACCTCGACGGAGTCGGCGATCAGCTCCCTGCTGGCCAGGGAGTATTTCATGCCCGTGTGGCCCATGGCGATGCCGTCGCAGACGCCGATGGCGGGGAACTCGACGGGAGTCCCTCCGGCCAGGCGTACGCCCGCCTTGACATCCTCGGTGATCGTCCGGAGGTGTACATGGCCCGGGATGATTTCGTTGAAGGAATTCACCACGCCGATGAGCGGACGGGAGATCTCCTCGTCGGTGTAGCCCATGGCCTTGAACAGGGACCGGTGGGGGGCCCGCTCCAGGCCCTTTTTCATCAGATCGCTCCGCATCGTCTCTTTCCCCCTTGATCGGTGCCGTGAAGGTGCGTAAGGCAGGTTCTCCCCGGCCGTTCGGGGCCGGGGAGACGGTGAATGGCAAATCGACAGAAGTCGCTTATTTTTTTCGGTTTTCCGGGCGCAGGGACCGTACCGCCGCACCGGCCCGCCACATCTCCGATTCCCGCATTTCAGCCAGCTCCTTGTCCAGCTTCTGGCGGTAGTCCGGGGCGCTGTTGGCGTCCAGGACAATCTGGGTCTCCTCGCCGCTGATTACTCGTGCGTACAGATCGTCGAATACGGGGGCGACGGCGTCGCGGAAGCGGCCCTTCCAGTCCAGGGCGCCCCGCTGGGCGGTGGTGCTGCAGTTCCCGTACATCCAGTCCATGCCGTTGTCCGCCACCAGGCGGATCAGGCTCTGGGTGAGCTCCTCCACGGTCTCGTTGAAGGCCTCGCTGGGGCTGTGGCCGTGATTCCGGAGGAGATTGTACTGGGCCTCCATGATCCCCGCCAGGGCGCCCATGAGGACGCCCCGCTCGCCCGTGAGATCGCTGTGGACCTCGTTGGCGAAGGTGGTCGGGAAGAGGTACCCGGAGCCGATGGCGACTCCGAGGGCCAGTGCGCGCTCCAGGGCCCGGCCCGTGTAATCCTGGAAGACGGCGTAACTGGAATTGATGCCGCTCCCGGCCAGGAAGTTGGTCCGGACGGTCCGGCCCGACCCCTTGGGGGCCACCAGGATCACGTCCACATCGGGCGGCGGGATGACGCCCGTCCGTTCCTTGTAGACGATGGAGAAACCGTGTGAGAAGTACAGGGCGTCGCCTTCGTTCAGGCAGGCCTTGATAGCGGGCCACATGGTCTTCTGCCCCGCATCGGACAGGAGATACTGGATGACGGTTCCCCGTCGGGTCGCCTCCTCCGGCGAGAAAAGGGTCTCACCGGGAACGAAACCGTCCGCGAGGGCCTTCTCCCAGGAAGCGCCTCCTTCCCGCTGACCCACGATGACCCGGATGCCGTTGTCCCTCATGTTCAGGGCCTGCCCCGGTCCCTGGACCCCGTAGCCTACGACGGCGACGGTCTCGTCCTTCAGAACCTCCCGGGCCTTCTCCAGCGGAAACTCCTCCGCCGTGACCACCTCTTCCCAGACGCCGCCGAAGTTAATCTTTGCCATGGAACTCCTCCTGTTTCTCTCGAATGTTCGAATGGGCCGTCTCCGCCCGTTCAGGCGGTCCCGGACTCACTCGGGTTTGAATTTTTCCAGCGCCACCATTCCCGACCGGGAGAAGTCTTCGAGTCCGAGGGGATCGAGAAGCTGGATCGCCCGGTCGATGCTGTCCTTCCGGCCCGAGACCTCGATGACGCAGTACCGGTCGTCCATGCAGACGACCTTCCAGTTGTACAGGTCGACGGCGGCCATGACGGCGGGGCGGGTCTCGTCGCTCCATTTCATGCGGAACAGGACGAGCTCGCGCCGGGAGGCCATCCTTCCCGTGAGGTCGTCGACGGAAAGCACGTCCACGAGCCGGTTCAGCTGTTTCTTCAGCTTTTCCATGGTGGACGCCGATCCCTTGGTGGTGATGATGATCTTCGTTGTCTCCGGTGTCTTGGTGATGTTGGCCGTGATGCTCTCGATGTTGAATCCTCCCCCGCTGAAGGTGCCGGCGATACGCGCCAGGACATCGGGACGGTTGCGTACAAGGAGGGCGATGGTGTTTTCCTTTGCTTTCATCGGTTCATGAACCTTTCTCGAAATGGATTCCGGACGACTCCGGGAAAGTACCTCCTGCCTCCAAGCGTTTGATCCCCGGCCGTTCCGTCTTTTCTGCAATCAGTTGAAGCTGCGCGTCTGGGGATCCTCTCCCCCGTTGGTCGGGGCGGCCTTGTCGGCCGGCAGTTCCACACCCAGTTCCATGTCTGCAATGGATGCGCCGGGACGGACCATCGGGTAGACACATTCTTCTTTCTCCACCCGGATGTCCATGACCACGACCCCCGGGGTTTCCAGCCCCTTCTTCAGGACCGCTTCCAGTTCCTCGGGGCGGCTGGCCCGTAGCCCCGTCGCTCCGTATGCCTCGGCGATCTTCACGAAGTCGGGGGCGTAGCTCATGTCCGTGTGGGAGTACCGCCGCCCGTAGAACATCTGCTGCCACTGGCGGACCATCCCCAGGTACTGGTTGTTCAGGATCACAATCTTTACGGGGATGTTGTACTGCACAGCCGTGGCCAGTTCCTGGATGTTCATCTGGATGCTGCCGTCCCCGGCGATATCGACCACCGTCTTGTCCGGGCACGCCACCTGGGCGCCCACGGCAGCGGGGAAGCCGAACCCCATGGTTCCGAGGCCGCCGGAAGAAATGAAGGTGTGGGGATGGTCGTAGGTGTAATACTGGGCCGCCCACATCTGGTTCTGGCCGACCTCGGTGGCGATCAGCGCCTCCCCCTTTGTCAGCTCGTACAGCTTCCGGATGACCTGCTGCGGTTTGATCCGGTCCGTTTCCTCGCTGAAACGGAGGGGGACACGCTTTTTCCAGGCGTCGATCTGCTCCATCCATTCCCGGGTCCGTTCCACCGGGACAGGCCCTCCGGCGGCCAGCGCCGCGTTCAACAGGCCCAGTGCCGTCTTGGCGTCGCTGACGATGGACAGGTGGGAGCGGACGATCCGGTCGATGGAGACGGGGTCGATGTCGATGTGGATGATCTGTGCGTCCGGGGCAAAGGCGTCCACCTTGGAAGTCACCCGGTCATCGAAGCGCATCCCCACGGCGACCAGCAGGTCGCAGCCGGTGATGGCCATGTTGGCGTAGTACGTGCCGTGCATTCCGGGCATCCCCAGCCAGAGGGGATCCGAACCCGGGTAGGCGCCGAGGCCCATCAGGGTTGAGGTGATGGGGAAGCCTGTCCGACGGACGAACTCCCGGAGTTCCTCCGAGGCCTTTCCCAGGAGCACTCCTCCTCCGGAGACAATCACCGGTTTCCGGGCGGCCCGGATCATCTCCACGGCCTTCGCGATGTCCTCCTGCTGCGGCTTTTCAAGCCCGTTCAAGGTATTGAAGTCGTCGCGGATGTCTTCTTCTTCGATGGTCGCCTGGGACACGTCCCGGGGCAGGTCCACCAGCACGGGGCCGGGGCGTCCGGAGCGGGCGATGTGGAATGCTTCGTGAATGGTTGAAGCGAGGTCCTCGATCCGGCGGACCAGGAAATTGTGCTTCGTGCAGGGACGGGTGATCCCGGTGATGTCGACTTCCTGGAAGGCGTCGCTGCCGATCAGACCCGTCGGCACCTGGCCCGTGAAGATGACGACCGGAATGGAGTCCATGTATGCGTTGGCGATGCCCGTTACCGTGTTTGTCGCGCCGGGGCCGGAGGTGACAAGACAGACCCCGACCTTGCCGGAGGCCCGTGCGTACCCGTCGGCGGCGTGAATGGCACCCTGCTCGTGGCGTACGAGGAGATGGCGGAATTCTTCCTTGTAGAGTTCGTCATAGATCGGGAGCACGACGCCGCCGGGATAGCCAAAGATGACATCCACGTTTTCCCGGCGCAGCGTTCTCAGCAATACCTGGGATCCGGTCAGTTTCACGATGTTCCTCCTGTAAGTCGACAAGTGCGTTGTTCAGTAAATTCAAAAACAAAAAAACCGTTACCCGGGAGCCGAGTAACGGTTTTTTTTTGTTTCAAGGTTTCTTACAAGTGCACCATTACCCGGCCCCCATATGAATGGGGATGATAATTATGCCGATGATGCCGATTACGTTTCTCCTCATGAATATGTCGCAACCTTTTCCATTAAAACGAAGGCCCCTCTTAACAGCGGGAAAACCGGTTGTCAAGCGTTTTTCAGTCCGGTTTTCACCAGTAGCGCCGGGTTTTCACGCCACGCTCACTGAGAAAGGCCTTGATTCCGTCGATGGTGTACGTCCGGTAGTGGACCATGGAGGCGATCAGGGCCGCGTCGGCCTTTCCCGCCGTGAGCACGTCCACGAGATGCTGCGGCGTGCCCGCACCGCCGGAGGCGATGACGGGGATGCCGACGTGGGTCGAGATCCGTTCCGTCAGGGTCAACTCGTAACCGTCCTGGGTTCCGTCGGCGTCGATGGAGTTCAGGCAGATCTCGCCCGCGCCGAGACGTTCCGCCTCCCGGGCCCACCATAGGGCGTCGATGCCGGTGTACCGGCGGCCCCCGTGGATGACAATCTCGTAGCCAGAGGGGGTCGTGACCGAAGGCTCCACGCGCTTCACGTCCATGCCCAGGACGATGCACTGGCTGCCGAAGGCGCGGGCTCCCTCCGTGATGATGGACGGGTTCTCCACCGCGGCGGAATTGACACTCACCTTCTCGGCCCCCGCCAGGATCACCTCCCGCATGTCCTCCAGGGTCCGGATTCCTCCCCCTACGGAGAAGGGGATGAAGATCGTCTCGGCCACCCGGCGGACCACGTCGATCATAATGTTCCGACCGTCGGAGGAGGCGGTGATGTCGTAGAAGACGATCTCGTCGGCGCCCTGTTCGTAGTACTCCTTCGCGGCCTCGACGGGATCCCCGATGTCCACGTTTCCCTGGAATTTGATTCCTTTCGTCAACTTCCCGTCCCGGACGTCGAGGCAGGGAATGATCCGCTTACTCAGCATCGTCGCCCCTCCAGCGGCAGAAGTTGGACAGGATCTCAAGCCCCGGGCGGCCGCTCTTCTCGGGATGGAACTGGACGGCGACGAGATTCCGGCACGCCACGGCGGCACCGAAGGGGAACCCGTAACGGGTCTCTCCGACGATCAGTTCCCGGTCCGCCGGATCCGGATAGAAGGAGTGGACGAAATAGAACTCGGCCTCCGGCGGAATGCCTGCGAACACCGGGTGGTTCTTGCGGAAGGCCACGGAGTTCCATCCCATGTGGGGGATCTTGAGGGTCTCTTCGCCTTCCTTCATGCCGGCGGGAAAGCGGCGGACGACGCCGGGGAGGATCCCCAGGCAGGGGGTTCCGTCGTCTTCTTCGCTTTTCTCGAAGATCACCTGGGTGCCCAGGCAGATCCCCAGAACCGGCCGGCCTTCCTGGACCCAGCGGCGGATCCATTCGTCCAGGCCCGATGCGCCCAGGTTGGCCATGGCCTCCCCGGCGGCGCCCACGCCCGGAAAAATGATACGCTCCGCCCGGTCCAGCCTGTCCGGATCGTTGGTAACCTCGCAGGGGATGCCCAGGAAATGCAGAGCCCGGGCCACGCTGGTGAGGTTGCCGGCCCGATAGTCCACGATACCGATCATGTGTTTCTTTCCTCGAAGCGGATTCCCTGATGGGCGTCTCGCCGCTCCAGTTCGCGGTCGATGGCGCCCAGTACGGCCATCTTGTTGACGGCCCATTCGGGAGCGAGGAATATATCCCGGTACCCGTCGGCGGTCAACCGCTGGATTGTCATCCGCGGCGGAAGGATTTCCAGGACGTCGCAAACGGCCTCCACGTACTGCTCCCGGCTCCACAACGGGAAGGGCTCCCGTTCGTAAAGCGCTCCGAGAGGCGTTCCCGAGAGCACCAGCAGACAGTGGATCTTGATCCCGTCGACGGGCAGTCCCGCCAGCGTCCGGGCGGTTTCGAGGACGTCTCCCCGGGTCTCGCCGGGCAGCCCCGCGATGATGTGCACGCAAAGGTTGAGGTTTCGCCCGGAGGCCCGGTCCACCGCCTCCAGGAATCGTTCCGCCCGATGGCCGCGGTTGATCCGGGCCAGGGTCCGGTCATGGATCGACTGGAGGCCCAGTTCGAGCCAGACATGGCGATCCTGCGCCAGTTCCTCCAGCAGATCCAGGACCTCGTCGGGCAGGCAGTCGGGCCGGGTTCCGATGGACAGGCCGGCCACGTCCGGCAGGGCCAGGGCCTCCCGGAAGAGTTCCCGAAGGTGTTCCACGGGGGCATAGGTGTTCGTGAAGGTCTGGAAATAGGCGATGAACCGGGCGGCCCGGCGGTGTTCCCGGTAGTAGTCCATGCCCCGGAGAAGCTGGTCCGTGACGGACGGCAGGGGGCCCTCCATGCGGACCCTGGAACCGCGGCCGTCACAATAGATGCAGCCGCCCGCGGCAACGGTTCCATCGCGGTTCGGACAGGTGAAGCCGGCATCGACGGGAAGTTTGTAGACCCGGCAGCCGAACCGGTTCAGCCAGTAGCTCTTCAGGTCGTAATATCGTTTCCTGTTGTTCCAGTAATCTGGTTTGGCCAAGTGCGGCTCCGGGGACCGGTCCGCCTGCCGGCGGCGCGTGGTCGCTTGATTTGAATGGATAAAATGATTGCCATTATTTGGAAATGTAGTATAGCAAATTTCTTTTCCCGGGGCGACCGGCAAGCGTTGAGAAGATCCGCCTGCGGAATCTCCGCCTTGTTCGAAACCGGGAAAGAAGATCCCCGCGGGAGGATCCCCGGCATGGTCGTTCAAGCCGTTCAGGAACCGGAATTCTTTGTCTATCTGAGCCAGATTCTTGGCAAACCGGTTCAGGACGGTCAGGGCCGGACGATCGGGTCGATCGCCGACTTGTCGGCGAACCTGGCGGAGTTGTACCCCTCGGTCGGCACCCTCCGGATTCGTCTTCAGGGGGTAAAATCGCCCCAGTACTTTCCGTGGCAGGATGTAATTCAGGCCAACGGTTCCATCCGCTGTGAAGGCTCTCCGAAGGGGGCGCCCGCCTTGGGCGAGAACGAGTTGTTTCTCCGCGACGCCCTCCTGGACAAGCAGATCGTCGACACGAACGGTGCGAAAATCCGGCGGGTCAACGACCTGCAGTTTCTCCGGTCCCACGAGCGCCTGCACTTGGTTCACGTGGACGTCGGTTTCCGGGGCCTCATGCGCCGGGTCGGGCTGGAAAAGGCCATGGATTTTTTCCTCCAGTCCCTGTTCGATTACGAGCTGCCGAACCAGTTCATCTCCTGGAAGTACGTCCAGCCCGTCTCCTCGCCGGACCTGCTCAGGCTGTCGATCACCCAGAACCGCCTGGCGCAGCTGCATCCGGCGGACCTGGCGGACATCATCGAGGACCTGGACATCCACCAGCGGGCGGCGGTCTTTCAGTCCCTGGATGTGGAGACGGCCGCGGAGACCCTGGAGGAGACGGATCCGAAGATCCAGGTCAGCCTGATTGAGACGGTGGCGATGGACAAGGCCTCGGACATCATCGAGGAGATGTCCCTGAGCGAGGCCGCCGATCTCCTGGGGGATCTGCCGAAGGACAAGGCGGAGGGAATCCTCAAGGAGATGGAACAGGAAATCGCCGATGACGTGAAGGAACTGCTGGCCCATCCCGAGGAAGAGGCGGGCGGACTCATGACGACGGCCTTTCTGAGCGTTCCGCCCGAAGCCACCGCCGCGCAGGTCCTGGAGATCCTGAGCCGGGAGGCGATGGAGATGGATTTTGTCTATTATGTCTACGTGACGGATGCACAGGAGCGCCTGCTGGGCATGCTGAGCCTCCGGGAACTCCTGGCGGCCGCGCCGGAGGTGCAGGTCGCCGATCTGATGGATACCCGCTTCGTCACGGTCCGGCTGAACGAGGAACCCGACGAGATTGCGGAGCAGTTCGCCAAGTACGGCGTCATGGCCATCCCGGTGATGGACCGGGAAAACCGGATGAAGGGCGTCATTCCGTTCCGGAACCTCCTGGAACTGGTGGCCCCGAAACTGGGCAAGTGAGAACGATGGAAGAGGACGGAGACCACGCGTGTTTGAACGGCTGTTCGGCAGGTCGGCGGGGAGCGTTTTCGCGACCCTGTCCCGCGGCGGCGCATGGAGGCGCTTTGCGGTGTTCTTCGCCCTCATCGGCCCCGGCATCATCACGTCCAACGTGGACAACGATGCCGGCGGGATCACCACCTACTCGCTGGCCGGGGCGGAGTACGGCCTTTCCCTCCTCTGGACCCTGATTCCCATCACCGTGGTCCTCATCATCATCCAGGAGATGGGGGCCCGCATGGGGGTGATTTCCGGCAAGGGCCTGTCGGACCTGATCCGGGAGCGCTTTGGCGCCAAGGTCACCTTCTACCTGATGATCACCCTTCTCCTGACCAACCTAGGGAACACGGTTTCCGAATTCGCCGGCATCGCCGCGAGCCTGGAGATCTTCGGTGTCAGCAAGTATGTTTCCGTTCCCCTCGGGGCGGCGTTCGTCTGGTGGCTCGTGGTGAAGGGCAGCTACAAGTCCGTCGAAAAGGTTTTTCTCTTCGCCTGCTTGTTCTACCTGGCCTACATCGTTTCGGGCTTCATGGGAAAACCGGACTGGGGTAAGGTCGGGACTGCACTGGTCACGCCCACCATCCGGTTTGACCCGGGGTTCCTCACCATGGCGATGGGCCTCATCGGGACCACCATTGCCCCGTGGATGCAGTTCTATCTCCAGTCCTCGGTGGTCGACAAGGGCCTCAAGGCGGAGAACTACCCCTATGCCCGAATGGACGTCATCGTCGGCTCCGTCATGGTCAACCTGGTGGCGTTCTTCATCATCATGCTGTGTGCCATCACCCTGCACACGAACGGGGTGAAGATCGAGACCGCCAAGGACGCCGCCCAGGCCCTTGCCCCACTGGCCGGGGTTTACTGTTCCTGGCTCTTCGCCTTCGGCCTCCTCAATGCGTCCCTCTTTGCCGCGTCCATCCTGCCGCTCTCCACGGCCTACACGGTCTGCGAGGCTTTCGGCTGGGAGTCCGGGATCGACCACAAGTTCATGGACGCCCCCCAGTTCTACGGCCTCTATTCCCTGATGATCATCCTGGGGGCCGGCATCATCCTGCTGCCGGACATTCCCCTCATCGCCATCATGTACTATTCCCAGGTCATCAACGGGATTCTCCTGCCGGTGATCCTCGTGGCCATGCTGCTCCTCGTCAACGACCGGGGAATCATGGGGGAGCACATCAACGGTCCCGTCATGAACGTCCTCTCCTGGGTCGCCGTGGCGGGGCTGATCGCTCTCTCGGCGGGCCTGCTGGTCTCATCGCTCTTCTCCTGAAAAAACCCCTTGCGGAAAATCGGCTTTTTCCATGCCGTCCCGGGGAATGGCTCCTGATCGTCGGCCGGATTGCTGACCAACTCCCGGGCGTTGAGGCTCCTCTGTCTGGATTCTCCTTGCCACGGGGCCGGAGCGCTTGCTATAAGGCCAAGAAAATGGGGGTTTCACAATGGAAATCGGCATTGTCGGGCTTCCTCAGAGCGGAAAAAGCACCCTCTTCGAGATCATGACCGGGACGAAAAGCCGGGAACTCCACGGCGAGACGGTCGTCCGGGGACAGGCAACGGTTCCGGACGCGCGTTTCGACCGCCTGGCCGCCGTCTTTCCCGAACTCAAGGCGGTTCCGGCCCGGATCCCCGTCACCGACGTCCACGCAGCGGGCGAGAAGGCCTGGGAGACGCTGCGGCAGAGCCTGAGCGGGGCTGACGGCCTCCTGCACGTGGTGGATGGCTTTACGATTCCCGAGGTCGACGAGGTCATCGCCTCCTACCGCCGCCTCGAAGACGACCTAGTTCTCTCGGACCTGATGGTCGTCGAAAACCGCCTCGAGAAGCTCCGGAAAATGTCCCGAACGGCCATGAAGCCGCTGGATCAGCTCCATCTGGCCATCCTTCCCCGGGCCAGGGAACGGCTGGAGGCGGGACTCCCGCTGCGGGAGGCGGGATTTTCCGAGGAAGAGGCCTTCTCCCTCCGCAGCTTTTCCTTCTGGACGATCCGTCCCGAACTCGTGGTGATCAATACGGCTGAAGACAATCTGGCCCTGGCGGAGGCCTTTCGGGAGAAGGCGGCCCTGTCGTCGCCGGTCATCGGGATCTGCTGCCAGCTCGAGGCCGACCTGGCGGGCCTCTCGCCGGAAGAACAGAAGGAGTTCCTGGACCCCCTGGGCCTTGAAGAGCCGGCCTTTGGACGGGTCATCCGGGCGGCGTTTTCACTCTTGGGCCGCGTTTCCTTCTTCACCATCGGCAAGGAAGAGGTGAAGGCCTGGGTCATCCCAACGGAGACGAAGGCGCCTCGGGCGGCCGGGGCGATTCACAAGGACTTCGAGCGGGGTTTCATCAAAGCCGAAGTGATTCACTTCGAAGAGTTCGAGACCTCCGGGAAATCCTGGACGGCCGTGAAGGCGGCGGGAAAGCTGCGGCTGGAGGGGAAGGAATACGTCGTTCAAGACGGCGATATTATTCAGTTCCGATTCAACATCTGAGGGCGTGCCCGGAAAATGCCCGGATGCTTCGTTGTGCCGGTTCCAATGAGCGAGAAGGGGAGCGGATTTCAAATCCGCTCCTCCTTTTTCTTTCTTTTTGCATTGTGGCGCGGGGGCTGTCACGGGGATTCCCGCCGTCGCGGAGAATTTTCCGCGGAGTGCATTATCCGACCGAGCAGCCATCCGGGTGGAAAATTCTCCTGATTGCTCCTCTGGGAACCCCCGGCCGCGCCCCCGCGGATGGCGGGGAGTGGGGCTTCCCGGAGCGCGAATAGAGGCTTTTTCGGGGCACCCTGCCGTCGCAGCGCAGCGCCCGCAAAGTCATCTGTCTGAGCGCCGCAGGCGCGAGTTATGACTTTGCAGCGGAGGAGACGCTGCAGGGTCGAAAAAACTCTTCTGAGCGCGAGGGAAGCCCTCTCCTGCGAGTCGGCTTCTCAGCCAGGGACGCCGGGTTGCTTAAAAAAAGAATAAAAGAAAAGAAGGGGAGCGGATTTGAAATCCGCTCCCCTTCCTCGCATATTCAAACCAGCCGTTTCACCACCGGGCGGAGCATGCGGCCCATGAGGGGCTCCGCCGTCCGGAGGGCGCCGCGGGGGCAGACCTCGATGCAGCAGTAGCAGCGGATGCAGGCGTCGTAGTCGAAGCGGAGCCCCGCTTCTTCAACCGTGATGGCCTTTGCCGGACACATGTCCCGGCAGATGCCGCAGAGCGTACAGGATTCCGGATCGCACACGGGCCGCTGCAGCAGGTGGCGCCGGACAAGGCTGTTCATGGACGCGCTTCCGAAGAGGAGGGGCTCCGCTCCGGGGATCCGGAATCCCCGGACCTCCGGCGTTTCCCCGTCGATGGCGACCTCCTCCCCGGGCAGTCCCAACTCCTGCCCCGACCGCCAGGTCGGGAGCTTCTCCGGCTGGAGCCCCACGATGCGGCAGACCGCCTCGTCCAGGGCGAAAGGGTCCGTGGCGGCCATCAGAACACCGAGCGCCCGGGGAGTGCCGCTCCTTCCGGGTCCCTCTCCCTCCATCGCCAGAATCCCGTCCAGGACCGTGAACGCCGGCCGGACGGTCCGGGCGATCCGCACGAGGAGCCGGGCAAAGTGATCCCGGTCCACTCCCGCCCGCAGGTGCCATTCGGCCTTGCGGTACCCTACGACGCATCCGAAGAGGTTTTTCACGCCCAGCGTCATCGCCATCTGGCTGTGGGTCTTGAGCTTCGGCAGATTCAGGATTGTGTCCGCCGTCAGGACCTCCCGGGCCAACTCGATCTTTCCGAAGGGCGGTCCCACGTCGACAGGAACGGAATCGCGGAACTCGCGGACGGTCACGGGAAGGCCTTCCAGGGCCTGGTCGATCCCGTTTTCCCGGAGGATCCGGTCGAAGGAGCCGATGGCCTGGCTGTCCCCGACCTCGGGACGGGCGCCCCGCTCCAGGATGTACTCCACGGCGGCCCGGACGACGAGCGGATGGGTCAGGACGGCCTGGCCGGGCTTTGCCGCCGACAGGAGGTTCGGCTTGACGAGGACCCGCATTCCTTTTCGGATGGCCTCCCGGCCGCCCAGGCGGTCCATCAGGGCGTCGAATTCCTCCTTGAGATGCGGCCAGTCGTAGGATGCCGGTCGGACGAAGACGTTCATAGCCGGGCAAAGGATTTCCGGACGGCCTCGACCCAGAGGTCCCGGTGGAACAGAAAGGCCCCCACGTGGCCGCTCGGCACCCAGGTCAGGGTCGAGCCGGGCCAGTGGTGGTGGACGTTCTCGACGGATTCCCGGGAGATGTAAGCGTCAGCCTGGGCGCCGACGAGAAAGGCCGCCTCGGGCCGGCGAAGCGGCGGCAGGCGCCGGATGTCGGTATGATCCAGGATTTCCCGCATCCGCTCCATGGCGTTCCCGTGCCCGTCCAGCTGGCGGTTCAGGACGTCCCAGGCACAGTAGTTCTTCAGGAGCCCCTCGGTGAACACGGCGGTGGCCGAGTGGGGAGTGATCAGCGCCGTCACGGCCAGCGGCTCCGAGTCCAGGGCCGCCGTCCGGGCGGCCATCGACCCGCCCATGCTGATGCCACAGACGCCCAGCCGCTCGAATCCCTCGCGGCGCAGCCAGTCCACGAGCGATCGTCCTTCGGCGATCGTGGCCCCCGCCATGAGCCAGAGGTCGGAGAAGACGTTCAGCATCTTGCTGTGCTGGCCCGGGGGGCGGCGGCGTCCGTAGTAGGGGTTTTCCAGGATGAGAGAGCCGATTCCGGACCGGATCAGGGGCAGAGCCAGGGCCTTGCGCCGGCGCTCGAAGCCCTCGTCGCCGGTGGCGGCGAAGTGCAGGCAGACGGGCGTCCGCCGGCTCCAGTCCCGGGGCAGGACAAGCTCCACATAGGTGGTCCGGCTTTTGGCGGGAAGATTGGGATGAAGAAACGGGCTGGGGAAGGACCCCTGTTTCAAAAGGGCTTCGCCCTCCTCGCGGACGTCCTCCCAGACGGGGTGAATGGCGCTCACGGGCCCGGGGTCGTCGTCTTCCCGGAGGGCCTCCTCCAGGAGGGTGAGATCCCCCCACCCGTGGCGGAAGAAGAGCCTCCGGTTCGACCAGGCGGCATAGGTCCGGTCCAGGAGACTCGCCACGGGATCCTCCTCAGCCCTGCTTCGCGCCGCACTCGGGGCAGAATTTCACCGGTCCGGACATCTCGGCCCCGCAGCCCGTGCAGAACCGCTTCGCTTTGATCGCGGCGCCGCATTCGGGGCAGAACTTGACGTTTCCCGAAAGAGGTGCTTCGCACTGAGGGCAGGTGGCCCGGATACCCTCCCGCCAATGTTCTTTCGCCAGTTTCTTGTCTTCCTCCGCCATGGCGGCGTGGGCCCAGACCTCCTCGACGGACTTGCTCGCCTGGGCCGCCGCCATCTCGACCCCCAGGTCCGGGGCGCAGTGCTTGCACAGGCCCTTTTTTGTGTTCCAGCAGCCCTGCCGGCAGATCCAGGAGGAGCAGCGCGGGCACTGGACGAACTGGGGCTTGATCTCGTTCACGGCCTCCTCGAAGGCCTCGTCCCGGGCTTTCGTCCAGGCGGCGGACCGCAGGTCCTGCGTCAGGTTGGCGGCGTTGCCGAGGAGGCCCCCGAGCATTCCGCCGACCTTGTCGAGCATGCCCGAGGCCGTTCCCACGACGGAGGAGCGGAACTCCGTCCGGAAGCCCTTTCCGCACCGGTCGCAGGCGAACTCGAACTGAAACCCGTTCCGGGTGCTGTGATCGTGATAATTACGGACGAATTCGATGATCCTGCTCATCGGACGCCTCCTTGCAGTCCGGTTATGCGAATTCCCGGACGATCCGTTCCATGGCCTCCTTGAGGCGCTGGTTGGGAACCGTGAGAGAGATCCGGACATAGCCCTCGCCATATTGGCCGTAGGCCGTTCCCGCGGCCACGACGACGGCCGTCTTGTCGAAGAGCCGGTTGGTGAACTCGATGGACGTCATTCCCTCCGGGACGGGAACCCACAGGTAGAAGGTGCCCCTGGGGGCGTCGAAGCGGATTCCGATCTTTGCAAGGGCGTCCAGCACCATCTGCCGCCGGAACCCGTAGACGTCCAGCATGTGCCCGATGGAGGAGACCTCGTTCTTCAGGGCATGGATGCCGGCGAACTGGATGGGGTTGAAGATCCCCGAGTCGGTGTTCTCCTTGACCTTGCTGATGGCGGCGAGGATCTCCCGGTTTCCCATGGCCATGCCGATCCGCCAGCCGCACATGTTGAAAGGCTTGGACAGGGAGTTGAGCTCGACACCTACGTTCTTCGCCCCCTCGGCTATGAGGAAGCTGATGCGCTCCTGTCCTTCGAAAAGGATCTCGCTGTAGGGGTTGTCGTAACAGACGGCGATGTCCCAGGAGCGGGCGAATTCCACGAGGCGATTCAGGAACTCACGGGTGGCGCAGGCGCCGGTGGGGTTGTTCGGATAATTCAGGAACATTCCCTTTGCCCTCTTCGCCACATCCGTGGGGATGTCCTCGAAGGCCGGCAGGTAGCCGTTCTTCCTGAGGATCGGCACATTCCAGGGCTCGCCGCCCCCCATGAGGATACTGGCCCGGTAGGCCGGGTAGCCCGGGTCCGTCATGAGGACGATGTCGCCGGGGTTGATGCAGGCCAGGACGAAGTGGTGGCACCCCTCCTTCGAGCCGATGAGGCCCAGCACCTCCGTGGCCGGGTCCAGCGTCACCCCGTAACGATCGGCATACCAGCGGGCGATTTCCTGACGGAAGGCCAGCATGCCCTTTTCCTCGTCGGTGGGATACCGGTGATTCTCCGGGTCCCGGGCGGTCCGGCACAGCTCGTCGATGATCGGCTCCGGCGTGGGCTCCACGGGGTCGCCGATGGCCAGGCTGATGACATCGACGCCGTCGGCCTTTGCCTTTGCAATCTTTTTGCGAAGTTCCATAAAGAGGTAAGGGGGGATCTTGGTCAGTCTTTCGGCAGTCTGCAAGGTTCTCTGTCCTCCTTTGATATGGTTGAATGGAACCGGTGGTTCGCGATGGCCCGGAAGCCCGGCCGCCGCTTCAGTTGTCCGACGGAAGTCCCGCGGCTGCGGTTTGTGCCGCCAGGCTTCGGTAGGCCTCCTCCCAGATCGTTCCCTCATAGATCACCTGGACCCGTCCCTCGAAGTAGACCCTGGAGAAGCCGTTCGCCTCCCGCTCAAAATGGACTTTCAGGACCTCGCCGCTCTGTACCCGAACGTCGACGGGAGACTCCACCAGCCCCCGGGCGGCGGCAATCAGGACGGAGGCCACCGATCCGGTGCCGCAGGCGAGGGTTTCGTCCTCGACGCCCCGCTCGTAGGTGCGGACCTGGATCGTGCGGCGGTCGATCAACCGGACGAAATTGGCATTCGTTCCCCTGGGTGCGTAGTGCTCGTGGTAGCGGATGGCCCGTCCCGTGCCGAAGACGTCGAAGGCATCGAGCTCCTCGACGAAATGAACCACGTGGGGCACGCCGGTGTTGACGAAGTGGGTGTCCAGATTCCGGCCGCCGAGGGGGAGGGATTCCCCCAGGCGAAGGTCCGTCGGGTCGGTGAGGCGAAGCTTGACGATGTCGCCGGAAACCCGGGCGTCGATGACGCCCGCCGCCGTCTCGAAGGACATTGAGGGGCCGGCGATCTTCTTCAGAAAGGCAAACCGGGCGGCGCAGCGGCCCCCGTTGCCGCACATTTCCACTTCGCTTCCGTCGGCGTTGAAAAAGCGCCAGCGGAAAGCATGGCGGTCGGACCGCTCGATCAAAATCAGGCCGTCGGCCCCCACGGAGGCCACCCTCCGGCAGATCGAGCGAACGAAATCCAAGACCGGCACAGGGCCAAGGGCCGCCTCGACGGCATGCTCCCGGTTGTCGATGAGGATGAAGTCGTTGCCGCTGCCGCTCATTTTAAAAAAGGGAATCATTCCGAAGTCCTCCGTTTAAAAAAACGGCGGGGAACCGCCGGTGGAATTCTTCATACCGTTGTTTCGCCGGTCCGTCAATCTGCAAGAACGGCTTCGGGTCGACGGAATCGAATGCACGAATTCGTGCTCGATCGGCTGTATGGTACATAAATGTGCCTTCTCTGCGCGCCCGACACCCGGCGTATCCAGAAAACAATATCTTTTATCATGTGGTTAGAGGCTCTGCTCGTGGTTGGCGCATCCTTTGCAATTCTGGATTCAATCAGGGGTGACCCCCGATTTTTACTGCATGGGAGGTGTAATCATGAATACGGGTGATACCGCGTGGGTTTTGATTTCCACGGTCCTGGTCTTTGCCATGACGATACCCGGGCTGGCCTTTTTTTATGGGGGGCTGGTCCGGCGAAAGAACGTTCTGTCGATTCTGATGCAATGCTTCATTGTCATGTGCGTCATCAGTCTGCAGTGGGTGCTGTTCGGCTACTCCCTTTCCTTCGGGCCCGACACGGGTTCGGGGATCATCGGGGGGCTCCAGTGGGCGGGCCTGAAATCCGTGGGAGGCCAGCCGAACGGGGACTATGCGGCGACGATTCCCCACATGGTCTTCATGATCTTCCAGGCCATGTTCGCCGTCATCACACCGGCCCTGATCATCGGAGCCTTTGCCGAGCGGATGAAATTCTCCGCGTTCCTGGTCTTCACGCTTCTCTGGACGACCCTCGTTTACGACCCGCTGGCCCACTGGGTGTGGGGCACCGGCGGCTGGATGAGGAACCTGGGGGGGCTGGATTTTGCCGGGGGCATCGTCGTTCACGTCAGTTCAGGCGTCTCCGCCCTGGTCCTGTGCCTGCTTCTGGGCAGACGTCTCGGCTACCGGAAATCTCCCTTCCGGCCCCACAACCTGCCCTTTACCGTGATGGGTGGAGCCCTCCTGTGGTTTGGCTGGTTCGGTTTCAATGCCGGCAGCGCCCTGGGAGCGAACGAGCTGGCGGCCAACGCCTTCGTGACGACCCACATTGCCACGGCGGCGGCGGGACTGACCTGGGCGCTCATCGAGTGGCAGCAGCACGGGGCGCCGACGGTCCTGGGCGCGACGACAGGAGCCGTGGCCGGACTCGTTGCCATCACACCGGCCTGCGGATTCGTGAATCCCATGAATGCAATTTTCATCGGCATCCTGGTGGCGGTCTTCTGCTATGTCGCGGTGGCCGTGGTCAAGGCAAAACTGGGCTATGACGATGCGCTGGACGCTTTCGGGGTTCACGGCGTCGGCGGGATCTGGGGCACTATCGCGACGGGGCTCTTCGCCGAGAAGGCAGTCAACGCTGCGGGTGCGGACGGACTGTTCTTCGGTGGCGGGCAGCTCTGGCCGCAGCTGATCATGGTGGCGGTAGCCCCGCTCTTTGCCGGCGTCATGACCTGGATCCTCTTCAAGGTAGTGGACGCCCTGATCGGCATGCGCGTTCCGGAAAAGGACGAGACCATCGGCCTCGACCTGACTCAGCAGAGCGAAGCGGCCTACACGGTTATTGAATAGAAAGGAAGGTTTGGCATGAAATACATTGTAGCCATCATTCAGCCCCATAAACTGGATGAGGTCATGAAGGCCCTGGAAGATGTGCAGATCCCCCTTGTGACCGTCTCCACCGTGCTGGGCCGGGGCCGTCAGAAAGGCGTGACGGAAGTGTATCGCGGAGCCGTCCGTGAGGCGGGCAGTCTCCTGAAGAAGGTGAAGCTGGAGATTGCCGTGAACGAGGACTTTGTCGAGCCTGCCGTCCGGGCCATCATCGAGAGTGCACGGACCGGTGAAGTGGGGGACGGCAAGATCTTCATCCTGGACCTGGCCGAGACGCTCCGCATCCGAACGGGTGAGCGGGGCGGGGAGGCCATCGGCTGACGGACGGCGCACCACAGACGCTGAGCGTTCCACCCGGCAAACCGCTTCTTCAATCCGCCGGGCAACCGCACGAACGGCACCAAAGGAGGGGTTCCCGTATCCGCATCCCCGGGATCGGGTGCCTCTCTCTCCTCCATCTTTTTCCCCGTTGCTTCCTTTTTCCCGAATGTTATCCTTTCCGAATTGACACCCCGGGGCCGTTCGGATAAGACGGCCGTCTGGAGGGAAATTCCATCGTCAATAAGACCGGGTGAAGTGACGCAAAGCAGGCTCTTTGCACACGCTATGGTATGCCCTTCCGGCTGGACCATTGGAAGGAAGGCCGTTCCCGGGGGCGGGCCGTTCGACGGCTTCGGGGAACCCGCGCCGGTCCGCTGCGAGAACATGGAATAACGAACGGATAGAAAGAGGAGGGAAACAATCCATGGAGTTGCAACCCCATGCCGCAACGGAGGCCGATGCCGCCGCATTCCCTGTGCCGGAGCCCTCACGGGAGGCGACCAATTCGTCCGCGAAGGAGCAGGACATGCCGAGAACCATGTTCGATACGCCCGTCGTGAAGCAGGTGTTCTATTTCCTGTCTCTCTTCCTGCTCAGGGCAGCGGGCTGGAAGAAAGAAGGGGACCGGCCGGAAATACCGAAATACGTGGTCATAGCGGCCCCCCACACGTCCAACTGGGACTTCCCCCTGACTCTGATGCTCGCCTTCGCCTTCCGCCTGAAGGTTTACTGGATGGGCAAGCACACCCTGTTCCGGGGGATCATGGGTCCGATCTGCCGCTGGCTCGGGGGGATCGAGGTGGACCGGACACGCTCGACCAACCTGGTGGCCCAGTCCATTGAACGGTTCCGGATCTCGGAGACGATGGCCATGATCATTCCTCCCGAGGGGACCCGGAAAAAAGTCCGCTACTGGAAGACGGGATTCTATCACATCGCCCACGGCGCAGGCGTGCCCATCGTCCTGGGGTTCATGGATTATCGCCGCAAGGTCGGAGGACTGGGGCCCCTGTTTCATCCCACGGGGAACATCGACCGGGACATGGCGGAGATCCAGAAATACTACGAGGGCGTAACGGGCAGGAAACCCGACCAGTGGAATCACGAGAGCATCACCGCGGGAGCGGACCGGAGCGGTCCGGCAACATGATGTTGCGCCCGCGGCGGGCGGCTCGTTCCGGGAGACCGTGAGAGGGCACGTTGCGGCCGTTTCCCGCCCGGCTCAGCCGCAAGCCGGCGGTCAGCCGCTGAAAAATGCGCAGCGGTTCCTTCCCGCCCGCTTGGCCTTGTACATGGCCACGTCGGCGTTCCGGAGCAGCATGTTCATGTCGGTGCCGTGGGAGGGATAAAGGGCCGCACCGATGCTGGTGGTGACCTCCAGGACGTGGTTTCCGCAGATGAAGGGCTCCCGGATGGCCTCCACGGCCTTCTGGCAGATCCAAAGGGTATCTTCGTCGCCCCGCACTTCCGGCAGCAGGATGACGAACTCGTCGCCGCCGAAGCGGGCCACCGTGTCCACCCTCCGGAAGAGACCCTTCAGGCGCGAGCCGACAGCGATCAGGAGTTCGTCGCCGACGGAATGCCCGAGCGTATCGTTGATGTCCTTGAAGCGGTCGAGGTCCATCATCAGGACGGCAAGGACTCCTTCCTCCCGCTCGGCCCGGGCGAGGGCCATCTCCAGGCGGTCCGTGAACAGCTTTCGATTCGGCAGTCCCGTCAGGGGATCGTGGTACGCCATTTCCCGGATGGCCTCCTCGGCCCGCTTGCGGTCCGTCGTATCCCGGGCTACTCCCCGGAAACCCGTCGGGTTCCCTTCGCCGTCCCGGATCAGGGAGGCCGACATCTCCAGCGTCCTCAAGTCGCCGTCCTTGCGGACGATCTCGCTCTCGAAGCGGCTCACGGGGGCGCCCGTCCGGAGGATGCCGTCGAAGATCCGGTAGGCCTTGCGTACGTTCTCTTCGTCCGCGAATTTCCGGTAGTTCAAGCCGGGCATTTCTTCCGGCTCGAAACCCATGATTTTCCGCATGGACTCGTTGAAAAAGACAAAGTTCCCGGCCAGATCCACTTCGAAGTAGCCGTCCTCGATGTTTTCGATAATGGTCCGATACCGCTCCTCGCTCTGCTGCTGGATCTCCTCCATCCGTTTGCGCTCGCTGATGTCGCGGATGGATTCGATGGCGCCGATGATCCGGCCGTCCCGGTCATGGAGGGGCGAGGCCTTCAGGAAGATATGGGCGCCCCGGCCGCCGTACAGGGTGGGAGAGAAGACTTCCGCGGTGATGGCGTTTCCGTCTCTGCGGACGTGGGAGTAGAGGGCCTCAAGCTCGGTGTTGTCCTCCCAGACCAGATCCATCAGCAGGGGGCGGCGCTCGCCGTAGAACGGAATCGTATAGGCATAATCCCCCCGGCCGATCATTTCCGAGGCCGGAATCCCCGTCATTTCCTCAATGGCCCGGTTCCAGACGATGACCTTTCTGTCCGTGTCGATGGCCAGTGTTGCATCGGGCAGGAAACTGATAATGTCGGCCAGCCGCTGCTGTGATTCCCGGAGGGCGTCCTCCGCCTGCCGGCGGGCATGGATGTTTTCCATGATTCCTTCGTAGCAGAGAATCCGTCCGAAAGGATCCCGAACGCAATTCGCATTCATGGACACCCAGAACACATCCCCGTCTATCCTGCGGATCCGGAACTCGAAGTTTCGGACAACGCCTTCCCGCTCCAGGTTTTCCTTGAAATGCTCCCGGTCCAGCGGATCCATATAGACCTGGGTGGCGATGTTCGTTACGTCATGGACCATTTCTTCCGGCGTTTCATAACCGCACATCCTGGCCAGCGCCGGGTTCACCTGAAGGTAGCGCCCGTCGGGCGTGCTCTGGAAGATCCCTTCGGCTGCATGTTCAAAAATGTGCCGGTAATTTTCCTCGGAGATGCGCAGGCTCTCCTCGATCCGCCTGCGCTCCGTGACGTCCCGGGAAATGCCGCAGATTCCCGCTACGCTTCCCTCTTCGTCCCGGATGGGGGTCTTGATGACATGGAAGGTGATGCAGGTTTCCTGGATGCGGTGCGTCAGCTCGTATTCAACGCATTCTCCCGCCAGCACCCGGGTGTCCGTCTCTTCGATGGTATGAATCGTATCGCCCGGATTGTCGAAGATGTCGATGTCCTGGTCCTTTTTGCCGAGAAATCGTACGTCTTCGATCCCGAATCGCTTCCGGAAAAACGCATTCACCAGGGCGTACCGCCGATCAGCATCCTTGATGAAGACAAAATCCTCGATGGAATCGAAGAGGGCCCGCAGACGTCCTTCGCTCTCCCGCAGGGCCTCCTCCGCCATGCGGCGCCCCGTGATGTCGCTGAGGAAATTCAGAGTCGCCGGCTCTCCCTCCCAGTCGATCCGGACGCCGTTGAGCTCCACCCACTTTACGGTGCCTGACTTGGTGATGATCCGGAAGGGGTAGGTGTAGGACGCGGGGACCTCCCCGGTCAGGCGCTGAAGGTGCCGTTCGACGACCATCCCCTGGTCGTCCGGATGGATGAATTCCAGGAAGGATCGGGACAGAAACTCTTCTCTCGAGTAACCTGCAATTTCCGTCGATTTTGGATTGATGTAGAGGATCTGGCCGTGCCGGGCCACGAAAATGGCCTCGTTGGCGTTTTCTGCCAGGTTGCGGTACTTTTCTTCCGATGCCTGCAGGGCCTCCTCTGTCCTCCAGCGTTCGGTGATATCGACGAGATAGACCTGAACGGCGGGTCTGCCCTGGTAGACGGTTGTGTTGGAGAAGGCCTCTACCGGCAGAACGCCTCCGTCCGGACGAACGATCCGGAACCGGTGGGGCGAGGATAGGGGCTTCCCCTGGAACCGGCCGGTCAAGCGTTCCCAGGCAATGGTGCGGTCCTCCGGATGCAGGATTCCGTCCATGTCGGATCGGGAAAGCGCCAGGAGTTCCTCTCCGGTTCTCCCTGTCATTTCTTCCAGGGCGGGATTGACAACGACGAACCGGTCGTCCTGATAGACCAGGATGCCGAGAGGGGATTGTTCGAGGAAAGGGGCGTCGTCTGTCGATGCGGCGAGTTGCCGGCGGAGGGCGTTCAGTTCTTCCAGGAGCTGCATCCTGGTTTTACGTTCGTCCTTCATGGGACCTCCCGATCCGCGTGACTTCTTGCATGGATTGTCGGAAACGCTTTGCGGGGTCGGTGGGATCGAGGCTGGAAGGAAGGTCCCGGTCCCGGCGGACGGATCGCAATGAACGGGTATTCGGCCTCTATCCCAACTGGATGCAGTGTATTTATAGTGATTTCTTAATATGTTTTGCTCTGAATGGTCAAGGGGAATCGGAGAATTACGACCGCGCCCATGCGGTGCGCTGTGCGTCTCCCTGATGTCGGGCTGTGGAATCCTATGGAATGAGGGTCAGCTGAATCGGATCCGGCGTCTCCAGGCAGTACTTGCCAAAGGTCTCGGGAGGGGTGACAGGGTAGTCCCCGGTATAGCAGGCAAGGCAGAAGCCGTCGGCCTCCATGCCCGTGGCTGCGACCATGCCCTCCACGGAGAGGTAGTGGACGGAATCGAGGCCCACGAAGCGGGCGATCTCTTCCATCTCGGCCATTTCGGCGGCCAGAAGCTCCCCTTTTGAAGAGAAATCGATGCCGTACGGGCAGGGATGCCGGGTCGGCGGGCAGCTGACGGCCATGTGGACCTCCAGCGCGCCGTTGTCCCGCAGGTTCCGGACCCGGTTGCGGCTGGTCGTGCCCCGGATGATGGAGTCCTCGACGATCAGGACGCGCTGTCCCGCGATGAGCGGACGCACGGGGTTGAGTTTCACCCGTACGCCGAAGTCCCGGACCGTCTGGGTCGGCTGGATGAAGGTCCGGCCGACGTAGTGGTTGCGGATCATGCCCATCTCGAAGGGAATGCCGCTCCCTTCCGCGTAGCCCAGGGCCGCATAATTCCCCGAGTCCGGAAAGGGCATCACGAAATCCACGTCGGGCTGGTACTCCAGGGCCATCTGCCGGCCCAGGCGCTTGCGGCACAGATAGACGTTCTGGCCGAAGACCTGGCTGTCGGGGCGGGCGAAGTAGATCAGTTCGAAGATGCAGCGGGCCTGCCGGAGTTGTGGAAAGGGCATGATGCTGCGGGGGCCGTGTTCGTCGATGATGAGGATTTCCCCCGGGCGGATGTCCCGTACATACTGGGCTCCCACGAGGTCGAACGCGCATGTCTCCGAAGCGACGACCCAGCCGTCGCCGAGGCGGCCGAGGCACAGGGGGCGGAATCCCCGGGGGTCGCGGGCGGCGATGACCATGTTCCGGGTCAGCATCACCAGGCTGTAGGCGCCTTCAACCCGCGACAGGGCGTGGGAAAGGGCCGCCTCGATTCCATCCCGGATGTGCCGGGCCATCAGGTGGACAATGATCTCCGTGTCCATGGTGGACTGGAAGATGGACCCCTGCATCTCGAGCTCGTGGCGGACGGCCTGGGCGTTCGTGAGGTTCCCGTTGTGGCCGATGGCGTAATACTCTTCCCCGTGGTGCACGAGAAAAGGCTGGGCGTTCGAGAGGGTCGACGAGCCGGTGGTTGAGTAGCGGACGTGCCCGATGGCCAGGGACCCCGCCAGTTTCGCCAGGGTTCCCTCGTGGAAGACTTCGGAAACCAGCCCCATGCCCTTGTGTCCCCAGACCCGGCAGCCGTCGGCCACCTTGATGCCGGCGCTTTCCTGACCCCGGTGCTGGAGGGCGAAGAGCCCGAAATAGGTGACCCGCGCTGCCTCCCGGTGTCCGTAGACGGCGAACACACCGCACTCTTCCCGGGGTTTCCCTTCGTGCCGGTCCGGCTGTCCCATCCTGTTTCCTTTCACGCTATGCCTTCTTTCCGGAGCCTGTCCCGGCGCGGCTTTTGCCGTGGTATTCCTGCAGCGGCGCCACACTCCAGTCCCGCTCCCGGAGGGCCCGGATGGCCTCGCTGGTGGCCCGGGCGCCGGCGAGCGTGGTCGAATAGGGGACATTGTACAGGAGCGCTCCCCGCCGGATGGCCGTGGCGTCGGCGCTGGCTCTCCGGCCCACGCTGGTGTTGATCATGAGCTGGATGTCCCCGTTCTTGAGATGGTCCAGGACGTTGGGGCGGCCCTCGCTGATCCGGTGGACGGGCCAGACGTGAACCCCGTGATCGTGCAGGTAGGCCGCTGTTCCCCGGGTTCCGACGAGCTGAAACCCCATCTCCTGGAAGGACCGTGCAATGGGAACGATTCGGTCCTTGTGGAGGTCGTGGACGCTGATGAAGACCCGGCCCTCCAGGGGCAGCCGGAACCCCGCGGCCATTTGGGACTTGGCGAAGGCCATCCCAAAGGACGAATCGATGCCCATGACCTCCCCGGTGGATTTCATCTCCGGTCCCAGGATGACGTCAACGCCGGGGAAGCGGCTGAAGGGGAAGACCGCTTCCTTGACGGAGATATGCTCCGGACGCAGGGGCTTCGTGAATCCGAGTTCCTCCAGGGACTTGCCCATCATCACCTTGGTGGCCACCTTGGCCAGGGGGATGCCGATCGCTTTGCTGACGAAGGGAACCGTCCGGGAGGCCCGGGGGTTCACCTCCAGCACGAAGAGCTCCCCGTCCTTGATGGCGTACTGGATGTTCATGAGCCCCACGACGCCCAGTTCCGCGGCGATCATCCGGGTCTGCCTCTCGATCCGGGTCATCATGTCCTCGGAGAACGTCAGCGGCGGCAGGATGCAGGCGCTGTCGCCGGAGTGGATGCCCGCCTCCTCGATGTGCTCCATGATGCCGCCGATGACCGTCTCGGTTCCGTCGCTGATGGCGTCCACGTCGACCTCGACAGCGTCCTCCAGGAACTGGTCGATCAAAATCGGATGCCCCGGGGAGATGTGAATGGCCCGCTCCATGAAGGATTCCAGAGTCTGACCGTCGTAGACGATCTCCATGGACCGCCCGCCGAGGACATAGGAGGGCCTCACCACCACGGGATAACCGATGCGCTCCGCCGCCGCGATGGCCTCCGCCGCCGTCATGGCCGTGTCATTGGCGGGCTGGAGCAGATTCAGACGGTGAACGATCTCCTGGAAGCGCTTCCGGTCCTCCGCCCGGTCGATGGCATCGGGGGAGGTGCCGAGGATGTTCACCCCCGCCTCCTCCAGGCCCCGGGCCAGGTTCAGGGGGGTCTGTCCCCCGAACTGGACGATGACCCCCAGGGGGTCTTCGGCCCGGACGATGTGGAGAACGTCCTCCAGGGTCAGGGGCTCGAAATAGAGCCGGTCGGAGGTGTCGTAGTCGGTGCTGACCGTCTCCGGGTTGGAGTTCACCATGATGCTCTCGATCCCCATCTCCCGGAGGGCGAAGGAAGCGTGTACGCAGCAGTAGTCGAACTCGATGCCCTGGCCGATGCGGTTCGGTCCGCCGCCGAGGATCATGACCCGGGGGTTCGCGGAGCGCCGTGTTTCGTCTTCCGTCTCGTAGGTCGAATAGAAGTAGGGGGTATAGGCCTCGAACTCGGCGGCGCAGGTATCGACCAGCTTGTAGACGGGGAAGATTCCCTCTTCCCGGCGCCTCCGCCGGATGTCCGCTTCGCTCGTGCCCCAGAGCTCCGCCAGCCTGCGGTCGGAAAAACCCATCCGCTTGGCCTCCCGGAGCGTCTCCGCCGTCCGTTCCGCCTCCGGGAGAAGCCGCTCTGCCTCGACGATCTCCCGGATCGGGTGGAGGAACCAGGGATCGATCTTCGTCAGATCGTGGATATCCTCGACCGTCATACCATGGGCGAGGGCGCTGGCGATCCAGAACAACCGCAGGGAACTGGGCGTCCGGAGTCGCGGGGCGAAGAACTCTCGCAGATTCATGCCCTCCGTCGGGAGGGGCTGGAGCAGCCCGAAGCGCCCGATCTCCAGGGACCGTACCGCCTTCTGGAGGGCCTCCTTGAACGTCCGGCCGATGGACATGGTCTCCCCGACGGACTTCATGGACGTGGTCAAAAAGTCCTCCGTCTCGGGAAACTTCTCGAAGGTCCAGCGGGGAATCTTCACGACGCAGTAGTCGATGGAAGGCTCGAAGGAGGCCATCGTCTCCCGGGTAATGTCGTTGGGGATCTCGTCGAGGGTGCAGCCCACGGCGAGCTTGGCGGCGATCTTGGCGATGGGGAATCCCGTGGCCTTGGAGGCCAGGGCGGAGGAGCGGGACACCCGGGGATTCATCTCGATGACGATCATCTCTCCCGTCCGGGGATGGACGGCGAACTGGACGTTGGAGCCCCCGGTCTCGACGCCGATCTCCCGCATGATGGCGATCGCGGCGTCTCGCATGTCCTGGTATTCCCGGTCCGTCAGGGTCTGGGCGGGGGCGACGGTGATGGATTCGCCCGTGTGGACCCCCATGGGGTCCAGGTTTTCGATGGAGCAGATGATGACGACGTTGTCCGCCTTGTCCCGCATCACCTCCAGCTCGTATTCCTTCCAGCCCAGGGCCGACTCCTCCAGCATGATCTCGTGGATCATGCTGGCGTCGAGGCCCGCCTTGGACATCTGGGCGAGCTCCTCCCGGTTGTAGGCTACGCCGCTGCCCGTGCCTCCCAAGGTGAACGATGGACGGACGATGATGGGGTAGCCGATCTCCGTGGCGATGCGGAAGACGTCCTCCATGGAGCGGGCGAATCCGCTCCGGGGGACCCGGAGCCCGATCCGCTCCATGGCGTGGCGGAATTTTTCCCGGTCTTCCGCCTTGTGGATGACTTCCCGGGTGGCGCCGATCATCTCCACCCCGTACTGGTCGAGGACGCCCATGTCGGCCACGGCCACGGCCGTGTTCAGTCCCGTCTGTCCCCCCAGGGTGGGCAGGAGCGCGTCGGGCCGTTCCCGGGCGATGATCTTCGCCACCGCCTCCGGGGTGATGGGTTCGACGTAGGTCCGGTCCGCCGTTTCGGGATCCGTCATGATGGTGGCGGGGTTCGAATTGATCAGGACGACCTCGTAACCCTCTTCCTTGAGGGCCTTGCACGCCTGGGTGCCCGAATAGTCGAACTCGCAGGCCTGGCTGATGATGATCGGACCCGAGCCGATGATCAGGATTTTCTTGATGTCGGTGCGCTTGGGCACGGTTACTCCCACTCGATGGTGCTGGGCGGCTTGGAGCTGATGTCGTAGACCACCCGGTTGACACCCCGGACTTCGTTGATGATTCGGTTGGAGACCTTTCCCAGGAGATCGTGGGGCAGGCGCGCCCAGTCGGCCGTCATGGCGTCGTCGCTGGTGACGGCCCGGAGGGCGAGGATGTTCTCGTAGGTCCGCTGGTCCCCCATGATGCCGACGCTCTTGACGGGCAGGAGAACCGTGAAGGACTGCCAGAGTTTGCGGTACATGCCGGCCGCCCGGATCTCCTCGAGGAAGATCACGTCACACTTGCGCAGGACGGACAGGCGGCGCTCCGTCACCTCGCCGATGATGCGGATGGCCAGGCCCGGGCCCGGGAATGGCTGCCGCCAGATCATCTCCTCCGGGAGGCCCAGTTCCTTCCCCAGGAGACGCACCTCGTCCTTGAAGAGGTGCTTCAGGGGCTCCACGAGCCGGAGCTTCATCCGCTTCGGGAGCCCGCCCACGTTGTGGTGGGATTTGATGACCGCGCTGGGGCCGCCGAAGACCGATCGCGATTCGATCAGGTCCGGGTAGAGAGTACCTTGGGCGAGGAACTCGGCGCCCTTGATCTTGACCGCTTCCCGGTTGAAGACGTCGATGAAGGTGCGGCCGATGATTTTCCTTTTCCGCTCCGGGTCTTCTACCCCTTTGAGCTTCTTCAGGAATTCCCTTCCCGCCCGGACGAAGCGGAGTTTCACGCGGTAGTGGCTCCGGAAGACTTCCTGGACCCTTTCTGCCTCCCCGTGCCGGAGAACGCCGTTGTCCACGAAGACGCAGGTGAGCTGTTCGCCGATGGCCTGGTGCAGGAGGATCGCGGCCACCGACGAGTCCACGCCGCCGCTCAGTCCCAGGATGACCTTCCGGTCTCCGACCTCCTCCCGGATCTCCGCGATGGTGTCCCGGGCGAAGTTTTTCATGGTCCAGGAGCGCTTGCAGCGGCAGACTTCGAAGAGGAAATTGCCCAGCATCCGCTTGCCTTCCGGGGTGTGGACGACCTCGGGGTGGAACTGGAGGCCGTAGAGGCGCCGTTTCGGGTCCTCCGCCGCGGCCACCCGGGTGCTGGGTGTTGTGGCGGTGATGCGGAAGCCCTTCGGGAGCCGGCCGATGGAATCGCCGTGGCTCATCCAGCAGCGGGAATCCTGATGAACGCCCGCGAAGATTCCTTCCGGTTTCAGGATGCGAAGCTCGGCAAATCCGTACTCCCGCTTGTTCGCCGGGATGACCTCGCCTCCGAGAGCGTCCGCCATGAAGTGAAGGCCGTAGCAGATGCCCAGGACGGGAATTCCCAACTTGAAAATCCCCGGGTCCGCCTTGGGGCTGCCTGACTCGTAGATGCTGGCGGGGCCCCCCGAAAGGATGATCCCCTCGGGATTCAGGGCCCGGATCTTTTCCAGCGGAAGGTCCGGCGGCTCGATCTGGCAGTAGACATGGTGTTCCCGGACGCGCCGGGCGATGAGCTGGTTATACTGGGATCCGAAATCGACGATGAGGATCATGGGGCCTTTCTCCTGGCGGTCATGGTTTCCAAAAACCGGTCAAACAGGTAGGCCGCGTCGTGGGGCCCGGGCGCGGCCTCCGGATGGTACTGGACGCTGAAGGCCTGCCGGTTTTCATAGAAGATGCCTTCCGAGGTCGTGTCGTTAAGGTTGTCGTGGGTCGCCTCCCGGGCTCCCGTCAGGGAGTCGGGAACCACGATGAAGCCGTGATTCTGCGACGTGATTTCGATCCGTCCCGTACGGTGGTTCTTGACGGGCTGGTTGATGCCGTGGTGCCCGAACTTCAGCTTGGCCGTCCTTCCCCCTGCCGCCTGCCCGAGGATCTGGTGGCCCAGGCAGATGCCGAAGACGGGCACCCGTCCGAGGACAAGCCGGGCGGCGTCGACGATATAGGGAAGAGCCGCCGGGTCGCCGGGGCCGTTGGAGAAGAGGATGCCGTCAGGGTTCCAGGCGAGGATCTCCTCGCCCGTCGACGCGGCCGGAACGACGAGGACCTGGCAGCCTCTCGCCTCCAGGTGCCGGAGAATGTTGTATTTCACGCCGCAGTCCACGACAACGACCCGGAAGCGCTGCGGGTCCGCCGGCAGGTCCGGAGGAAGTCCCTGCGGGCGTCCGTCCAGCCACAGGTAGGCCTCGCTGCAGCTCACTTCCCGCACCAGGTCCCGTCCCACGAGGCCGGGGTGGGCTTTCACGCGCTCCAGAAGCAGGGCTGTGTCGGAGGTCTCCGTCGTGAGGATGCCCTTCATGGAGCCGTCCAGGCGGAGGCGCCGAGTCAGTGCCCGGGTGTCGATCCCCTCCACGCCGAGCTTGCCGCTCGCCTCGAGAAACGTCTTGAGGGACCGGTCGGCCCGCCAGTTGCTGGGCCGCTCCTGGTACTCCCGGACGATGAAGCCTTCCAGGTGGATCCCCGCGGATTCCATGTCCTCCGGGTTGATGCCGGTGTTACCTACGAGGGGATAGGTCATGGAGACGATCTGCCCCTTGTAGGAGGGGTCTGTGAGGACCTCCTGGTAGCCTGTCATGCCCGTGTTGAAGACGACCTCACCCATGACCTCGCCCCTGCCGGCAAAGGCATGGCCTGGGAAGACGCTTCCGTCTTCAAGGACGAGAATGGCTGATGTCCGCTGCCGCATGAGCGACATAAAAACACCTCAACTTCTGAAAGAATCGCCTCCGGGGGCAGATTTGAAATCTGTCACCCGCACTGCTGACTGCCGGCCGTGAGAAACCAGGAAGGCGGGAAGGCGAAAGCACAAACGGTGCCCTTCGCATTTCCCGCCCCTCATACGGGATCCGGGGTGAATGGTCCACCTTCCGGATTCCGTAGGCGTCCTTATCTCATCTTGCCTGCCAGTGCAACGCGCAACTGGGGACAGGTTTACGGAACAGGGGGACGGGTTGAAACCTGTCCCCCTGTTCGATCAGCTGATGAAGAGCATCTCCCAGAATTTCGGCAGCGGCCACAGCTCGTCGTCCACCAGCATCTCCAGTTCGTCGACATACCCGCGCAACTCGTTCATTTTGGTTTTGACCCTGTCGCAGAGCATTTCCGCCTTTTTCTGCTCGTCGTGAACGGCCGAGGCCTTTTCGACCCCGGTCTGGATGGCCTGGTTGGTAGCGTAGACCTGGTTCACCAGCACCGCCAACTTTTTCAGCAGGTCCAGCTGGGCGCTGAGATCCGCGGACTTGCCCAGGGCCTCCCGCGTGCCCAGGATCGCCTCCGAGAGCCGATTCTGGTAGCTTGTTGCGGCGGGGAGGATCTGGCTCAGGCAGATGTTCTGCAGGCACTTTGCCTCGATGCTCAGGTCCTTGATGTATCTCTCGATATGGATCAGGTAGCGCGACTTGAGCTCCACGTGGGAGAGAACCTTATATTTTTCAAATAGATCCAAAGCCTTGGGAGTGATCAGGGCCTTCAGGGCCACCGGCGTGGTCTTGTGGTTCGGCAGGCCCCGTTTCGCCGCTTCCTTTTCCCATTCCCGGCTGTAGTTGTCGCCGTTGAAGAGCACCGGCTTGATGTCCTTCAGCTCTTCCCGGATCACGGCCAGGACGCACTGGTTGACATTCCCGCTCTTGTCGCACCGTCCCTTGATTTTCTCGGCCAGGTAATCGAGGCTTTCCGCAACGATCGTGTTAAGGACCGTCGCCGGGAAAGAGATCGACTGGGCGGAGCCGACAGCCCGGAACTCGAACTTGTTGCCCGTGAAGGCGAAGGGCGATGTCCGGTTCCGGTCGGTGCTGTCCTTGCTCACGATGGGCAGCGAGGAGATGCCGAGGTTGATGATCTCCTTGTCGGAGGCCTTCGACACCTTGCCGGCCTCAATGTCCCCGAGAATCCGGGTGAGCTGGTCACCGAGGAAGACGGAGATGATCGCCGGCGGCGCTTCGTTTGCCCCCAGGCGATGATCGTTGGCGTAGGACCCCACGGAGGCCCTGATGATGTCTGCGTGCTTGTAGACGGCGCGGATGACGGCGATCAGGAAGACCAGGAAGTGGATATTGTCCTCCGGCGTCTGCCCGGGATTCAGGAGGTTGTTCCCCTTGTTGTCGGAAAGCGACCAGTTCAGGTGCTTGCCCGAGCCGTTGATCCCCGCGAAGGGCTTCTCGTGGAGCAGGCAGGCCAGGCGATGCTTCTTCGCCACCTGCTGCATCGTGTCCATGACGATCTGGTTGTGGTCGACCGCCAGGTTGGCCTCCTCGAAGACCGGCGCCAGCTCGAACTGGCTGGGTGCCACCTCGTTGTGCCGGGTCTTGGCGGGAACGCCCAGCTTGAAGAGCTCTTCCTCCATGTCGTGCATGTATGAGGAAACGCGCTCCTTGATGCTGCCGAAATACTGGTCCTCCAGTTCCTGTCCCTTGGGCGGCGGGGCACCGACGATGGCCCGCCCTCCCATGACGAGATCGGGGCGCTTGTAGTAGTAGTCCGCGTCGATCAGGAAGTACTCCTGCTCCGGTCCCAGGGTCGCGAAAACGCCCCTCACGTCTTTGCTTCCGAGGAGCTTCAGGATGTTCAGGGCACTCTTGCTGACCGCCCGGTTCGACCGCAGGAGGGGGGTTTTCTTGTCGAGGGCCTGGCCGGTGAAGGAGATGAAGGCTGTCGGGATGCACAGGGTCGTCGAGATGCCGTTTCGCCGGATGAAGGCGGGGGAGGACATGTCCCAGGCCGTGTAGCCCCGGGCCTCGAAGGTCGCCCGGATGCCGCCGCTGGGGAAGCTCGAGGCGTCCGGCTCCCCCTGGACCAGCTGCTTGCCGGAGAAGCGCTCGATAACCGAGCTGGGCCCGGTTACATCGATGAACGCATCGTGCTTTTCCGCCGTGATCCCCGTCATGGGCTGGAACCAGTGGGCGAAATGCGTCGCACCCTTCTCGATGGCCCACTTCGCCATGGCGTGGGCCACCGTGTTGGCGGTCTCGAGATCGAGAATGGTGTTTTCGTGGATGGCGTCGATGATCTTGTTGTAGGTGTCCCCGGGCAGCTTGTTCTTCATGACCCGGATGTTGAAGGTGTCCTCGCCGTAGTATTCCGATACGGGGCCGGACTTCTCCTTCGCCACCGGGTAACTCCTTTCGGCTGCGGTGATCGGGCATGTCTTTTTCATAATTCCTCCATATCTCTCTTGATTATGGTTATTATTCGATAGGGGCGTTCTCTGCAAGCTCCCAGATGCCGCAGGGACAGGCGTCGGCGCAGAACCCGCAGCCGATACAGCGGTCCCCGTCCACAACATATTCGTAGGAGTCTCCCTCGAGGCTACGCCTTGAAATCGCCTGGCCCGGACAGAGGGTTTCACAGAGGCCGCAGTCCCGGCAGGCGCCGCAGGAAGCACACGCGGTGGAACAGCTGCCCAGGTCTCCCGCCGTCGGGATCAGCGGGTCGTAGTACTCCAGGTGCACCCGCGAGGTTGAAATGGCGGGTAAACGGTCATAGGTGTCCTGCCGGCCCTGGAGCAGGTCGTCGATGGCCCGGGCGGCGATCCTGCCGGCCCCGATGGCCTCCGTCAGGAGGCCGGGCCGCACCGCGTCTCCGATGGCGAAGACCTGGGGATCGGAGCTCTGGTACCGCTCGTTGACGGCCACGAAACCCTTCTCCAGGACGATGTCCTCGGGAAGGAACCCGAGGTCCGGCGCGTCGCCGACGGCCATAATGACGGTGTCCGCCGGTAAGACTTCGCCGTCGGCCAGCTCCACACCCTTCTCCGTGACGGCCTTCGTCATTCGCGGCCAGAGAAAGCGCGCCCCCGCGGCCTCGGCCTCCCGGCGTTCGGGCCCGAAGGATGCCGGCTCCTGAATGTCCACCAGGGTGATTTCCCGGGCTCCGAGCCGGCTGGCCTCCGCCGCGGCGTCACACCCCACGTTGCCGGCGCCGATGATCACCACGCGCTCGCCCACGGAGGCTTGCCCTTCCTTGCTGTCTTTGAGAAAATCCAGTGCCGCCAGGGCCCGTTCCTTGCCCGGCACGGGGATTTTCCTGGCTTTCTGGGCCCCAGGCGCGATGACCACGATGTCGTGCTTGCCCTTGAGGGTCCGGAACGCCTCCTTTGTGAGAGGCTTTTTCAGGTGGGTCGTTGGGATCTGTTCCTGGACCCGCTGGAGTTCGTGGATCACTACATCGTCGGGGATTCTCGTCCGGGGGATGGTGGCGGTGATCTTCCCTCCCAGCCGCTTCTCCCTCTCGTAGATGACCGGCGAATGTCCCATCATCCAGAGCTGCCAGGCCGCGGATAGCCCCGCCGGCCCGCCGCCGATGACGGCGACGGTCTTTCCGGTCGAAGGGGCGGGAGACGGCGTCTTTGCCTCCAGGGAAGCCTTCCCCAGCAGAGCCACGTCCAGTGCCGGAAGGCGGGCCGCTTGCCGGGTGCATCCCTGGATGCACAGGTTGGGGCAGAGGTGACCGCAGACGGTGGCAGGGAAGGGTGTGTAGGTCAGCGCCAGGTCCACGGCCTCCGCCATCCGGCCCTTTCGGATCAGGGCCCACCGCTTCTGTACGGGGATTCCCGTCGGGCAGGAGGCCTGGCACGGGGGGAGATGTTTTTCGTTTTCCCAGTGGGGCACGTAGCGGCGCAGGTCGCCGGTGGCGATGACGTCGATCATCGAACGGGGGATGTCCGTCAGGTCGCCGATCAGGCCGCCTTTTCCAAGTTCCCCGTCCCAGCTTTCCCGGACGAACCGTGTCATCGTCCGAGCCGTGCTTCCCGTCTTTTCAAAAGGCTTGCGGGCCACAAGGAGGTGCCATTCCGAGCGGTCCGATATCAGGACCGGATAGAGCTCCGTGCGGCCGATGTTCTTCAGAAAGGTGAGAAGGTTGTCGAGAAGCCACTGCCAATCCTCGTCGTCGGGTTCGGTAAGCCGGGCATCCTGCTCGCTGAATCCCCGATGGGGCCCACGGAAAAAGATCCGGCCGCTCACCATTCCGACGCAGGGGCGGTAGCCGAGGGTGTTCTCGATCCTCGTCGTGCCGTGACCGCAGACCACGGCGGTTCCCCCGGCCATGAACTCCGCGAAGGAGTCTCCCGCGCTGCCCAGGACCCACAACTCGGGGGGGGCAAAGCGGGGGTTGTGCTTCGTCATGGTCATGCCCCGGGCGCCGATGTCGCCGGCGACGTAAATCCTGCCCTGGGCCATGGCGTTGCCCGCCCCGTTGGTGGCATGGCCCCGGACGAGGATGGTCGCGCCCGCGTTCAGCCAGCCGACATCGTCGGAAACGGGGCCGAAGACATCGATCGTGGTGTTGGGAAAGCCCATGGACCCCACCCGCTGGCCGGACGAGCCGAGGATGCGGATCATGATCTCGTCTCCGCCGCCCTTCCAGAGGCGACCGCCGATGCCGTGCTGGCCGTATGCGTGGACCTCGATGCAGCGGTGTCCGTTCTGGACGGCCTTTTGCAGGTTCGCCTCCAGATCCCTGGAATCCACCCGGACGCCCTGGATCACGCCGGGGAGGACGATCGTCGGTTTATACAGCATGGATGCTCCCTCTCGCTATATGACGTGGCTGATCCGGAGCCGCTCGGCCGCTGCCGCATCGGCGATGCCCAAGGCGTCGGACATGCCGATCGGCAAGGATGTCGAGCGGCCCAGGGGGGCCACAATCTTTTTCAGTTCCGTGTCGAAGCTCAGAAACGTGTCCACGACCCGCTGGGCGACCTGCTCCGGGTCCAGGCGACGGTAAAGGCGAGGATCCTGTGAGGTGATGCCCTTGGGACAGAGGCCGACGTTGCATATGTTGCAGCGGTCCGTCTCGGAGCCGAGACAACCCGCTGCGGCCTGCATGATGTATTTGCCGATCTGGACCCCGCTGGCCCCCAGCATGATGAGGGCGGCGGCGTTGGCGGCGAGGTTTCCGTTCTTGCCGATGCCACCGCCGGCGAAGAGGGGAATTTCATTCTGTTTCCCGACTTTTACCAGGTTCAGGTAGGCGTCCCGGATGTTGCTGGCGATCGGATGGCCCATCGTGTTCATGGATACGTTGTAAGCGGCCCCGGTGCCGCCGTCCTCCCCGTCCATGGCGAGGCCTGCCGCGTAGGGATTCCGGGTCAGGTTGTTCAGAACGGCCAGGGTGGTGCTCGTGGCGGAGATCTTGGGATACACGGGGACCCGGAACCCCCAGGCCATGGCCATGGACTGGGTCATCTTCGCCACGGATTCCTCGATGGAGTATTTCGTCTGGTGCGTCGGGGGGCTGGGCAGGCTCACTCCCGTGGGGACGCCCCGGATGGCGGCAATCAGCCTGTTCACCTTGTACCACATCAGGAGGCCGCCGTCGCCGGGCTTCGCCCCCTGGCCGTACTTGATCTCGATGGCACAGGGGTCTTCCTTCATCTCCGGCAGGGCATGGACGATCTCGTCCCACCCGAAGTAGCCGCTGGCGATCTGCAGGATGACGTATTTGAGGAACCGGGAGCGCAGAAGCCTTGGGGGGCAGCCCCCTTCGCCCGTGCACATGCGGACGGGCATGCCCATCTCCTCGTTCAGGTAGGCCACCCCCATCTGGAGTCCTTCCCACATATTCGGCGAGAGGGCCCCGAAGGACATGCTGCCGATGATGAGCGGGTAGATCTCCCGCACGGGGGGAATCCAGCCGTTGTTCTCGATGGTTCTGACCAGTTCCTCCGGGGGCAGGATCCGGCCCAGGAGGGTGCGTAGCTCGAAGTCGTGACGGCCGGCGTCCAGTGCCGGGTCCGTGAGCATGGAGATGCGGATGAACTTGATCTCGTCGAGCAGGCTCCGTGGATCGTTGCGCCTCCCGCCGCGCCGGCGTGGAACTCCGCCTGTGTTGTTATGGAAGCGGAGCTTGTCGGGTTCGCCGCTCCGGACGGGCCGGATGGCCCCGTTGGGGCAGACGAGGTCGCACATGCCGCAGCCGATGCAGGCGAAGGCCGGATCGGTCTTCTGACGGATGCCGTGATAGACGCCGAAGACGTTTCCCGGTTTTTCCGCAAGGCCCAGGTCGACTTTGACAACCCGCTTCCGGTGCACTCCCAGCTCGACGGCACGAACGGGGCAGACGGCCGTGCACCGGCCGCAGAGCGTGCATTTTTCCCTGCTCCAGGCAATCTGCCAGGGCAGATCGGTCCGGCTCAGGGTGGAGGGTGTCAGCGTTCCCATTGATTCCATCGAATCACCTCCTCCCGACCGGGCGGGATCATGACCGTGTCGTATTTCATGGGTTGAATGTCGATGCTCTTGTTCCGGGCAGGGATCGCTGCGTCGAGGCCGCAGACCTCCGAGGAGAAGGCGAACAGGCCCGGGCTGCCGCCCACGATGCCGGGACGAAGCTTTTTGCTGTCCTGGACCATGAAGACGGTCTTATCGGGAAGGCAGCCGATCACGCAGTTCGGGCCGTCGATGATGAGAGGACGGCAGGCCTGCTTGATCTGTTTCAATTTTGTACCATTCGGATGGTGCCCGAGTTCCCCGTCCTTCAGGGGTGTGATGATGTGCTTGTACAGGTCGAGCCCGAGCCCGAGATTCTTCTGGGTATAGTGCAGGATATGGGTGAACACCTCCGAATCGGACTGGTATCCTGTGTATCCCGCGTAATTCCGGGAGGTCAGGAACTCCCGGATGGGCACGAAGGCCGTGTTCTCGCCGTTGGTCATGGTCGCGAAGCCCTGGATGAAGAAAGGGTGGCAAGCGTAGATGTTGATGGCGTAATTGGTGTTCTGCCGTCCCTGGGCCAGGATCACCCGGGCCTGTAGCTCTTCGTGGTCGAGCCCCAGGTAATCGGCCAGCTCCATGGGATCCCCGACCTCCTTGATCATGATCACATCGGGCCAGAAGCTGAAGACCAGCATGGAACCGTCGGCCTCTCCCATCTGGCGGAGGCGGAGACGGGTCAGCATCAGGCGATGCTCCCTCTCTTCCTGCGTCAGGGTGAGCCAGTCCGGCGGGTAGTCATAGGCGCGAATTACATAATTGTCCCGTTTCGGCGTTCCGGTTGGCGGAATCTGGGCCGGCCGGATGGAGAGCTTGTACTTGACGGTGAAGTCCAGGTCCATCAGGTACCGGTCCAGGGTGCGAAGCCCTTCGTTGGAAAAGATGCCCGAGAGAATGGGAGAGCCCCGGAAACGCTCGAAGCTGCCCCCGAGGTCCGTCAGGAACAGGCCCATTCCGGAGCCGTCGTGCCCTTCCTTCATGACGTTCAGGGCATGGACGGCCGTCATGGGGGAGAGGGGCTCCCGGCTGGTTATGGCAAACAGACGGCACATAATGGATCCTTTCAATAATGATTCACCCCGCCAGGGAGCGAACGGTTCCTGGTAGATAGCGAAAATTGTGCCACCATAAGCAGCGGACGAAGACATCAGCGGGTAAGGGACTCGCTGGTGATGGACCCCTGCGGGCTTCGCGCACCATGGCACAAAAATGTTTTTTTCGAAGGCTCGAAAATACAAAATTGTTGCTCACGGCCCCTTTCCCCCTTCTTCAGACCCCGTCCCGGATGCCCTCGCCCGATCCGTCGGCTCTGCGCCCCTTCTGCCGGTATTTCCGGGGATCGATGCCCAGTTTCTGGATCTTGTACTGGATGATCCGCTTCGTCGTTCCCAGGAGCCTCGCCGCCTGGCTCTGGTTACCGCTGGTCTCCTTGAGGGCGTCGACGATCAGTGTCCGTTCCTGGGCCTCGACGACGGAACTGAGCCGTCCCGAGTCCTTCTTCTCGCCGTCCCGGGTTTTGGTCTGCAAGGAGGGAGGAAGATGCATGATTTCAATGGAATCCGCCTCCGCGAGCAGGACGGCCCGCTCAATGCAGTTTTCCAGTTCCCGGACGTTGCCCGGCCAGGGATGGGCCAGGAAGGCCTCGACGACGGCCGTGGAGATCCGTTTCACCGGTTTTCCCAGTTCCTGCGAATACTTCAGTACGAAGTGATCCGCCAGGAGGATGATGTCATTGCCCCGCTCCCGGAGTGGCGGCAGGTAGATCGGGAAGACGCTCAACCGGTAGTAGAGGTCGGACCGGAACTGGCCGCCGGCGATGCATTCCTCCAGGCGGCGGTTGGTGGCTGCGACGACCCGGGCGTTCGTGTGGATCAGCCGGGACGAGCCCAGGGGCTGGAACTGCTTTTCCTGGAGAACCCGCAGCAGTTTGGCCTGGGCGGCGGCGGAGAGTTCCGATACCTCGTCGAGGAAAATGGTGCCGTTGTTGGCCTCCTCGAAGCGGCCCCGGCGCTGGCGAAGCGCCCCCGTAAAGGCGCCCTTCTCGTGACCGAAAAGCTCGCTTTCCATGAGGGTATCGGGAATCGCGGCGCAGTTCACCTGGACCAGGGGGCCCTTGCCGTGGGGGCTGTTCATGTGGATCGCCCGGGCCACCAGCTCCTTCCCGGTTCCCGTCTCCCCCAGGATCAGGACCGTTGTGCCCGAGTCGGCCACATGGCTGACGAGCCCGAAGACCTCCTGCATCCCCTTGGAATGCCCAATGAAATCAACGGAAGGAGACCGCCCCTGGTTGATGATCCGGCGAAGCCGCCGGTTTTCTTCTTCCAGCGCCAGGATGTGCACCGCCTTGGCAATCAACTCCGCCACGGCTGTAAGCATGGCAAGTTCACGATCCAGATCGATCACGGAACCGGCGCCCTTGTCGGCAGACAGGATGCCAACGACCCGGTTGTCGTACATGATGGGGACGCACAGGAACGCCAGCTCTTCGCGGTTCAGATAACGCCGGGCCCCCGTCCGGTCGAGAAACAGGGCCTCCCTGCCCAGGTTGGGGATCGCCATGGGACGGCCCGTTTGGGCCACCTTGCCGGTGATCCCCTCCCCCACACGGTAGGTGATCTCCAGGCCGTCGAGGTTGACGCCATGGGCGACGTCCAGCCACGCCTCTCCGGTGTCACGGTCGAGGAGCGAAATCATGCCGCGTTCCATCCCCAGCCGGACATTCATCTCGTTGAGGACGCGTTCGAGCTGATCCCGCAAATCCCAAGGCTGGGCCAGGATCTTGGCGATGGCATGGAGGGCCGCCAGTTCTTCGAAACTATGGATGCTCACAAGGTTCCTCCAGGTTGTTTCGGACCCGCTGTTGCGGATTCTGATGGACAAAAATGAACAAAAAGTGTGCCAACGGTTCCCTTCTATACATTTTCGTTAAAAATGGCAATGGGAGAAAATGTTCGTTTCTGGTATGAAACTTGATATAAAAAACGTCGGTTATTCCTCAAAGGGGGTTTCTATCCATGGTAACTTTTTCCCGGGTAAGCACCGGTATCGAGGGGCTGGACAACATCCTCAACTATCTGCAGACGGGTGACAATGTCGTGCTCCAGGTGGATGACATTGAGGACTACCGTTCCTTCGTCCTTCCTTTCGTCAAAACGGCCCTGGAGAATAAAGAACGGGTCGTCTACATGCGCTTCGCCCGCCATGCGCCGCTCCTGGAGGCCACCGGCCAGGTGACCATCTACAAGCTCAACGCCGACATGGGGTTCGAGTCTTTCTCCACGCAGGTCCATAACATCATTCGCCAGGAGGGGCAGGACGTCTTCTACGTTTTCGACTGTCTTTCGGATCTCCTCCATGCCTGGGCAACCGACCTCATGATCGGGAATTTCTTCGTTATTACATGTCCTTATCTCTTCGAGCTGAATACCGTTGCTTATTTCGCCATTCTCCGGAGCCGCCATTCCTTCAAGACGATCGCCCGGATCCGGGAGACCACCCAGGTGCTTCTGGACATCTATAACTACAAGGGAAAGCTCTGCGTTCACCCCCTCAAGGCCTGGCATCGCTATTCGCCGACCATGTTCCTTCCCCATATCCAGACCAACGGCCGCTTTACGCCGATCATGAACAGCGTGGACGCCACGAACCTGTTCTCTTTTCTGGCCCACAAGGGATCCACCGGTGCCGAGCGGAACCTGGATTACTGGGACCGCATCTTTTTGCAGGCCCGGGAACTTGCCCAGGATCCCAAGGCAGGGGGCGCAAAGAGCAGCATGGTAGAGCAGTTGTCCCGGGTCCTTATCGGCCGGGAAAAGCGGATGCTGACCCTGGCAAAGGACTTCTTCAACCTGGAGGATCTGCTGGAGATCGAGGAGCGCCTCATCGGCACGGGGTTCATCGGCGGAAAATCCGTCGGCATGCTTCTGGCCCGGAACATCCTCCGCCATGACCGGTCCTTCGACTGGAACGCCAAGCTGGAGCGTCACGACTCCTTCTATATCGGTTCCGATGTCTTTTATTCCTATATCGTCCAGAACGGCTGGTGGAAGCTCCTGATGGCCCAGAAGACCAAGGAAGGCTACTTCGAGAGCGCCGGGGAACTGAGAAATGTCATGCTCCGGGGCGTTTTTCCTGATGAAGTCCGGGAGCAGTTCCAGCTAATGCTCGAGTACTTCGGACAGTCTCCCATCATCGTCCGCTCCAGCAGCCTCCTGGAGGACGCCTTCGGGAACGCCTTTGCCGGCAAGTATGAAAGCTATTTCTGCGCCAACCAGGGAACGCCGGAGCAGCGTTACGAGCACTTCGAGGAGGCGGTGCGCCGAATCTTCGCCAGCACCATGAACGTTGACGCCTTGACCTACCGGTTTCAGCGGGGCCTGGACCAGCAGGATGAGCAGATGGCCCTCCTGGTTCAGCGGGTGTCCGGATCATACAGGAAACACTATTTTTTCCCGGAACTGGCCGGTGTCGGGCTTTCCCACAACACCTTCGTCTGGAAACAGGGCCTGGATCCCAAGGCGGGGATGCTCCGGCTGGTCCTGGGGCTGGGAACCCGGGCGGTCAACCGGGTGGAAAACGATTATCCGCGTATCGTGGCCCTGGACGATCCCCTGCTGAAAGCCCATTCGGGCTCTGGTGACGCCCGGCGATTCTCCCAGCATGATGTGGATGCCCTCAACCTGGAGGAGAACCGCTTCCAGTCGCTGCCGCTGGAACAGGTGGTCCGGGAGGATCTCGACGCACGGCTGGATCTGGTGGGCACCCGGGACATGGAGGCCGCGGACCGTCTGCGGGCCCTGGGAAGGCCGGAAACGGACAGCTGGATCCTGACCTTCGACGAACTCCTCTCGACGACGGACTTTTCCGATACCATGTCACGGATGCTCAAGACCCTGGAGCAAGTCTACGCGTATCCGGTGGACATCGAGTTCACGGCCAACTTCAGCGCCCAGGGAAACCTGCAGGTCAACCTGCTTCAGTGCCGTCCGTTTCAGACGCGGGGCCAAACGGTCCAGGTGGACATCCCGGCGCGGATCCGGAAGGACCGGGTGCTCCTCCGCCAGGAAGGCAACTTCATGGGAGGAAGCGTCTCACAGCCCATTTCCCGTGTAATTTACATCGATCCCCAAGGGTATACAAAATTGTCCCTCTCGGAAAAGTACGACGTGGCCCGCCTCATCGGCCGTCTCAACAAGCTGGTGGAGAACCGCGAGGAAACGCCCACGGCCCTCCTGGGACCGGGTCGCTGGGGAACGACGACGCCGGCCATGGGGGTTCCCGTGACCTTCTCGGAGATCAACAACATCACCGTCATTGCCGAGATCGCCTACCGGGACGGGAGCCTGATTCCCGACCTCTCCTTTGGAACACATTTCTTCCAGGATCTCGTGGAGATGGAGATCTTCTACATGGCTATCTATCCTGAAAAGGAGAAAGTCTTCTTCAACACGGCCTGGATGGAGACCTTTCCGAACCGCCTGAAGGACCTGTCCCCCCGGGACGGTGCCTACGAAGAGGTGGTCCGGGTGTATGAAGTGCAGGAGCGCCATCTGAGGCTCATGTCGAATGTCGTGACACAGCAGTTGATCGTTTACGCCCGGGAATGAGTCGGGTCGGCGATCGCGGTGAGCAGACCGGCGGGATGAGATAAAATAAGGACAGCCGCAAAAATCTGCGGCTGTCCTTTTCAATTCGGGAATCTGTGATATTTTTACACAACGCCGAAGGCCAGCATGGCCCGGGCTACTTTGGTGAATCCCGCGATGTTGGCGCCCGTCACATAATCGCCCTTTCGGCCGTAGGCCTCGGCGGTCTCCACGCAGGCCTTGTGAATGCTCTTCATGATGATGAGGAGGCGGTTGTCCACCTCTTCCCGGGTCCAGGAGAGCTTCAGGCTGTTCTGGCTCATCTCCAGCCCCGACGTGGCCACGCCACCGGCGTTGGCGGCCTTGCCGGGCCCGTAGAGGATGTTGTTTTCCTGGAAGATCTTCACGGCGTCCGGTGTGGAGGGCATGTTGGCGCCCTCGGCCACGCAGATGCATCCATTCTTCACCAGGGCGGCGGCGTGGGAGGCATCCAGCTCGTTCTGGGTGGCACAGGGCAGGGCGATGTCCACCTTGATCCCCTGGTCCCGGATCACGTCCCAGACATTGGACCCCTCGACACAGCAGGTGTTGTACTTGTCGGCGTATTCCTTGATCCGGCCGCGCTTGACGTTCTTGAGCTCCATGACGAAATCGCATTTGTTCTGGTCGATTCCCGCCTCATCGATGATCGTGGCGCTGGAGTCGCAGAGGCTGATGACCTTGCCGCCCAGCTGGTTGACCTTCTCGATGGCGTACTGGGCGACGTTCCCGGCGCCGCTGATGGCGACGGTCTTGCCCTTGAAGTCCAGGCCGCGAGTGGCCAGCATTTCCGCCGCGAAGTACGTCGTTCCGTATCCGGTGGCCTCGGGACGGACCAGGCTGCCGCCGTACTCCAGGGCCTTGCCGGTGAGCACGCCGGTGTGCTCGTTCCGGATCTTCTTGTAGTATCCGAAGAGGTAGCCGATCTCCCGGCCGCCGACGCCGATGTCGCCGGCGGGGACGTCCGTCTCAGCGCCAACGTGACGGAAGAGTTCCCGCATGAAGGCCTGGCAGAATCGCATGACCTCGCCGTCCGACTTGCCCTTGGGGTCGAAGTCGGAGCCGCCCTTGCCGCCGCCCATGGGCAGCGTCGTCAGGGAGTTCTTGAAGATCTGCTCGAAACCGAGGAACTTGATGATTCCCAGGTTGACCGAGGGATGGAAGCGGAGGCCGCCCTTGAACGGGCCGATGGCGTTGTTGAACTGGACCCGGAAGCCCCGGTTCACCCTGACATTTCCCTTGTCGTCCACCCAGGGGACCCGGAACATCATCGTCCGCTCGGGCTCGACGATGCGTTCGTAGATGTTCGCCTTCACAAATTCCGGATGGCGCTTTGTCGTCGGCTCCAGGGTCTCCATGACCTCCGCTACGGCCTGGTGGAACTCGGGCTGGTCGGGGTCGAGCTGCTTTACCTTGGCAAGGACATCTGAAATAACGGACATGACTAATACCCCTTTCTCTTAATGTTCTTGATTTTGTTTTCTACCCGGCGTTCCTTCCCGGGAGCGCCGCGGTTCTGCTTTTTTTCTGTTGGTCGGCCGGCCCTGGTGACGCTTCAGGATCTGGTCGAATGGTTCCATCTCCCCATACTCCATGACCGCGGACATGGCGCGGTTATCCACGTCCAGACCCGCTTCCCCGACGCAGGCCACCGGATTGAGGCCACCGATGAGAACGATTCCGACCCGGTTCATCTCCACGGGAGTCTGGCAGACGGGCTCGCTGATATCACCCTTCACGAGGATCCCGCCGATGTCCGCCCGGGCCAGCCCGGCCAGCCGCCTCTCCATCAGGGGCAGGCAGGGTGCCGGGATCTCCCGGAAATTGGCCAGGATCATTCCTTCACCCTCGTCGACGACGCTCCGGACGGAGGTCATCTTCCCCCGGATGAAGACCTCCGAGGGGTCCAGGGACGACCCGGAGTAATGAATCAGCTCCACAAACCGGAGAGGGTGGCGGTTTTTCACCTGCAGGATGCCGCCGAATTTGGAGTCCATGGGAATGCCGTTCTTCAGGAGAACGCCGTTGACCACGATGCTGCACACCGTGGCCAGCCCTACGCGCCCCTCGGGGACAAGGAGTCCGGCGAGGCGCTGTCCCGGCCCGGCCACGGCCACGCGCCGGCTGACCGTGTAACCCGCGTTGAACACCGGTTCCATGATCCGGAGTGCGTCGGGAAATGTCTCCTCCGACAGGAGCGAGATGTTCACCGGCAGGAGCCCCCGGCCGGTTTCCGGCTCGAACGTGGTCTGGAAGGCCAGAATCTCGATGCGGGAATTGGCCAGCCCCACCTTGTCACGGACCCGGGCTCTGCCGATCTCTTCGATGCCCTTGTCCGTAATGACTCGCCCATCCCGTTTGCCGATCAGCCTTGTCAGCCCCCGCTCGTCCATGAGCTTGAAGTGATAACGGACGGCCCGCTCGCTCGAGGGGAGACCGCGATCCTGCATCCGCCGCGAGATGAGACGCGAACCCACAGGCTGACCCGCCTCGTGAAGGATGCGGAGAATCATCAGGGTCTTGCGCTCGACATCGGCAGGTGTGGTGAACGGTGAAACCATCGGCAATCGGCCATCCTTTGCCGATGCACCTACACGGGATGCGACAATCTTGTCAACACAAAATTGGACCTTTTCGTTTGGCCCTGTGTCTTCTTCATCCATGGGAACCCACCGTCCGGACGGCGCGTCCGACAGGACATCGTCCGCTCCATCCGGGGCCCGGCCGGCGAACCCGGCCGGGTCTTAAGGCCGCGCATCCCGGGTGAAGGAAGGGCAACCCGAAAACGGGATCGTCCGGATTGCGAAACCCCTTTGCTTCTGCTACGCTGGCGCGGATTTTCGAGGGTAAGATTGCCGCAGCGAGGGGCAAAAGATCTTTTATGTCTCCGGCGTCAACGGATGCCGCATAACCGGAAAACCCGGACTGCAGGGCGGGTTTTCCCCTGTAAGGAGAGAAGGAAAATGCTGACGGATGTCCAGTTGGAGCGGTATGCAGATGTCCTTCTGTGGGGGCTGGAAACCGCCCGGAAGGAGAAATTCCGGAAGGGAGACATCGTCCTGATCCAGTATGACGCACCGGCATTGCCTCTGGCGGAGCTTTTGTACGCCCGCATCCTGGAGCGGGGGATGTTCCCCGTGCAGCGGATGGGCCTGACGTTTCGCATGGAGCGGATGTTCTACGAGAAATCGTCCGGACGCCAGCTGTCCTTTATCGCTCCGGGGGAGCGGGAGCTCCTGGAGCGGGTCAACGGCCGGATTTTCCTGCGGGCTCCCGAATCGCTGACGCACCTGAAGGAGATCGATCCCCTCCGGATCGGCAAGGTCCTCGTGGCCCGCAAATCCCTGAAGGATATTTTGGACCGCCGGGAGGAGGAAGGGCATTACAGCTGGACCCTCTGCACGTATCCCACAAAGGAACTGGCGATCCAGGCGAAGACGGCGCCGAAGACCTATGAGAAGGAGATCGTCCGGGCCTGCTGGCTCGATGAGGAAGAGCCCGCCCGGAAATGGGACTGGATTCACCGGGAGATCGGCCACATCAAGACGTGGCTGGGCGGCCTGCCCGTGAAATCGTTCCGCATCGAGTCGGCAAGCATGGATCTGACCGTCACGCCGGGGGAGCAGCGGAAATGGGTGGGCATCTCGGGGCATAACATCCCAAGCTATGAGATCTTTATTTCCCCGGACTGGCATGGAACCGAGGGGACGTACTACGCCAACCTGCCATCCTACCGCAGCGGAAACTACGTGGAGGGCGTGCGTCTAACTTTCCGGAAGGGCGTTGCCGTCGGCATTCAGGCCGATTCAGGAGAGGAATTCGCCCGGAAGCAGCTGGCCATGGACCGGGGAGCGAGCCGGGTGGGCGAGTTCTCCCTGACGGATCGCCGGTTTTCCCGGATCGGCCGCTTCATGGCGGATACGCTCTTCGACGAGAACCACGGAGGGGCCTTCGGAAACTGCCATGTGGCTGTCGGTTCGTCCTATTCGGACACCTATTCGGGAAATCCGGCGGAACTGACGAAGGAGAAGAAGAAGGACCTGGGGCTGAACGACTCGGCCCTCCACTGGGACCTGGTGAACACGGAGGACAAAACCGTAACGGCGAGGCTGAAGACGGGGAAGTCTCTGGTTGTTTACGAGGGGGGGGTCTTCAAGGTCTGACGATGCTTCAAGGCCCGGCCGGAATGGGGCCTGTACGGGCCCCATTCCGGTTCCGGAAGCGAGAGGTCCTTCCGTCCGCCTGGCTGCATGCGGGGATGCCGTCTCAGTCGGAGAGCGGCATGGCTCCGTCGAAGCACTTCAGGCACAGGTCCGCCCGGGGCAATCCCAGAGCGGCGACAAAGGCGGCGGTGCTGTTGTACTTGACCGAATCGGCGCCGATCTCGTCGGCCACCCACTGTTCCAGCTCCCGCAGCTTGTCGAGCGAGTCGATGTCTCCCGACCGGAAGAAATGGCGCGCCGCCAGTTCCTCGGAGGAACGCGTGGAGATGCCGAAGTCGCAGGGGTACATCAGGGGCGGGCAGGCAATCCGCACGTGGACCTCCCTGGCCCCGGCCTCCTTCAGATCCATCACTTTATAGAGGATCTGGGTTCCCCGGACGATGGAGTCGTCGCAGATGATGATCCGCTTTCCCGCCACGGCATACCGCAGGACGGAGAGCTTGCGCTTGGCCATTTTCTTCCGCGCGTCCTGGGTGGATTGGGTGTAGCTCCGGTCGGCATAGCGGTTGTAGAGGAACACCTCCTGATAGGGGAGGCCGGATTCCTGGTGATATCCGACGGCGTGTCCGATGCCGGACATGGGAACGGGGGCGACGAGGTCCGCCTCCAGTCCGCCCTCTTCGCGGTCTCGCCGGGCGAGGCTGCGGCCGAGATTGTTCCGGGCCTCCTGGACATAAAGCCCGTCCATGACGGAATCGATGCTGGCCGTATAGGCCCATTCGAAGGCGCAGTAAGCCTTCCGGGGGGAGGGAAGCTGCTTGAGGCTCTGGACGACGCCCTGGTTGTCGATCAGAACGATCTCCCCGGGCTTCACATCCCGGATGATGTCCATCTCCAGGTTCACGACGGCCCGCGATTCGGAGCAGACGACGGTTCGTCCCTCGTCCTTGCCGAGCATGAGGGGCCGAAAGCCGTAGACGTCCCGGGTGGCATAGATCCCCTCCGCCGACAGGATGACCAGGGCGTACGCGCCCCGGATTCTCTCCGCCAGGTTGCAGAGGCCCGACAGAATATCGTCGGACTCCATGATGATCTTGGCGATCACCTCGATGTTGTAGCTTCGATAGAAGGAGTGACCCTGCCGCTTCAGCTCGCCGATGAGTTCATCGGCATTGATGACATTGCCGCTGAATGCCAGGGAGATGTCGCCCACCCGGGACTGCCAGCTCATGGGCTGCCGCTCCCAGAGGCTGACGTGGCCGATCCCCCGGTTGCCCTTCAGGTATTCCAGGTCCTGCGCGGTGAAGGAAACCCCGGCCTTGCCATGGTGGGTGACCTGGTGGATCTTCCCGTCGTGCGTGGCAATGCCGCAGTATTCCTGGCCCCGGTGCTGGATGAAATCCAGGCCGTTGAAGATATCATATACGCAGGGTCCCCGGGATACGATCCCGAACACGCCGCAATTGTCGCGAATTTCGTCTTCCATGAAGCTTTCCTCTCGCCGCCGGGGATGCCGGCACTGCAGGATGCGATCCCGCCTACTGAATATCCTTGTGATAGCTCTGCAGCGACCTGGCCCGTCCATGGCCCTTCCGGAAAGCCATGATGCCCTTGACCGCCGCTGCCGCCGCCGCCGTGGTGGTAATGTAGGGAATCTTGTACTTGATGGCGGCTTTCCGGATGTATGAATCGTCGTGAGCGCTCATTTTCCCGCTGGGTGTGTTGATGATGAGCTGAATCTCCCCGTTCTTGACAGCGTCCACTATGTTGGGCCGCCCTTCGTGCATCTTCAGGATCGGTTCCGTGGCGATCCCCTGTCGGGACAGGAACTCATGAGTTCCCTTCGTGGCGAAGATCTTGAATCCAAGCTCCTGGAACGTCCTGGCCGTCTGGAGAATGCCCCCCTTGTCCTGGGCTTCCACCGTGATCAGGACGCTGCCGGCGTTGGGAAGGACCTGCTGGGCCGCCTCCTCGGCCTTGTAGAAGGCCAGGCCGAAGGAATCCGCCAGCCCCAGAACCTCTCCGGTGGAGCGCATCTCGGGTCCAAGGACGGGATCCACCTCCTGGAACATGTTGAAGGGGAACACGGCCTCTTTGACGCCGAAATGAGGAAACCGCCGGGTCGTCAGGTTCAGGTCGGACAGCTTCTTGCCCAGCATGACCTGGGTCGCCAGGCGGGCCATCGAGACACCGCAGACTTTCGACACGAGGGGGACCGTCCGGGAGGCCCGGGGATTCGCCTCGAGGACATAGACCGTGTCCCCGGCAATGGCGTACTGGATGTTCATGAGGCCCACCACGTTGAATTCCACCGCGATTTTCCGCGTGTATTCCTCAATGGTGTCCAGGTGCCGGGCGGGGATGCTGATGGGCGGGATGACGCAGGCCGAGTCGCCGGAATGAATTCCCGCCAGCTCGATGTGTTCCATCACGGCCGGGACGTATGCATCGGTTCCGTCGGAGATGGCGTCGGCCTCGGCCTCGATGGCGTTCTCCAGGAACTTGTCGATGAGGATGGGACGCTCCGGTGTGACCCCGACTGCGGCGGAGACATATCTCCGGAGCATTTCCTCGTCGTGGACGATCTCCATGCCGCGCCCGCCCAGGACGTAGGAAGGCCGGACCATCAGGGGGTAGCCGATGCGATCCGCCACGACCAGGGCCTCCTCGATCGTGCTGGCCATGCCGGACTCGGGCATGGGAATGCCCAGTTTGACCATCATCTGGCGGAACCGGTCCCGGTCCTCCGCCAGGTCGATCGTCTCCGGCGACGTCCCGAGGATCTTCACGCCCGCCTTCGCCAGCTCGCCGGCGATGTTCAGGGGCGTCTGGCCGCCGAACTGGACGATGACCCCCTCAGGCTTCTCCTTTTCGTAGATGGACAGGACGTCCTCGACCGTCAGAGGCTCGAAGTAGAGCTTGTCGGACGTGTCGTAGTCCGTAGAGACCGTCTCGGGGTTGCAGTTCACCATGATGGATTCGAATCCTTCATCCCGGAGGGTGAAGGCGGTGTGGACGCAGCAGTAATCGAACTCGATCCCCTGGCCGATCCGGTTCGGTCCTCCTCCGAGGACCATGATCTTCCTGCGATTGCTGACAGGGACCTCATCGGAGGCGTTGTAGGTCGAGTAATAGTAGGCGGCGTTTTCTACGCCGCTCACGGGAACGGCGTGCCAGGCCTCGGCCATGCCGATTCCGATCCGCTGCCGGCGGATGTCCGCCTCGGGAACACCGAGGATCTGGGCCAGGTAGCGGTCGGCGAAGCCGTCTTTCTTGGCCTGCTTCAGGATCTCATCCGGCAGGGGCCCGCCCCTGTATTTCAGGATCTTCTCCTCCAGGTCGACCAGTTCCTTCATCTGGGACAGGAACCAGGGCTTGATGTAGGTTTTTCGGAACAGGGTTTCCACGGGGGCTCCCTTCCGCAGGGCCTCGTAGAGAATGAACTGGCGTTCGCTGGAAGGCTCCGCCAGAAGCTCCATCAGCTCGTCGAGGGATTTCCGGTTGAAGTCCTTTACGAAACCCAGCCCGTAGCGGCCTTTTTCCAGGGACCGGATGGCCTTCTGGAAGGCCTCCTTGTAATTCTTCCCGATGCTCATGACCTCTCCCACGGCCCGCATCTGGGTCCCCAGCCGGTCGACGGACCCCTTGAATTTCTCGAAGTCCCAGCGGGCGAACTTGACGACCACGTAGTCCCCCCATGGGGTGTACTTGTCCAGGGTCCCCTCCCGCCAGTAGGGGATCTCGTCGAGAGTCAGGCCTCCCGCCAGAAGCGAGGATACGAAGGCGATGGGAAAGCCTGTGGCCTTGGAGGCCAGGGCGGAGGAGCGGGACGTCCGGGGGTTGATCTCGATGACCACGACCCGCCCCGTCTCGGGGTTATGAGCGAATTGGATGTTCGTGCCGCCGATGACCTGGATGGCCTCGACGATGTCGTAGCTGTGCTTCTGGAGCCTTGCCTGGAGCTCGGGAGAGATGGTGAGCATGGGGGCCGTGCAGTAGGAGTCTCCCGTATGCACGCCCATGGCATCCACGTTTTCGATGAAGCAGACGGTGATCATCCGGTTCTTGGCGTCCCTCACCACCTCCAGTTCCAGTTCCTCCCAACCCACAACGGATTCCTCGATAAGGATCTGACCCACCAGGCTGGCGGCGATGCCGCGACCGGCCACGACGCGGAGCTCCTCCAGGTTGTAAACGAGGCCGCCGCCGGTGCCGCCCATGGTATAGGCCGGGCGGATGACGACGGGATAACCGAGTTGGGCCGCGATCTTTTCCGCTTCTTCGACGGTGTAGGCCGGTTCGCTTCTGGGCATGTCGATGCCGAGCCGGTTCATCGTTTCCTTGAAGGCGATCCGGTCCTCTCCCCGCTCGATGGCGTCCACCTGGACCCCGATTACCTTGACGCCGTATTTGTCGAGGACTCCCCGGCGGGCCAGTTCGGAAGTCAGGTTCAGCCCGGTCTGTCCGCCCAGGTTGGGCAGGATCGCGTCGGGCCGCTCGTTTTCTATGATTTCGATCATGGACTCGGGATTCAGCGGCTCGATGTACGTGACATCGGCCATTCCCGGATCGGTCATGATGGTGGCTGGGTTGGAGTTTACCAGAACGATCTCGTAGCCGAGCCCCCGGAGGGCCTTGCATGCCTGGGTGCCGGAATAGTCGAACTCGCAGGCCTGGCCGATGATGATGGGGCCGGAGCCGATGATCATTATTTTCTGGATGTCGCTTCTCTTCGGCATGTTTTCCTCTTGTCTTTCCGCCGCGCCCGGTTCCGGACGGCTTGCTGTTGGGATGGTCCGTCGACGATAACGTACAGATTTCCGGGAGGATTGCTGTGGAGATCGGTCAACCGGTTGGCGATATATAGGGGAGAGCCCATTGGTTGTCAAGGCAGAAATAAGTACTTGATAATATACATATATATTTCGCGCGACCTGCGTGTGCTTCCCGGGGGGGAGCGGCTTGCCGAGTTCCCCCGGCGGCGCACCCGGTCGGCGGTGGTTCCCGGATTTCACGCCTTGTCAGGCCTGTTGTGGCTGTGTTAGATGCCTCGATCGGGAAGCGGGCAAGCGAACCTGCCGGGAGGCCATATGGTCAGGGATGACGGTCCACAGTCGGCCAGGGAAAGAGGGGAAGGGAAGAACGACGCCACACCCGTCCCCGGCGCCATCGTCGATTTCCATGTCCACCTTTTCCCGGACCGCCTGTTCGATGCCATCTGGGAGCGCTTCGTTACCGACTACGGATGGCCCGTCCTTCACAGGATCTACTGGAGGGAGGCGGTGGATCATCTCCGCCGGCGGGGCGTCGGGCCCATCGTCTTCTCCAATTACGCACACCGGCCTGGGGTAGCCCGGGGCCTCAACGACTGGAACCGAAGCGTCCTCGATGAAGATCCTGATCTTTACTGCTTCGCGCCGTTCCATCCGGGCGACGACAACGCCCTGACCATGGCTTCGGACATCCTGAGCCACCCGAGAGTCCTTGGATTCAAGCTCCAGCTTCTCGTCCAGCGTTTCCATCCCCATGACGAACGCCTTTTCCCCCTGTATGAGCTCGTGATGGAGCGGGGGAAGCACCTGCTCCTGCACGTGGGGAACGGGCCCGTAGGCAACGAGTTCGTCGGCCTGGAAGGGTTTGTGAAGGTTCTCCGGCGGTACCCGGACCTTCCCGCTACGGTGGCCCACATGGGGGCGCTGGAATACGGCGGATTCGCCTCTCTCCTGGAGGACCATCCGGGACTGCTCATGGATACGGCCTTTGCCTTCCTCCCGCGCCTGGGCTCCATGTGCGATATCGAAAAGGAGCGCCTGGAGGGTCTGCGGAAGCGAGTCCTTTACGGATCGGATTTCCCGAACCTGCTTTTCCCGCGGGAGGACGAGATCGGGCAGCTTCGGTCGCTGGGGCTTTCGGAGGCGTTTTACGAGGGAATCTTCCGGGAGAACGGGCTGGATCTGATCCGGCGTACCTGCCCGGATGAATTGCCGGAACGCGAAGGGGACCGTTAAATTAGAGGATCCCGACCAGGCGAAGGCCTGTAAGGACGGTCAATAAGGCCGCGGCCAGGGCGAGTCGTCCGCTCCAGCGGTGAACCATCCGGAGCCGGGCGGCGTGAGCGCGGATTCGGAATGCCAGAATGCCGACGATCGGGGCGGTGAAGGAGAGAACGAGCACGGCGGCGCCCAGCCAGGTGTGCGGTTCCTGGAGATGGACCCCGGTGGATGCCTCCACGAGGAAGTACGCCGCCGCCGCACCCGGGACCAGCATCACGGCCCCGGCGATGCCCAAGGCTCGGTGTCCCTTCAGCCACCAGCGCTTCCGCTTCAGGAAACGGGACACGATGCCGGCCAAGGTCATGAGCCCGAATCCCGTTCCCATGAGCAGACCGTGGATCAGCAGAGGATTCATCGGGAGTGGATGCCTCCGACGAAGGAAAGGATCAGGTTTTTCCCCGCTGCTTCGGACAAACGGGATGCCTGGAGACGGATTCCCGGTCCTGTCCGCGCACGGCTTTTTGTCGTTCTACGTTCCACACGCATGTTCCGGGAATGCGTTCGTCCGCCGCCCTTATTTTGCTGCCGGTTTTGCCGCCGGGACGGTGAATTTCACGGCTTTCGAACCCCAGAGGTTGCAGGTCACCTTCACGTCCAGGACGTCTCCGGGAAAGGCCTGGATGCGGTAACTGTAAGAAAAGGCCGGGGCGTCCGGCTGGCTCTTGTAGTTCTGGGAGAGAAGAACCTTGTTCTCCTTCTTGATTTCCACGTTTTTGATGTAATGGGACGTCGGGAAAGGAGAGGGATGGGTAATGGTCACCTGGAGCGTCTGGGTCGCTGCCTCGTAGCTGAACTTGAGATCGCTGGGTGAATGGGCCTGGGCCACTCCGCAGGGAAGAATCCAAATCCAGGCCAGGATCAGCCAGAATACCGCCGGCGGGAGCAGGCTGCCCCCGGTTTTTTTTGCGTTCCGTTTCATGGTTGGTCTCCTTCCTGTTGAAGTGTGTCGCTGCCGCCGGCGGTGGATCGACCGGCGCTCCTTGGATGGACGGGGATGAAGGAATCTAAACCTTGATTTCCATGTTCTGGTGAAGGGCGAAGCAGTCCATCTCTTGACCCTCCCGTTTGACGAAACGCCGGCAGTCCTGCACGATGGCGTCCACCTGGTCGTCGGACCGTTCCTGATTGTGGTGGAACAGGCCGAGCCGCTGCACACCGGCCTCCAGGGCCAGCCTCAGGGCGTCCGTATAGACAGAGTGGCCCCAGGCCCGCGTGCGGAGGTAATCCGTTTCCGTGTATTCGGCATCATGGATCAGGAGGTCCGCCCCCCGGGAAAAAGCGAGATAGTCTTCAAAGTCGCACCCGCCGGGATGCTTGTACAGGAGTTCGTTGTCCGTGAGGAAGACAAAGGTTTTGCCGTCCTCCTCGAACTTGAAGCCCTCTCCCTGGTTCGGGTGGCTGATTGGAATGGTCTTGATGGTGATGGAGTCGATCCGGAACTCGTCCATGCAGGCCTCATGATAGAGGATCTCCGCCCGGATGTCTCCGAAATTGACCGGAAAATGGGGAGGCTCCATGACCCGGGAGATGATTTCCTGAAGGGAGGACTGGGCATAGGAGCACCCGTACATGGCAATGGAGGTTTTCCGGAAGTAGATCGGCTTGAAGAAAGGGAATCCCATGAGATGGTCCCAGTGGGCGTGGGTGAAGATCATGGTGAAGGAACTCACGCCTTCGGCCATGAGCTGGTTGCCCAGCCGCCGGATGCCCGAACCGGCGTCGATGATGATGACGTCGTTGTTCTTCGTCCGGATCTCGATGCACGTTGTATCACCGCCGTACTTGAGATACTCGCTTCCGGACACGGGGATCGATCCCCGTGCCCCCCAGCACCGGATGATCATTGGTTCCCTCCACCCTCCCTTTCCGGGACCGGCCCGAAAAGGCTGCCGTTCCTGCAGGGCAGTACATTAAGAAGAGTAAATAATGGTTATCAGAGGGGTTGTCAAGCTTTGATCCCGCCGGGTCCCGGATTCTCTCCTTTCCCGGCGTTCGGTGTCAGGAAGAACTGGATATCTCCGCATCTGTCTTCGTCGGCAACACCATGGCGGGCGGAGTTTGAAGATCCGGGCGGGCCGCGGGCGCAATAGGTGATTCCTGATGGATTCCAATGAGATCCAAATTCGGGGGGCTGATTTTGTACTTGTCAAAAACAGCGTTCATTGCTACAAGATGAATATTTGAAAGGAAGCGAGGTGAACAACGAATGGCAGAGGGCATTTCGGACTACACGAAATTCGTAGTGGATCTGCGACGTCATATGTGGCTTGCCGGCGTGGAAACGGAGTTGCGGAGGCTGATCTGGCAGATCGCCGTGACCGGGAAATACATCTCGGCGAAAATTCATGAATCCAACCGCAAACTGGCGGGACTCAGGAACGTATACGGAGAGGAGCAGCTCGCTCTGGACCGGAGCGCCGACGAGATTCTCAAAAACCAGCTTCACCATTCCGGGTTTGTCCGTCAGTACGCCTCGGAGGAGCAGGAGGCCATCGTCGAGATCGGTGAGGGCAATGGAAAATATTTCGTGACGGCGGATCCCCTGGACGGATCCTCCCTTGTGGACACAAATCTTTCCATCGGTACGATCATCGGCATTCACCGGGAGACGTTTCTGACGGAAGGAGCACGTTCCATGGTGGCGGCCCTCTACATCACCTACGGCCCCCTGATCACCATGGTCTATTCCGCCGGCAAGGGCACCCATGAGTTTGTCCTGAATCGGGAAGGGGAATACGTCCTTTCCCAGGAGAACATCCGGCTCAACGAGCAGGGGTCGATCTACAGCCTGGGCGGACTGCGCAAGGACTGGACGGACGGGCACCTGCGGTTCGTGGAGTTCCTGGAGGAGAGAGGGTACAAGCTTCGCTACAGCGGAGGCTTCGTTCCCGACATCAATCAGGTGCTCATCAAGAAGGGCGGCGTCTTCACGTATCCCGCCCTGAGAAAGAACCCCCACGGGAAGTTGAGGCTTCTGTTCGAACTGCAGCCCATGGCGTTCATCGCTACCCAGGCCGGCGGCATGGCGACCGACGGCCATCGGGACATCCTCTCGATTCCGGTGGAGGAACTGGACCAGTGTTCTCCCATTTATATCGGGAGCTCCTTCGAGATTCGAAAGGCGGCGGAATTCCTGGAACAGGGGTCCTGAAGCAGGCCAATCCCCACGAAAATCCGGAAGCGGCGGATCATCCCCCATATCGTGCAGCCGCTTCTCAGAAAGGAGATGTTTCATGCCCGTGATTTTTGAACAGATGGACTCGTTGCGCGCCGCCTTGAAGGGGATCCTCTCCATCGAGGATGACGTCCGGGTTCTCGATGAGCAGAACCTGAGGAACCGCCTCGTGGACGACCTGGTTTATTCCGCCGTCTTCAGCGGCGACGAGGGTGTCCGGGAGGCCTGCCGCTGGCTGATCCGTCGCGCCGGCTGGGCCCTCGGGATCCATTCCTCCTCCATCCAGCCGCTGTACGAGGCCATGGGAAGGAGAGAGGTCTCCGGTTTCACCGTGCCGGCCATCAACATCCGCACCCTCACCTTCCACACCGCCCAGGCCATCCTCCGGGCCGCCGCCAAGGGAAAGACGGGGTTCGTCATCTTCGAGATCGCCCGTTCCGAAATCGACTACACGAAACAGCGCCCCGCCGAGTACACGGCGGCCGTCGTTGCAGCGGCCATCAGGACGGGATGGAAAGGCCCCCTCTTTCTCCAGGGCGACCATTTTCAGGTGAACGCGGGCCGATATGCCAAGGATCCCGATAAGGAAGTTCGGGCCGTGAAAGATCTGATCTGGGAGGCCATCGAAGGAGGTTTCTACAACATCGATATCGACACCTCCACGCTGGTGGACCTGTCCAAGACGACCGTCCGGGAGCAGCAGTACCTCAATTACAGCCTTGCTGCGGAGCTCACGACCATGATCCGCGACCTGGAGCCGGCGGGGATCACCATCTCCGTGGGAGGCGAGATCGGCGAGGTCGGCGGTAAGAACAGCACGGTGGAGGAACTGAACGCCTACATGGAGGGTTTCCTGGAGATTCTGAAAAAACAGGGGGAGGACCTCAAGGGGATCAGCAAGATGAGCGTCCAGACGGGAACGACCCACGGCGGCGTGCCCCTTCCCGATGGAACGGTGGCCCAGGTGAAGCTGGATTTCGAGACCCTGGCGCGGCTGTCCGAAGAAGCTCGGGCCCGCTGGGGCCTTTCCGGGGCCGTGCAGCACGGCGCCTCGACCCTTCCCAACGAGGCCTTTGACCGCTTCCCTGCCACGGGAACGGCGGAGATCCACCTTGCCACGGGATTCCAGAACATCGTCTACGACAGTGCGGCCTTCCCGGTTCCGCTCAAGGAGAAGATCTACGGATACCTGAAAGCGGAAATGGCGGGGGAGCGGAAAGCCAGCGATACGGAGGAGCAGTTCCTCTACAAGACCCGCAAGAAAGGATTCGGTCCTTTCAAGCGGGAGCTGTGGGGGCTGCCGGATGAGACCCTGTCGGCGCTTGGCCGGGAGTTGGAGAACCAGTTCGCCTTTTTCTTCGGCAAGCTGAATATGCACGACACGGAGCACTTCGTGGCCCGCTACATCCGGCCCGTGGATGCCGCCATGAAGAAACCGGCCGGACTCTGAGGCTAGCCGGCCGACTGTGAACAACAGCATGAAAGGGGGAGCGGATTTCGAATCCGCTCCTCCTCCTCCTCCTTTCTTTCCCTTTCCTGCCAAGCCGGGCCCCCTTTCCCTTTGCATTCATCGCATCGGCGCGGGGGCTGCCACGGGGGCTTCCGCCGTCGCGGACGTTTTTTCCCGCGATCCGTCGTCGACGGTCCGTCAGGCTGGAGGGATGGGAAAAAAGTCCTAATTGCTCCTCTGGAAACCCCCGGTCGCGCCCCCGCGAACGTCGGTCGGGGAGGGTGGGCTTCCCGGAGCGCGAATAGCGGCTTTTTCGGGGTACCCTGCCGTCGCAGCGAAGCGCCCGCAAAGTCATCTGTCTGAGCACCGTCCGGTGCGAGTTATGACTTTGCAGCGGAGCGAGACGTTGCAGGGTCGAAAAAACGCTTCTGAGCGCGAGGGAAGCCCTTCTCCCACATGCCAGCCTCCCATCCGCGCCAGATTTCTGTAAAAAAAAGGAAAAAATAAAGGGGGAGCGGATTCGAAATCCGCTCCCCCCTCTGCTTTGTATGCCGGGGTGCCGCACATCCCCCGGGTTCAGCCCAGGACGATGTCCTCCAGGCGGCGCTTGGGGACGTGGTGAACGCGGTTTCCGTCGCGCCAGTACTTCACGTCCCCGTCCGGTCCGATGGGATCCATGACGACGGTCTCCACGGGCTTGCCCAGGGCGATGACGAGAAGGATCTCGTAGCGTTCCGGGATGGCCAGGGCCTTCCGCAGGCCGGCCCGGCTCACCGAAGCGATCATGCAGCCCCCCAGTCCCTTTTCCACGGCTCCCAGGAGGATGGTCTGGGCGGCGATGCCGTGGTCGTAGGCCACTTCCGGGGCCGTTTCCTTGTCTCCCAGCATGATGACGTAGCCCGTGGGGCGTTCCCCCGCCTCCGGTCCCGGCCAGTCCGGCAGGTAGCCCGCCCAGGCGAGATGGCTGAAGACGACGGCGTTGCGCGGCGCGTCCGAGGACAGGATGTAGCGGAGGGGCTGCTTGTTGGCCGCCGAGGCCGTCTGGCGGGCCAGGTCCACCAGTTCCAGGAGCGTATCCCTGCTGATGGCATGGGATTCGTCGAATCTCCGGTAACTCCTGTTTCTCGATACAAGATCCTTGAACATGGTCTAGCCTCCTCCTTCCAGAATTGAAAAATACCGGTCCCGGCAGGCGTTTTCGATCTCCAGGAGACGCCCGACGGGGCCGTTGAAATCCGTCTCTCCGGCGGTGAACAGGCCGTGGCCGTAAACAAGGGCGGCCCCGGAAGCCGACACGGCGGGGGGAACCGTCCGCTCCAGCCCCCATTCCCCTCCGCCGGCGTCGCCGGTCACGACAGGAACCCCTCCGATGGACCAGGGATGGGGACAGCGGCGGTGGCAGTCTCCCCGCTCCCGGCAATCGCGCCGGGGACAGTCCAGGGAGAGGATGACGGCGAACTTCGGATGGCCGTGGAGCACCGCCCGGTAGCGCGTTTCACTCACGATGCGCCGGTGGGAGGGCAGTTCCGTGGAGGCGCCGGCGTCTTCCCCCGAGGGGGTGCCGGCGGCCACCGACGCGATCTTTCCAGCCAGCTCGTCCAGGGGGGCTCCCCGGCGGCTGATGTAGAGCCGGTCGCCGAGGCGGTACGATATGTTGCCGAAGTTCGCGTCCACGAGTCCCATGCGCACCGTCGCCGCCCCCGCTTCCGCCAGGGCTTCCATGATATCCGCCTCCGTCGTGAAAGGTCCCCGGCGGAGCGGCTCCGACAAGGACGGCGGTGGTGCCAGGAGTTTCGATATTTCCCCGAGACGGCGGTGGTCGTCCCCGTCCAGGGACCCGTCCCGCATCCGGGTGAGCAGGGTGGAGAAGTACGTCACGAAGCCGGCGAAACAGGCGGCGCTGAATCCAAGAAAGGCCCCTTCCGGTGAAGACCTGGCTGTTGCCAGGACCGCCCCGCCCCGCAAAAGGATACAGCGGCGGCTCTGCAGGGCCGTTCCCAGGGATTGCACGTCGGGGTCCCGGGCGACGGGAAGGTCCGTCAGGAAGATCCGCGTCTCGAAATCTCCCGGTTTCACCACCCCCGCCTCCGTTTCGGCCAGACGGGCCAGGATCGAGCGATACGGCTCCGACGGCTCGCAGTAGAGGGCCGCCCGGCGGCCCAGTGCGTCGAGGACTTTCTCCAGCCTCGGAATCAGGGCATGGGGACCGCTCCATTGCCACTCGTCCCCCCGGAGTCCCAGGAGGGAAGCCCCCGGTTCCGCAAGGCCTGATTTTACGAACTTGCTCAAATCGTTCGAGAACATTCGGTATTCCTCGGCATGCCGGCCGGGGGCGATGCATCCCTTGGCGGAGAGGTGCCTTCAGCGATGGGGTTCGATGACGACTTTCAGGGACGGGCCGCCTTCGGCGACGAGCCGGAACCCCTCCTGGATGTCCCGGAGCGGGAGCCGGTGGGTGATCATCTCCTCGACGGGTACGCGTCCCAGGCGGATGAGGTCGATGGCGATCCGGGCGTCCAGGGGGCTGTTTCCGTAGGAGGGCAGAATCCGGATCTCGTTCCGCCAGAAGTCGTTGAGGGGCACGGGAAGCAGATAATCCGGCTCCGTGGTGGCGAAGCAGAGAACGACACCTCCCCGGTCCACGCACCGGAGCGCCTGCTCGAAGGCGGAGGGCGCGCCGGCGCAGACAATGACCGTGTCGGCCAGGCAGCCGTCGTTGAGCCGGCGGACCCAGTCCGGGAGGTCTTCCCGGGCGTCCATGACGGCCTCGGCGCCGAATCGGAGCGCCGCCTCGCACCGGTAATCGTGAACGTCCGTCGCCAGGATCCGGCCCGCCCCAAGGGCCCGGGCCAGCATGATGTGGAGGATTCCCGAGATGCCGCTGCCCAGGACCAGGACCGACTGGCCGGGCTGAAGGCCGGCGAGGCGCTGGCCCCGGATGACGCACGCCAGCGGCTCGATCATGACGCCGGCGGCGAAGCTCATCTCTTCCGGCAGGAGAAAAACGCCCCGGTCCACGTTCAGGCGGGGCACCCGGAGATACTCGGCGAAGCCGCCCGGGTCGTAGTTCGTGGTGTGGAGGGTCTCGCAGGCCGTGTGAAAGCCCCGGAGGCACAAGCGGCAGGTGTTGCAGGGGATGTGGTGGGAAACGAAGACGCGGTCGCCCCGTTTCCAGCCCGTTACGCCGGGGCCGGTTTCCTCGATGGTCCCGGCGATTTCGTGACCCAGGACGAGGGGCGCCTTGCGGAGGCGGTACCACTCCATGACATCGCTTCCACAGATGCCGCTCGCCATGACCTTGACGAGGATCTCGCCGGGTCCGACGGCCGGCACCGGCCGTTCTTCGATCCGGACGTCCCGGTTTCTGTAGTAGACGGCGACGCGCATGGCCGGGTCCCGGGAAGGTTTACGGGAGACGGGCTTCCCGCCCGTTCAGGAGGATCACTTCTTCCGCGCTTTCGTTCCGGCCGCTTTCCGGCCGCCGGAGACCAGTTCCCGGTAGAGCCCATGGGCCTCCCGGGGCGTGACGTTATCGTGGATAATGGCCCGGAGCGACCGCATCATGGCCACCGGATGGGGATGCTGCCAGACGTTCCGCCCCAGGTTGAGGCCGATGGCGCCCTTCCGGATGCCGTCATGGACGAATTCCAGCACCTCCAGCTCGGTCTCGCACTTCGGGCCGCCGGCCATGACCACCGGGACGGGGCATCCTCCCGTCACCCGGTCGAAGTCCTCGCACCAGTAGGTTTTGACCACCCGGGCGCCCAATTCGGCGGCGATGCGGGAGGCCAGGGCCAGGTAACGGGCGTCCCGTTTCTCCAGCTCCTTGCCCACGGCGGTGACGGCCATGACGGGTATCCCGTAGTCCTCGCAGAGATTGACCATTTCCGAAAGGTTCAGGAGGGACTCCCGCTCGTATTCGCTCCCCACGAAGATGGAAACGCCCACGGCGGCCACGTTCAGGCGGAGGATCTCCTCCATCGAAGTGGTGATGGACTCGTTGGCCAGGTCGGCGCCGATGACACTGGTACCCCCGGAGACCCGGAGAATGATGGGGGTCGTGATGGACGGATCCACGGCGGCCCGAAGGACTCCACGGGTGACGAACAGGGCGTCGCAGTACGGCAGGAGCGGCGCGATGGTTTCACCGGGCTTCTCCAGGCAGGACGTGGGTCCCTGGAAATAGCCGTGATCGATGGGCAGAAAGAAGCATCGTCCATCCGGCTGGATCAGTCGGGAGAGGCGGTTTTTCATGCCCCAGTCCATAGGTGTTCCTCCCTTTCGTTTCTTTGCCGGAAGAGGCCGGCGGTATCGTGAAAAGCGGCGGAGGATTTTCATCCCGCCTGCCCCGGCTACAGTTCCTTCATGTCCTTCTTGATTTTCAGCCGGCCGTCCTTCTCCATGGCCGTCTTGATTCCCTCGATCCAGGTTCGGATGATGGTTTGACGTTTCATCTGCAGGAGGGCGTTCCGGAGAGCCTCCTTCCGGGAGGCGAACTCGGTCATATCAAGGGGGCTCCTGCCCTTGAGCGCCACCAGGATGAGCCGGTCGTTCACCTGGAAGGCCTGCTCCAGGTAGGGCTTCTTGGCGGAAAGCGCCCAGAGGGCATCCGTCAGTTCCCTGGATTCTCCGATTTTCGGGATCGCCCGGGCAGGGGCGAAGAAGCCCGTCTCCTCGATCTTCAAACCCTTCTCCCGGGCTGCCTGTTCGAGGGTCGCTCCGGCCTTGAGCCGGCCTGCCAGAGTCTCCGCTTCCTTGGCAGCCTGCCGGCGGGCCTCCTCCTGGAGAAATCCGGCCCGGACTTCCTTTTCAACTTCCTTGAGCGGAGGGACGTAAGCGGGTTTGCGCTCCGCCACCTGGACGAGGAAATATCCCCGGTCGTTCGAGAGGACGGGACTAACCTCGTTGGGCTTCAGGGAGAAGACATTTTTTTCGAAATCCTTGACCCCGCGAAACTCCGCCGGCGGATCGGAGACGGAAAAGAAACCCGTCGTCTGGACGGTCAGGCCGTTCTGGGCGGCGTAACCGTCGAACTTTTCATCCTGGTAGATCGCGTCGTGGGCCTTTTTGGCCCGGTCCGAGGCGGCATACATCCCCTCGACGCGCTTCAGCTCCCCGACGATCCGGTCCCTTACCTGCGCCAGGGGCTGCTCCCGACCGTCCTTGCGAAACTCGGATTTATGCCGGTCGTAATAGTCGCGGACGTCCTCGTCGGAAGGCTTCACTGCGTCCGCATAGTCCTTCCCGGGGAAGGCCAGCACCTTCAGCCTGATCCGCTCGGCTACGCGGAAGCGGTCTCCGTGCTCCTTCAGATAACCCTCCAGGTCCTTCTCCGAGGGTGAAATGCGGCCCACGAAGTCACGGGGCGAGATCTCGACGAAGGCCAGGTTCATCTTTTCGTTCTGGAGGCGATAGAGATCCGAGACCTCGCGGTCCGAGACCTTGACCGATCCCTGGACGAGGTCTTCCATCTTGGCGATGGTCATGGCCCGCTTCTGAATGCCCTCGAACTCCTCCGCCGTGATCTTGTTGTACCGGAGGGCCTGCTTGTAGAGACGGTCGTCGAAGACGCCGTTCCGCTGGAAGGCGGGAACGGACACGATGAAGTTCCGCATCTCGTCTTCGGACACCTGGATGTTCATCTCCGCCGCCTGCTTCAGGAGAATCGTCTGGTAGACGAGGTTGTCCAGGGCCATTTCCTTCAGCCGGCCTCCCTTGAGCAGCTCCTCGGTCACCTTGTCGCCGAGCCGCTGGCGGTATGCATCCACCAGATTGTTGTATTCCCGCTGGTAGTCGGCATAGGTGAGGTTCTTGCCGTCCACCGTGGCGACGGTTTCCGTCTGCTGGAGGCCGCCGAGGGAGCCGAAGTAGAAAATGAAGACGATGATGATGATTCCCAGGAGGACCTTCATGATCCAGTTCCTGGCATGTTTTCTCATCAGTTCCAGCATGGTTGTCCTGCTCCGGTCAGGCGGATTTTCCCGTCATGGACTGAGGGTCGGGAAGGGCCGTTTTGGTAGTACAAACGCGGTGGAATTGCAAATTCTTTTTCATTACTTCCGGTTCAGGAAGAACCAGAGAAGGCTCAGGACCAGGCTGACCAGGAGGCTGGTTGCCAGGGGAAAGTAAATGTGTACGTTCCGGCCCCGCCAGGTGAAGTCTCCGGGCAGGCGCCCAACCCAGGAGAGGAATCCCTTTCCCCCCAGCACAAAGAGGAGACCGATTCCCGCGAGGATCAGGCCGAAGACGATGAGCATTTTCCCGATGCCTGAAAAAACCGCCATTCCCCGCTCCCGTTGCGATGGTTCCCGGGCTGTGCATAGCCGGCCGGCCGATTCCGGCCCTTCAGCCGCCGTCCGCCGTCCAGCGGAACGGTTCGTCCCGCCGGAAATCCGGGACGATCTCCCGCTCGTCAACGGCCTGAACATAGATTTCTTCAAAACCCAGGTCAAGGGCGTAATCCACCACGGCTTTGTATTCCTTCTCCGTCATCCGTCGGTTCAGGTCCGGATTCTCCCGGACAGGCGCCACGGGGGTGTACTGGGCCATCAGGCTGAGAGGGACGGCCGGGCCGAGACGATTCCGGATGAGATCGAGGACCGTCCTGCTGTTGCCGGGATTCCCGGGGAGGACCAGGTGCCGGACGATCAGTCCCCTCCGCGCCAGGGAGCCGTCCGTCTCCAGGGTGTCTCCGACCTGGCGGATCATCTCTCCGATAGCCCGGACGGCCGTTTCCGGGTAATCGGGAACACCGGTGTAATTCAGGCCCAGGGCGGGATCGCCGAACTTGAAGTCGGGCAGGTACACGTCCACCATCCCTTCGAGGAGCCGGAGGACCTCCGGGGCCTCGTATCCCCCGCAGTTATAAACCAGCGGAACCGACAGCCCGTCCCGGCGGGCGATCATCCAGGCCTCCAGGAGGCCCGCCGCGTGCGGCGTCGGCGTCACCGGCTCGATGTTGTGGCACCCCGCCTCCTGAAGGCGGATCATGGTTCGGGCCAGCTCCGCGGCCGTCTCCTCCCGTCCCTCCGTTCCGTGGCTGATCTGATGGTTCTGGCAGAACGCGCAGCGCAGGTTGCAGGAGGACAGGAAGATCGTCCCGGCGCCCCTCCGTCCCGAAATGGGCGGTTCCTCGCCGTGGTGGGGCAGAGATCGGGCGACGACGGGACGGTCCGCCAGTCCGCAGAACCCCCGTCCTCCACCTGTGCGGTCGACGGCGCAGTGCCGGGGGCAGAGGGTGCATCGTTTCAGGATTTCCTTCAGCTGCCGGAGTCGTTTTTCCATGGAAGGCGGACGGGATCGGGTTTGTCGGGAGTATCCGGGAAGAACGGCCGCCGTCAGGTGATCGGCTCGACCACGTGGCGGATCCGTCCGCTCTCGACGAGCTCCAGGAATTCCTCCCCGAAGTGAGCGGACTGCTTCACGGCCTGCCACCAGTTGCGGATGCGGGTCTCGGGATCGTCGATCAGGGCGGTGATGTCGTCCCGGTCGGGCACCTTGCCGTTCGGAAGCCCCTGGACGAACGTCTCGGATGGATAAACCATCAGAACGTTGTCGAGGATTTCCTCGGAAGGTTTTCGTTTCAGGCGCTTCTTGTCCATCCAGCCCGGGATGATGCGCTCCTGGTGATTGAAGAACAGGGTCACTTCGTCGTCCCGCTCGGTATAGCGGTGGGTCAGGTGGTAGTCGAAGAAGCCTCCGTCCCGGTAGACCCCCGTGGGCGCCCCGTAGATGTCCCGAACGCCGGCGACAACGACGGGGATGGCGCCGGAGGCGAGGATGGCAGCCCGGAAGTTTGTGGCGCTCAACCGGATGTAGGATCCCTTGAAATCGCTTCGCAGGCAGAAGGAGGGAGGCTTGGGTCCGTTATAAAAGATGACCCGTTCGCCGAAGGCGTGCAGGGTTGCCGGACTGGCCATGTTCATAAGGTAGCTGAACATGAAGCCGGTCTGCTGGACCCAGGGCCGCTCCGATGCGGTCAGCGGACGGCACCGCATCGTGGCGATGGCGATGCGGTATTTCTTGCTGGCCAGGGCGAAGGGGACGGCGTCCCGCTCCAGGTAGGTGTTGACGATGCCGCCCAGGGTTTTGAGGATCTGCTGCGGCGAGTCCTTCCGGCTGTAGGGTGCCGTGATGTAGGACTCCATGAGGGTGCTGTAGCTTTTCTCCGGCTCGGGCTGAAGCCAGGCCGCGAAGCGCCAGGCCCCGGCGGATGATCCCGCCAGAAGGACCGGCTTGCTGTTTCCCAGGAGTCCCGAGGAGAAAAGCGTCCGGTCAAATCCCGATACGATGAGCCAGCGCGGACCCGAGGCGGGGCCGTAGTAGGACCGGACGGCATCCAGGGAAAACCCGCCGTCCCGGATCAGGGCAATGGCGGAACGGCCGGCACGGATCTGGAGAGAACTCATGGGGATGCCTGCAGGGTGGGCATGTACGGTTCCGGTGCCTTATCGGCCGGCCGGCTCATGCCGGTTTGCCCGCTCCGGGTTCCGGACCTGTTCATAGATATTTCCTGATATAATGATATCGTTCTTGACACGGTCCGGTACGTTTTGTAAGTTGATCCTGCCGTTTGGCCCCTTCGGGCCCATCCGGCAGATATGGAGATGGTTGGGCTGGCAGTCGGTTCATACAAAATCTCCTGAGGTCTTGTCAACATTTCCCTGACCGGCATTGAGGCGGAAAGGGAACCCTTCCTGGAAATTCTCTTCGGGAGCGCGGGGTTGGATATAAGGCAAAGTATTCTCGAAACGGCGATGAAGGCGCGGGAGGCAGCTTCTGCCCTCGGACGGGTCCCGGCGGATCGCAAGGACCGCGCGCTTCTGGCCATGGCAGAGGCCTTGCGGGAGCACGAGGCGCTCCTGCTGGAGGCCAATGCCGGAGATGTTGCAAAGGCCCGGGAGCGGGGTTTGTCCAAGGCCATGATCGACCGTCTGACCCTGACCCCGGCGACCATCCGGGGGATGGCCCAAGGGCTGGAGGAAGTGGCGGCGCTGCCGGATCCGGTGGGCCGCATCACCGGCATGTGGCGGCGTCCCAACGGCCTGCTGGTCGGGCGGATGCGGATTCCCTTGGGCGTCATCGGCATCATCTACGAGGCGCGCCCCAACGTGACCGTCGATGCGGCGGCCCTGTGCCTGAAATCGGGCAACGCGGTGATCCTGCGGGGAGGGTCGGAGGCCATCGGCTCCAACCTGGCCATCGCCCGTGTCCTTCAGGAAGTGCTGGAAACGTCGGGTCTGCCGCCGGCGGCGGTTCAGGTCGTCGGCGTCACGGACCGCCAGGCGGTCTATGAGATGCTTCAGCTCGAGGAGTATATCGATCTGATCATCCCCCGGGGAGGAGAGGACCTGATCCGGGCGGTCGTTCGGGACTCGAAGATCCCCGTCATCAAGCACTACAAGGGTGTCTGCCACATCTTCGTCGACGCCGGCGCGGATATCGACGCGGCGGTCCGGATCTGCATGAACGCCAAGACCCAGAGGCCGGGAGTCTGCAATGCCATGGAAACCCTCCTGGTCCATGAGGCAATCGCCGAGGTGTTTCTTCCCGAGGCGGCGCGGGCCTTGCAGGATGCCGGCGTGTCTCTCCGCGGGTGTCCCCGCACCCGGAAGATCCTTCCCATGGTCGGAGAGGCAAGCGAAGATGACTGGCACACCGAGTACCTGGACCTGATCCTGGCCGTGCGTGTCGTGGACGGGATCGACGAGGCGATGGCCCACATCGAGCGATACGGCTCCCTGCACACGGAGGCGATCCTGACGAAGGATTACGCCAACGCCCAGCGCTTTCTCCGGGAGGTTTCCTCCTCGACGGTACTGGTGAATGCCTCGACCCGCTTCAGCGACGGGTTCGAGCTGGGTCTCGGGGCCGAGATCGGCATCAGCACGACGAAACTGCACGCCTTCGGGCCCATGGGGCTTGAGGAGCTGACGACGACGAAATTCATCATCTATGGAGACGGACAGGTGAGGACATGAAGTGGGGACTGTTGGGAGGTACCTTCGATCCGATTCACATGGGCCATCTGCGCTGCGCAGAAGAGATCCTGGAGATGTTCGATCTGAACAGGATCATTTTTGTTCCTGCTTCCCGTCCTCCGCACAAGCTGGAGGCGGAGATCACGTCCTTCTTTCACCGGGAGCAGATGGTCAAGCTCGCCATCGAGGACAATCCTTCCTTTTCCTTCTCCGACATCGAAAACAAGCGGGAAGGGAAATCCTATTCAGTAGAAACCATTGAATATTTCCTGAACCGCTACCTCAAGGACCTGGAACTTTACTTCATTCTCGGCCAGGACGCGTTTCACGCCATTCAGACGTGGCGGGAGTGGGACAAGCTCCTCCTCCTGTGCCACATGGTCGTCATGACGCGGCCCGGCTATGAAAACCGTGGCCTGGCCGGGATCCTTCCGGATGATTTCGCATCCCGGTTTGCCTATGAAGAGGCTCTGGACGGCTACCGGGGGCCGACGGGGCACTTGATCTACTTCCGGGAGGTAACCTTCCTCGATATCGCATCCAGCAATATCCGTCAGCGGGCAAAATCTTCGAAATCCGTCGCCTACCTCGTCCCCGACGGCGTGCGCCGCTACATCGTCAAGAACGAGCTGTACAAATCCAGGACACGATAACCGGGGAAGCACGAACCGGATACCCTTTTCTTTCGGGTCGTTACGTCATCAACAAATCCGTCATGCCGGCGATAGGCCGTCAATCCGGCTTCCCGGAGGGAACGTCTCGAATGGCGGTATGGGAGGAGCTATGGAAAGCGCGAAGAAGACCAGGGAAGAACTGCTGCAGGAAGTGACGGCGCTGCGGAAGAAAGTGCAGAATCTCGAGCGGGACGGCCAGGCCGTCCAGGCCTGGGAAACACGCTACCGGGAGCTGGCGGAGTGCCTGCCGCAGATCGTCTTCGAGCTGGACAAGAAGGGCCGGTTCACCTTCTTCAATCGCCATATCACCACGTTCCTCGGCTATGATCAGGAAGATTTCAGCAAGGGGCTGACCGCCTGGGATGCCGTGATCCCCGAAGACCGGGAGCGAATGAAACGGGAAATCGACCTGGTGCTCAAGGGAAAATCCAAGGCCAAGGGCACCGAGACGGCCCTCGTCAGAAAAGACGGGACCTCCTTTCCCGTTACCCTTTTTGCTTCCCCTATCGTTTCGGCCGGGGGAATCACCGGGCTCCGTGGTGTGGGCGTCGACATCTCCCACCAGAAGAAGGCGGAGATCCAGCTCCGGGAGAGCGAGGAGCGCTATCGCTCCATCGTGGAGCACACCCATGACGGGATCTGTGTCATCGACGAGAACGCCCGGATTGTTTACGGGAACGACGAACTGTCCCGCATGACGGGCTACAGCCGGGAGGAGAACCTCGGAAAGGAATTCATTGATTTTATCGTACCGGAAGACCGCGCCCTCGCCATGGAACGCTATTCCAGGCGCCGGCGCGGAGAGAACGTGGTCAACCAGTACGAGGCAAGGCTCGTCTGCAAGGACGGCCGGCAGATCATCGTGGAGGCGAAGATCTCCGTCCTGAAAGATTCGGGAGGGAAGCAGCGCTCCGTCGTCAAGCTTCTGGACATTACGGACCGGAAAAAAGTGGAGGACAACCTTCGCCAGTCGGAGAACCTGTACCGCACGATCTTTGAAAACACGGGAACCGTCATGATGATTGCCGACGAGGACCGAAACATCATCCTGCTGAATGGTGAATTCGAGAGGGTCGCGGGCATCAAGCGGGAAGATGTCGTCGGGAAGATCCGGGGCGACGACCTGATCGAGAGCGCCGACCTGGAGCGCCTGATCGATCTCCAGCGCGAGCTTCTGGCGGATCCGGCCAAAGGGCCCTTTCACACGGAATTCGCCCTGAAGGACAGGACAGGCAGGATGCGGGACGTTTTTCTCGTCATTTCCGCCATTCCCGAAACCCGGCTCGTCGTCTGCTCCATTCTGGACATTACCGAGCGAAAGCAGGCGGTCAACGCGCTCCTGGAGAGGGAGAAAGCACTGCAGGACACGACCATGCGCCTGGAAGAGGTCAACGAGGCCCTGCGGGTCCTCCTGAAGCACAAACAGGAAAGCCAGGGAGAGGTGGAATCGAAGGTGCTCGCCAACGTCCGGGAACTGGTGCTTCCCTATGTAAAGAAGCTGCAGATCACGTCCCTGGACGGGCCGCAAAAGGCGTATGTGGACATCATCGAGACGAACCTGGAAGACATCATGTCGCCCTTCCTCCGGACCCTGACCTCTCAATACCTGAATTTTACCCCGAAGGAAATCCAGGTGGCGAATTATATCCGCAGCGGAAAAACAACCAAGGAAATCGCCAGAATCATGAGTGTCTCCCGGAGCGCCATCGACCTTCATCGGAACCATATCCGGGCAAAGCTGGGCCTGAACAAGAAGAAGGCCAACCTGCGCACCCATCTCGCCAGCTTGGCGTGACGGGGAACGGTCCCGGACGGACCGGTTTCCCGCGCATCATCGGGAATGCCTGCCGCCCGGGGCCGCTTCCCGCTCTGTTCCGCAGGTGTCCGATTGGAGGAATTCCGGCCGCATGTTCAAGAAACGGATTCCGGACAAGCCCCGGAGCTATGCCATTGCCGTGGAAGGGACACCCGGGGAGGCCTGCACCCTTTTCCTGTCGGGGCGGCTCGCGCTGGAAAACCTGGAGCCGCTTCTCGCGGGTGCGGAGACGTTTCTGGAGACCCACCGGCCGTCGTCCATTCGGGTGGACCTATCCAAAGTCGGTTATATGGACAGTGCCGGAGCCCTCTTCATCGGAAGGCTCCGGACGCTCGCCGCGGCCCGCTCCGCTCCACTGGAGCTTTCCGGTTTGGGGGAGGACGCCCGGCGGATCCTGTCCCTCGTGGAGGGCAAGTCCGCCCCTGCCGTGGCGGCGAAAGTGGAAAGGCCGGAGGGGTTCTTTCCGAAGGTTGCGGAGACGGCCGAGTCCCTGCTTTTGGGTTTCGCGGCTCTCATGACGTTTGTCGGGGAGGTCGTCCTGGCCCTGATCCACTCCCTGCTCCATCCCCGCACGGTGCGCTGGAACGCCGTCCTGTTCTTCATGAGACGGGCCGGCGTGGAGGGCCTGCCCGTGGTCGGGCTCATCAGCCTGCTTCTCGGCCTGATCATGGCCTTCATGGCGTCCCTTCAGCTGCGCCAGTTCGGTGCCAACATTTACGTGGCATCCCTGGTGTCGATTGCCATCGTGCGCGAGCTGGGGCCGATCATGACGGCCATTCTCGTGGCCGGCCGCTCCGGTTCGGCCTTCGCGGCGGAAATCGGCACCATGATGGTCAACGAGGAAGTGGATGCCCTGACGACCATGGGATTCGATCCGATCAAGTTCCTGGTGATCCCGAAGGTGATCGCCGCCCTCGTGGTCGTTCCCGTTCTGACCCTCTATGCGGACCTGCTGGGGGTGCTGGGCGGGATGATCGTCGGCGTGACGGGACTCGACATCACGGTCAACGCCTACATGACCCAGACGCTCAAGAGCATCCGGATCTTCGACATGAACGCCAGCATGTTCAAAGCCATGTGTTTTGCACTCCTGATTTCGGGCATCGTCTGCTACCGGGGCTTTCAGGTCCGGGGAGGGGCGGAGGCGGTCGGAGCGGCGGCGACGTCCGCCGTCGTGTCGGCCATTTTCCTGATTATCGTGGCGGATTCGGCCTTCGCGATCATGCTTCACTACATCAATCCGTAGGGGATGTGGAGACGGTTGACATGAACGATCCATCCACGGTACCCGTGAACGGGACCGAACCCGTCATCGAGGTCGAGGACCTGAAGGCCGCCTACGGGGATCACGTCGTCCTGGAGAACATCCGTTTCCGGGTGCAGGCCGGAGAGATCTTCGTCATCGTCGGGGGGAGCGGCTGCGGGAAATCGACCCTGCTGAAATACCTCATCGGACTTTATCAACCCGCGGCCGGCCGGGTCCGGGTCAACGGCGTAGACATTGCCCGAGCCGACGAGCGTACCATGAAGGAATTCAAGCGGCAGATCGGCGTTCTCTTCCAGTCGAGCGCCCTCATCGGCTCCATGACCCTGGCGGAGAACGTCGCCCTGCCGCTCCAGGAGCATACGGAACTGCCGCCGTCACTCATCGACGAGGTCGTGCGGATGAAGCTCTCCATGGTGAATCTGTCGGGTTACGAAGACTATCTGCCGGCGGAGCTGTCGGGGGGCATGAGAAAGCGGGCGGGCCTGGCCCGGGCCATGGCGCTGGACCCGACGATCCTGTTTTTCGACGAGATGTCAGCCGGCCTGGATCCCGTCACGGCGGTGGAACTGGACATGATGGTCAAAAGCATCAACGAAGGCATGGGAACGACCATGGTGGTCGTCACCCACGAGTTGGAATCGATCTTCAACATCGCGTCCCGGGCAATCATGCTCGACAAGGCCACCCGCGGAATCATCGCGGAGGGGCGCCCCCGGGATCTGCAGAAGGATAGATCCGACCCGCGGGTTTACAATTTCTTCAATCGCCTGAGCGGTTCTTCATAGGGAGGCAATCCATTCATGGCCAGAAGCAAGACTCCCAAGTTCCTGATCGGTCTGTTCATCACCCTGGGCGTGTCCATCGGCGTCGCCACGGTCATCTGGATCGGGGCGTCCAAGATCCTCCAGAAGGGGGATCTTTACGTGACGTATTTCGACGAGTCGGTCCAGGGGCTTTCGCCGGACTCCATGGTGAAGTACCGCGGCGTCGATGTCGGGCGGATCGACGACATCAACGTGGCCCCCGACCGGCGCCTCATCGAAGTGGTCATGAAGGTGGACCTGAAGCCCGCGGACGCAAAGGACACCGTGGCCCAGCTTAAATCCGCGGGGCTTACGGGCATTGTTTTCGTGGATCTCGATCGGGTGCCCGAGGGTGAACGGGTCGATACGCCGCGGATCAACTTCACGCCTCCCTATCCCCTCATCCCTTCCCAGGCCTCGGCGCAGAAACTGATCATGTCCGGCCTGGAGATGACCATCGCCAAAGTCAAGGAGATCGACCTGGCGGGCATCTCGAACGAGCTGAAGAGAGTGGAGCGGTCCATCAGCGAATTCTTCAGCGGATCCACGACCCACCGCATTCTCGAGAACCTGGAATCCACGTCGGCGCACATGAATCACACGCTGGACAAGGTGGACCAGCTCGTTGCCGAGGGTCACCTGGAGGGGGTTCTGGATGACGCGAAAACGTTGTTTCAGGAGACCAAGGACGCCATTGTGGAGGCGCGCGGCATGATTGAAGACGTGCGGGGAGAGCTCAAGGCGATGAAACTTGCGGAAACGGCCCGGCGGACCGAGGGCATGGTGACAGACCTGGACCGCAAGACCCGGCAGATCACGACGGACCTGACCCTGGCCGGAGAAAACATCCGTCAGGCCTCGGAAAACCTCGATGCTCTGCTCCAAAGGCTGGAAGCCAATCCGTCGGAGCTGCTCTTCGGGGAGCCGCCTCCGCCCCGGCGATACCGGTGAGGGAGGGATCGGAAGATGATGAACAGGATCAAGATGAGGCCGGGTGCCGGGAAGCCGGGAAAGGTTCGCGGAAAATGGACGGTCGCCCTGGCGGTCCTGCTCGCGGCGGGGCTCGTGGCGGGCTGCACCGGAGCGAAACCGGCCCTCCTGGTGGATCACTATTCACTCGAGTACGCCCCGCCGGCCTTCGAGGGGATGGCGCCCCTGGAGGAGGTCCTCAAGCTGGACCGTTTTTCAACCACGGAGGCCCTTCGGAGTCCTCTGATGATTTCCCGGCTGGAGCCCTACGTTTATTACGCGGATCCCTACCACCGCTGGCGGGTCAATCCCGCCGACCTGGCTACGGATTTCCTGGTCCGGGACCTTCGCAACGCGGGACTTTTCAAGGCCGTCTTCACCTGGCGGGATCCCGTGGATGCGAGATTTGAGATCAGAGGCGCCGTGGAGGAGTTTTCCGAGACCGGCGGCGCCGAGGGACGCCGGTCGCTCCTGGTGCTCCGGGTCACGCTGATGGACATGAGCAGGAGCGACATCCAGAACCGGGTCGTGTACCAGAAGAAGTACGAGGCGTCCCTTCCCGTGGAAGGCAGAGGCGCCGGAAGCCTGGCGGCCTCGATGAGCCGCTCCATGGCCCTCCTGTCCCGGCAGATCATCTCGGATGCCTATGTGGCGGTCCGAAAGAGTGCCGGAACCGGGATGCCTACGGATAAAATGCCCGCTGGCGAATGATACTGTTTCTTGTCATTTACTTCCTCGTTTACGGGGGAGTCCACGTCTATATTTTCCTGAAGCTGGTGCGGGCCTTCGCGCTGCCGGCGCCGGGGCAGTGGGTGCTCGGCGCTTTCCTGGCCGCCATGGTTCTGATTCCAATCGCGGTTCACTTTCTCGAAAGGATCGGGCAGGAAAGGGCGGCATGCCTCGCGGCATGGAGCGGCTATCTCTGGATGGGGGCGCTCTTCTTTGCCTTCTGCCTGTTTCTGACCATCGATGTCTGGAACGGGGCGGTACGGATTGGAGCGGCCGCAACGGGTGCGGATGGATCGGCCTGGAGGATCGGGGCCCGCCCTGCCGCCCTGCTGGCCCTGGGAGGGGCTGTTCTGCTCTCCGGCTACAGTGCCTGGGAGGCGACCCGTTTCCGGACCGAGCGGATCACGCTCGCCAGTGCCAGGATTTCCACTCCGGTCCGGATCGTCCAGATCTCGGATGTCCACGTCGGATTCATCATCGACACGGATTGCATCGGCCGCATCGTCGCGGCCGTCGAGGCGGAGCGGCCGGATCTCGTGGTGTCCACGGGTGACCTGGTGGACGGACAGATCGACAGCCTGGCGGGTCCCATGCAGCGGCTCCGGGATCTCAAGCCCCGCCTGGGCAAGTATGCCGTCACGGGAAACCATGAATATTACGCGGGCCTCGAACAGGCCCTGGCCTTTACGGAGGGGGCCGGTTTCACGGTCCTCCGGGGGGAGGGACGGGCCGCAGGAGGGGTCCTGAATCTGGCCGGCGTGGACGATGCAACGGGAATCCAGGCCGGTCTCGCACCGGCGGTCGACGAGCGGGCAATCCTGTCCGGTCTCGACAACCGGCTTTTCACCATCCTGCTCCGGCATCGCCCGGATGTGCGGTCCGAGACGGCCGGCCTGTTCGATCTGCAGTTATCGGGGCACACTCACAAGGGGCAGATCTTCCCCTTCAGCCTGCTTGTTAGAATGGTTTTTCCCCATCTCGCAGGGGACTACCGGCTGACCGGCGGAGGCCTTCTCCATGTGAGCCGGGGAACCGGGACCTGGGGTCCTCCCATGCGCTTTCTGGCCCCTCCGGAAATCACGGTCATCGATCTCGTGCCCCAGTCCGGGCAGGGAGGAACGCAGTGAACGAGCGTCCCGACCCGGCGGCGATCCAGAGCGTTTTCGGGGACATCCCGGGCCATCGCGCCATCGCCGGAATCATCCGCAGCCACTCGACAAACAGCCGGGACGTGCGGCACTATGCGCTGGAGGGGCTCGACCTGTCGAAATGCGGCGATATCCTCGAATTGGGGTGCGCTTTCGGCCCTTTCACCGAGACCCTGCAAGGCCGTGTTTCGCCGGCCGGCGTCGTCGTGGGTGTGGACATCGTGGAGGCCTACGATGAACCGTTCCTGGATGCCTGCCGCCGGGCGGGTCTCCGTGGACGGTTTCTCGCGGAGGGGGTCCCGGTGGTACGAAGCTTCCCTGAGGCGTCCTTCGATCTGGTCCTGTGTTCCTTCGCCCTGTACTTCTTCCCCGAGGTCATCCCCGAGGTGGCCCGGATCCTGCGGCCGGGCGGCCTGTTTGTCGTGATCACCCACGACCGGAACAATATGGGAGAACTGGCGGACCTGATTCGGGAGATCCTGGCGCGGGAGGGAGATCTCCCGGAAGGGCGGCTTCCCGTGGAGGCGATCGTCGCCCGGTTTTCCGCTGAAAACGGCGAGGCCCTCCTGGCCCCCTGGTTCGGGCGGATCGATGCGCTGGACTACCGGAACACCCTGGTTTTCCCTTCGTCGGACATCCCACAGATTCTCCGGTACATCCGTTTCAAGAGTCCCTTTCTCCTGACCGGGACGTCCCGCACCGTTCCCGATCTGATCCTCCTGCTGGAGCGGGAACTTCACCAGTGGATCCGGAACGCCGGGAGCATCCGCCTGTCCAAGAACGACCGGATCTTCCGCTGCCGCCTGCCGCAGCCCCGAAAGGACGGAGCATGAACAAGCCGCGAAGGCATTACTGCCATGTCTGCGGGGGAGGAATCGTCCGCGAGAAGGACGACGAGGGAAACGACAGGGATTTCTGCCGTCCCTGCGGCCGTTTTTTCTATGAGAACCCGCTTCCCGTCGTCTCGGCCATTGTAACGATGGACCGCTGGATCCTCTTTGTCCGGAGGGGAAAGCGTCCCTACCGGGGAATGTGGTGTCTTCCCACGGGATTCGCCGAATCGGGGGAGAGCATCGAGGAAGCGGTCCTCCGGGAGCTGGAGGAAGAAGCGGGGATCAAAGGGAGAATCGCGGGGCTGATCGACGTGGATTCCTATCGGAGCCGCTTTTACGGGGATCTTCTGTTCCTGACGTTCGAGGTGGAGCAGACGGGCGGCATCCTGCGGCCCGGCAGCGATACGACGGCGGTACGCTACTATCATCCGGGCGAACTGCCGCGGATCGCCTTCCCTTCGAACCGCAAGGCCATCAGAGCCTTTGTCCGGAGCAAGGCGGACTACTGGGCCATCGTCGATTCCTTCCGCCAGTCCGTCGGGGAGGAGCCGGTGGAGGGCCGCAGGAACCTGCTTTCCGACCGGCTCGTCGAGGTCATCGAAGAGAACGCCGAGTCGATCGCCCGCATCTGGATGAAGGAGGCCCTGACCAGCCGGTCCACTGCGGGGTATCATCTCTTCGGCCGGGAACGGCTTTTCGGAGACGTTCTCAATATCCTGTCCCGGTTCAGCGCCTGGCTGGGAGGAGCCCGCGGAGACACCGATGTGAAAGATTTCTTCTCGGCCCTGGGACGGCAGAGCAGGGGGGAGGGCGTGCCGCTCAGCCACGTCCTGAGCGCCCTCAGCCTCGTAAAGAAACACCTCTGGGAATTCGCCCTGTCGCGGGGGATGTGGCAGAAGACGCTGGATATCTACATGGCCCTGGAGCTGGACAGGCGGATCGTGATCTTCTTCGACCGCGCCGTGTTTTATGCGACGCAAGGGTACGAGGCGGGAGAGGACTAGTAGTCCCCGCTCTCGTGCCGTCGCCGCTCCTCTTCCAGCTCCTTTTCCTTACGCTCCGCCATGCAGGCGGCGCACCAGCGGGTGTACCCGCACCGGCCCTTGCAGTTCCAGAAGTCGTCTTCCGGTTCCGGGGCGGCGGCGGGTTCGGGAGGAGCCACTGGTTTGTCCGGATCGGGTGTATCCATAAGATGTCGCATCCCCTTCGGGCGGTTCTCCTTGGCGCACGGGCTCGCCCCGTGACGCGGCCTTCCCGGCGGATCCTCAGCCTTCCCGGTACAGCGCCTCAATGGCGTCCATGTGCTTCTTAAGGACCACCCGGCGCTTGAGCTTCATCGTCTGGGTGAGCATCCCGTTCTCCAGCGTGAAGTTTTCCGCCAGCAGAAGGAATTTTTTCGGGATCTCGTACCCTCCGTATTTACCCTTCAGGGCGCCGGTGATTTCGGCGGCGATGAAGGCCTTTGCCTCGGCACTCTCCGTGAGGCTTTTCCCGTCCGCCGGCAGCCCTTTCTGTTCCGCCCAGCGCTGCAGGGCCGGCAATTCCGGCACCACGAGGCAAACGTTGTAGGGCCGGTTTTCGCCGTAGATGACGCAGTTGGCCACCCAGGGCACCAGGCAGATGTCCTCCTCCAGGGCCGCGGGGAAGACGAATTTTCCGTTTTCCAGTTTGTACTGCTCCTTGATGCGCCCGGTGATGTAGAGGAAGCCGTCCTTGTCCAGGCGTCCGCGGTCGCCCGTCCGCAGTCCCCCGTCGGGCATCAGCACCTCCCGGGTGGCATCGGGCTTGTTGTGGTAGCCCTTCATGATGTTGGGCCCGTAGGCGATGATCTCGCCGTCCGTGGCCCCCGGCTCTACCACAGAGGAGTCGATGACGACCTTCACTTTGTTCACGGGCTGGCCCACGCTCCCGAAGCGGAAGGCGTAGGAGGCGTTCATGGTGATCGCCGGGGAGGTCTCCGTCATGCCGTAGCAGTCGTAGACGGGGATGCCGATGTCGTAGAAGAAGAAGGCGATTTCGACGTTCATGGCGGCGCTGGCGGTCATGGAGCCCTTCAGGCGGCCGCCCATCTTCTCGCGGATCTTGGAGAAGACGATCCTGTCGGCGATGGCGAACTTCAGGTTCGTCAGGAAGTCGGACTTGCCCTGCGCCGCCAGTTCGCGCTTTTTCTTCGCCGAGGACACACCCATGTCGAAAAGGGTCTTCGCGAGGCCGCCCTCCTCCCGCATCTTCGCCGTGATGCCGTCGTAGATGCGGTTGAAAACACGGGGAACCGCAACGAGCCAGGTCGGCTTCACCGTGGCAATGTCCTGGGCGATGGTGGCCGGGCTCTCCGCCAGGCCCATGCAGGCCCCCAGGTGGATCATGGCGTAGAGTTCCCCCGTCTGGCCGTAGGAGTGGGCCCAAGGGAGGATGGCCAGCGTCACATCCTTTTCGCCCAACTCGGGATACTTGGCGATGCCCGCCAGGACGTTACTGGTGAAGTTCCCGTGGGTCAGGAGGACCCCTTTCGGGTCCCCCGTCGTTCCGGAGGTGTAGATCAGGACGGCCACGTCTTCCGGTTTGGGCCGGACGGACGGAACGGGATTCTTTTCGCCGGCCCGCTCCAGGGCCTCCATGGTCCCCTCGCCTGTGCCCTCGATGAGATAGATGCTCTGCAGGGTCGAGATCTCGTTCGGGAAATTTCTGATCTTCTCGTAGATCTCGGGCTTGGATACGAACAGGACCTTCACCTGGCTGTCGGCGATGATGTACTTCCAGATGTGAATGAGCTCCGCCTCGTACATGGGAATGAAACGCCCTTCCAGGCCGTACGTCGCAAAGGCCGCCACGAACCACTCGACCCGGTTGTTGGCGATGAGCCCGACGGCGTCCCCCTTACCGATGCCGGCTTGGGCGAGGCCTCCCCGCAGGTTTTCCACCCGGCGGGCCACTTCGGCGTAGGTTACCCACTCATAGACCCCGTTTTTGTTTTTGGTCCCGAACATGCGGTTTCCCGCATGCTTCCCGATGCTCTCCTCAAAAAGCTCCACGAGGTTGTCCGGCTTGTCGTACTGATCCATGTCCCTCTCCTTGCATCCGTTATAATTGGTGATTGCGCTTCTCCCCCCGTCGCTCCGCATCACCTGTTCGGCTGTGAAACCGGTTTTTCGGGATCCTCTCCGAGAATACCACCGCCCCGGCTTCCGCCTTTTAACCGTTTCCCGCCGTTTTGACAATAAATTGTTCGTTCGGTAAAGAGCCTGTGATTTCAATCGGATACTGTTTTTGCCGCAGACTCTCCGGCCACGTATCCCGTGGAGAAGGCGGCCTGGAGGTTGTACCCTCCCGTGTCGGCGTCCAGGTCCAGGATCTCGCCGCAGAAGAAAAGTCCCTCCACGAGCCGGGAGGCCATGGTGCGGGGGTCCACTTCCTTAAGCGAGACCCCGCCGGCGGTGACAATGGCGGAGGCCATGGGAAGGGGAGTGCGGATGTTGAAGCGGAATGATTTCAGGAGACCGAGCAGCGCTTCCCGCTCGACGGCGGAGACCTGGTTCGCCCTTTTGTCCGGCTCGATCGCCCATCGCCGGAGAAAGGCCCCGGTTGCCTTCTGCGGCAGGAGTCCTTCCAGGATGCGCGCCGCCGTCCGTTTCCCGTGGCTGTCCAGGTCGCGCTGAAGGCGGTCCCGGAGCTGCTCCCGGGTCAGGGCGGGCTTGAAGTCGATGGAAACGGAGACGGGCCCCCGTTTCAGGGCGTCCACGACGGCCAGGCTCATGAGAAGGGTAACGGGTCCGCCGATCCCGAAGTGGGTCAGCATCATCTCTCCCATGCGGCTCTCGATGACCCGCCCGGCGGGCCTTTTCCCCGGGATGCCCCGCCCGACGTCCCGGACCGGATCCCGGTCTTCCCGGATTTCTTCGGACCGGCAGGCGTAAGCGGTGAGGCGGACGTTCCGGAGACTCACCCCCTGCATAGACCGGGCGATGTCGAGTTCCTCCACGACGAGGGGTACCAGGGAGGGGCGGAGCGGGACGATGGTGTGGCCGGTGGACTCGGCCAGGGAATACCCGTCGCCGGTGGATCCCGTGGCGGGCCAGGTGGACCCGCCGGTCGCCAGGATGACGGCCCGGGCGGGGATGAATCCTTCCGCCGTTTCGACCCCGGCCATGCGGCCTTCCCGAACGTTGAGCCCAACGACGCGCGTGCGAATCCGGACCGGCGCGCCTCCCGCGATCAGGTAACGCCGGAATGCCTCCAGCACGTCGGCGGCCTGATCGGAGGCGGGAAAGATTCTTCCCCCCCGCTCCACTTTCGTTGTGAGGCCGTGGCGCTGCAGGAGCTCCAGCAGCTCTTCCCGGAAGAAGCGCCGGAAGACGCCGTGGAGAAAGGAGCCATTCGGCCCGAACATGGCGAGAAAGTCCCCCAGATCCTTCGTGTTTGACAGGTTGCAGCGGCCCTTGCCGGTGACCTGGATCTTTCTTCCCGGCCGGTCCGTCTTTTCCAGGAGCAGAACCGGGACTCCGCATTCGGCCGCCCGGCCCGCCGCCATCATGCCGGCCGCCCCGGCTCCGACAACGACGACCCGGCGGTCTTCCGGAGGGAGTTCCTGTTCCTTTTGCCTTTTCATGATCACCCGGCCTTTCTCCACGCCTACCTATCATTCCCGACAGGTCCGGTCAACGATGCCGCCGGTGAGCTATCTACTTGAAACTCTTTGCAAGAACTTTTCTTGTACTCATGATAGAAAGGTTATATACACCGCTCAACGAAAAACCGAAAGGAACCGGCCCATGCCGCAGAATCTGCGAGAAGCACTGAAAACGATTGAAGAATATAAGCAAACGAATCCCCATTACGAGGAGCTTCTGGACATCCTCGGAGACATCCTCATCCTCCGGGAAAAGCATCTCCAGCAACTGGAAGAGGGTACCTTTTCCCTGGACGAACGGCTTGTCGAATCCAAGATCGAGGGAGGATTCCCCCTGGTGGACGTGATCGGTGGCTCCTATGATCTTTCCCGGCCCAAGGAGTATTTCCTCGAGCTCCTCGAGATCGCCGAGCGGCGGGTTCCAGGAGAGACAGGAGACGTGGCCCGGAAGATCCGGGACGGCGAGATCGATTTCGAGGAGCTGATTCGCCGCTCCTTTGCTTCGGCCATGGATGAGGATGACGATGACGAAGGAAGCGAGGACGAGGCCGACCAGGAGACCTTCGACCTGATCGACCTGTTCCTGGAGGAAAGCCTCCGTCCCGCCCTGTCCCGACTGGTCGCCCGTTACGGGAGCCGGATCGCCGCCGCCGACTGGTCCGAGGGCTATTGCCCCATCTGCGGCAAGGAGCCCAAGATCGGAGAGATCCGGCAGGAGGAGGGATTTCGCTACCTTTTCTGCAGCCAGTGCGGATACGATTGGAATTACCGCCGTATCAAGTGCCCCTTCTGCGGCAACGAGGAGCATGACAGTCTTGCCTACTTCACTGTCGAGGGAGAGGAGCGGTACCGGGTCGACGTCTGCAACGTCTGCAAGCGCTACATCAAGATGGTGGATTTCCGGGAACTGAAAAGGGAAGCCAACCTGGACGTGGAGGATATTGCGACGCTGCATCTCGATATACTGGCCAACGAAGAGGGCTACGAGTAGCGACCCTGGAAAATGCACGGATGCTGCGTTGCGCATCGTCTCTCGTCAGTGCGGCGTACCAAGGGGTACGCCTCCCTCCTCGCGACTCGCGCGCCTTGCCTGCGTGCATTTTGCAGGGTCGCCCCGGGTGAGGAGTAGCGGCCTTGGAAATTGGCCGGATGCTTCGTTGTGTCGGATCCCTCGTCGGTGCAGCGTACCGAGGGGTACGCCTCCCTCCTCGCGACTCGCGCGCCTTGCCTGCGTGCATTTTGCAGGGTCGCCCCGGGTGAAGAGTAGCGGCCTTGGAAATTGGCCGGATGCTTCGTTGCACTTCATCCCTCTTGGGGGATACGCTTCTCACGCCGAAAAGAAGAAAAGGGGGCAGATTTGAAATCTGCCCCCTTTTCTGGAGATAGAGGTCTCCCGTGAACGATCGGGCCATTACGAAAATCCTCAACATTCTCGAGAAGCACCTGCCCGAATGGGACATGCCCATCGTGTCGGCCCTGGCCGACGATCGGGCCGATCCCTTCCTGCTGTTGATCTCCACCCTCCTCAGCCTCCGCACGAAGGACGAAGTGACCGCCGAGGCCTCCGAACGCCTTTTCCGCCTGGCCAATACGCCCGCGACGATGCTTGCCATTCCCGAAGAAACCATTGCCCGGACCGTCTTTCCGGTCGGGTTTTACCGGACGAAGGCCCGGACGATCCATTCCGTCTGCCGCGACCTGATCGACCGCTTCGGGGGGCGGGTCCCCGATACCATGGAGGACCTCCTCGGCCTCAAGGGCGTGGGCCGGAAGACCGCCAACCTGGTGCTGTCTCTGGGATACGGGAAAGACGGCATCTGCGTGGACACCCACGTCCACCGGATCTCGAACCGGTTCGGATATGTGCGGACGAAGACGCCGGAAGAGACGGAGCAGGCGCTCCGGGCGAAGCTCCCCGTCCGCTGGTGGATCCGCTACAACACGCTGATGGTCGCCTTCGGCAGGACCGTCTGCAAGCCCGTCTCGCCTCTCTGCAGCCAGTGTCCCGTCGGTCCCTTCTGCGATCGGATCGGCGTATCGAGAAGCCGCTGACGGCCGGAAGGCCGGTGCGGCAACAACTCCCGGAGAAAAGATGAAAGAGCGGCGGTTGGCATGAGCTTCTGGATCGGCCTGGTTTCCGGGGCCTTCGGCGGCATGGTGGGGATGGGAGGCGGCGTCCTGATGATCCCGCTGATGGGCCGCTTCCTGAAACTGCCCCAGCACGTCTGCCACGGGACCAGCCTCGTGGCGGTCGTCTTCACCGGAATCGCCGGGGCGATCACCTACGCCTTTTTCGGCCACGTGGACTGGACGGCGGCCATGCTCCTGGCGGCGGGGGCGTTCTGGCCCGTCCGCGCGGGAGCCCGGCTGTGCACGACGATGCCGGAGCGGAATCTCCGGCAGGCCTTCGGGTATTTCCTGATCTTCGCTTCTCTGCTCCTTCTTGCCAGGCCCTGGCTTTTCACCCTGACGGCGGCTACGGCGAGGGACTGGATGTGGGTCGCCGTTCTCCTTGCCGGGGGCGCCGTCACGGGTTTCCTGTCGGGGCTGATGGGCGTGGGCGGCGGGCCGATCATGATCGCCTTCATGGTTCTCCTGGCCGGCTTCGAGCAGCAGCCGGCCCAGGGCAGCTCGCTTCTCGCCATGGTTCCGGTCAGCGCCATGGGAACCTGGGCCCACTGGCGCCTCGGAAGCATCGAGAAAACCGTTCTCCCGGGACTCATACCGGGGATCCTGGCCGGGACGGTGGCAGGCGGGGTGGTGGCCGCCTTTCTGCCGGAGCACATCCTCCGAATGGTCTTTGCCACCGTCCTCATCGTGACAGGGATCCAATACTGCCGGAAATCCGCTCCCGCCTGCCCGGAAGATTGACGAATCGGCTGCAGGATATACCTGTAAAATTCACTAACTGACCGGTTACAAAAAGAGGGGGCGCGGCTGTTCCAGGACTGGCGAGGGTTTTGAAAATTTAATTGACAGGTTCTCCGGATTTGAGATACCAAATCGCCTGTTTTCAAAGGGGGGGTGGGCCGCACCCCTGACGGGATCAGCGGCGAAGGCATCCACGAGAGGATAATCCACGAGGGAGAAAGAGCACATGTTGGAAATTCGATGGCATGGAAGGGGGGGCCAGGGAGCGGTGACGTCCGTGGAGCTCCTGGCCATGGCGGCAATCGACGAAGGCAAGTTCGCCCAGGGCTTCCCGAGCTTCGGCCCCGAACGACGAGGGGCGCCGGTGGAGGCGTTCAACCGGGTGGACACAAAGCAGATCAAAATCCGATCCCGCATTTACAATCCAGATGTATCGGTGGTTCTCGACGAGAGCCAGGTCGGTCCGGCCGTTGTAGCCGGTTTGAAGCCGAGCGGGACCCTGATCGTAAATACGGCGAAAAAGGCCGGCGAGGTACGGGACCTCCTGAAGAAAAAGAATGCCGACTTTGCCGGAAAGATCGCCACGGTGGATGCCACGGGGATCGCCTGGCACGAGCTGGGAGTACCCATCACGAACACCACCATGCTGGGAGCGCTCCTGAAGGTGACGAACGTCGTCAAGCTGGATGCCCTCAAGGAACCGGTGGAGCACCGGTTCGGCCGGATCGCCCAGAAGAATCTGAAGGCCCTCCGGCGCGCCTATGATGAGGTCAAGCTCAGCTGATCCGTTGACGAAAGAAACAAAGCCCGCTTCCCCGGGAAGCGCGACGAGAGAGGTTGCTATCATGAAGAAGTGGCCGGAAACATGGAAAGAATATAACACGGGCGGCATTATCTTTGACGTGGGCAATGCCCGGTCCTTCAAGACAGGACCGTGGCGCTCCCTTCGACCCGTGTGGGACAACAGTAAGTGTATCAAATGCGGGGTCTGCTATCTCTTCTGTCCCGAAGGATGTGTCCAGGAGGGACCCGACGGCTTTTTTGCAGCCGACCTGGATTACTGCAAGGGCTGCGGCATCTGCGCCCACGAATGCTGGCCGTCCGCCATCAGCATGATCGAGGAGGGTCACGAGTCATGACGAAACCCGTTGGAATGGAAGTGGCGGTCGCCGCAGCGGAAGCGGTCGCTCTCTGCAATATCGACGTGGCCGCCTGTTATCCCATCACCCCGAACACGCACATCGCCGAGCACCTGGCCGACATCATCGCGGACGGGAGGATCGATGCGGAGTACATCACCGTCGAGTCGGAGCACTCGGCCCTGAGCGCCGTCATGGGCGCCTCCGGAACGGGAGCCCGGACCTTCACGGCCACCAGTTCCCAGGGCCTGATGTACATGCACGAGATCCTGCCCATCACCCCGGCCATGCGGCTGCCCGTCGTCATGGGCCTCGGCAACCGGGCCGTATCCGGTCCCATCAACATCTGGAACGACCACAGCGACATCATGCTCCAGCGCGATTCCGGATGGATGTCCATCTTCGCCGACAACGGCCAGGAAGCGGTGGACATGTTCATCCAGGCCTTCAAGATCGCCGAGCACCCCGATGTACTGATGCCCATCAACGTCAACATGGACGGTTTCCAGCTCACCCACGTGGTGGAGCCCATCGTCTTCCCCACCCAGGCGCAGGTCAACAAGTTCCTGCCGCCCTACAAGCCCTTCGCCTCCCTGCACCCGGACCATCCGGTGTCCATGGGGACCCTGGGACTTCCCGAGATCTACACGGAGGCCGTGAAGGCCCGGGACGTGGTCCTGGTGAACGCGAAGAAGGTCATCCTCGAGGTGTGGAAGGAGTGGGAGAAGATGTTCGGCCGGAAGTACGAGCCGGTCGCATCCTACAAGACCGCCGGTGCGGAGATCCTGCTCCTGACCATGGGCTCCATGGGCGAGACGGCGGAGATGGCCGTCGATGCCCTGCGCAAGAAGGGCGTGAAGGTCGGGCTCCTGAAGCTGAAGCTCTGGCGGCCCTTCCCCTACGACGAGATCCGCAAGGCCGTCCGGGGGGCGAAGACGCTGGTCGTAACCGACCGGGCCGTGTCCTACGGCGGTCCCGGCGGCCCCGTCTGCTCGGAGATCCGCGCCGCCCTGTACGATCAGCCGAACCGGCCTGAGATCGTCAACTACATCATCGGCCTCGGCGGAAGGGACGTCCGCGTGGAGGACTTCATGAAGATGGTCGAGGGAGCCCCCAAGGCCAAGAAGTCCGGCGATGACTACCAAATCTACGGTGTGAGGGAGTAAGATGAGCACCTTGACGGTTACACCCAATTACGCGACGGGAGTGGTTTCGAACTTCGACCTGTTCGCCGGGAAACTGGTGGACCGGGAAGAATATTTCAGCTGCGGCCACCGGGCCTGTCAGGGCTGCGGCGAGGCCCTGGCGATCCGCCTGATGTGCAAGGCCCTCGGGAAGGAAACGGTCATCGCCAACGCCACGGGCTGCATGGAGGTCATCTCAACCCTCTATCCCACCACGGCGTGGAAGCTTCCCTGGATTCACGTGGCCTTCCCCAACGCGGCGGCGGTCGGCTCCGGCGTTGAAGCCGGGCTGAAAGTCATGCGCCGGAAGGGACGGATTCCCGACCGCTACGTGAAAACGGTCGCCATCGGCGGCGACGGCGGGACCGTGGACATCGGTCTCCAGGCCCTCTCGGGCGCCATGGAGCGGGGCCACGACATGCTGTACGTCTGCTTCGACAACGAGGCCTACATGAATACGGGCATCCAGCGCTCCAGCGCGACGCCCTTCGGCGCCTCCACGACGACGGCCCCGGCGGGAGCGGCCAGCCCGGGAAACCGGACATGGAAGAAAAACGTGCCCGAGATCATGGTGGCCCACAATGTTCCCTACGTGGCCACGGCCTGCCACAGTTACCCCATCGACTTCATGAACAAGGTCAAGAAGGCCCGGGCCGTCAAAGGCCCCGCCTACATCCACTGCCTCGCCGTATGCCCCACGGGCTGGCGGGCCGAATCGAAGGACTGCATCAAGCTGGGACGCCTGGCGGTGGAAACGGGAATCTTCCCCCTCTACGAAGTGGAGAACGGGAAGTACCGCCTGACCGTGGAAAAGCCGGAAAAGCTCCGGCCCGTCACGGATTACATGAAGATGCAGGGGCGGTTCCGCCACTTGGGCAAGGAAGAGATCGGCTATTTCCAGGAGCGGGTGAACCTGGAGTTCGCCAAGCTCATGAACAAGGTGGAGTGCATCCAGTCCTGGGACGAACTGAAAGGGTAGGAATCGCAGCTTCCTGCCCCGGACGGGGCGAGGGAAGTCAATCATTTCAAAGGTGGCATACATGAAACCGGTTGCATTCAGCAGTTGGAACGGCAAGATCATTGACGGCCGCAAGGGTCAGCCCAAAGGGAAGGCCGGAGCGGCGGACATCGGTTGTCCCGTCCCGAAGGAAGGCCAGAAAATGTCGGCCCTCCTGGGATGGAACGGCCTGGTGGTACTGGACAAGGACGCGGACATTCCCTCCCTGACCCTGGCCTACCTGAAGGAAGCCCGGAAGCTGTCCTGCGGAGAGTGCTCCGTCTGCATGATCGGCATCGACCGGGTGACGGACCTCCTGAAGGACATGGCGGCCGGCAAGGCCGACAAGGGAGCCCTCGGGGAGATCGAGGAGATCGCAAAGGGCGTAGCCAAGAACGGCAAATGCAATTTCGGCCGGGCTACCGCCCTGACGCCGGTACTCGACGCGATCAAACACTATAAGAACGATTTCCTGGCCCTCGCCAAGGGCGGGAAGCTGGAAGAAAAAGCCTGCTCGGTCGCCGTAACGGCTCCCTGCATGCAGGCCTGTCCGGCCACGCTGGACATCCCCGGCTACATCGAGCTGATCCGGAACGGCCGCTTCGCCGACTCCCTCAACCTGATCCGGGAGCGGTGCATCCTGCCCGGGGTCATCGGCCGGGCCTGCACGCATCCCTGCGAGAGCGCCTGCGTCCGGAACGACATCGACGAGCCCCTGGCCATCCGGCTTCTGAAGCGGAGCGCCGCGGATGCGGATCTCCAGTCCGGCGGCTGCGGCCTCGCGGCCCCGAAAGAAGAGAAGAAGCAGAAGGTGGCCGTGGTGGGATCGGGACCCGCGGGCCTGGCGGCGGCTTACCGCCTGCGCGCCCTGGGCTACCCGGTGACGGTGTTCGAGGCCCTGCCCAAGGCCGGCGGCATGGCGGCGGTGGGCATCCCCGATTACCGCCTCCCCAAGGATATCCTCAATCACGAGATCGATCTCATCCGCCGCACCGGGGTGGACGTCCGGCTGAACAGCCCGGTCAGCCCCCTCGACTGGGCGGACCTGCAGAAGAAAGGCTACGGCGCCCTCTACCTGGCCGTCGGCGCCCACGTGGGCACGAAGGTCGGCTGCGGCGGGGAAGACGTAAAGGACGGCGGCTTCATCCAGGGCGCCGAGTTCCTCCGGAACCTGAGCCTGGGCGCAAAAGTAACGCCCCTGAAGAAGGTCGTCATCATCGGCGGCGGCAACGTCGCCCTCGACTGCGCCCGGAGCTGCATCCGCTTCGGATTCAAGGACGTGGAGATCCTCTACCGGCGCTCCCGCAAGGAGATGCCCGCCAGCGCGACGGAGATCGAGGAGGCCATGGAGGAAGGTGTGAAGTTCACCTACCTGGTCGCCCCGGCGAACATCGTCCGGCAGGGCGGCAAGGTAACGGGCGTCGAGTGCCTCAAGATGAAGCTGGGCGAGCCCGACGCGAGCGGCCGGCGGCGCCCGATCCCGGTGAAGGGGTCCGAGTTCGTCGTCAAGACGGACCTGATCATCGCCGCCACGGGCCAGAAGCCCGACACGGCGTTCCTGTCCGGGAAGAGCAAGGTCGGCCTGACCGACTGGGGCACCATCAAGGTAGACGAGGCCACGCTCCAGACGAACGTCCCGGGGGTCTTCTCCGGCGGCGACTGCGTCAGCGGCCCGGCGACCCTGATCGAGGCGCTGGACGCCGGCAACAAGGCGGCCAGGAGCATCGACGCATACCTGGCGGGAAAGGCCGTCGCCCCCGAGCTGTCGCTCAAGGGTCTCGACACGAAGGCCCAGCGGGACAGCGGCTTCACGGCGAAAGCCGGCGCCGCCAAGGCGGCCCTTCTGAACCCGAAGGAGCGCACCGCGGTCTTTGCCGAGGTGGAGGCGGGCCTGTCGGCCGCCGACGCCATGAAGGAAGCGGCGCGCTGCCTGCGCTGCTATCGGCTGATGGTGTGGGAATAACTGGTTCCTTCCCCCTTCGGGCGGGACGGACTTGCTGGAATTCACGAGAATAGAGGTTAGCAAATGGTTGCGATTACGATTGACGGGCGCAAGACAGACGCCAAGGAGAACTCGACGGTTCTTGAGAATGTCCGGAGCCAGGGAATCATCCTGCCCACCCTCTGCCACCACGAGGAAGTGAGCGCCTTCGGGTCATGCCGTCTCTGCACGGTGGAGATCAAGGCCAACGGAAAGTGGCAGCTTGCCACCGCCTGCAATACGCCGGTAGCGAAGGGCCTGGAGGTCCGGACCAACTCGGAGCAGGCCATCGAGGCGCGCGCCTTGGCGGCCCGGCTTCTTTACTCGAAATATCCGAAGACGAAGGCCGTTCGGGACATCGCCCGCCAGGTGGGTGTGGACGTTGCCGACGAAAAGGCCGACGCGAAAGACTGCGTTCTCTGCGGACTTTGTGTCCGGGCCTGCCGGGAAGTGGTGGGCGCCTGCGCGCTGACTTTCGCGGACCGCGGTCTGGGCCGCGACCTGGACGAGCCGAAGATCGACTTCACCACCGACGCCTGCATCGGCTGCGGATCCTGCGCCTTCATCTGCCCCACCGGCTATGTGCGCATGGAGACCACCGGAGACCGCCGGATGATCTGGGACAAGGTCTTCAAGATGGCCACCTGCAAAGTCTGCGGCCGCTACTTTGCACCGGAAGACCAGTTGGCCTTCATCAGCAAGCAGACCGGCGTGCCGATGAGCGCGCTCATGACCTGCGTCAGCTGCCGGTAAACCAAGCGGGAACAGGTATTTCTCCCGATACCGAATCGTCTCTTGACAAGGGACCGCTTTTTTCCTAAAAAGCGGTTCCGTTTTTTTACACCGACGCATTCCCCAGTAGCTCAGTCGGTAGAGCAGATGGCTGTTAACCATCGGGTCTGTGGTTCGAGTCCGCACTGGGGAGCCAATAAAGAAGAGGGGTTAGCCAAGGTCAGGTTAACCCCTTTTTCTCTTTCCAGTCCTTTATCCCTCGATTGTCCCACTTCTATTTGGCTATCACTGCTGCTGGTTCTGAACCCACCCCTTCACCTCTTCAAAGAATTCCTTCCGGAAATCCTCGGGACCGAGGATCGAGATATGGGGAATCCATGAGCGGAGAATGCTCCGGATCGCCTCGTAGCGGCCCACCCGGTAGGTGACGACGAGGGAGCCGTCGGGCCGTTCCTCCCGGATCTCCTGGCTGGGATACATCTTTCGCCGCCGGAAGTAATCGCTGACATCGGCATCCACCTTAACCGTCACTTCCAGGTGCGGGTCCCTGGCGAACCAGATGTTAGAGCTGCTCCGGAGCACATCGTCAATATCCGAAGGTGCCCCGGGGAAGCAGGCCTTCGTGAGCCGGAAATCGGAGATCTTGTCCAGGGCATAGCGTTTCATGACCCCCGATTCGTTGTCCTTTCCCACGAGGTACCAGAAGCCGCCGAACCAGGCCACCCGGTAGGGATCGAGGGTGACCGGGTGGGGTGACGCGGCATTGTACTGGAACCCCACCTTCTTCTTTTCCCGGATGGCCCGGACGGCCCGGTTCAGGAGACGGTTGTCCAGGACCACCGGGTCGTCGATCTTCACGAAGACCGGCATGGTGGTGACGCAGTCCCAGAGCCGGTCGAGGACTCCGTCGGCTGCCTTCTGGAAGGGGTCGCCCAGTTGCCCCACCAGGTTCTTCAGGGCCACCACCAGCGCCAGCTCCGTGTCATCGAAGACCTCCAGGTTCTTCACCAGGTCCTTGTTCATCTCGTAGAGCCCCTTCCGGACCTCGTGGAGGGGAAACCCCGATTCCTTCAGGAGCAGGACGTCCCGTTGGATCGTGCGCGGGGTGGTCTTGAGCTGCTTGCTCAGCGAACTCGTGTGGATCCGGTCGTGCTCCATGAAGAGCCGAAGAATCCGCCCCAGTCGGATCAGCCTCGTCTCGGAACCCTTCTGTGTTCCCATCGCCGCCTCCCGGAAAGAATATGCGACACACCCTCGTCGTCTGACCGTGGAATTATCAGCAGCCTGTAGGTATGGTCAAACACAAAAACGAGGGACACTTCCCCAATAAATAGAAGGGGGAGGTTGTTCTCCTATTTCTATTCAAAGGAGGCACCATGGAAACGATCATTGCGCAAAGGCTGAAAGACCTCCGCCTGGGAGAACCACAGTCGCACAGGAACGTCACGATCATTCCCGTCATGGGTCCCGAAAGCGGCCCGGACTACCTCACCCTGAAGGAGGCCATGGACACCGGGTCCCTTGTCGTCGTGGAGGTCAGCGAAGGCGGTGCCGTCCCGGAATTGAAGGTCGTCAACAAGGGTGTGAAGCCCGTTCTCCTCCTGGATGGCGAGGAGCTATCGGGGGCCAAGCAGAACCGTGTCCTCAACACGACGATCCTCATCAGAATCAACTCGGAGACCATCATCCCCGTGAGCTGCACCGAGCATGGCCGCTGGTCCTACCGGACCGCCGCCTTCGAGGACTCGGGCATCATGATGTCCTCTCACCTCCGGCGGGTGAAGAACGAGTCGGTGGCCCGCTCCCTGAAAGAGCGCCAGCACTTCCGGTCGGATCAGCATGCCGTCTGGGACGGCATCGAAGAGCAGGCCAAGCGGGCCGGCGTCCGCTCCTCCACCGGCGCCATGAAGGACATTCACGAGTCCCGCACGGAGGACCTTGACTCCTTCCTTGCCCACTTTGCCCTGGTAGAAGGCCAGCAGGGCCTCATCGTCCTGGTGAACGGACAGGTGGCGGGGATGGACCTGGTCTCTATGCCAAAGGCATACGGTGTCCTGCACACAAAGCTTCTCAAGAGCTACGTCATGGACGCCCTCCTGCACCCGACATCCAACGGGAACGGTGCAAAGGCCGCCCCCGAAACCGCCCGTGCCTTCCTGGGAGAGATCTGCCTTACCAGGGAGGAAAGGTTTGTCTCCGTCGGCTGCGGCTGGGACTACCGCTACGAGAGCCCCGGAATCGTCGGATCCGCCCTGGTCCACGAGAAGGCAGTGATCCACCTGGCCTTCTTCCGGACCGTCGGCAGTGCGAGCAAAACCGGTCCCATGGCCACGGCCTCCCACCGGAGACAGTACCGAACAATAAGACAGTGATTTGTCCGCAAGGATTGCCATATCGCTATGACTGTGCTATCGAACACACCGAAGTTGCTATTGGAACGCTACGATGTCCTGAAACGGAAGGTAGTCTCCCGACAGGAACCATTCCAACGGTTCCTGCAGTTCCTGGAGCGGGAGACCACTTGGCTTATGTCGCCGGCGAGCACCCGTTATCACTTGGCTGTGGAACGGGGTCTCCTGGCGCACAGTGTCGGCGTGGCGGACACACTGCTTCACATCTCCAGGTTCCTTGCGCCGGCTATACCGGAAGAGAGCTGCGTCATTACCGGGCTATTCCACGATGTGGGCAAGCTCGGATCGACGGGCCGGCCGCTCTACATTCCCAACGAGAACGAGTGGCAGGTCAAAAACAGGGGAATTTGCTATCGGGTCAACCCGGAGGTTACGGCCATGGGCCTCGCTGTCCGCAGCCTTTACCTGGTAGCCCGGTTCATCCCCCTTTCAGATGAGGAAGCCCAAGCCATCGCTTACCACGACGGCCAATACATCGAGGAGAACCGCGTCGTTGCGCACAAGGAGGCACCTCTTACCTTGCTCCTTCACTGGGCGGACTACTGGACCGCCCATATTTATGAGGAAGGCCGTCATCCTCTGATTTCAGAACCGGAGGTATCATAAGAATTGAAAATCATCGGGTATGGCGAGGACGGACTGACACTCTGGGCGCTCCAGTGGAAACTGGGCCATATTCTTAACCAGTTGAAAGACCAGTCTGATCTGCAAGAGTGTCAGGTTTTCTACCGACCGAGCTTTGGCAGACGAGGCGGTCCCGGCAGTTCACAGTTTGGAGAATTTGATTTTCTTCTTTTAAGCAGAGATCATCTTTATCTGGGTGAGAGCAAGTGGAAGCAATCGTCTGAGGATATAACAGAAGGAGTCATTACCCTGCGAGGAGAGCAGGCGGTCAGAAACCTGGTATTCAGAGCCTATGTGGAGGAATGGTTTGACAAAGGAGACTGGGCAGGTGTTCCGTCGAGATTGAGAATGCTATCCCCTTCGATTGATAAGAAGATTCCCTCTCCAAAAAGTCTGCTTGCCGGAAACCTGAAGTCAATTCTAACGATGATCAAAACACATTTTGGCAACAAAAAGCCAATAATCCGGGACGTGCTTCTTTATTTTTTCCATTCGAAAGAGATGCAAAAGAGGCCGATTCCAAACAAGGTCCAAGTTCTCAAAGGGAATAGAATCGACTTCACAGTTATGGCCCTCGATTATTCAGGGGCCGTAATCGAGGACACGCATTACTTTAAACTGTGAATAATATTAGATAGGTGCACGCTGTTTCAGGGGGCGCACATTCCTTATGTATATCGGTATGACGTTGACTACATGACCAAACCTTTGAATGTTCCTTTTCCAAGGTCCTACTGGGTGGCCCCCGACACATTCCTTGCCGGCTTCTACCCCGGGGACCGGAACCGCCGAGCCATGGAGCAGAGACTAAGTGCTCTCCTGGAATGCGGCATCCGGCACATTGTGAACCTGATGGAGGAGGACGAGACGGATCACGACGGAAAACCATTCAGATCTTACGAGACCCTCGTCCAAGGTATCGCGGACCAGTTCGGTTTTCAGGTAGCCTGTGAGCGGACCCCGATCCGGGATCTCGGCATTCCTGCCAGAGAAACGATGGTGAAGATTCTTGATGGGATCGACAGTGCAATTGCTGCGGATCGTCCCGTTTACGTTCACTGCTGGGGTGGCCGCGGCCGGACAGGCACCGTCGTGGGATGCTGGCTTGTCCGGCATGGCATTGCTAACGGCACTATAGCCCTCAACCATATCCACGAACTCCGGCGATTTGAAGCGACGGCTCATTCACCGTCGCCGGAAACGCAGCCGCAGAGGCAGATGGTTCTGACTTGGAAGCGGGGCGAATAGGAGCCGATCACAGTGAACAAGATAAATGCTTTTGTGGTTATCTGGCAGGGCGCTCTATCGGTGTGGACCTGTGGAAAGCCTTTCGTTCAAGGGACAGGCATTATACGGCTTATCATGAATGGTAGTTGCGATCCCTTCGGCCTGAAACGGGGCGAATGGATTGATAAATTGAGATAACAATCAGGAGTGAAACAGGTGAAAATTTCGACCATTCTCGATCACATCGACGGCGGTCATATGGCATTGCCTGAATTTCAGCGAGGCTACGTCTGGAACCGCGACCAAGTTCGCGGATTTTTTGATTCGCTTTACCGTCGTCATCCCGTGGGGGGGCTCCTGGTGTGGGCCACCGAGTCCAATTCGGCTACCCATCGCGGTGACGGCCGGCTGGCAGCGGGTATCGTAAAACTTCTTCTCGACGGGCAACAGCGTATCACTTCGCTTTATGGAGTTGTCAGAGGAAGACCGCCAGAGTTTTTCGATGGGAATGCGCAGGCTTTTACAGGCCTTCGGTTTCATCTTGAGACTGAGACGTTCGAATTTTACCAACCGCTGAAAATGCAGGATGACCCACTCTGGATTGATGTCACAGAACTTTTGATGAAAGGCACAGCCGGGCTTGGCGAATTTGTTGGTCGCCTGACTTCTCAATCGGCCCTCTCTGACAAAGTCGGCGAATATGTCGGACGCCTTAGTCGCTTGCTCGGAATCATAGATATCGTTCTACATGTGGAAGAAGTTACAGGAACCGACAAGTCGCTGGATGTTGTCGTGGAGATCTTCAACCGGGTTAACAGCGGAGGCACGAAACTCTCGAAGGGTGATCTGGCCCTGGCCAAGATTTGTGCGGATTGGCCTGAGGCCCGTGACACCATGAAGAGTCATCTCAAGGGTTGGGCTAGCGCGGATTACCGTTTCAACCTCGACTGGCTGCTTCGCTCCGTGAACACGGTGTTAACCGGAGAGGCGAAGTTCCAGTTCCTGCATGACAAGAACGCGACGGAGATTCAGGACGGTTTGAAACGGGCCGTCAAGCACATCGACACCTGCCTGAACCTGATCAGCGGAAGACTGGGCCTTGACCATGATCAGGTCTTCTTCGGTCGTTTCGGAGTGCCGGTGATGGTTCGCTATCTCGACCAACGAAGCGGCCTGTTGGACGAGAAGGAACGAGACAGGCTGATGTTCTGGTTCGTTCAAGCAGGCATGTGGGGGCGATTCTCCGGATCGACGGAATCCTACATTGACCAGGACTTGGCAGTGCTGGAAGGAAACAAAGATGGCTTGGATAAGCTGTTAAAACAGTTGCGTCTCTGGCATGGCGGCCTGCAGGTTGAACCAGGACATTTTACTGGCTGGAGCCTGGGTGCCCGTTTCTATCCCGTTCTTTACATGCTGACAAGGATGGGACAGGCACGGGATTGGGGGACAGGACTCCCTCTGAAGGCCAGTTTGCTCGGGAAAATGAGTCATCTTGAAGTGCATCATATCTTCCCGAAAGCGAGGCTATACAAGCACAGCTACAAACGCCCGGAAGTCAATGCCGTGGCCAATTTCTGCTTCCTTACCAAAGACACAAATCTCAGCATCAGCGACCGGCTGCCGGAGGACTATTTCCCAGAAATTGAGAAAGCGCATCCCGGCGCCTTGGCATCCCAGTGGATTCCGACGGATCCTGAGTTGTGGAAGATAGCGAACTTCCGTGATTTTTTAGAAGCTCGAAAAATACTCCTGGCGCAGGAAGTAAACAAGCAAATGGAAGAATTGCTGCACGGTGACACACGCTGGCTTGTAGGTCCTGTAACTGCCGTTCCTGCAGCCCCAGTAATCGTTGGAGGAATTACAAGCGAAGAAGAGGAAGAACAGCTCGAAGCCTTGAACCATTGGATGGAAGATCAGCAGCTTCCTCGTGGAATACTCGCTTATGATTTTTCCGATTCGGACACAGGTCAACAGAGGGCCGTATTCGATCTGGCATGGCCGAATGGCATCCAGGCAGAACTCAGTCAGCCGGTTGCTGTGCTTTTAAATGAAGGAACGGAAGTACTTGCTATAGCGAGCCAAGCCGGATTTCGTTTTTTTACGAATGTGTCTGACTTTCAAAACTACGTAAAGACGGAGATTTTGGGGCTGGATCAACAGCTTGGGGTAGCGTAGGCCGAAACCTCTCTATTCAGAAATTAACAGGCGGCATCATCCGCCTGTCCTGATATCGTGGTTGCATCATCGTCGGAAGGCGAGTACATTCAACACGTTCTTAATCTTCACCCTGTCATTTTTCCAATCATTGAAATGATGATATCCGGCTTTCCGGAATCATAACAAGCCATTACCTCAAGGAAAGCAGAGAAAATCGTGTCACAACTCGAACATATTGAAGCGATTGAAAAAAGGCTCTGGACCGCAGCGGATACCCTGCGGGCTAATTCCAATTACGCCAGCAACGAATACTTCCTGCCTGTCATGGGGCTCGTCTTTCTGCGCCACGCCTACAGCCGCTATCTGGCCGTGAAAGACACCATCGAAGCGAACCTTCCCACACGCGGCGGCAAGACAAGGCCGGTCACCAAAGCAGACTTCTCGCAAAAGAGCGCCATCTTTCTCCAACCCAAGGCCCAGTTCGATCATCTGGTCGCGCTGACCGACAGCGACGACCGGGCCACGGCCATCATCGATGCAATGAAGTCCATCGAGGAGGACTATCAAAACCTAAAGGACATACTACCGAAGGGTGAATATAAGGAGCTCGACAACGCTGTCCTCGGCCAGCTCTTGCGCACCCTCAATCCGGAAGAACTCAAACAGGTCTCGGGCGACGTGTTCGGCCGCATCTATGAATACTTTCTCACCCAGTTCGCCGACCAGAAGGCTCATGACGGCGGCGAGTTCTTCACCCCCGTCTCGCTGGTATCGCTCATCGCCAACGTACTTGCGCCGGAGGGTGGCATCGTGCTGGATCCGGCCTGCGGCTCGGGCGGCATGTTCGTCCAGAGCGCCCGCTTCGTCGAGCGCCGCCACGAAAACCCGGTGGACAGGCTCACCTTCTTCGGCCTGGAGAAGAACGCCACCACCATCCGCCTGGCCAAGATGAACCTCGCGGTCCACGGCCTGGAAGGCAACATCCAGAAGGCCATCACCTACTACGAAGACCCCCACGAGTTGCTGGGCAAGGCCGATTTCGTCATGGCCAATCCGCCCTTCAACGTGGACGAGATCGACGCCGACAAAGTCAAGAGCGACCCGCGCCTGCCCTTCGGCCTGCCCGGCGTCAACAAGAAGGGCAAGGTCCAAAACGGCAACTATATCTGGATAAGCTACTTCTACAGCTACCTCAACGACCATGGCCGGGCGGGATTTGTCATGTCCAGCCAGGCCTCCAGCGCCGGGCGGGATGAAGCCAAGGTCCGCCAGCAACTGGTCGAGACCGGCGACTTGGATATCATGATCGCCATCCGTTCCAACTTCTTCTACACCCGCACTGTTCCCTGCGAGCTCTGGTTCCTCAACCGCGCCAAGCCCGAAACGCACCGCGACAAGGTGCTGATGATGGACGCCCGCAACATCTACCGCAAGGTCACCCGCAAGATCTACGACTTCAGCCCGGAGCAGGAGCAGAATATCCTGGCCATCGTCTGGCTCTATCGGGGCCAGACCGAGCGCTATCTCGACCTCGTGGCGCGCTATTGCTGGCGCATGCTGATCGAGGGCGCAGCTTGCTTCACCGCCCAAGATGATGACGGCGGTTCAATCGAACTACTGCCGGATTTTATTGCATCGCTGGCAAAACTGCGCAGTGCCATCGAGCCGTTCCTCAAGAACCTGGACAAGGACGCGCCCCATGTCGAGGCGCTCAAGGAACTGGACGACGCCATCCCGATGTTCAAGGCGGACATGGAGGTGTTTCGGAAGGCCCTTACCGAACAGCAGGCGGCATGGGCGAAGCAAAAGACGACCAATGGTGAATTAAAGAAAGCCGTGGATCGTCTGGCGCCGCTCGCCGAAAGCAGTCGCGATCTGGTCAAGCAAACGGACATGATCTACAAGCTTGCCTGCCGCCTGATTGATACTTGCGAGAACGAATGCGCCGCCAAGGGCAGCGAAGACTGGGCCAATCGTGAGATCAACCGCGCCCGCAAGGCCGCCGATGAGGCCCGCGCCCTGGCGGTGGAACAACTCAAGCAGGTCCGCTACTTCTGGCGTCAGGCCCACTGGCTCACCGAACGCTTCCCCGAGGCCGAGCTTCGCGATGTCGAAGGGCTGGTCAAATTGGTGGATCGGGCCGAGATCGAGGCCAAAGACTGGAGTCTCACCCCGGGCCGCTATGTCGGCGTCGCTCCTGAAGAAGAGGACGAGAATTTCGACTTTGAGGAGACATTGCGCGATATCCATGTTGAACTGGAGGATCTGAACGCCGAGGCGGTACAACTGGCTGCGACGATTAAGAAGAATTTCGAGGAGCTGGGGGTATGAAAGGCGCCTCAAAAAAAACTTTAGACGACGTATGTGAATTCATTATTGACTGCTTACATGCTACGGCACCTGTGCAAGACGAGGGCTATCCTCTCATACGTACGCCAAATATTGGACGCGGACGTCTCCAGCTTGACGGCGTCTATCGTGTTTCGGAAGATACCTACACAAAGTGGACACGTCGTGCTACGCCGATGGCAAATGACCTGATCCTTGCCCGTGAAGCACCAGCAGGTAACGTGGCCATCGTCAAAAATGGGCAAACTGTCTGCTTGGGGCAAAGAACTGTTCACCTTAGGCCAGATCCTCAGATGGTTGATCCTGACTTCCTCTGCTACTTTCTGCTTGCGCCGCCACAACAGGGACTTCTTCTCGCTGGCGAGACAGGAGCGACTGCCAAGCACGTCAACATGAAGGATATTCGCCAGTTATCATTGAGACATATGCCTAGATTGGAAGAGCAGCGGCGCTCTGGGCGAATATTGGCCGCCTATGATGACCTGATCGAGAACAACCGACGGAGGATTCAATTGCTGGAGCAGGCAGCGCGGCTGCTCTACAAGGAATGGTTCGTCCACCTCCGCTTCCCCGGCCATGAACACACCAAAATCACTGACGGTGTGCCGGAGGGGTGGGAGAAGATCACTATTGGAGAATCGGCCTCTTTTTTAAGTCGAGGTATAACTCCAAAATATGACGACAATGCACCAGGGCTTGTTATCAACCAGAAGTGTATAAGGAATCGAATGGTAAGCCTTGATCTAGCCCGTCGACATTCTAATCAAGTGCCTTCAACAAAGATTGTTCAATTCGGAGATATGTTGATCAATTCTACAGGTGCGGGAACACTTGGTCGGGTTGCTCAGTTCTTGTATGAAGCTGATGGATACACAGTTGACTCACATATCACGATTGTCCGTCCCCGAGAGGACATCCCAGTCCACTACTTCGGTTTGTGCTTAGCGAGTTTAGAATCTTACATTGCGACATTAGGCCGTGGTGCGACTAACCAGACAGAACTTTCAAAAGACGATATTGCCGCGCTTGAGATAATCCGCCCATCATCCGGCCATGCACAAATGTTCGAAAAAAAAGTGGCACTATTTTTTCGTCAAATTTATATTTTATTGGGACAGGTTAAAAAGCTAAGCCAAGCCCGCGATCTACTTCTCCCGCGCCTCATGAACGGCGACTATGCGGTATGATACCTAAAATATTTGAAAGGAGGCAATCATGGCGACTGCTGAACAGATAAAATCCCTGATTCGCTCCTATCTCGGAGATGACCCCGAGCGTTTCTACTCGATCGCTTTGCAGATGGCTGCTCACGAGGCCAAACAGGGCCATATAGCCTTGGCTCATGATATACGCGACATCGTGGACAAGGCCAGGAAGGCCAAAGGGGCAGTAATCCTGCAGTTTCCAAAGGACATGTTGGGTCTGGTGCTCTCCGAGAGGCCAGATATTGCCAAGTCTGCCCTAGTGATTCCCACAGCCCTCGAAGAACGCATTGCACGGATCATTAACGAATATAGGCAACAGAACAAACTCAAGGCCTATGGTTTGACACATCGCCGGAAAGTGCTGCTGATCGGCCCGCCTGGCACGGGCAAAACCATGACTGCTAGGGTGTTGGCGCATGAACTGCACTTGCCGTTGTACACAATCCAGGTAGACCGTCTAGTCACCAAGTTCATGGGAGAAACTGGCGCCAAGCTGCGCCAGATATTTGACCTCATTAAGAGTGAAGAAGGTGTGTATCTTTTTGATGAATTTGATGCCATTGGTGGAGAGCGATCCTTTGAAAACGACGTGGGCGAGATGCGCCGCGTCCTGAATTCCTTTTTACAATTTATCGAACAGGATTCGTCCGACAGTCTAGTAGTAGCCGCAACCAACAGCCCAAGACTTCTGGACCGAGCACTTTTCAGGCGATTTGATGACGTACTGTACTACGAACAGCCGACCGATAAAGAACGTAAGCGTTTGATAGAAAATATTTTAGGAACCTATTTGGCCTCTCGCTTTACTTGGAAGCAGGTGATTGATGACAGCAGCAATCTGAGCCATGCTGAGATCGACCAAGCATGCCGCGATGCCATTAAGAATGCCATTTTGATGGAACGAAAAAAGGTGAATGCGTCCGAATTGCTCGACAGACTAAATGAGCGCAGGGACGCACGCAAAGGGCTGCGGGAGTAATATTTAATGGCGGGGAATCGGCTTTCACACATTGTTCTTCGGGATAGGCCTGAAAACACTGACTTTATCAGCGCCCGATCCAGTGGTGGGGGAAGGAGCATCCCGTCGCGTCAGCGCGACTCACATAGCGCCTATTTAAAAAGTAGATTGGAACAGGCGTGGCGATCAGTTGAAGACGAACGCGCGGTTGCTCACATCGAACGTGATGGCGTGTACATTGAATTCAAAAGCGATCCTGGTGCTGATCTGGTGACCAAAAGCCTCGAGGATATGAAGTCCAAGAAGGTACGTTTGCTTAATATCAGGACCGAGAAGGAGACAATTACTGACGATAAAACAAATCAACCGAAAGAAGTGGTCACTACTTACGCGACGGTTTTTATTGCCAATGAAAAGAAAGAGCACTTCTTAAAAAAGATAGAGGAATATGCTGAACAGGACACTCCGAAGGGCCATTGGAAGAACGCCGATCTAATTAACAGTATTGCGGATATTAGAAAAGCACTGGCGATTGATTCATTCTGGCAGGACGATAAATCATTGATCCCTGGTGACACGCCCAACTGGTGCGAGATTTGGTTGAGTAACGATACGGAGGAAGTCATATCCCGTTTCAATAATCTTTTAAACCGGTTGGAGATCCCATCAAAGAATGGCATTATCCGGTTTCCAGAACGGGCTGTTAAGGTTGTGTTGACTAATCGAGCGCAGTTGGAGCAGCTTTCGGCGTTGTCCGATGACATCGCTGAATATCGTCTGGGCAAAAGTACAGCCGAATTCTGGACTGGGTTGCGAAACAAGGACCAGGCCGAATGGGTACAAAATCTGCTGAAAAGAACAAGATATGAGCAGTCACCGGGTGTTTCCGTGTGTCTCCTTGATACCGGTGTGAACCATGGTCATCCACTCATTTCGCCGGTATTAAGCGATGGCGACTGCCAGGCTGTAGATTCGGCTTGGGGATCCCACGATCACGATAAACACGGTACCCTTATGGCAGGGGTTGCCGCCTACGGCGATTTGGTCAAAGCCCTGTCGGGCAGTGGACCTATCTATCTCAGGCACTGCCTTGAATCGGTCAAGATCCTTCCTCCGGTCGGTTCGAATCCAACCGAATTATGGGGATACGTCACATCGCAAGGTGTCAGCCTGTCTGAAATCGAGGCGCCTGATCGAAAGCGTGTCCATTGTATGGCTGTGGCTGCCGATGACACCCGTGACCGAGGTCGTCCAAGTTCCTGGTCCGGGCAACTGGATCAGATCATAGCTGGTACAGATGATGATATAAGAAGACTAATGATCGTGAGCGCTGGCAATACAGACCCGTCCGGCTGGGCACAATATCCAGCTGCCCAACTAACCGACTCAATTCACGATCCGGGCCAATCGTGGAATGCATTGACGGTTGGCGCCTACACGAAGATGGATACGATTCTGGACCCATCGCTTCAAGGCTATAGCCCAGTCGCTCCCCAAAGTGGGCTTTCTCCCTTTTCAACAACATCTTTCTGCTGGGAAGACAATAAGTGGCCGATCAAACCGGAAATCGTTTTGGAAGGTGGTAATGCGGCGCGCGATACGAGCGGCTTCACAACAGAGTGCGATGATCTATCACTGCTCTCCACATATTACAATCCTCTGACAAGCCATTTTCATCCATTTAATATGACAAGCGCTGCCACTGCTCAGGCCGCCTGGATGGCTGCTCAGATTCAGATACAGTACCCGGATCTCTGGCCGGAAACGATTCGTGCCCTTGTCGTGCACTCAGCCAATTGGCCGGACGGCCTTTGGAATCAGTTTTCTGGTGATGGATCCAAGACCGCTATAAAGAAACTGCTTAGCACTTGCGGCTATGGTGTACCGAACCTGGAGCGAGCACTGTTCAGTGCTTCGAATTTTCTGACCTTGATTGCACAGGCTGAGCTTAATCCGTTTGACAAGAAAAGAGATGATACAGGTAATGCGAAATCTGGTTACCGAACCAAGGACATGCACCTATATGAGTTGCCTTGGCCCAAGGAAGTGTTGCGCAGCATGCCAGATCATATAGAAGTGGAGATGAGGGTCACGCTCTCTTATTTTATTGAGCCTGGTCCGGGCGAAATCGGCTGGCAGGACCGTTATCGCTATGCATCCCACGCATTGCGTTTTGATTTGAAATCTCCCACTGAAACCAAAGAACAGTTTGTCAAGCGCATCAATAAAGCAGCCAGGGAAGAAGAAGAGGGACATCCTGGTACACAGAGCGCTTCTGACCACTGGAAAATTGGCCAAGCGCGAAACAGGGGTTCCATTCATTCAGATATTTGGCAAGGGACAGCATCCGAATTGGCGGAATCCAATATTATCGCCATTGCCCCTCGCATTGGCTGGTGGCGCGAGCGCGCTCATCTGGGGCGATGGAACCGCAGGGCAAGGTATTCCCTGGTGGTTTCAATCATGACACCGGAAGAACGCATCGATGTGTACACACCCGTTGCCAATCAAGTCGGAATCAGCGTGCCGATTGAAGTCACCACGTGAATGGGCGAAGATATTGAGCAACTTTACAGAAGATACCCTTGTTCAACAAACCACGGCAGAATACCTGGAGCAGAAGCTCGGTTGGCAGTCCGTCTATGCATACAACAACGAGGACTTCGGGCCTGATAGCCTTCTAGGGCGGGCATCGGACCGTGAGGTGGTGCTCACGCGGTCGTTACGCAAGAAGCTGACGGAACTCAACCCCGGCATGCCCGACGAGGCTTATGACGATGCCGTGCGGCAGATCGTGGCGATGACGGCGATGCAATCGCTCATTGCCACAAACCGCGATAAATACAACCTCATCCGCGACGGCGTGCAGGTAGCCTTCCGGAACGGCAAGGGCGAACTGGTGAAAGAACGCCTGCGAGTGTTGGATTTCAAATATCCGCTCAACAACGACTTTCTATGCGTTCGGGAACTGTGGGTGCGGGGCGATCTTTACCGCCGTCGGGCCGACATCGTGGGGTTTGTTAATGGGCTTCCACTCTTGTTCATGGAGCTCAAGACGGTTGGCAAGGATGTCCGTGTCGCCTATGAGAAGAATTTCAAGGATTACAAGGATACCGTGCCGCACCTTTTCCACCACAACGCGATTGTGGCACTGGCTAACGGTGTGGAAGCAAAAATCGGCTCGGTGACCAGCCGGTTTGAGCACTTCCATGAATGGAAGCGCCTGGCTGAGGATGAACCGGGCGTGGTGGACATGGAAACGCTGCTCAAGGGTGTTTGCAGCAAAGCAAATCTCATTGATATCGTAGAGAATTTTATCCTCTTTGACGACTCGACAGGTGAAACCAAGAAGATCCTGGCCCGCAATCACCAGTTCCTCGGCGTGAACCGGGCCATCGAAGCGGTGCGCGACAGGACAAATCGCAACGGAAAACTGGGCGTTTTCTGGCACACCCAAGGGGCGGGCAAGAGCTACTCGATGGTTCTGTTTACTCGAAAGGTACACCGCAAACTGGGTGGCAATTTCACCTTCCTGGTGCTGACCGATCGTGATGATCTGGACACACAGATTTACAAGACCTTTGCCGGCTGCGGAGTCGTGGATAACGACCGCGAGCCCTGCCGGGCATCCAGCGGGGAGCACTTAGCCCGTCTTCTTTCAGAGCACAAGACGCATATCTTTTCCCTGATCCAGAAGTTCAACCGGGACGTAGAACCAAACCAGCCTTATTCTCCGCGAGACGATATTATCGTCATTACAGACGAGGCGCACCGCACCCAGTATGGGACGCTGGCCCTGAACATGCGCAACGCCCTGCCGAACGCCTCCTGCATTGGCTTCACCGGCACGCCGCTTTTCAGTGACGACGAAATCACCAAGAGGGTCTTTGGCGATTACGTTTCGACCTATGACTTCCAGCGGGCGGTGGAGGACAAGGCCACCGTGCCGCTCTACTACGATGCCCGCGGCGACAAGCTTGGCGTCTCGGTGGGCGACCTCAACGAACGCATCGCCGCCAAACTGGAGGAACTGGAAACCGCCGACATCGACGTGGCTCAGCGGCTCGAAAAGGAGCTTAAGCGCGATTACCACGTCATCACCGCTGACAAACGGCTGGATCAGGTGGCCCGCGATTTCGTGGATAACTACTCCAAAGCCTGGGAAACCGGCAAGGCCATGCTGGTATGCATCGACAAGATTACCTGCGTGAAGATGTATAACCGCATTGCCCGATATTGGGAGGAACGGATCGCTGAACTCACGGCTGAACTGGCAGCGATCAAAGACGAGCAGGAAGAGCAGTATCGCAAGCGGCAGATTGCCTGGATGCGCGAGACCAGAATGGCGGTGGTGGTCAGCGAAGAGCAGGGCGAGGTGGAGAAGTTCCGCAAGTGGGATCTGGACATTACACCGCATCGCCGCCTGCTCAAAGACGGAATGGAGCTGCCTGAGGCGATGCGTCAGAAGCCGCAGTTCCGGTCCATGCAGCGGATGGATGTGGATGAGGCCTTCAAGGAAGAAGAGCATCCGTTTCGCATTGCCATAGTCTGCGCCATGTGGTTGACGGGTTTCGACGTGCCGTCGCTTTCGACGCTGTATCTGGACAAACCGCTCAAGGCGCACACGCTGATGCAGGCCATCGCCCGCGCCAACCGTGTGAACGAAGGCAAGAACAACGGCATGATTGTGGATTATTGCGGCATCCTCAAGAACCTGCGAAAGGCATTAGCCACCTTTGGCGGGACAGGCGACACAGGACGCCCAGGCGAAGGCGGAGAGAACGAACCGGCCAAACCGGATGATGAACTGCTGGCCGACCTGGCAGAGGCCATCGCATTTGTCAGAGCGTTTCTGACTGAGCGGAGCGCGTCACTGGACGACATCATTCTTAAGAAGGGCTTTGAACGCAACGCTGCCATTATCGCCGCAAAGGAAGCGGCCAATGAAAACGACGAGACACGGAAACGATTCGAAGTAATGTGCCGAGCAGTCTTCTCGAAATTCAGGGCCTGCCTCACGGTGGCGGGCGTCAACGACTACCGCCGGGATTACGAGGCGATCAATGTCGTTTACAGAAGCCTGCAGGAGGACCGCGAAAAAGCGAATATAAGCGATATCATTCAACAACTCCATAAGGTGGTGGACGAGGCGATCGAGACCAAGGGGTATGTTGTTAGCGCAGAAGAACGCGCCCCCTATGACATCAGCAAGATCGATTTTGACAAGCTGCGAACGGAATTCGAACGGAGCCGGACCAAGCGCACAACGGTTCAGAACCTCAAGACGGCCATCGAATCGCGACTCCAGCGGCTGCTTGAGCAGAACCCTTTGCGAACGGACTTTCAGCACCACTATGAACAGATCGTGGCCGAGTATAACCGCGAGAAAGATAGGGTAACCATCGAGAAGACCTTTGAGGCACTTCTGGTGTTCATAGACGGTATGAGCGAGGAAGAGCGTCGTGCCGTTCGCGAAGGACTTGATGAGGAATCCCTTGCGGTCTTTGACCTTCTGAAAAAAACGGACCTCTCGGCGGACGAGATTAAGCGCATCAAGACGGTTGCGGTCGATTTGCTCAATACGCTCAAGGCCGAGAAACTGCGCGTCACTCGCTGGCAGGACAAAGAAGCCACCCGAGATGGCGTCCGACAGGCCATTTTGGATTTCCTGTGGAACGAATCAACCGGCCTGCCAGTGGACAACTACACGGAAGACGATGTGAAAGACAGGGCCGACGACGTCTATCGTCATGTGTATCGTGTGTACCCAACGCTCCCGTCGCCATATTACCAGTCCTCAGCGGCAGCGTGAGGTGGGACGGTTAAAAGATGATCACCATCCCTTTGGAGGCTGCTTAAGCTGGCACCTGTAGACTGGCTGACAGTTAGGGAGGTCACTAACTTTTACAGATTTAGCTTATAAAAAGCTCGAATAAAACGGCAACATTATGGATGTAAATAGAAACATGCTTTGTAATATTGACGACTTGTGGTTCCTTCTAAGGAAGCATCTCGAGGGATCGGTCTTCTTGGACTCATATCCAACAGAATCAGCCTTTGAGAGTGATGTCTGGGAGAGCGTTGTCAAGGTAGCCGAACATATTGGGCTGAATAAAGAGGTTGCGTGCTTGACGTCGCATCGGACGAATCCCGACCGATCGCCTGTATACTGGAAAGAGTTCTGTAAACAAGAAAAAGGTCCTGACGTCAATGTCTTAGGATCGAATAACCGTTTGGATATTGTTTTCAAGCATCCGGAGTACGGCTCAATTGGCATCGAGGTAAAGTGCCTTGGAACAAAAGGGCATGCTGCGAAGTTGACGCAGGGTATCGGGCAAATGTTTTTGGCCTTGGCTCACCGCGACCGGACAATCCTCGTTATTCATTGTGGAACCGTTAGCTCTGCAGAAAAACAGCGATTACGAGAGGTTGCTGAAGAAATATGCAAAGAGACAAGAACGGCAGTTATTGTTGTTCCAACGAAATAGGCGGAAGCACCTTTCCCTCCAGAGGCCTCTTGCCATCAATCCTGGGGCTGAATCTTGGATGACTGTCGGTGGCGCCCCGCTGTCTTTAACTTTCAATTGGACGGACAGAAAGTTGCAATCAGCCGGACGAACTTTTCGGTGAAGACAATGGAGTTCAATGCCATGATCGGCCCTCAGGATTTGCGCCGCTTAGGTGAGCCGTCCCCCTTTCCCGGCCTGGCCGGCCGTGCCAGGTATTTCCGTACGTTTTCCATCTTCCACAGGATCGCCGGATGAGCGCCGATGCGCTCTGCCTCCTTGGGATCATCCGGAAAGAGAAGCTCGGATCGCAGCTCTCCCTTCTGGACGGCGGTGATGAATTCTTCTTCATGGGGCTGCAGGATCAGAAACCCGCTCAGAGCAGCCCAGGCGCGCTCACTCAGCTCTTTCCTGTCCGGCGAGACACCCGCCAGAAGGGGGGCAAGCCGCTCCTCCGCATCCCGGTCGGTCATGCCTGCCTCAAGACGGTCTCGGGTATAGGTCGTCAGCGGGTGTTCAAGAATGGATGCCAGGGCGACGAACCAGCGCCGAAAGAGGATCGATTGGAATACCTCTGTTGACGGCGGCGGAGGATAAGCCACATCCCAGACGTCGCGCACCGCTCCGCGATCGAGCAGGGCCAGAAGCTTGCCGATGAGGATCTCCCCCAGGCCGGCCACCCGAATGGAAGGGCGATCCAATTCACCGGGCTGCCAGAGCTCGCGCACCTCGGTTCCGGCGATCGGCATCCGGAAGAGGAAATTCAGATCCACCTCGATCCTCTCCTCCGGCCCAAGAACCGAGCGGTAGAGAAGATAGAACTTGCGTCCGGCATAGGCATCGGCCGACTGCTGCACGCGATACCCTTGACGCCGGGCCAGATCGAAAACGGCCTGCTCCACCACCGGTCGTGCCTCCAGCATGGCCGTCCGGTCGAGCTGCCCCACATAATTGTAATCGAGATCCACGGAGAGCCGTTTGGGCGGGCCGAAACAGAGGTTGAAGGCCGTGCCGCCTTTCAGGGCAAGCACCGCCCCGAGAAGCGGGTGCCGCCTGATATCAGCCGCCATCTCTCCGAGACGGACCACCTTTTCCAGCGGTTCGATCCGATACCCGGTCTCATTGGCGCAGCGCCTCAGGTATTCCAGGCTAACGTTCATCAGGCTCCCCCGACGATAATAGCACCTTGGGAAGGATCAGGTTCCAGCGCCCGACAAGGAGACCGCCCCTCTGTCCCCGTTCGACGTAGGCCCGTGAACGCGGTCGGTGTTGCTCCATGCGGGCGAGAAGCGCATCAGGCACATGGAAGCTCTTCTGAAACGTCTCCAGGAACCACCCTGTCGCCGCCCAGAGCTTTGCCATGTCATACCGGCGCAGGATCTCCTCCAGGAGTTCAAGATCGAGGGTCGTGAATCCGGCGGCAGAATGGACCAGTTCCTCCAGTCCTCCGGCCAGCGACGGTCGGCTGAACCCCTCGACCAAGGTGCGCTCGGGGCCTGTGACTTCCAGCAGTTTTCCCAGGCGCTCTATCCGCCGTGTGCCGAGCTGTTTGCCGGAGTCGCCCTTCATCGAAAGGGGAAGATCCAGGAAGCGGAGAGTTGCGTCTTCCAGTACCAGCGGCCGACGGCGCCTGGCGACATAAAGGGTGCACTGATTCCAAAGCGAATGTGCGGCTCCGAGCAGCTCCAGGGCGCTGTGATGAGAGAAGACGGCATCAGGATACATGGCACTTGCCACCAGAAAAGGATCGGGATGAAAATCTTTCGGGGACAGGGTCGGCGGCACAACGGCGTATATCTCGCGGGTGACGCGTTTCAGGCGGCCGGTCCTGAGGTGGTGCTTGAGCCGTTCGACGACGCGCAACCGCTTTCCCTCCGGCATCAATGCCGCGGCAGCCTCATCAAGGGAGAATACCGGATGGGTGGCAAAGAAATCAGTGGTCTTTAGTTTTTGATCCGTGCTCATATAGGTAACAAAATTCCCCGTATCAGTCCGAAACGTCAACTATGCAGTGGATTTGTCAGTTGGCAATACGTTTCACTATGGGTAGTTCTTTTACCTGTTCGGCCACAATATGCAAGCAAAACTTTTTAGTGCAGAAGCAGCCTGAAGAAAAAGGATCCCTTTGTGGCTCGCGTCATGGAAGAGCCCATCACCATGCTGATTAGAGGCGAGGGTGAGCTGCGAAGAACTGCTTGATAAAAGACTGCTCAAACCTTTCAAGGCCAAACCCCGGCAGATCCGTGGGGGTTCTGGGACGTTTCTGTGGTATAGAGCGAGTCACCACAGGAGGGAATTCCATGAACAAGTGGCTGAAGATCGGAATCGGCGTCGTTGTCGTGATCGCGTTGGGAATCGCGGCGGTCTTTTACTTTACGTCGGGGATGGTGGACACCGCGGATTCCTTCTTCAAGGCCGTCAAGGCCCGGGATATTGCGAAGGCACGGGACTATCTCGCGGAAGATTTCAAGGCCAGCACAGATGAGAAAGCACTGGCAGACTTCCTGTCCAGAGGCGCCATCCTGGATTTCAAGGAAGCCAGTTGGTCGAACCGGAATATCAGCGGCAGCCGGGGCGAGTTGGATGGCTCGATCACGACGCAGGCGGGTGGAACGATCCCCATCAAGATGATGTTCGTGAAGGAAAAGGGGAACTGGAAAATTTACTCGATCCGGAAACCGACGGCGGGACTTCAATCGGGTGACGCCTCGCCGGCCGCTCCTGCAAAAGCCGACCAGGTCGCCCTGGTGAAGCAGTCAATGCGCGATTTCATCGTTTCCGTGGACGGAAAGAACATGGGGCATTTCCGGAGTACGGTTTCAACGATGTGGCAGAAACAGCATACAACGGAACAGCTCAACGAGGCCTTCAAGGCGCTGATCAACGCGGGTGCCAACTGGTCGGTGCTCAACGATCTCGAGCCGGTCCTGGCCGGTGAATCGACCGTCGACAAGGACGGGGTGCTGGTGGTTTCGGGATACTACCCGACCACGCCGAGAAAGGTTCATTTTGAGCAGAAGTTTATCTACGAAGGCATTACCTGGAAACTGCTCGGCTTAAACATCGAAGTAAAATAGCGTCCGGGGAGGCCGAGAAAACACAAGAATATCATTTTGGATTTCAGCCGCTCTGTTCCCCCCCGGCCACCGTCCTTCGGAAACCAGGGAAGGAAGGCATTCGTCCGCTCCCTGCTGGCTGGGCCTGTTCCCGGGAACCGTGTGGCTGGAGCGGATCGCGACCGCTACACCTACGATTTCTTTTTGGCGCGCCGGACGGGGTGAAGGAACCTCGGAGGAAACAGGCTCCAACACCGCAGTCCGCCTCACCGGGAACGGGGGTCTCTTTCGGGAAGGGCGACTGGAGATGGGTACTTCAGGCCCCGGCAACACAGGATGATGCCAGGGCCTGAAAGAGAAAGGTTGATGCGCGGATTCGAACGCTCCCGACTCCGCCTACATGGCTTCGATGATCACGGAGCGGGCCGGGCCGTTTCCTCCGCAGAGGGTGGCCAGTCCCATGTTCACGCCCCTTCTCCTCATTTCATACATCAGCGTGATGACCAGCCGCGCCCCCGTGGGCCCTCCCGGGTGTCCCAGGGCGATGGCGCCGCCGTTGACGTTGGTGATCTCCCGGTTCAGCCCGAGGAGCCTTTCGACCGTAATGTACTGGACGGCGAACGCCTCGTTCACTTCGACCAGGCCGATGTCGGAGAGTTTGATGCCGGTTCGGGCCAGCAGCTTCTGGGTCGCCGGGACGGGTCCGTAACCCATCAGCTCCGGTTCGACCGCGGCGACGGAACCGGCGATGATTTTGGCCAGGGGCTTCATGCCCAGCTCCTTTGCCTTGTCCAGGGACATCATGAGCACTGCGGAAGCTCCATCGTTCAGGCCGGAGGCGTTCCCGGCGGTCACCGTTCCGCCCTTCTTGAATGCCGGCGGCAGCTTGGTCAGGTCTTCCGGCTTCATGTTGAACCGGACGCGCTCGTCGATTTTATATTCCTCGAACTGACCCCGGCCCCTGGGGACCTTTACGGGAACGATCTCTTCCTGGAACAGGCCGCTTTCGATGGCCCGCTGGGCGCACTGGTGGCTGCGCAGGGCGTATTCGTCCTGCTCCTCGCGGGTGATGCCGTATTTCTCGGCCAGGTTTTCCGCGGTCAGGCCCATGATGATGTTTCCGCCGCCGCTCATGCCTTCCCAGAGGCTGTCGATGAGGACGTCGTTTTGCATTTTCATGCCGGTGCGATGGTTCTTCAGAACATAGGGCATCTGCGTCATGCTGTCCGATCCCGCGGCGATCACGACGTCGTACGTGCCCAGCTTGATATGGGCGGCTGCGATGTCGATGGCTTCCATCGAGGACGGGCAGACCCGGTTGACGGTCATGCCCGGGACGCTCGGGGGAAAACCCGCCTTCAGGGCGGCCACCCGGCCGGCGTTGTTCTGTGCGGAGTCGTAACCGGTGCACCCCAGGATCACGTCGTCGATCAGGCTCGTGTCGAGGCCGACCCGGTCCACCACCTCCTTCAGGCAGATCGCAGCCATATCCGTCGTCGAGATGGCCTTGAGAGACCCCAGCAACTCCCCGATGGCCGTTCGACAGGCCGAAACAATAACCGCCTCTTTCAGGTTCGCCATTTTCTGATTCCTCCTCCTGTTCCTGTAAGAATCATGGAATTTTGCATGCGATATTCACGCAACATTGACACCAAGGTTTATATGTTGCCGATATCATATGAGATAACGAATCCGGACCCCTTGATCTCGGCCCAGTAACGGTGCTTTTCGAACAACATATCGTTACTTGCCGACGGTATGTTGCGCGTCCCTCCTGAAAACCTCGACGGATTTTCCGGAAGAAGGCCGGATTTCTTCAAAAGACCCCTTGCATTCCGTCGTCGTCTGGATTAGGTTCCGCACCGCCCGTTGAAAGCGTACTTCACGGACGCTGACGCCCACACCGCCGGTATAAGCAAGGCGGGCGCAGGATGCCATTTACCGGGTTTCGGCCGTGCTCGAAACGGTTCTGCTGCTGATTCTGTCCAACCTGTTCATGACGTTTGCCTGGTACGGCCATCTCAAGTTCATGAACGGCTGGCCCCTGGTGATGGTGATCCTGCTGAGCTGGGGTATCGCCCTGTTCGAATACATGCTCCAGGTGCCCGCCAACAGGATCGGCTTCCAGCATTACAATCTTGCCCAGCTCAAGGTGATCCAGGAAGTGATCACCATGATCGTCTTTGCCGGGTTCGCTTTTTTTGTCATGAAGCAGCCCCTGAAATGGGACTACATGTGGGCCGCTCTCTGCCTTGTCGGGGCCGTCTATTTCATCTTCCGCGGCGGCATGCCCCACACATAAAGAGTCTGTTCCCGCCTTCAACGCTGCATGACGGAAATTCCCACGTCCCCCGTCGGCGTCCTTGCTCCGACAAGAAAAGGCCGGCCTTTCGGCCGGCCCTTTCGATACCGCTCCTTTCTGCAACCCTCGGGCGAAAAGAGGGTCTCCCTGGCCTTGACGGCTATCCTTATTTCCAGAAGAAACGCGGGCCATTTTTCTGGAATTACATACAGGGTTTTCCGGCAAGGAGACGATTTTTTTGTCAGGTACGTCAATCCCTTGACAGAAAACTATCGAATGGATCGAGCAGCACCGGTCATCACGGGTGCCCTCTCTTTCTATATATGATTCAATAACTCCTACAATATCAACTTGATGCCAATCTCGGTCTTGCAATTACCTTTCACTGGCATGCTTTATGAAGAAGGGAACACTGAAAGCTCTTCGTCGAACGATGGTGATCAAGGAGTGGAAACATGAACTTCTTTACAGGAACAACTGGTGCCGCATTTTTTATCTTCTTTGGAGTTGTAGCGGTTGCTTTCGCCCTCAGGCACATCTACGGGATTATAACCGTTGCTTTTACCTTCCGGCGTATCTACGGGAACAATCTCACCTATAAACTTTTTGCCTGGACCTTGCCGGGCCTGCTCATGATTCTTTCCATTGCCTTTATCTGGGTCAAACTCGACAATTTCAATAATCTTCTGATCATTGCTTTTGCTCTTCCTGTTGGATCGGCATTGCTATTCGTTCAATTATATTGCTGCAGCAAAGTTTCCGATCACGAAGTTGAAAAAATTGGCAAAGCTGCCAATCCCGCCGAGAGAAAGGGCATAAGATTCGAGCCGCGACAACGACAGTAATTTCTTTTCGTTGTACGTCTCGTGTGAATCAACACGCAAAAATGCCCCACTCTCGATCTTAATCAGCGTCCAAGACTATCCCATCTGAATCACTCCTTTCCATGCCGTCGATCCCCGGGTCCATGATCATGTCCAGCACCACAAGGTCCACCTTCCGGCCTCGAAAGAAGGCTAACCGCGGCCTCCCCTCCCCGCCGGCGACGGCCTCGATGTGATACCCCGGCCTTCCCGGCATGCTGATGGCGAGTTCGCGCTGTTCCTCAACTGGGCGAAGATTGTTTTTCCGGAATGCGTTGACGGCTTCCTCCCGCAGTGATGGCGGAGACGGACACAGCCGGAGGGATTTTTTGAATCGATAAATGGCATTATTCGTCAGAAACGGTTTTCAATTAAAAGGTTAGGTCATCCAAAAAAACAAAGGTTGGGACAGCAGCGAGAACAAACCATAAAATATGGTAATATTTACATGATGTTACGCTTTACAAGGGACGACTATTCAAAATGTGAACACGGCATAAAATCGTCGGGATTCTTTACAGCTTGAATTGTGGTAAGTGTTTGTATTGTTGGCATTATTATAATCATGTGAATTTTTCTTTTTAATTTTTGTCGGGATTGCTTACAAATTGATTCGCTGCCGCACCCATATACAGCGCATACATGTTTTATATCAATTGGTTGCGATAAGGAGCACTATTTGCATAAAGCGGGCATCATCTCAAAAATACGGTAAAGGAAGGGAAGCATAAAATGGGGAAAGACGATCTTCTGCAGGCAATAGTGACTCGTATACGCCATACGGCTTTGACCGCTCTTCTGATCTTGGCCCTTGCCACGCCGGCTTCGGCCTCCAATTACAACTTCATAGTTGACTACAGCGGCGGCGATTCGGCGGTCTTGGCTACAGGCAGTGATGATCTTCTGGCGACCACACTTCAGTCGGGTGATAGCTTTTCCTACACCCTTCAAGCGGTTGGCAACGGAGAGTGGTCGACAATCGCATCCGGCGACATCTTCCCGTTGTTTGCCTTGTCTTTGACAGAAGATGGTACACGCACCGGTAACTTCACGTTTAACCTGTTGAACAACGGTTCGTCCATCTTCTCATACTCCGATACCGTGTCTAACGCATTTATCCACCTCGGCACGAACAGTGTCAGCCTGGAGCAGGGCCTGGTGTTCGATGCATTCCAGATAGACTACTTGATCACGTCGGCTACTGTCGGCAGTACGCCGAATTCGCTACTGCCTTGGCCGGACACAGCACCTGAGCTATATGAGCCTGGCATCATCTCATTCAACACGAATGCCGTTCCTGAGCCCGCAACGATGTTGCTTCTTGGTTTTGGACTGATGGGATTGGCAGGCGTCAGGCGGAGGATGAAGTAAGACAAAAGATACAGTTTCTTGTATTGAAAGGCGGGGTCGATTGGCCCTGCCTTTTTTTTTCGATGGTTTCATCAGGATTGTTGCTTGTAATCTTCGACTCTAAAGAATAAACGTCCCAAGTGAGCATATTTTTCTTTGCCGCTATGAAGATCCGGTGCACTGACGATTCGTCTTGCATATCAACGGATTAATGAAATCCACGTCGGATTCGTTAGGCTTTGCTCGACTCAATCGGCGACGCACATATTTATGGCCTTGTCAGATATCTTTTTATTGAATATCAATGGTTGCCTTACGGCTGTAAAATATATTGACACTATTGCGGCGAACTCAGAATTGTTTAGAATATAATTCAATAACATCAATTTGTTACGCATACGGCATGAATATTTCATATTCAATGAGTACCTGATATTGTAGCTATGTCCAAGGTAATGCTGGATACGTGAAGAACTCACAATTGTTGATTACGAGCTTGGCAGCATAGAATGTGAATCAGGAATAGGGTTTAAGGAGAGTCTCTCATGAAAAAGCATATTTTATGGATGATTCTTGTTGCATGTTGCTGCACCTTTGCCGGTGAATTGTGGGTAGCCCCATCTACCGCCAGCGGGAACACATATGAAGTGTTTTCTGCAGAAGGTATTACGTGGGCGGATGCACGTACCGCTGCAGAAGCAGCGGGTGGTTGGTTGGCAACCATTACGAGCCAGGCCGAGCAGGATGAAATCGCAGCACTTGTTTACGGAGAGGGGTTTGAGTTCTGGATTGGAGGATATACGGAAGATTTCCAGAATTGGAAATGGGTGACGGGCGAAACGTGGGGATATACCAATTGGTGGAGCGGATACGGAGAATTTGAGCCCAATAACGAGGAAGGGGTGGAATATTGGCTGGCAATGTACGGAGTAGCGGAAGATGGTTATCCCGGTACCTGGAATGATGAACACAGCCTGTTTATCATCTATGGTTATGTGGTTGAATATGCCGCCGTTCCCGAACCTGCCACGATGCTCCTTCTCGGACTGGGTCTGATGGGGTTGGCAGGAGCCAGGAGAAAGTTCAGGAGCTAGATCCGATTTGATCTTCAGAGCGAAAGGCAGGGCCAGTTTGGCTCTGCCTTTTTTTATTGGCCGGGGCGATCCGGGCGCATTGCGGCATCCGTGAAGGCGGATCGCATCGGCGCACGCGCCGTCGGCTACTTCCGGTCCAGCTCCGTCCGGACCGCGAGACCGATCTTCTCGAGGATGTAGGGCTTCTGGACGAATGCGCCGGCGCCCATTTCCAGGGTTTGCCGGACCCGGTCCGTTTCCGAATAGCCGCTGGCGAGGATCGCCTTCTGCCGGGGGTGGATTTCGAGAATCCTGCGGTACGTCTCCATGCCGTCGATCCCCGGATCCATGATCATGTCCAGCACCACCAGGTCCACCTTCCGGCTTCGAAGGAAGGCAACCGCCGCCTCCCCGCCGGTGACGGCCTCGACCTGATACCCCAGCCTTTCCAGCATGCTGATGGCCAGTTCGCGCTGCTCCTTCACGTCGTCCACCACCAGGATGGACTCCCCCCCGCCCTGGCAGGAAACGGGGGAGACGGCGCTGTCATCCCTGTCGCTCTTTTCTCTCGTGACGGGGAAATAGAGCGTGAAGGTGCTTCCCTCGCCCTCGGTGCTCTGCACGTCGATGTAGCCGCTGTGGTCCTTGACGGTTCCCCAGACGACGGCCAGTCCCAGGCCGGTCCCGCTTCGTCCCATCACTTTCTTCGTGTAGAAGGGCTCGAAGATTTTGCCCAGATCCTCCGCGGAGATCCCGCCGCCCGTGTCGGAAACCGTCAGGACGACGTAGTCCCCCTCCTGAACGTCGTCGTACCCCCGGATGGGCTGGTCCAGGTAGCGGTTTTCGGTTCGGAGCGCAACCTTCCCCCGGCCGGCGATGGACTCGAAGGCGTTGGACACGAGATTCATGACGGTCTTGACCAGGTGGATGGGTGATCCCTTGATGTTCAAAAGACCGTCCGTGAGCTCCGCCGTGAAGGCGACCTGCGGGTGGTGATCTCTCAGTTCTTTGAACTCCTGCGTTCCGAGGTAATCGGAGATGATCCCGCCCAGATCGACCACGTCCGAAACGCTGACGCCCCTCCGGGCCAGGGTCAGGAGGTCCTGGATGATCGCCGCTCCCCGGATGCTGGCTTGAAGGATGTTGTCCGCATGCCGCCTTGTGGGACTGCCTTCGGGCAGCTTTTCCGCCAGCAGCTCCGAATAGCCGACCATGACGCCGAGGATGTTGTTGAGGTCATGCGCGACGCCGCCCGCCAGAAGCCCGAGCGCCTCCATCTTCTCCGCTCTCCGCAACTGCTCCTCCAGTTCACGGCGCTCTTCCACGGCCCGCTTGCGCTCGGTGATGTCGCGGATGAAACCGCCGACTCCGGTTTTGCCGCTCTGCAGCGGCACGTGAAACTTGGTTGTCTCGAATACGCGCTCCCCGACGGCCTCCTCCGTACTGACGACGGAGCCCATGATGACGGCCTCCCGGTCCGAGGCACGGCAGCTTCGCGCCGCCTCTTCGGGCATCAGGTCGAAATCGGACAGGCCGATGACTTCCTCGGGCGGCCGCCCGTAAAAGTCGGCCAGCGCTTTGTTTGCCACGATGTGCCGGAACCGGTCGTCCTTCAGGAAGACAAAGTCCGACGTGCTGCTGATGAAGGTGCTGTAGCGCGTTTCACTCTCCCGCAACGCCTCCTCCGCCTGCTTGCGGTCGGTGACGTCCAGGACCAGGCCTTCCAGGTAGAGCAGGCGATCCTGGGCGTCAAAGACGCCCCGTCCCTGCTCCCAGACCCAACGCTCCTCACCGGTTGCCCTTTGCAGTCGGTAATTCAGCACGAACGGCTGCCGCCGTTCCAGGGAGGACTGAACATGACTCCAGATGGCTTCCCGGTCCTCGGGGTGAACCAGGTCGGAATACGACACCGTTCTGTTTTCCAGCAGGTCGGCGGCGGGATAGCCGGTCAATGCCTGCGCACCGTCGCTGATGAATACCATGGTCCAGTTCGGGTCGTTTTGGCAGCGATAGGCCATGCCCGGCAGGTTGCTCATGAGGGTGGCCAGCTGCCGTTCGCTCTCCCGCAGCTCTTGTTCCGCCCGTTTGCGCTCGGTGATGTCGCGGAAGAACCACACCCGGCCGAAATACTGGTTGTCGGCCCCCATCAGGGGTGAGGAGTAGCGTTCGATGATCCTTCCGTCGTTCAGCGGAATTTCATCCCGGCTGGATTCCTGCTGATGATCGTAGAGGTACTTCACCTTTTCCAGAAAGGCCTCCGGATCGACAAGCCACTGCCGGACCGATTGCAGCAACAATTCATCGGATTGCGTGGCAACGACGTCGGGAGGAACCTTCCATATTTCCGTAAAGCGCTTGTTGTGCAGAATGATCTTCCCCTTGCTGTCCACGGCCAGGATGCCGTCAATGGACGCTTCCTGCTGGGCGGACAGAAGGGCGTTCCGGAAAGCTCTCTCCGTCTCCATCTGCTTGCGCTCGGTGATGTCCTGAACCCTTCCCTCGTAATGGACAATGTCGCCGTTAGCATTGCACACCGTTCTGGCGTTGGCGGATACCCAGAGCGTGCTTCCGTCCTTGCGCCGCACCGGGTATTCGAAATGGTCGATTTTCCCCTGTTCATCGAGAAGCCTTTTGTATCGGCGGCGATCTTCGGAATCGGCGTAATACTGCGTTTCAATGTCGGTCACGGTCGCGACCATCTCCTCCGGCGAGGCATATCCGCATAGGCGCGCCATGGCCGGGTTGACGCTGATGTAGCGACCTTCGGGAGTGCTCTGGTAGATGCCCTCGATGGCGTTCTCGTAAATGCTTCGGTAGCGCTCCTCGCTTTCCCGCAACTCCTCCTCTGCCCGCTTGCGCTCCGTGATGTCGTGCGAATTGATGATGATGCCCGTGAGATTCCCCGAGGCATCGTAAAAGGTGCGGCCCGACGAGCGGAGCCATACGTAGTGACCGTCGGCGTGCCGATAACGATACTCCGCATCGCGGTCCCTTTTTGTGCGAATGCCATCCATGTATTCGGCCGCGACCCGTCCGCGGTCTTCGGGATGGATGCGATCGAAGGAGGACCGGCCGATGACTTCTTCCGGACTGTCTCCCAGCAGGGTCCGGTGGGAAGGGCTGGTGTATAGAATGATCCCTCCGGCGTCCGTTTCGGTCACGATATCCCTCATGTTTTCCGTGATGTGACGGTATCTGTTTTCACTCTCGCTGAGCGCTTCCTCCGCCCGCTTGCGTTCCGAGATGTCGATGAGGAATCCCTGGAAATGCAGAATCCGCCCTTCGTCGTCCCGCACGGCCCGGACGCAGTAGGATACCCAGAAAACGGTCCCGTCCCTGCGGACGATGCGGCACTCGAAATTCAGGACTTCTCCGTGCTTCAGGAGGAGGTGTTTGACCCTGTTCCTGACCTCCGGGTCGGCATAGAGCTGGGCCCCGATGTCCGTCACGGAATCCATCAGCTCCTCCGGTGTCTTGTAACCCAGCATCCGGGCCAGGTCCGGATTCGCGTCGAGAAACCGGCCGCCCGGCGTGGTGATGAAGATTCCGATGGGGGCGTTATGGAAAAAATCCCGATAGCTGCGGTCCGTAGGCCGGACGTGTTTTTTCTGCGGCATGGCGAACTCCTTGTTCAGCGGCGATTGGCCCGATTCGTGAAAAGCCCCTTGAGGCCCGCGGGCCCTCACTGTGTCCATTGACTGAACGGTGCCATATCATTTCCATCATTTCCAGAAGAAACGCGGGACATCCGGATTCATGGAGGAGAACGGCGCTTCGGGAAGTCGCCCGGGATCCGGCGCACAATGGTCCGCCGCCCCGGCTGCACCCGCGGCCGGCCGGGTCCGTCCGAAAAAACTTTACATCCGATGTAAAAAACGTCACATCATCGTGCGGACGGTCGATCGGCCGGACGGACGAAAACGGGTGAAGCGCCCGGATTGAGACGGATCGGGGAGGCGGTCATGCGCGTCACGGTGTTGAACGGCAGTCCCAAGGGTGACGTCAGCGTCACCATGCAGTACGTGCACTACATCGCCGGAAAATTCCCCGGGCACGAGCTGCAAATCATCAACATCGCCCAGCAGATCCGGGCCATCGAGAAAAAGGAAGACCGCTTTCAGGCCGTCGCGGCCGAAATGGCTGCGTCCGACCTGATCCTCTGGGCGTTTCCCGTGTATGTCTGCCTCGTTCCCTCGCAGTACAAGCGGTTCATCGAGCTTCTGTTCGAGCGGAGGGCGGAATTGGCGGGCAAGTACAGCGCCGCCCTCACGACGTCGGTCCATTTTTTCGACCACACCGCCCATCAGTACATCCAGGGCGTCAGTGAAGACTTGGGGATGCGCCACATCGGCGGCTACTCCGCCGACATGTATGAACTGGTGAAGCCTGAAAACCGGCGCAGGATCTCCCTGTTTGCGGACCATGTGTTCCGCACCGTGGAGAGGCGGGATCCCGTGGACCGGCTCTTCTCCCCCCTTCCGGCTTCCGATTTCGTTTACGAGCCCGGCCCTGCGAGGGAGCAGGTCTCCGCGGAAGGGAAGAGGGTCCTGGTCCTGACGGATGCCGTTCCCGGGCAGAACAACCTGCTCGGGATGATCGAGCGCTTCCGGCAGTCCTTCTCCGGGCCGGTGGAAGTGGTCAACCTGCACGAGGTGGACATCAAGGGGGGATGCCTGGGCTGCTGCGAGTGCGGCTATGACAACACGTGCGTCTATGCCGGGAAGGACGGCTTCGGCGACTTCTACCGGGACCGGGTCGGGGGCGCGGACATCGTCGTCATCGCCGGGGCGATCCGGGACCGTTACCTGTCTTCGACCTGGAAATGCTATTTCGACCGCGTCTTCTTCAACACGCATATTCCCACCCTGTGGGGCAAGCAGCTGGGCTTCATCTTCTCCGGCCCCCTTCGCCACCTTCAGAGTTTCCGCCAGATCTTCGAGGGCTATGCCGAGTGGCAGCAGGCCAACCTGGCGGGCATGGTGACGGATGAGAGCGAAAGCGCGGAGGAGATCGACGCCGGCCTGCAGGCGCTGGCGGAGCGGTCGGTGCGATTCGCCCGCGAGGGGTATGTAAAGCCGCCGGGCTTCCTCGGCGTCGCCGGCATAAAGCTGTTCCGGGATGAAATCTGGGGGCGCCTGCGGTTCGTCTTCCAGGCCGACCACCGTTTCTACGCCTCGCATGGTCTCTACGATTTTCCCCAAAAGGACCTGAAAATGCAGGGCGCCAACTTCGTGATGGGCGCCCTGTTGAAAATCCCGGCGTTCCGGAAAGAATTCAGGAAGCGCATCAAGGGCGAGATGATCAAGCCGCTGCAGAAGGCGCTCCGCAGCGAACAGGGCAAATCGGGGGCGTGATGCGAAGAGCGGGAGAGGGCGGGTGCGTGCAGCGCACGGAAGGAGCGGGAAGAAGCGCCGGGATGAACCCGCTGCGGCTTTTATCGCTGCTGCTTATGGCGGTGGCCGTGCTGAACGGCTGCGCCCTCTTCACCCTCCGGAAAGACAACACCTTTTCCCAGGATTCCTGCCTGATCACGGGAGAGGTCTACGCCGGCGAGGCCGTGAAAAGACCCATCCTCGTCGTCGCCTTCGAGAAGGTTGACGGCAGGGTTGAAATCGCCCATTACGCGATGCTCCACGAGCCGGGTCCCTATGAACTCCTGGTGCGGAAAGGCAGATACCATGTCTTTGCCTTCGAGGACGCCGACCGGAACCGCAAGCTCGATCCGGGAGAACTGGCGGGGATTGTCCTGGGCGACGGCCCCGGCCTGTCCATCGACGCGCCGGCCGGCGGGCTCGTGCCGGACATGGCCGTCGTTCTCTCCAGGGACCCGGAGATTCGCCGCCAGGTGCCCGCCGACATCCTGGCCCGAAGCGCCGCGGGCGGTTTCGGGCGGCACAGCACGCAGGCGGGGGCGCCCATCGACCTGAACGATCCCGCCTTCTCCGCTGAAGAGGGCGTCCGGGGATTCTGGTCCCCCCTGGAATTCTTCCGGGAGCACGGCGCCAACATCTATTTCCTGGAGCCCTACGATCCGCGGAAGATTCCCATTCTCCTGGTCCACGGGGCGGCAGGATCGCCCCAGGACTGGCGATACTTCATCGACCACCTCGACCGTTCCCGCTATCAGCCGTGGATCTATTCCTATCCCTCGGGGGCCCGCCTGAAGGGCATGTCCGAGCTGATGGCCGTCAAGATCCATCACCTCCATCGGAAATACGGGTTCGAGAGGCTCTACATCACGGCCCACAGCATGGGCGGGCATGTCGCCCGGTTCGCGCTGGCGCACGGGGAGATCGGCAAACCCGACATGAAGCTGCTGTTCGTCTCCATCTCTACGCCCTTCGGAGGCGAGGAGCTGGCCGAAACAGGCGTCTCCCAGTCGCCCGCCGTCATCCCGAGCTGGAAGGACATGGTGCCGAACAGCGAATTCATCCGGCTTTCCTTTTCCCGGAAGATGCCGCCCACGATCCCGGATTATCTCTTTTTCGGACACCGGGGCAGCCGGAACCCGCTGCGCCCCAACAACGATAACACGGTGACGCTGGAGAGCATGCTCGACCCGCGGGCCCAGTCGGAAGCGATCAAGGTGTTCGGCTTCAACGAGGACCATGTCGGCATCCTGAACAGTGCGGCTGTTATGGCCCAGTACAAGGCGATCCTCGAAGGCGTCGAGAAGCGGGATGCGGATCCCGGGCGGGCGAATCGAAAGGGCAAGGTCCGGTTCCGCTATGCCGTCGGGGAGGCGAGCGACGCCCCCCCGCTCTGGATGTGGCTGATGTTCATCCCCGCGGACACGAGCAGGGCCGAGTTCACCCTGTCTCCCGATCCCCTGAAGGCGGACCAGGAGATGGGGCCGATCCGGGCGGGAGCCTACGACGTGGGTCTCCTGGCGTGGGGATACAGGGTAAGCCCCGCCGGCGTGAAGGCGGACGTTGCCCCGGGCGGGACGGCGCAGGTCTCCCTGTCGCTCGAACCGCAGGGAATGGTGGGCGGCCGGATTACGACGGGGCTTAAGAAAGACGACCGGTACTGGGGATTTATGCCGTATGTGGCGAACAGCCGGATTACTTCCATCTCCCTGACCGGCGGCGGCGCGCAGCGGAAGATCGTTCCCCGCCCCGCGACCAGGGGTGAGGCCATTCGGAGCGTCATGGACAACCGGGATTTCTTCTGGAAAGATTTTTTCATTTTCTTCGATCTGCCCAAGGGCCGATACGAGCTCAGGATCGAAGCACAGGGATTCCGGCCGTTCGTTCAGGCCGTCACCGTCGATCCGAAGATCATTCACGCCCCCCTGAAAATAGCCCTTTCCCCTCTGGATTGACCGGATCAAAACCGGTCCGGCTTCCCTTCCTGCCGCGCCGCAATCCCCGGGTGCGGGTCCTTTCATGTCGAATGGATATCGATACACCTTGTTGAACCTCCACAGCTTTTTCTTGACAACGTGATATGCCGTGCTATTTTGTAACGCAATGTTACGTGGTGGTGCATTGCGATACACTTCATGAAAGAGATCATCCTGAACGACGTTGTTTATTACGCGGCCGCGGATATCATCAAAGAACTGCAGATATCGCGGCAGACGTTCTGGCGCTGGCGGCATGACCGGAAGATTCCATCCGGCCACCGGTTTCGGGACCGAAGGCTTTTGTATCAACAGGGTGAGTTCGCTGAGATATGTGACTATGCAAACAAGGTTGAGTCCATCCCTGTGAAAAATGATGGCCAGCTCAATCTTTTTAAATAAATGCCGATAATACAGGATGAACAAATAAGAATGCCGGCAACCATATAAGGAGGTTTCGGGATGATAAAGGGAATGGTCGCTCCGGATGCGATGAATTTCAGTATGACGGGTTATGCCATGGCGGACAGGGAAACCCCGGCTGCCATCTCGGGCGAGACCCCGCTGATTCTTGCCTCCATAAAGGAAAAAGCGAAAAGGCTGTATGACGAACTCCATGACTATGATGAGCCGACATATTTTCATTTTTGATCGGTGAATGAAGAGTGATCATGACTTCAGGCAAAACCTGAAGCCGCGATAAAAGGGGGCGGCCGGGAAGGGCTTGCCCCCTTTTGTCTTTCCGGAAGCGGATCTGTCCCCGCTTTGTCCCGCTCTTTCCCGTTGTCTCCGCGGCCGGAACGAACGATCAAGGCCGCCGGCATGGATGCTGTTCAGGACTGCAAGGGCGTGAGCGGGAATATGCCGCGAATTGCGGTCGGCCATCGCCCGGAAAGGAGAAAGCCCGTTATGAAGCTTGCCGGCCAGAAGACAAAAATTGTCGCCACCATCGGACCGGCGTCGGAATCGCGAGAGATCATGGAAGGGATGATCAACGCAGGGATGAATGTTGCCCGGCTCAATTTCGCATACGGTGATCCCGACAGCCATACGCAGGTGATCAACACCCTCCGCACAGCCGCCCGCTCAACGGGACGACGAATCGCAGTCATGGCGGACCTGCCCGGCCCGAAGATCAGGATCGGCCGGCTGGCTCATGAACCTGTCGAATTGCAGCCGGGGTTCCCCTTCACCCTGACCACCCGCGATATTGTCGGAGACGCTGAACGCGTCTCGGTAAGCCTCAGGAGTCTCCCCCAGGTGCTCAAGCCCGGCGATACCCTGTTCTTAAATGACGGTATTATCCAGCTGTTAACCCTGAAAATAGAAGGAGAGGAGGTCCTCTGCCGAGTCGTCATCGGGGGGGAATTGCGCTCCCACAAAGGTCTCAACCTGCCCGGCATAGACCTTGGGATCCGAGCCTTCACCCAGCGCGATCGCGAATGGCTGGAATTTGCATCCGCACGGGGGGTGGACGCGGTCAGCCAGTCCTTTGTCGAGAGCGCTGCGGATATCATCGCCGTACGGGAGGCCGCGGCAGCGATGGGGTACCACCCGTACATCATCGCAAAAATAGAACGCTCGCAGGCCTTGGAACACATAGACGGCATTCTTGAGGCAGCGGACGGCATCATGGTCGCCCGCGGCGACCTCGGGGTGGAGATACCGATTGAGAAGATCGCCCTGGTCCAGAAGCGGCTTATCAATCGGGCGAACAGTCTCGGGAAACCGGTTATCACCGCCACGCAGATGCTGGAGTCCATGACGGATAACCGGCGTCCTACCCGGGCGGAGTCGACTGACGTGGCCAATGCGGTGCTCGACGGAACGGACTGCGTCATGCTATCGGCAGAATCGGCCCTGGGAAGCTATCCTGTGGAGGCTGTGGCCATGCTGGCAAAGATTGCCGCAGCGGCAGAGCCATACCGCGTGCGACACGATCTTATGGAGGCCCTCCGGAATGGCGATAAGAAGGGCTCCGCCACGATCACGGATGTAATCGCGTTAAATGTCGAGACGGCCCTGGAGCGCATATCCCCTGCAGCCATATTCGTTCCAACCCGCAGCGGGCTTATGGCTCGCTCCATCGCTCGCTTCAAGCCCCCGGTGTGGATCGTGGCGGTGAGCTCCAGCGAGGAGACATGTCAGCGGCTGCTCTTCAGCAGCGGGGTCTATCCGGTATATGAACCCGATCACCCTCAAAACTGGAATGCATACGTGAAGGACTGGTTATCACACCATGCGCTGGAAGGTAATTTCGCGATCTTGACGGAAGGGCCTTCCCGAGCGCATCCGGGGGCAAACCACCGTATGGAGATCATCCGGCTTAACCGTGAAGGGAACAAGGAATAATCGATGCACAAAAAGGGAGAGAGATAAAGATGAGTCTCCACGAGCTTGCAGGCAAGCCGGCGCCGCGATCGATCCTGGCGAACATTCCGAGGCTGGTCTCCGCCTACTACACCCATACGCCGGATGCGTCCGATCCCGATCAGCGGGTCGCGTTCGGAACCTCGGGCCACCGGGGCTCCTCGCTGAAAAACAGCTTCAACGAACGGCACATCCTGGCCATCTGCCAGGGCATCATCGAATACCGCAAGTCGAGAGAAATTGGTGGTCCGCTGTTTATGGGCATGGATACTCATGCCCTCTCCGAAGCGGCGTTGGCCACCGCAGTCGAGGTCTTTGCCGCCCAGGGGATTGCGGTGATGGTCCAGCGGGGGCTCCGCTACACCCCCACCCCGGTCATCTCGCATGCAATCCTGACGTACAACCGGGGCAGGAAAAGCGGATTCGCGGACGGCGTGGTCATCACCCCTTCTCATAACCCGCCCGAGGATGGCGGATTCAAGTACAATCCCCCCGAAGGCGGACCGGCGGACACAAAGACGACCAGGAGCATCGAGGCAAGGGCAAACGCCCTGTTGGAGAAGGGACTCACAGACATCCGGCGGATCCCCTTCGAGCGGGCGCTTACATCGGGGTCGGTCCATGAGCATGATTATGTGGCGCCCTATGTGGAGGATCTGAAGAATGTCATCGACATGGAAGCGATTGCCAAAGCAGGTCTCAAAATCGGCGTCGATCCTCTCGGCGGGGCGGCAGTGGACTTCTGGGATCCCATCGCCGACTGTTACGGACTTGACCTTGAGGTGGTGAACCGGGTCGTCGATCCGACGTTTTCTTTCATGACCGTCGACAGGGACGGCAGGATCAGGATGGACTGCTCCTCTCCGTATGCCATGGAAAGCCTGATCCGATTGAAAGACCGTTTCGACATCGCCTTCGGGAACGATACGGACGTCGACCGCCACGGCATCGTCACGCGCGGTGAGGGACTCATGAATCCCAACCATTACCTCTCCGCCGCGGTTCATTATCTCTTCAGGAACCGTCCGGGGTGGAGAAAGGATGCCGCAGTGGGAAAGACGCTGGTCTCCACATCCATGCTGGACCGCATAGCCTTGGACCTCGGGAGGCACCTCTACGAGGTCCCCGTAGGCTTCAAATGGTTCGTGGACGTGCTCCTCGACGGCTCCTGCGGCTTCGGCGGCGAGGAGAGCGCGGGGGCATCCTTCCTCCGCAGGGACGGCACGGTGTGGACGACGGACAAGGACGGCATCATCATGGATCTTCTCGCCTGCGAGCTTACCGCAAAGACCGGCCAGGATCCGGCCGTGCTCTACCACGATCTCGAGGAGCGATTCGGCAGGTGTTTCTATGAACGCCTTGACTCCCCGGCCACACCGGAGCAGAAGGCTGTGCTCGCACGGCTTTCACCGGAGATGATCACCGCCGGGGAGCTCGCCGGAAAGCCCATCCTTGTCTCCGCAACCCGGGCGTCCGGCAACAGCGCCGAAATCGGGGGGGTCAAAGTGATTACCACCCAGGGATGGTTTGCCGCCCGCCCGTCCGGCACGGAAGACATCTACAAGGTCTATGCGGAGAGCTTCCTGAGCGAAGACCATCTGCGGATGATCGAGAAAGACGCGGTTACGATCGTCAACGGTGCATTTGCGGCGGCGGGGCTGTAGGGAGAGCCGATGACCCCGGCGGTTTTCCCGGGTGCCGCACAGGCCGGTCGGCAACTTGCGCCAGGGTGGGACGGCGAATGGCGAGTCACCTGCGAGGTCTTCCGGGATCTTGGCGCAGCCTTTTCCGCAGTCCTGATCATCATTCATATCCTCCGTCGTGATCTGCCTTACAAGATAGAAGGGAAGGTCTCCGTCAGCACGTCCTTTGGCAGCCGCCGCTTCGCATTTTCCAAAGACGGGCGCATTGATTGAAAAAATCATAACGCCCTTCACAAAACGAACCCCTCAATCTTCGCAATCCCGCTCTTCTCCGTTGCCTGCGCTGCAAGAATAAGAAGCGAACGATATGTTTACGTTATCCAAAAACCGGGTCGCTTTATAATCGGCTGGCTCATTTTTTATGATAATCGGTTCTTGAAAGCAGCCGATTTCTTTTTTAATCTGCAGACGTCGTCAAAAAATACCCGGAGCCCGTCATGAGCATCCTGATTCAAATCGACCGTAAGTCTGATACCCCCATCTTCCGGCAGATCGTGGACCGGCTCGCCGCCCTGGCCGATTCCGCCGCCGTCCAGCCGGGCACGCGGCTGCCGTCGACGCGCTCCATGGCGGACATGCTCTCCGTGGACCGGTCCACGGTCTACCGGGCCTATCAGGAGCTCTGGGCCCTGGGTTACGTGGAGAGCAGGCCGGGTTCCTACACGACGATCCGAAGCCGGACCCGCATTGCCAAGGGGCAGGAGCGCGCCGGGAGCCGCCTGATCGACTGGGAGGAAAGGATTTCGCCCAACGCCCGGAGCCTCCGGGCATCCTTCCTCGAGGACGGGGTGCGGTTGAAGAGAGCGGCGGCCCCGGACGTGATCGATTTCATGCCCCTCTCGCCGGACAGCCGGCTGATCCCTTCGGAGCTGTTCAGGAAATGCATGAATGACGTTCTGTGCCGCCGGGGCCCGGAGCTTCTTCAATATGGAAACCCGCTGGGGTACGAACCCTTGCGGACCTTCATCGCCGGGCGGATGCGCGAGCACGGCATCTCTGTCTCCGCCGGGGAGATCATGATTGCCTCGGGCGCCCAGAATGCCCTGGAGCTTCTCCTGAGGATGCTGGCCGGCCCCGGCGATTCCGTCATCGTGGAGAGCCCCACCTATTCCCGGGTCATCGATCTGCTGCGTTTGAGCGGCATCCGCATCGTTGACGTGCCCATGAAGGAAGACGGCATGGATCTCGACGCCCTGGAGGAACGCCTGCGCCGGGAGCGGCCCGCGTTCATCTACACCATGCCCAACTTCCACAATCCCACCGGCATCACCACGGAGCAGGGGCATCGCGAGAGGCTCCTGCGTCTGTGCGAGACCTGCCGGACGCCTCTCGTCGAAGACGGGTTCGAGGAAGAGCTGAAATACTTCGGAAAGGCCGTCCTGCCCGTCAAGTCCATGGACCGCCAGGGAGTCGTGATTTACGTGGGGACCTTTTCCAAGTGTCTCTTTCCCGGGCTCCGCATCGGCTGGATCGCCGCGGACGGAGCCTGCATCGAGCGGCTGGCGCCCATCCAGCGGGCATTGACCATCTCGGGGAATGCCCTGGACCAGGCCGCCGTCCACGGTTTCTGCCGGGCGGGATATTACGACCTGCATATCAAGCGGGTGCACCGGGAGTACCGGAAGCGCATGCGGACCGCCCTGGATGCCATGAAGAGTTGTCTGAACCGGAAGCAGGTCCGGTGGACCCAGCCGGCCGGCGGTTATACGATCTGGCTCCAACTCCTCTCCGGCCGGTGGGACGAAGACGCCGTCGTCGACCTCCTGTTCCGGAATGGCGTCGCGGTATCGCCCGGCCGGCCGCACTTTCCTGGGCCTTCCGAGGGGGCGCACCTGCGCGTTTCCATCGCCCACACCGATGAGGCATCCATCAGGGAGGGCATCCGGAGAATGGGAGCGACCCTGTCGGAGATCCCGTGACACCGCCGAACGCGCCTCGCCCGGAAATATGTCCGGAGCCGGATTCGATCCATGATTCACAGCGCATGCGGAAGCGAGAATTCACAATGCGTTTGCTCCCTTGCCGACGGAAAGGAGACAAAACCATGTCCGATCGACCCCGCCTGATTCACGTGAACGTGAACCAGCCCTCTCTCCAGGCGGTCCGCGGAGAGGGGATTTACCTCTATGATGCCGATGGAAACCGGTATCTGGATGGATGCAGCGGAGCCCTGGTGGCCAATCTCGGCCATGGAGCCGGCGAAATCGCCCGGGCCATGGCCGTCCAGAGCGAGACGCTGCCGTACGTTTTCCGGGTCCACTTCTCCAGCCCCCCGGCCGAGGCCCTGGCGGAGCGCTACTGCAGCCTCACCCGCAACCCCATGGGGGCGGTCCTGTTTGCCAACTCCGGTTCGGAAGCCGTCGAGGCCGCCGTGAAGCTGGCCCGGACGCGCCATCTCTCGGCCGGCGAAACGGAGCGGCATAAAATCATCTCCCGGTGGCAGAGCTACCACGGCATCACCGCCGGGGCCCTGGCCTGGTCGGGCATAGCCGGCCGCCGCAAGGATTTTCTGCCCTATTTCAAGGAGTCTCCCCATATCCCGCCGGCCTATTGCTATCGCTGCTGGTTCGGCAAACGTCCGGATGCCTGCGAACTCCAGTGCGCCCGGGCCCTGGAAACCGCCATCCTGACGGAAGGCCCGGAGACCGTCTCCGCGTTCATCGCCGAACCGGTGGTGGGTTCGGCCCTGGCCGCGGCGGCGGCGCCCGCCGGATATTTTCAATTGATCCGGGAAATCTGCGACCGATACGGCGTCCTCTTCATTGCCGACGAGGTCATGACCGGCGCCGGGAGGACGGGAGGCTCGTTTTTCGCCAGCGACCATTTCCCCGGGGAGCCTCATATCATCGCTTTCGGCAAGGGCGTGGGCGCCGGATACTATCCCCTGGCCGGGGCCCTGGTCCGCCCGGAGATCATCGATGCCATCTCCGCCGGGTCCGGCCTTTATTCCGCGAGCCAGAGCCATTCGGCCCACCCCGTCGGCATGGCCGCGGGCATGGCGGTGCTGGATTACATGGAAGCACACCGGCTTCTACAGCACGCCCGGGAAATGGGCATTCATCTGGGAAACCGCCTGGACGAGCTGAGGTCCCATGCCCTGGTGGGTGATGTCCGGGGGATGGGTCTGATGTGGGGACTGGAGCTGGTGAGAGACAAGGAGAGCAGGGAGCCTTTCCCGGCGGATCGGAATCTGTACATGGACTTCTATGAGTGCGCCCGGGGGAAGGGGATGGTTCTCCTGCCGTCCAGCGGCTGCAATCGGGGGAAAAACGGAGACATGGCGCTGATCGCGCCTCCGCTGATCATCACGCGGCCCCAGGTCGATGAACTGGTGGACGCTCTCCACGGGGCGCTCGCGGATCTTGCCGGGCGTCTTTGCGCCTGACCGACGGCGTCGCGCCCTTTTTGCGATTTCAAGATGCGAGCGTTCGAAGTTGCCCGGGGAAAGGGACTCCCCTATTCCCGGTCCAGTTCCCGCCGGACGGCGATGCCGATCTTCTCCATGATGTAGGGCTTCCGGACGAAGGTCCCCGCGCCGAGTTCCTGGGCCTCCCGGACCCGCTCCGTCTCCGAGAAGCCGCTGACGATGATCGCCTTCTGCCGGGGATGGTTCTCGCGGATTCTCCGGTATGTCTCGAGGCCGTCGATCCCCGGCTCCATGATCATGTCCAGCACGACGAGGTCCGCCTTCCGGCGGTCGATATAGGAAATCGCCTCTTCCCCGCTGGAGACTGCTTCCACCCGGTACCCGAGCTTGGTCAGCATGCTGATCGCCAGCTCCCGCTGCTCCTTCACGTCGTCCACCACCAGGATGGATTCGCCGTTGCCCGCCAGGGATTCCACCGGCCTGGCGCCTTCCGCTTTTGCAGGCTCGTCGCGGGTCACGGGGAAGTAGAGGGTGAAAGTTGTCCCCACTCCTTCCTTGCTCTTTACGTCGATGTATCCGCCGTGGTCCTTGACGGTTCCCCAGACAATGGCCAGCCCAAGGCCCGTTCCACTCCGCCCCATGACCTTTTTCGAGTAGAAGGGCTCGAAGATTTTGTCGATGTCCTTGGCGGGGATGCCTTTTCCGGTGTCGGAGACCGTCAGGACGACGTAATCCCCTTCCTGCATGTCGTCGTATCCGCTGAGGGGGCGGTCCAGGTAGCGGTTTTCCGTCCGGATCGCCACGACTCCCTGGCCGGAAATGGCCTCGGCGGCGTTCGACACCAGGTTCATGACCGTTTTCGCCAGGTGGATCGGCGAGCCCTTGATGTTCAGCAGGCCGTCCCCAAGCTGGGGCCGTACGATCACCCCCCGGTGGAAGGACAACAGCTTCTCGAATTCCGGCGTCTGGAGATACTCTCTGACCACCCCGTTCAGATCGACCACTTCGGAGACGGCAACCCCCCGCCTGGCCAGTGTCAGGAGGTCCTGGATGATGGCTGCTCCCTTGATGCTGGAGGTCAGGATGTTTTCCGCATACCTTCTGGAAGAACTGTCTTCGGGAAGCTTCTCGACCAGCAGCTCCGAGTATCCGACCAGCACCCCCAGGACATTGTTCAGATCGTGGGCCACGCCCCCGGCCAGCGTGCCCAGGGCCTCCATTTTCTCGGCCCGGGCAAGGCGCTCTTCCATGTGTCTGCGTTCCGTATTGTTGCGGAGGCACTCGATGGCGCCGACGATCTCTCCCCGGGAATTCCTGAGCACGGAGGCCATGGCGGACATGTGGAGGTCGCCGGGGGGGAGGTTCGGCGTGTAGGCCTCCCCGAAGAGGGTGTCTCCCTTCCGCCGGATCGTCGTGTATCTTGCTTCTTCCCCGGGATCCGGATGGAGCGCCAGATCGATCAGGGAGGGTCTCCGGTCCCCGTAGAAGGGGATGGAGTATTCCCGGTCCCCTTTGCCGAGCATGTCTTCCTTCCTGATTCCGGTCATGAGTTCCGCGGCCTGGTTCCAGGCGATGACCTTGCCTTCCCGGTCAACGACCACGGTCGCGTCGGGGAAGAAGTTGATGATGTCCAACAACTGCTGCCGGGACTCCTGAAGCGACTCCAGTGCCCGCTTGTGTTCCGTGATATTGCGCAGCACCCCGTCTTCCCCCAGGCAGTTCCCCTGCTCGTCGAAACGCATGCGGGCATTCGACTCCACCCATACGGACTCACCATCCTTCAGCAGCACCCTGAATTGAAGGCCTCCCGTATGCTCGCGCCGATTCGTTATGGCATCCGTGAATGCGAAGACGACCCTTTCCCGATCCTCCGGATGAATGATGCTGGAAAAGGGCATCCCCACGATCGTTTCCGCCTCGTGGCCGTAGCGGGTGACGGCGTGATCGCTGACTGCAAGCACGTTCCCGTTGCGATCCAGGGAATAGATGATGTCCGGTATGTTGTTGGACAGCGTCCGGTATTTCTCTTCGCTTTCCCGGAGGGACTGCTCCGCCCGTTTCTGTTCGGTGATATCGAAAGCTGATGCTATCGTTGTATTTTTGCTGTAGAATTTGCTCACGGCGGTCGAAAGATCCAGCCACTTCTCCCGGCCGTCCTTGGCGATGATCTTGATTTCATAGCGCGGCGGCTGTTCTTCCCCCTGCAGGCGCTTGAGTCCCCTGGTCTTTACCAATTCGCGATAATCGGGATGGACGATATCCCAGAAATTCATGCCGGCGAATTCATCTGCGCTGTATCCGGTGATCGCCACGAGCGCCGGATTCACATATTGCATTTTCGTTCCCTGAATCAGAAAGATGCCGGCGGACGTGCTTTCCGCGAGGGCGCGGAACTTCATTTCACTGTGCCGCAAGTCGTTTTCTGCTTCTCGTCGCTCGGTGATATCCGTTACCAGGTACAATACGGCCGGGCTCCCGTTCCACGGCATGGGAACCGCCGACAGATAAACCCAGATCAGCGTTCCCTCCCGGTTCACGATACGGAACTCGTAGGTATTCGGGGCCTCCTCCCCTCTGATCCGCGCGCGGTAATTTGCGATCACCTCGTCCCGGTCTTCCTGCCAGACGTAGTCGAAGAAAGGGGTTCCTTCCAGTCCCTCGACCGGCACGCCCAGGTAATCGGACACTTTGCGATTCACGAAGACAAAGATTCCGTCCTGCAGGATAAAAATACCCTCCATGGTCCTGTCCGTTATCGAGCGATATCTCTCCAGATACTGTCTTTCATTCGCGGGGGGGTCTTGAGAGATGGTTTCTGGTGTTCTTCCGGAGGGGGTGAGGCTCTCTTTTTCACGATCGGCTTCTGGAAACAGCGGCAACTGGCTTTCTCGGCTCATCTTCTCTCCCGGCACAGTAAGGAACCCGAGCAGGCGGCACTCGATGTTGATTCCCTGATTCCAAGTCCGGCATATTAGCTTATAGAGAGGGAAATGCAACCGATATTGAGGACAGATGCCGAGCGATCCGTTGTGTGGACGTGGGCATGGATGAATGGTTTGAGGCGCGATTCCCATTGACGCGGCGGGACACCGGGCCTATGCTGCCGTCCGTGAGAAATTCCGTCTGAATGCTTTTCAAGGAGGAATCGCGATGCCGTTCAAGATGCAGTCGGGGAAATTCTACCGAATGCCCGTCGTTTTCGGTCCCAGCCTGGGCCCCCGGCAGCGGGGATCGAGCCACCCGCTCTTCGGCAAGGACGGCCCCAAGGCCACGGTCATCACCGTTCGTTTTCGTACCGATCCCGCGCAGCTGGAGGCCCTGCTTCCGGAAGGCTTCGTGCTGGCGGCGGATCCCGCCGTCTCCGTGCGGGCCACGTACCTGAAGGAAATTCCCTGGCTCGCGGGACGCGGATACAATCACATGGGGCTTTCGTTTCCCGCCGTGTTCCAGGGGAAACACGACTCGGTCCGGGGCGAATTCCTGACGGTGCTCTGGGAGAACCTCTGCGATCCGATCATCACCGGCCGGGAGGAACTGGGTTACTCAAAGATCTACTGCGAGCTGCCGGAGCCCAGCGTATACGCGGGAACGACCCATTGCACCGCTTCCTGGCTGGGCTTTCGGTTCATGGACATGCGCGTCTTCAACCTGAAGGTTCCCACGCCCGAAGAGGCGGCTGCGCTTGTCGATCCCGCTGCCGAGGGCGTTCTTCATTACAAGTACATGCCCCGCACGGGCGACTGGGGAACCGCCGATGCCGCGTACGCCACCCTGACGCCGTATGAAGATCCCAACAAGACCGTAACCGGGCGATGGATCGGGGAGGGGTCGGTCACCTTTCACGAGGCGACCTGGGAGGAGCTGCCCACGCTCTATAACATCGTAAACGTCTTCCACGGGCTGGAAGTCCGGGAATGGCTGGGCGCCAGCATTGTGAAAACCGTCGGGGCCAAGGATTACAGCGACCAGCGCATTCTCGAGTAGCCTGCACGCCGCCGACGGTTGGCCGCGGGCTGTCTGCTGAAAAAATCTCTTTCCCGGGCTGCCTGCAATCCGCCGGGCGTCCGGACAAAGGGGACGGATTTCGGTCAGTCCTCTTTTTCAAATAATCAGCCGCGAGGCAGCGTTTTCCTCATCTTCGCCAATCAAAGGCGAAAGTTTGAATCTGTCTCTTTTCCCTGTTTTTTCCATTCCCTGTACATTTTCGAACATCCCGCTTCAGAAGCTTTTTCAGCAACCTGAAAGACCTTGAGGCGCACTCCATTGTCCGGGGCCGCTCCCGGTCAATTTCCCTTGACAAGCCCTCCTCTGTCTGAGAGTATGAAGTAATAGTTCATAGTGAGCATTTGCGAGAGCGTCCGGATTCGAAAATTATCTTAATGATTACTGGAGAGTAAACATGAAAACACGCATAACGGAGTTGCTTGGTATTCAATATCCGATCATCCTGTCAGGCATGAGCTGGATCAGCGTGCCCAAGATGGTGGCGGCGGTCTCGAATGCCGGAGGACTGGGCATCCTGGCGACGGGTCCGCTGGACAAGGATCAGACGAGGCAGTCGATCCGGGAGATCCGGAAGCTGACGGACAAGCCCTTCGGGGCCAACACGTCCCTGATGTTTCCCGGGGCGATGGAAACGGCCAAGGTGCTCCTGGAGGAGAAGGTCCCGGTCATCAATTTCGCCCTGGGCAAAGGGGACTGGCTGGTCCGGGAGGCCCACAAATACGGCGGCAAGGTGATCGCCACCGTCGTCAAGGAGCAGCACGCCAAGCGCGCCGAAGAATACGGGGTCGATGCGGTGATCGCCACGGGCTACGAGGCCGCGGCCCACGGGGAGGCCGTCACGTCCATGATCCTCATTCCCAGCCTGGCCGAGAAGATCAAGATCCCGATCATCGCCGCGGGCGGGTTCGCCGACGGCAAGGGCCTCGCCGCCGCGCTGGCGCTGGGGGCGGATGGGATCGCCATGGGAACGCGCTTCATGACCACGAAGGAAAGCCCGCTTCACGAGAATTTCAAGAAGCTGTCCCTGGAAAAGGGCGTCTCCGACACGCTCTATTCGAAGCGCATCGACGGCCTCTTCTGCCGGGTCATGGAGACGGAGACGGCGCACAAGGCCGTCCGTCGCGGACTCGACCTGCCGGCCGCCTTCTTCAACGCCCGCGAGATCGCTACGATGCTCCACCTGCCCTTCTTCAAGCTCTTCATCGGCGTTCTCCTGTCGGGATGGAAGAATGCCCGGCAGCTGGCCTACTTCGCGAACGCCGGCAAGGCGTTCCGGCTGGCGACGGAGAACGGCGACATGGTGAAGGGCATTCTCCCGGTCGGGCAGGTGACCGGCCTGATGCACGACATCCCGACGGTCTCCGCCCTGATGGAGCGGACGGTTCAGGAAGCCAACGCCGTGCGCGACCGGTTTGCCGTTCAGTTGTCCTGACGTCCCGGAAAAAAGGGAAGGCGGCGGCATCCTCGCGCTGCAAGCAGGGAAACCGCGCGGGTACGGGCCGGAAACGGTTCCCTGGTGGCCGTTATACCGGCGTCATCGGAAATGGTTCTTTGAAGGAGAATGATACATGCGCCTTCGCATGAACTTGTATAAGGAGGTCGATGATGAGTTATGAAACGATCCAGTTCGTGAGGGAGGGGCCCGTCGGGGTCCTGACCTTCAACCGTCCCGAGGCCATGAATGCCATGAACTACGTCATGATCAGCGAATTCCGGGAGTTCTTCCAGGAGCGGTTCCGCGACCATGACACCCGGGTCATCGTGCTGACCGGGGCCGGAAAGGCGTTCAACGCCGGCATGGACATGAATGATCTTATGAATTTCATTCCCCCGGGCGGGTTCAAGCCCAAGGCCGTCTACGAATTTCAGAAACTTTTTTCCGATTTCATTCTTTTCATGAGGCGCTGTCCCCAGCCGATCATCGCCGCCGTCAACGGCGGGGCGGCGGGGGCGGGGCTGTCCATCGCCGCGGCCTGCGACGTCCGGATCGCCGCCCCGGAGGCGAAATTCATCGCCGCCTACATCAACATCGGGACCGGTGGGGCGGACATGGGTTCCTCCTGGCTGTTTCCCCGCATCGTGGGGGCCGGGAATGCGGCACGATACCTGATGACGGGCGACAAATTCGGCGCCGACGAGGCCTATCGGATCGGATTCGTCCAGGCCATCGTCGGGAAGGACCGCCTGCTGGAGGAGGCCATGAAGATGGCGCAGACCATGGCGGGGAAATCGCCGATCGGGCTGAGATTGACCAAGGAGGCCCTGAACCGGAACACCGGCGGGCTCAGCCTCGAGGACGCGATCATGCTGGAAGACAGGAACCAGGCGATGTGCATGGTCGAGATGACCTCGCAGAACGCCGGGTAATGACGGATACGGATGGGAATGATTTATTCATCTTAGCCCGCGAAAGCGATCCGATGGGAGAGAAAGGATAAAACATGGAAGACAGAATCTGGCACAAGGCTTACGTGGCGGGCGTTTCACCGACGTTGAACATCGAGAGAATAACCATGGGCGCCGTTCTGAAAAGGACGGCGTCGCGTTTTCCGGACCATGTCGCACTCATTCTGATGGGAAAAGAAATCACCTACCGGGAACTGGACGAGAGCGTCGACCGGTTCGCCGCCGCCCTGGACGGCCTGGGCGTGAAGAAGAACGACAAGGTTGCCCTCATTCTGCCCAACATTCCGCAGATGGTCATCGCCACCTATGCCCTGTTCCGCCTGGGGGCCGTGGCGGTGATGAACAACCCCCTCTACACGCCGGCGGAGCTGGAGCACAACCTGAACAACTCCGGTGCGCGCGTGGCCGTTGCGATGGACCTGTTCGTGCCGACGGTGCTGTCCCTGAAAGGCAAGACAAAAGTCGAAAAGGTCGTCGTCTGCCATGCCCGGGACTACCTGCCGGCCGACGCCGGCGACGATCCCCTGGTCAAGGAGGTCGCCGCCCTGCATTTCGATATCCCGCCGGAGAGCGGCGTCTACGAGTTCAGCGCCCTCCTGGCCGGTCCTGTTTCATCGCCCCCGGATACGAAGGTCGACTTCGACGATCCGGCGGCCTTCATCTTCACGGGCGGAACGACGGGCGTCTCCAAGGCCGTCGTCCTCAGCCACGCCAACTCCAGCATCGCCGCCCAGCAGTTCCGGGCCTGGCTGTTCGATACGGAGGACGGGAAGGAGCGGTTGCTGGCCGTCCTGCCTTTCTTCCACGTGGCGGGCTACACCGACATGATGAACAACGCCATCCTTCGCGGCTGGACCAACATCCTGGTTCCCCGGCCCACTCCCGATGTCATCTGCGAGCTGACGCTGCGCTTCAAGCCCACCCTGTTCGGCGGTGTCCCGACGATGTTCGTGGGGCTTCTGAACCACCCGAAATTCACCTCCACGAAGATGGATTTCATCAAGGGCTGCTTTTCCGGGGCCGCTCCGGTCGCCCTGGAGACGATCCACCAGTGGGAAGCCCTCACCGGCTCCTCGATCGTCGAGCTGTACGGGCTCTCGGAGACGTCGGCGCTGGCCACGTTCAACCCCTGGCGGGGGAAGACCAAGCTCGGAAGCGTGGGAATCCCGCTGCCGGAGGTGGACTGCCGCATCGTCGATGTCGAAACGGGAACCAGTGACCTGAAGCTCGGCGAGGCCGGGGAGATCCTGCTCAAGGGGCCCCAGGTGACGAAGGAATACTACAACAATCCCGAGGCGACGGCCGAGGTCATCCGGGACGGATGGCTGTCCACGGGCGACATCGGCTACCTGGACGAGGAGGGGTATCTGTTCATCGTCGACCGGAAAAAGGACGTCATCATCGCCGGCGGGTATAACATTTATCCGCGGGAGGTGGACGAGGTCCTTTACCAGCATCCCAAGGTGCAGGCCGCCTGTGTCGTCGGCATCCCGGACACGTACCGCGGAGAGACGGTGAAGGCCTTTGTGGTCCTGAAGCAGGATGAGACGGCCACGGAGAAGGAGATTGTCGATTTTTGCAAGGCGAAGCTCGCCGCATACAAAGTGCCGAAATACGTCGAATTCCGGCAGGCCCTGCCGCAGACGGCCGTGGGCAAGATCCTGCGCCGGGTGCTCAGGGACGAGGAACTGGCGGCCCGGAAGGCGAAATAGGCGGCCGGCCTCCTCCCGGCGATGCCGGGAATCCTTGATTCGGGAACGGGAAGTCGGCTATGCAGCGGTCCGGAATCCATTCTGAGAAGGGAGAATCGATATGGGATTGAGAATCGGTGAGTTGTCGAAGATGACGGGCGTGCCCATATCCACCATCCGCTATTATGTCGCCAACGGCCTGCTGCCCGCACCCGAAAAGGTCGGCAAGCTGCTTTCCCATTACGACGAGAGCTGTGTCCAGAAACTCCAGACCATCCTGTATCTGCAGGAAAACAGGCACTTTCCCCTGTCGATCATCAAGAACATCTTAAGAAGGATGGACAGCGGCCTGAGCCTGCAGGAGGCCGAATCCGTGGAGGACGTGATCTTCAATCCTCCCGCGAACGCCGTCGACAGCCGGCTGATGAACCGGGCCGAATACCTGTTGCAGACCGGGCTGACGGCGGAAGAACTGAAAACCGCGGAGAAGATGGGACTGATCATGCCCTACATCCAGGACGAGGGCAGGGAACTCTACAACCATGAAGACGTCCTGTGGGGAAAGGACGTCCTGAAACGAATCCTGCAGTTCGAGAACTGCTGGGACGACTTTGTCAAATACCTGAAAATCGGAGGCCGGATGATCGACCAGGAGTTCGCGATCCGGGAGAAAATCGTCCGGGACCGGAGCCTGAAAGAGAACATGGAGATCTCCATCGAGCTGTCCAAGGCGGCGGAATACACGCGCGGTTACCTGTTGAGGAGGCTCTTCCAGAGGAAGATCCAGTCGCACATCAAAATGAGCCTCGAGGACAAGTGACCGGATCGCCGGTAAGCTCCGGAAGACCGTGGCGAGAAAATCATACGGTGCCGTCCGCGGGGAGTTATGGCGGGCGGTGCTTCATTCATGAATGGTGTCGATTGTAGCGGAGGATTGCATGGGACAGAATTTTTACAAGCGGGATGATCGGGACGTGAAATTCGTCCTGAAGGAGCACCTGGGCATCGATCAGCTTCTGGAACTGGAGCCGTATCAGGGATTCACCATGGAGGATTTCGACATGATCCTCGACCAGGCCCAGAAAATCGCGGCCAATGATGTGGCGCCGTCGTTCCAGGACGGGGACCGGCAGGGATGCCGGTTCGACCAGGGCCGGGTCCTGGTGCCGGAATCGTTCAAGCATGCCTGGAAGGTTTTCCGGGAGGGCTCCTGGTTCGCCCTGGCGATGAAGACGGACTTCGGGGGCCAGGGACTGCCCCTGATCGTGGCCGAGGCGGCGATGGAGTTTTTCATCAGCGCCAATTTCTCTTTCGGCTGCTTCGCGGGACTGGGGCCGGGCAACGGGTCCATGATCGAGAGCTTCGGCTCCCCGGAGCAGAAGGATCTCTTCTGTGCAAAGATGTACGACGGCACCTGGGGCGGCAGCATGTGCCTGACGGAGCCGGCGGTTGGATCCGACGCCCACATGGTCGCCGCGAAGGCGATACCCGACGGGAAGTATTACAAAATCCAGGGGACGAAGATCTTCATCACCTCCGGCGAGCACGACCTGACGGAGAACATCGTCCACCTGGTCATCGCCCGGATCGAAGGAGCGCCGGCAGGCGCGAAGGGCGTCTCCCTCTTCGCCGTGCCCAAGATCTGGGTCAATGAGGACGGGAGGCTGGGCGAACCGAACGACGTGGCCTGCATCGGCATCGAGCACAAGATGGGCCTCAACGGCTCGGCCACCTGCGTCCTGAATTTCGGGGAGAACGGGCAGTGCCGGGGGCACCTGATCGGGGAGGCCGGCAAGGGGCTGGCCTACATGTTCCAGATGGTCAACGTGGCCCGGATGGCCGTGGGGCTGGAGTCGGTGGCCTTCGGCGCGAACATCTACGCGAACGTCCTGGAATACGCGAAGGAGCGCGTCCAGGGGACGCGGTTCGCCATGGGCGGCGAGCGGATCCGGATCGTGGAGCACGCCGACATCCGCCGGATGCTCCTGAACCTGAAGTCGCTGACGGAAGGGATGCGGGCGCTCGTCTACAAGACCTACCTCATGGAGGACCTGTCCAGGAACTGCCCCGATCCGGACAAGCGGAGGAGGGCGAAGGGCCGGCTGGAGCTGTTCACGCCGCTCGTCAAGGCCTATTGCTCGGACCGGATCTTCGAGATGGGCCGTGACGGCATCCAGGTCCTCGGGGGCTACGGGTTCACGAAGGAATACCCGGTGGAGCAGTACACACGCGATTGCAAGATCCTCTCCATCTGGGACGGAACGAACTTCATCCAGTCCGCCGACCTGGTCGGGCGGAAGCTCAACATGGGCGGAGGCGCCGTCTTCCAGGCCTGGGCCGAGGAAGTGTCGGCGTTCATCAAGGACCACGAGAAAGACCGGACGTTCGGCAAGGAGCTGGAGATCCTGAAAGAGGCCCTGGAGTCCGTCGTCGGGCTGGTGTTGGACTACGGCCGATACTTCGGGGAAGGGAAGCTCGACCTGATCCCGCTCACCTCGACGCGGTTTCTCGACTGCATGTCCGAGGTGGCCGTTGCCCACCTGCTCCTGGAGCAGGGCATGATCGCCCAGACCAGGCTGGAAGGCGGGGCGGAGGGGCCGGACGCCGACTTTTACCAGGGCAAGGTGGCGACGGTGCAGTATTACTGCCGGAATTTCCTGCCCCAGGTCTTCGGCCGCGCCCGGATCGTCAAGATGGAGGATCTGACCGCCGTCCAGGTTGCGGAGGCGGCATTGTAGAGAACCCCTGTCCGCGCAGGCGGACCGGGATTTCAAGCCTTTGAATTGTTAACATGAATCTGGAAACTCCAGGGAGGGGATCGTCCGGGAAGGCGATCTCCTCCCCATGGAGCGGGGAGATTGAAAATGGCCGGATTTGAATACACACTGGACGGGACGGTTGCCGTTCTCACCATGAACGACGGCGAAAACCGCATCAATTTGTCGTTTATCCAGGAATTTCTCGCGGTCCTGGACGAGATCGAGCAGAAGACGGAGGCGAACGCGCTCATTGTCCGCTCCGCCCATGAAAAGATTTTTTCCAACGGGATCGACATCGAATGGATCATGGGGGTTGTCGGCAGGAACGACCTCCAGACGGCGGCGCAGTTTTTCGTCTCCCTCGATGTTCTCCTGAGGCGCCTTCTTCTCTACCCCATGCCCACGATCGCCGTCATGAACGGCCATGCCTTCGCCGGGGGGGCGATCCTCTGCTGCTGCTTCGATTTCCGGTTCATGCGGTCCGACCGGGGCTTTTTCTGCTTTCCCGAGGTGGATATCGGGATCCCCTTCTGGCCGGGCATGGTGGCCATCATGAAGAAGGCCGTTCCCAGGTACAAGCTGGATGAGATGTATTACCTGGGAAAGAGGCTGACCGCGGCGGAATGCGAGGCGCACCATATCGTCAGCAAGGCCTGTCCGGTCGAGTCGCTGGACGCGGAGGCCCTGAGCTTCGCGAAGGGCCTCAACAAGAAGCGGGCAATCTACGGGGTCATGAAGGCCCGCATGAACGCCGACATCGTCCGGATCATCGACACGGAAGATCAGGAACTCATACAGTCAGGACAATTGCTGGCCTGAAGACGACCCCGGAAAAAGCCCGGATGCTGCGTTGCGCTTCATCCTTCGTCGCTGCGGTGTACCGACAGAGAGTACGCCTCACTCCTCAGGATTTGCACTTTTTGCCTGCGAGTTATTTGCGAGGCTGTCTGGGTACCAAGGAAAAGGGGACGGATTTTAAAATCCGTCCCCTTCAGCAGTCCGTTGACTACGAGCGGATCTGCTTCTCTTTGAGCAGCTTCCACGTCTTCTCCGAATACCAGATGTCGACGAACTCCAGGAGAGAGGCCCGCTCCCGTTCCCGGATCTTCTCCGCCAGCGGTCCCCGGAGCAGCTTCTTGATGCTCCGGAAGGCGGCGCCGTCCTTGGCGGCGAATTCTTCCGCAATCTTCATCGCCCGCGGCGCCAGGTCTTCCTCCGCGACCGCCTCGTGGACGAGACCGAGCCGGAGAGCCTCCTCGGCGGAGTACAGGGCGCCTGTGTAGACCGCGGTCTCCGCGTTCCTCTGCCCCAGCCACATCTTCATGATCTCGACGCTCCCCGCAAAAAGCGACGAGCCGAAGTTGATCTCGTTGAGGGAGATCCTCGCCTTTCCCGTGACCATGGTCCGGTAGTCGCAGGCGATGGCGATCATGCATCCTCCCGCCATCGTGTGCCCGTTGAGGGCCGCCACGACGGGCTTGGGGTACAGGAACAGCGCTCCGTAGAAATTGGTGAATTTCGTCAGGTAGCGGAGGAAGTCTTCTTTCCCGTATTCCAGGAATTCGGGAATGTCGAATCCGTAAGTGAAGAACTTCCCTCTTCCCGTGAGGATTACGGCCCGGACTGCAGGATCCACAGCCAGATCCCGGATGCAGGCGGTCATTTCGTCGATGACGGCTTCGTTCAGCGCATTCACCTTCCCCCGGCTCAAGGTGACGGTCGCGATTCCCTGCTCCCTGCTGCATTCCAGAAACTGCATGGACATACCTCCTTTCCGTGGATGGATGAGACCATGGCGGTCCGCCATGCGGCGGTCTACACTTCGAAGAGCATCCGGGGCGTCGTGGTCAGGATTTCATTCCGTTTCGCCCGGATGTGAATCATGTCCTCCAGTTTGACCACGCCCAGCGCCTCGTCGAGCATGTGCAGGTCCAGGGCAACGACCTGGCCCTCCTCGAGGGGCGAGGCGTCGTAACCGGACAGGATGGGGGGCTCGTTCAGCTCGAGTCCGATACCGTGCCCGATCAGCCGGGAGATCTTTCCGCCCCCGAAGTGCTGGAACGTCTCCCGGCGCCCCAACTCGCCGGCTTTTTCGACGGCGAGCCGGTAGACCTCGGTGCAGGCGATCCCCGGACGGATGGCGGCGATCAGGTGGTCGGCGATGGAGCGGAGGTCGTCGTACAGGGAGTGGATCTCTTTTCCGGCCTTCCCCAGGCAATAGGTGCGCGTCTGATCGGCGTGGTAGCCGTCGACCAGGGTGGGGATGTCCACGATCACGATGTCGCCCGCCTCGATTTTTCTCCTCGACGGCCCCGCCGGTACGGCGGGACTCAGGCCCACCCCCGTGATGGTGTAGACGACGCCGCTGATGCGGAAGAGATTGGGGCCGGAGCTGATGGGGCCCCGGCTCATGAAGAAGTCGGGCTGGCGGATGAAGAAGATTCCCTCGTGGCCCGCCAGGCGGTGGGCGTTTTCAACCGCGGCGGCCAGCTCCAGCTCCGTGATCCCTTCCCTCAGGGTGGACAGCACCGCCTCGTGGCCCGCATGGATGGCCCCGCAGGCCTTCCGGATCTTTTCGATCTCGGCCGGCTCCTTCTTCTTTCTCTGGTCCAGCGGCAGGGAGGAGACGTCGACCGCCTCGAAGCCGGGGAAGCATTTCCCGACCTGCCGGAACTGCTCCGCCGTCAGGATGTCCATCTCCACGCCGAGACGCCGGTCTTCCCCTTGCGCGGGTACGGACAGGGCCTCGCCGATCCGTTCAAGGCGCCGCTCCTCCCGGACCTTTTCCCGCGGGATGAAGACGTCGTTCAGGGCGAAGTCCAGTCCGCTCCGGACGTACAGCGTGTAGTCGCCGGGGAGGACGACCAGCCAGGAGGGCTGCGCCGTGCCCGTGTAGTAGAGGATGTTTCTGGAGTAGCCGATCAGGGCGGCCGTGATGCCCCGGGCGGCCATCCCGGCCTGCAGGCCCTTGATTCTATCTTTACGGTCCATGGAGATACCTCCCTGCGAATAAAGAAAAGAGATCTGGAAACCGATTATATCGGATTGCCGAACCGCCGCCCGCCGCGCTTAGATAATTAGCCGTGTTAATTCCCGGGAAAGGCAAAGCGATCCTGATGCCGGAACGATGTCCGCGGGCGCATTGCTCGGTGATGGGTGAAAACGGTTTCAGGGATGGGTGGGGTGATGTCTCAGGGGGACTCCATCTGTGCCGCCGTTCGCCTGAGGAGGGCGAGGATTTTTTCCGCCCGGAATTCCGGAACCCGGGAGAGGCCTCTCTCGTACCGCGACAGGGTCTGGCGGGTGATTCCCGCTCCCCCGGCCACGTCTTCCTGGCGAAGATGAAGCCGGGTGCGAAGCCTCTTCAGCCGTGCCGGCTCCGTCGTCAGGAGGGAGGTGTCCGCCGGGATCGAATCGTCCCCATGCGGTTTTTTTAACTTCCCGATTGTCACGATCGGTTTCCGTTTCCGTTTTGCAGCGACCCTCTTTGCCGTTCTCCAAAGTTTTTCCGAGAGCTTTACGGTGATGGGCGTCTCCAGCCACTCTGCCATGTAGCCCTTCGTCCGGCTGACGGGTTCCCGCAGGTCATCCGCCTCGACGATCCCGATCTGCATGAGTCTCTCGTGGGCCTTGAAAAAGGCATCCACCGTATGGCCCGGATTGCGCCAATTCACGCTTTCCCCGCAAAAATCAAGGATGCTCCGGGGGGTCGCCCTGGGCAGCCCGCCTTTCTTTCCGGCGACCGTTCCGATCAGCGTCCAGTATGTACCCAGCTTCTTGGTGAATGCCTCCTGATACGGGTTCAGGTGGAGAAGGGCCTTGCCGTAGTAGCCGATCCAGAACAGCCCCTCCACGTTCAGGAAATGGGCCAGGGCCTGGCCGCAGCGGAACCGGAACGCCGTTCCTGCCCGGTCCTTCCGCCGATATTCCACGTCCAGGAGATCCAGGAGACGGTCCGGTCTCTCCCTGCCGAAGGTGACCGTTCCGCCGGTGCGGTAGTCCTTCCAGGTCATGGACACCCTCAGGTCCGCAAGGCGAAGGACTTCCGCTTTCAGGTCGTCGAGAAGATTCCCCGCCCGGCCGCGGCGAAGGCGGATGTTTCTCATGGCCGCGATCTCCTCCGGCGTGATGCGCGCAATCCCCGTCCGGGGATCGTCCAGGCGGGCGATGGCGGACATCAGGATCATCAGGACGTCCGCCGACTCCACGGACAGGCTGCGGACGGTGTTTCTCAGCCGGCCCGAGTAGATGAAGTCAAGGCGGGGCGTGTAGTACAGGGCGATGGTCGGATGGAAGCGGTGGGAATAATCGGGCGGCGGCTCATAAAAGAAGGTGATGTTTCCCGCCCTTGTTTCATACGGATAATAGGGGTGGCCGTGGGCGTCGGAGGACCACCTGGATTTCGGCCCGCCGGCATAGATCGCCCGCAGGGAGGAGTGGATGATGGGGCTGACGGGGAAAGGGATTTTTTCGAGGACCGGCGGAAGCCTTACGGCATCGCTACGGGCGGGCCTGTCTTGATAAAAAGCTTTCCGTTCCATCGGGCCTGGCCCCGGGTGAAGGGTTTGGGAAAAAACGCCGGATGCCGTCGGGAGGAGCACTTCTTTACGTTCCAATAGTCATAAGGTCGATTGTCACCGTTCGTCAAGGCGGAAGACAGAGCCGGCAGAAAAAGGGAGCTTTTGGATTCGGAATGTCGGGGATGAGATCCCGGCGAGGGCTTGTGCGCCGCTTCCTGTGGCAGAGGACGCATTCCCGGCTGAATCATCGTGTCCGGGCCGGTTCGGGATCGGAAAAAAACGGGGAGACCCGGCGGGAAATATGGTACGAATGTCATCACGAGATCAGCGAGGAGGTCTTGAGATGACGACAACGGAAGCCGGGAAGGAAGAAAAGAATGTCTGGAAGGTTGTCCGGGTGGTTCCGGAAAATCATGACGTGAACTCGGTCTTCCTGGAGGGGGCGGATGAAAAGTTCTCCGCCCGCCGGGCCGGTCAGTTCGCCTCCATCCGGATCCCGGGACCCGATGGCTGGAGCGAGCCCCATCCGTTCACCATCTCCGCCGCCCCCGAGGATTCGCTGCTGCGCCTGACCATCAAGAAGGAGGGAGCGTTCACCTCCGCCATTCCCGACCTGAAGCCGGGGACGTCCGTGAAAGTCATGGGGCCGCTCGGCGTTTTCTGCAAGGGCATCGACGAGAAGCCCGAGATCGTCATGATTGCCGGGGGGGTGGGCGTCACGCCGTTCCTGAGCGTCCTTCGCCATTTCCGGAACGGCAAGGCGAGGAACCGGGTCCTGCTTTTCTGGTCCAACAAAACGCTGTCCGACACCTTCTGCCGGGATGAAATCCGCGAGATGACCCGCGATCTCGACCTCACGGTGATCCACTGCCTGAGCAGGGAAGATGACGTCGGAGGCTACTTCGACGGGCTGGCCCCGCGACTTCTCTACGAAAAGGGTCGGTTGAGCGCCGACATCCTGAAACGGCACGGGGTGATGCGGGATGCCGCCTTTTACCTCTGCGGTCCGCCTCCCATGATGGAGTCCGCCCTGAAGGAACTGGGAATCCTGGGCGTGGATCCGGCGATGGTGGAGGAGGAACGGTTCATCTGGAAGAAATAGCCCGCCCATGGCCGGATCACGAACTTTCATGCGTCTCATCGCGTCCAGCGTCCGATCTGCGTGCCGGGCATCCGGAGGGACGATCCTTCTGGCGGTGCTGCTTGTCGCCGGCTGCGGCGAGAAACCCGTGTCCGTCGCGACTGTCCAGCCGCCCATCGACGTCAAGGCCGAACCCGTCCAGGATTCCCTTTCTTCGAACGAGAAAATCCGCATCAAGCTGAAGGCCGGATTCGTGGACCTGGTTCCCGTAGCCCGATACCGGATCGCCGCCGTCGTATCCTCGAAGAGAAAGTACTCGTCCGGATGGGGTGCCGAGGTGATGCCTTTCGACCTGGCCCTCGTCTGGGGCCGCCTCACGGACCCGGACATCGCAAAACGCCTGCAGATCAAGCACGACAACACCCGCCTCGCCTGGTTCCGGATCAAGGGGGACGACTCGCCTGTGAGCTTCGAGTATGTTATGTCCCACGGGTCCAACAACCATCTCATCCCGGCGACGGGGAACCTCTTCCGGGCTATCGACCGCGATGTGAGCGTCAAGGATCGCATTGTTCTCGAGGGGTACCTGGTGAACGGCGAGGGACTCATCGAGGGACAGACCATCCGGCTCAAGACGAGCCTTACCCGTGAGGATACGGACCGGGGGGCCTGCGAGATCTTCTATGTCACGTCCCTGCGGATCGGGGACCGGGTGTATCGCTGAAAAACGGTGCGGGAAGATGCATTCGGACGGGGAAATGGTTCGATTGCCGGGCCTCGCGGCAGCCCGGCTCGATCTCCCGGTCAGCGGCCGCCGACAGTGAAAAAGGCATCGATCTCCCGCAGCCTTGCCGCTTCGGTCCTGTAGAGGGCATGGGCCTCCTCCAGGGTCACCTTCTTGAACCAGATCCGGTTGCCCGGCATGGCCTGGGCGACCTTCGGCAGATCCGTCGAGATCACCGTAGCGATTTTCGTGTAGCCCCCCGTCGTCTGCTCCACAAGGAGGATGATCGGCTGTCCGTCGGCGGGGAGCTGGACGTTGCCCGGGATGACCGGCTCCGAGATGATGCTCTGGGGAAATCCCTCGTCATGGTGGATCGGCGTGCCATGGAGGCGATACCCCATGCGGTCCGCCTCGGATGCCACGGTATAGTCGGCGTCGAAAAAAATCTCCATCCCCGAGTGAAAGGCCTCTTCCTGGGGCCCCGGCAGGGCCTTCAGCACGATGTCGGTCCGGTACGTCGGGATCCAGCGATACGGAAGGCGCCTCGGTGCCGCCAGGAGGTCGCCGGCACCCCGCCGGAGGACGTCCTCCTTCCACAGAGCCCTTCCCTCGATGCCGCCGATCTTCGCCTTGAGGCAGGTGGCGCGGCTCCCCATGACGACGGGGACATCGATTCCCCCCGAGACGGCCAGGTAGGTCCGGCAGCCGGTCGTGGCGAAATGGAACCGGAGGATGTCCCCCGCCTTAACCCGGAAGGACTTCCAGGGTGGCATCGGCCCGTCGTTGAGCGTAGCGGCCATGTCGGCGCCTGCCAGGGCCATGTCGGCTTCGCAGAGAACCTCCAGGGCCGGACCCTGCAGTGTCATTTCCAGGACGGCTGCCTCGGGGGGATTCGCGACCAGCAGATTGGCGATGCGGTAGGCAAAGCCGTCCAGCGCACCGGATGGGGGGACGCCGCGGTCGATGTAACTGTAGCGTCCGGCGTCCTGGACCGTCGTCAGGGAACCTGGCGAAAGAACGCGGAAGGCCTCCATCAGGGTTTCTCCTCCTGGCGGATCCGGTCGAATTCCGACTCGGGAATCGGGACGAAGCGAATCCGGTCGCCCGCCTCATAGAGAAAGGGTGACTCCCGCTCCGGGGCGAAAAGCCGGAGGGGCGTCCGGCCGATGATCTGCCAACCACCGGGGCTGTCCACCGGGTAGACGCCCGTCTGGGCCTCGGCGATGCCGACGGAGCCGCCGGGGATGACCGTCCGGGGCGTTTCCCGGCGCGGCGTTACGATCTGTTTGTTGAGCCCGCCCAGGTAGCAGAAGCCGGGGGTGAAGCCGATCATGTAAATCGGGTAGTCCGTTCCGGAGTGGACGGCGATGACTTCTTCCGGGGTCAGCCCGTTGCGCTCCGCAACGACTCCGATATCGGGTCCGTGCTCTCCTCCGTAGCAGACCGGAATTTCGACAATGTGGGGCGCCGGGATGTCCACCTCCCGGAGATGTCCCTCCAGTTCGTTCAGGACCTCCGACAGCCGTTCCGGAGTCGTTTGCAGGGGATCGTAAAGAAGGGAGAGGGAGCGGTAAGCGGGAACGACGGCCTGGACGCCCTCGGGGAGATTCCGCTTGAGGAGAGCCGTGACGGCCCGGACTTTCTCGTTGATCGCGGGGTCGATGGCATCGCCGTATTCCACCAGGATGGCCCGGTCGCCGCTGTGCCGCAGGCGGGGTCTCTCGAACGGAAGGAAAGTCATGGGCGAAACCATCCTCCTTATGGACCGATGAAGGTTCCCAGGGGGGCGACCCCGATCCCGTCCCGCTCGAGGACGGAACGGATCCGCTTCACCAGGGCCACCGCCGCGGGGTTGTCGCCGTGAACGCAGAGCGTGTGGATCTCCATATCGAGGACCGTCCCGTCGGTGGCGATCACTTTTCCCTCTTGGGCCATCAGGAGCGCCCGGGCGGAGGCCTCTTCCGGGTCCTCGATCACGGCCCCGGGCATGCTCCTGGGCGCGAGCTTCCCGTCGGGCGTGTAGGCCCGGTCGGGGAAGGCCTCGAAGGCGACCCGGATCCCCGCCTCTGCGGCGATTCGCTTCACCAGCGGCGCCTGGGCTCCGCCAAGGGCCAGGTAGATGAGGCCGCGGTCGATCCGGGCGACGGCCCCGATGAGGCTGCGCAGGAGGGCCTCGTTCCCGACGCTCTCGTTGTACAGGCTTCCATGCGGCTTTACGTGCTGGAGCGCCACGTCGTGGGCATCGCAGAAGGCCCGGAGAGCCCCCACCTGATACATCACGTAGTCGCGGATTTCCTCGGGCGTGCAATCCATCCTCCGCCGGCCGAAACCGGCGAGATCCGGGTAGCCCGGGTGGGCGCCCACAGCCACGCCGTTTCCCTTTGCCAGGCGGACCGTTTCGTACATGACCCGGGCGTCGCCGGCGTGAAATCCGCAGGCAATGTTCGCCGAGGTGATGTGCCGGATCGCCTCGGCGTCCATGCCGAGGGTATAGGCGCCGAAACTCTCTCCCATGTCGCAGTTCAGGTCGATGTTCTTCATCGGGCGTCTCCTGGCTTATTTCATCCGGTTGGGCAGGTAGAGGGCGATGTCCGGGAAGACCGTCAGCAGGATCGTCGCCAGGAGCATGAGCAGGAAAAAGGGCATCGCCGCCCTGGCAATGCGGAACAGGCTGTCGTTGTTGAGCCCGCTGATGACGAAGAGGTTGAAGCCCACGGGCGGCGTCACCTGGGCCAGCTCGATCATGACGACGAGATAGATGCCGAACCACACGAGATCGAACCCCGCCGCCTCCACCAGGGGCAGGACCAGCGGCGCCGTCATGACGATCATGGAGAACCCGTCGATGAGGCAGCCCAGGAAGAGGTAGAGGATGGTCAGGATGACAATGAGCATGTACGGGGAAAGCTGCATCGAGACGACGTACTCCGTCAGGGCCCGCGTGATTCCCAGGAAGCCGAAGACGTTCGAGAGATAGGAAGCGCCCATGACGATGAGCATGATCATGCAGCTCGTCTTTATCGAGTTGATCATGCTTGTCTTGAAGACCTGCCAGGAGAGGCTCCTGGTGAGGGCGGCGAAAAACAGCGCGCCCACGACCCCAACGCCTCCGGCCTCGGTCGGGGTGGCCCACCCCAGGTAAATGCTTCCCAGCACAAGGAACACGAGAAGCACGACGGGGGCGATGGCCGGGATGGCCTGGAGACGGTCTTTCCAAGTGTAGCGGTCTTCCGCCCGCGGTGCCAGCGCGGGATTGATCAGGCAGCGGAGAAAGATGTATCCGCAGAACAGCAGAACGATCATGAAGCCGGGAAGGAATCCGGCGATGAAGAGCTTGCCGATGCTGACGTCGCCGATGATGCCGTAGACGAGCATGACCATGCTGGGAGGGATCAGGAATCCCAGCGTCCCAGCCCCGGCCAGCGACCCGATGGAGAGGTCGTGGTCGTAGTTGCGCTTTTCCAGCTCCGGGACGGTGATCTTCCCCACGGTGGCCGTCGTCGCCGCCGAGGAGCCGCTGACGGCGGCAAAGAACGTGCAGGCGAGGACGTTCACGTGGATGAGTCGTCCCGGGATGGCGTCCATCCAGGGAGCCAGGCCCCGGAAAAGGTCCGACGAGATCCGGCTCCGGAACAGGATTTCGCCCATCCAGATGAAGAAGGGCAGGGCCATCATGGCCGATCCGCTGGTGTTGTTCCAGGCGACGTTGGCGATGATGGATCCGAAGGACACGTCGCTGAAAAAGAAGAAGCCGCCGATTCCGACGATGAACAGGGAGATGCCGATCCAGACGGAGCCTCCCAGGAACAGGATAAGGAGCCCGATGATCGTCGCCGAAACGGGTCCGAGGTCAGGTTGCATTTGTTTCTACTCCGTGGCGGAGAGCCGCCCTTCCAAATGGAAAGACCCGTTGCCGTTCTCCATGGGGTGAAGGGAAACGGGGAAATGGGATTTGAACTACCGGCCGAGATCGTCGGCCTCTTCCAGGATACGGATTCCCTCCGTGTCCTGCCTCAGTGCCAGCAGGCCCTTCAGGAACTCCGCCAGAAACTGCAGCGTCAAGAGCGCCGATCCGAGGGGCAGGAAAGCCTCCGGAATCGCCAGGTACGTCTCGGAGATCTGCATCGACCGGGACTCGCTGACGACGGAGTCCCAGAAGAACTCCCACGTGTACATCGTCAGGGCCGCGCAGAACAGGAAACCCACGATGAAGCAGACCATATTGAAGATGATATGGGCCCGGCCCTTGATGACATGGGGAAGAAACATCATCCGGATGTGCCCCCGTTCGCGGAGCGTGTAGGCAAGCCCGGTGAAGGTCAGCATGGCCATCAGGTAGCCCGAGTACTCGTCGGTAACGTAGAGGGTTCCGGAGAAGAAACTCCTGGTGATGATTTCGCCTATGACCAGGAGCAGGGCGATCGCCATGAAGATGCCCGCCAGCCAGCCGCCGGCGCCGGAGAGGCCGTCCAAAACCTTGATCAGCTTTTTCAAGTGTGTTTCTCCAGGGGGAAAAATTGGGAAACCCCGGCAGGAGTGCCTGAAAAAAGGCCGGGGGACCGGGGGATCAGGCCCCCGGGTTCCCCCGGCTTCAACCCTGCCGAAGCGTTTTTCTTACCGCTTCACTTTCTTCATGAAATCGGCGTAGATCTTCTTGGCGTCCGGCGGCGCGGTTTTCAGCCAGTCGGCCCGGATCCCCTCGGTGATCTTCTCGAGCTCGGCGATCTGCTTCTTCGTGGGCTTCACCGTCTGGATGCCGTTCTTGTTGCTGATGGCTTCCATGTCCCTGTCCCACTTCCTGACCTTGGCCCACATGATCGTCTCCATTTCCCTGCCGGCCTTCACGAGGGCGTCCTGTTGGGCCTTCGGGAGTTTCTGGAAGGCCTTGAGGTTCACGGTGACCATGTTGGTGGCGATGGTGATGTTGAGGGGCTCGAAGTACTTCAGCACTTCCCAGAACTTTCCGTCCACGGCCGTGGGGGTCGATGTCATGACCGAGTCGATCACGCCGGTCTGCAGCGACGTGTAGACCTCGCTGAAGGGAAGGGCCAGGGGTGTGGCGCCGACGGCCTCCATCACCAGGGCGCCGTTCTTGTCGTAGGTTCTCACCTTCAGGCCCTTCATGTCGGCGAGGCTCGCCACCTTCTTCTTGGTCCAGAGTCCGGCGCCGGGCCAGGGTGCGATGTAGAGGATCTTCTGGTTCCACTTCTGGGCGGCCTTGTCGAAGTGGGGCCGGGAGATGTCGAGGAGGAGCTTCAGTTCGTCGAAGTTGCGGACGAGGAAGGGGAGGGTCACGATCTGGAAGACCTTTTCGTCGCCGGCCACGCCGCTGATGAGCATATCGGAGACGGGAACCAGCCCGTCGCGGACGACCTTCAGGAGTTCCGGGCCCTTGTATCCCAGGGCGCCACCGCTCTGAACCATCAGTTCCAGCTCTCCGTTCGTGGCGGTCTTTACCTTGGCGGCAAACTCGGTCAGGCCGACGCTGTGCTCGTTCTTCGGGGGCCATACGGAGTTGGCGTTCCACTGCGTTTTCGCCAGGCAGGGCGAGGCCAGAAAGGCTGCCGAGACAAGCATGATCAATAACAGGGTCCAGGTCTTCTTCATGTATCGTTTCTCCTTTCCATGGTTTTGAGGTGGGTGGGTATTCGTCCGGGGCGCTTGGCTCCAGCCGCAAGCGGGGCCGATTATAAAACCTCGTTCCGCTCAAAAGCAAGCCGAATTATAAATATTTTGTTTTATAAAATCAGGGTGATAAACACGATTCTCCGGGGCTTGGCAAACGGTGCGGCCCGATGCCGGAGAAACGGGGGCCGTGTGCGGCGATCGAACCGGTCCGCTGAAACGGTTCCCTGCCGGCCGGGCCGTCTTCAGGGCGTTTCTTCCCGCCTCCGGACACGCTCCGCAGGTCTCCCCGTCGGCCGGGGGAATTCCCCCAGGAGTTCGTCCAGCAGGAGCGGCGCATCCTGGATGGTCTCCCCGCAGGACCCGCCGCTTTCGACTTCTCCCCGCCAGAGGGGGGGCATTCCGGTTTCGGACCCGGACCGGAAGACGCGGATGACCACCTTCCGCGAAAACCGGGTCTCGGTGAAGGAGCCCTTGATGTAGAGCCGCTCGTCCTGCAATGCGCCGCCCGCCCCGGCGGCCGTCTCGATCCGGACGGGGAGGCATTCGTACGACACGTCCAGCGTGATCTCCGGCCGGGTCTCGTCGCGGACATATCCCCGATTCTCGAGGATGCGCACCGCGTTCCCGGCCAGGGACCGCTCCGCCGCCGCGTCGTCGCCGGCCGACGGCAGGATGAGGAAGCGTGTTGCACCTTCCGGGAATCCGTTCCCGGGAACCTGAGCGTGAACGGTCATGGCTACGGTCCCGGGAGGCTCGGCGGCCGCCGCCGGGAAGGGAAGCAGGAACAGGAAGAAGGCGACGGCCGGCAGCAGGCTCCTGCCGCTTGCGGGAGATTCATTCCCTGAATGGGGGTGCTTCGGCCACGGAAAGACGGTCCTCACAGGGTTGCCCCCTCCTTTCTTCCCTTTTCCTCGTCCACGAACAGAAGCAGCGTCCCGCCGGCCAGAAAGAGGAGGGCCACCGACAGGATGCCGATCCGGGAGGCCGCGGGGCCCTCGAACCCCGCCGACCGCGCTGCGAGGCCCGCCATTCCGACGAGGGCGGGGCCGAAGATGACGGAGAATTTCCCCACCATGTTGAAAAAGCCGAAAAACTCGGCGGGCCGGTCCGGCGGAATGATCCGGGCGTAGAAAGACCGGCTCAGGGCCTGGACCCCTCCCTGGACGAGGCCGATGGCCGCCGCCATGACAAAGAAGTCCTCCCGGGTCCGCATCAGGCTGCCCCCGATGGTAACGAGGAGGTAGACGCCGACGGCCAGCAGGATGGCCCGCTTCGTGCCGATCCGTTCTCCCAGGCGTCCGAAGGCCAGGGCCGCCGGGAAGCCGATAAACTGGACCATCAGGAGGGCCAGGATCAGGTCTTTTGATGCAAATCCAAGGGAGAGCCCGTAGTCCACGGCCATCCGGATGACGGTGTCCACGCCGTCGATGTAGAACCAGTAGGCCAGGAGGAAGAGGAGGATCGTCGGGTAGCGGCGGATGCCCCGGATCGTCCCGGCGAGATTATGCCAGCCTTCCCGGAACATGACGCCGACGGAGATCCGCTTTTTCTCAGCGGGCTCCCGGACCCAGAGAAACAGCGGGATCGAGAACACAAGCCACCAGATCCCCACGGTGACGAAGGAGGCCCGGACCGCCTGGAGAGGATCCGCCAGTCCGAACCGGGCGGGGGAAACGGTCATCCAGATATTGACAGCCAGGAGGATCCCGCCGCCCAGGTAACCCAGGGCGTACCCGAGGGCGGACACGCGGTCCATGTCCCGGCGGCCGGCGACCAGGGGGAGCAGGGCGTCGTAAAAGACGTTCCCGCCGGCGAAGCCGATGAGGGACAGTCCGTAGAGAATCGCCGCGGCCGGCCACTGGCCCGCCTGGACAAGGGACAGGCAGGCCGTGGTGAGAGCCCCCAGGCCCAGGAAGAACAGGAGAAAGCGCCGTCGGGAGCGTCCCCGGTCGGCAGCGGCCCCCAGGAGGGGAAACAGAAACGCCGCGAGGAGGCCGGCGGCGGCATTGGTGAATCCCAGGCGGGCCGTGCTGACGACCGGGTCCGCCCCGGCGCAGCAGAATTCCTTGAAGAAGACGGGGAAGAACCCGGCCATGACGGTGGTGGCGTAGGCCGAGTTCGCCCAGTCATAGAGGGCCCAGCCCCGGACGGACCGCCGTGCCTGCGGCGATGGTTGCGGATTTTCTACGTTTTCGGATTCATTCATGATGAAAGGGGTTTACGGGGCCGAAGAGCGGGTGTATGATCCCGACGTTTTGTGATCCATAGCCTTTTTCCCGGGGATTGCCAAGCATTATGCCGCCTCTGCTGATGGATTCCGTCAACGCCCTGTTGGAACGCCTCCGTGTCCAGTCCCGGGGGGACGTCCGCTTCGAGGAGCGGGAGAATCATCCCGTCCAGGCCACGGTGTCCATGGCCGGCCGGGACGAGACGGCCCACCGCATCGTTTACCGGAAATCTCACGACGACGGCATCAATCACGCCGTCGCCGGCGGCTGCGCCCACCTCCTACGTCTCTTCGGTGCCCCCGAGGAGGAACGTTTCGTCCCCGTCTCCAGCCGGCGAACCCTGATGACCTTCCTGATGGAGGAGGAAGAGGACCTGCGGCGCCTTTCCTCCGTCTTCGGCCGGGAAAAGATCCGGGACATGGCTGTGATGTGGTATGAAGGGGCGGTTTTCCAGCTCACGAGAATGCCCCCCGACATCATGGTGGAGAAAGGACTCTACGACGCCCTGCCGGAACTGCGGCCGGCCCAGGCCCGGATGCTTCGCCTGCAGTGGCGATCCGCGATCAATGTTCTCACTCCGGATGCCCGGAAATACATGCCGAAGCGGATCCACTTCGCCGCCAACGTGATGAACTTCGCCTTTTTCAAGATTCTCGAGGACCACCTGCGCCTCGACTGGACGGCCCCCTACATGAAGACGATCTTCCTCTTCGACGGCGGCGAGCTGGCGGAGATCACCCGGCGGGAATACGGGGAGGGGCATGCCGGCGACCGGGCCATGATCGACCGGTGGGCCGCAAAGGTGGGCCTGGAGGGCTGGTACGAGTGGATCCCCTGGCGGGCGAGGCCGTAAACAGGCTCCTCCCGTCTCAACCCAGCGGGCCGATCAGGATCGCTCCCGCCGGCATGACCGCCGCCGCGAGGCGTTTCCAGGCGGCTGAGAACACGGTGCCGGCGGTTCCCCCGCGGGAGAAGATCGCCAGGAATTCCGCCGCCGCGGGGGGGGGAGGAGATGCCACCTGTCCGATCTCAATTCCGGGTGGCTTTTTTCATCGAATTCAAATACAGGGAAAGCCGGTTAAGCGTTTTCAGCAGGGAAGGAGCCGTTTATGAACGAGAATAATTTTGTTTTCCGCGGGGCGTCCCGGTACGTCCTCGACGACGAGCTGGCCAAGATCGTCAACGTTTCCATGGCCCTGGAGATGCCCCTCCTCCTCAAGGGGGAGCCCGGTACGGGCAAGACCATGCTGGCTCACGCCATCTCCGAGGCCCTGAACATGCCGCTGATCATCCTCAACGTCAAGTCCAGCATGAAGCTCGTGGACGCCCTCTACCAGTACGACACGCTGACCCGCCTCAACGACAGCCGGTTCGGCGACTCGAAACGGGACGTCAGCAACATCGAGGATTACATCCGGATGGGCAAGATCGGCCAGGCCTTCACGGCGGACGTCCGGACGGTGCTGCTCATCGACGAGATCGACAAGGCCGACACGGATTTCCAGGACGACATGCTGGACGTCCTCGACCAGATGCAGTTCGACATCATCGAGGTCGACAAGACCGTCTCGGCCCGGAACCGCCCGGTCATCATCATCACATCCAACGCCAAGAAAGACCTCTCGGACCCCTTCCTGGGCCGGTGCAACTTCCACCACATCGCCTTCCCGGACCCGGACATGATGCGCCTCATCCTGGACGTCCACTTCCCGAACCTGAACCGGGAACTGGCGGACGTGTGCATTTCGACCTTCTACCGCCTCCGGGAATTCACCGGGATCGAGAAGCGCCCCGCCACACGGGAGCTGATCAACTGGATCCGCGCCGTCAAGGCCGACCCCGACTTCAAGGTTTCGTCCCTCAAGCAGGGCGGCGTGCCCTACCTGGGGGTCCTCTTCAAGAAGAGCCTGGACCTGGAGAACGCCGGCCGGCAGCTCAGGATGCGCACATAGGGAGCAGGACGTGTTCGTCGATTTCTTCTATACCCTCCGGGACCGGGGAGTTCCCGTCAAGCCCACGTCCTTTCTGAAGCTTCAGAAGGCGCTGGGGATGGGGCTCATCTGTTCCGTGGAGGACTTCTACACCGCCGCCCGGTCGATCCTGGTGAAGAGCGAGCGGTACTTCGACACCTACGACCAGGTGTTCGCCCACCATTTCCGGGGGGTGGTCCTTCAGGAGCCGGAGGACGCGGAGCTGTCCGAGATGGCCCGGGCCCTCCTGGAGGAGTGGCTGAAAAGCCCCGAGGACGTCGCGGCGGCCCTGGGCATCGAACAGGAGAAGCTGGCGCAGATGACGCCGGAGGAGTTGCTCCGGTACTTCTTCGACCGCCTCAAGGAGCAGACAAAGGCCCACCACGGGGGCAACCGGTGGATCGGCACGAAGGGGACGTCGCCGGTGGGTCACTCCGGGGACCACCCGGGAGGGATGCGGGTCGGCGGACGCTCACGGAACAAGTCGGCCATCAAGGTGGCCATGGAGCGGCGCTACCGGGACTACTCCCAGGAAGGCCCCCTGACGGAGAGCCAGATCGGCGAGGCCCTGAAGAAGCTGCGCCGGATGACCCCGGCGGGCCCCCGGGATGTGGTGAACGTCGACAAGACCATCTACGAGACGATGCGCAACGGCGGCGAGATCGACATCGTCTTCGACCGCCGCCTCAAGGACCGCCTCAAGATCATCCTCATGATCGACAACGGCGGCTGGTCCATGGATCCCTACGTGGCCATCGTCCAGACGCTCTTCAACTACGCCCGGAGCCAGTTCAAGGACCTGACCATCTACTTCTTCCACAACACCCTCTACAGCCGGGTCTGGCTGGATCCCCAGCGCCACCGGAAGCCGGAGCGTCTCGAGGAGTTCATCCGGAAGGACCCGGAGACTCGCCTGATCTTCGTGGGCGATGCCAGCATGGCCCCCTACGAGCTGATGCACACCAACGGCTCCATCTACATCGACCAGAAGGAGCACCAGGCCAGCATCGACCGGCTCAAGTTTCTCGCCCGGAATTTCCGGCACTCCGTATGGCTGAACCCCCAGACGGAAGACGAGTGGGGCTACACCTGGACCGTCGGGGTCATCCGGCAGGTATTTCCGATGTTCGAGCTGTCGCTGGACGGACTCGACAAGGCTGTGCAGTACCTCATGTCCCGCCATTGATTGTGGGACGACCTCGCCAAAAGCCCGGATGCTGCGTTGCGCGGCATCCTTCGTCATTGCGACGTACGGACAGAGTACGCCTCATTCCTCAGGATTTGCGCGCCTTGCCTGCGGGCTTATCTCGAGGTCGTCTGAACGCCTGCCAGTAAATAGAAGGGACACTTCCCCAATTTCTTGTCACGAACAGGCCAAGCGTCTCGTTCCGAATTAGAAATAAGGGAGATGTCCCTTTATTTAATCCCGCGAACAGAAGGTTGAGAGGGGGGCTTCCCGGAGCGCGAAGGAAGCCCCTCTTTTCTTCTATTTGATCAGCTTGAAGAGTTCCTTCGCTTTCGGATGGGCCGCCGTCCCCAGCAGTTCGAAGAGCATCATCTCGGTGCTTGCCAGGATGGCCCCCTCGGCGGTCATCCGGCCGATGCCGATCTCCCGGTTGGCCGTGGTCCGGGACGACACGGCGTCGGACGCCAGGTAAACCTCGAACCCCGCCTCCAGCAGATCCATGCATGTCTGGTAGACGCACACGTGGGCCTCGATCCCCAGGAGAATCACCTGTTTACGGCCGGTGGCCATCAGTGCGGCGGCGAAAGGTTCATGGTGCCAGCAGCTGAAGGTCTCCTTCACGATGGGATCGAGGTCCGGCAGGAGTTCCCGGATCTCGGGCACCGTTTCGCCGATCTTCACCTGCTCGGTAAGAATCACGGGGATTCCCAGCGCCCGGGCGCCCAGGAGGAGTTTCCGGCAGTTCTGCAGGAGAAACTCCCGATCGTCCATGGCGCGATAGAGGTTTCCCTGGATGTCGATGGCGACCAGGACCGCCCTGTCGATTTTCAGCATGTCTTGTTGCCTCCCCGGATGATAGGTTTCAGGCGAACCGGCACTCTGTCTGACGCCAATGTTCCAGCAGTGAAGGCCTGCCGTGTGCGGGAACAGGTCAGGAGTTGCAGCCCGATTTCCCGCTTCCCGCCGTTTCGAAAGGCGTCTTCCTGGGCGGGCCGGCCCGGAAGAGGGAGCTGGTCAGCGGCGTGTCCGGGAGGATCCCCTGCAGGAAGGAGGCCGTATCGAGGATCCTGTCCAGGTCGATGCCCGTTTCGACTCCCATGGACTGGAACAGGAACAACAGATCTTCTGTCGCCACGTTTCCCGACGCCCCGGGGGCGAAGGGGCAGCCGCCCAGGCCGCCGATGGCGGAGTCGAAGACCCGGATCCCCGTTTCCCAGGCCTTCAGGGCGTTGGCCAGGCCCAGGCCCCGGGTGTTGTGCAGATGCACTCCGAAGATGACTTCCGGGAACGCAGCGAGGCAGGATCTCAGGATCACTTCCACCTGGGCGGGATATCCCCAGCCGACGGTGTCGCAGAGGGTGATCTCCCGGATGCCGATCCGGGCTGTTTTCTCCACATACTTCAGGATCGCCGCCGTCTCCAGATAACCTTCGAAGGGGCAGCCGAACACGGTCGCCAGGTTGACCCGGAAGGCGAGGCCGGGAGTCCGATCGAATTCGCCAAGGACCCGACGGAGCGCCTCGAGGGATTCTTCCGGTGTCTGGCGGACGTTGTTCAGGTTATGGGAGCGGCTGACGGAGAAAAAGAAGTCGAGCTTGTTCACGCCGGCGGCTGCCGCGTCCCGGGCGCCCTGGAGATTCGGGACCAGCGTGGTCAGAACGATTCCTTCGCCCTGCAGGCTGCGGACTTCCGCCAGGACGTCCTTCATGTCCCGGAACTGGGGTATGGCCCGGGGATTGACGAAGGCCCCCGCCTGGATCTCCCGGAGGCCACAGGCCGCCAGCCGCCTGATGAGGTCGATCTTGCGGTTCGTTGCCACGAAGACGGACAGGTTCTGGAGCCCATCGCGGGGCCCGACTTCCACGATGCGAAGTCCCGTTGGATTCATGAGCGGCTGCCTGGGGGTAGGAATTCCGGAGCATTCATCAGGGTATGCATTTTAAGGGCAGGGGACGGGAAAGTCAATGACATTCGATGGGTTGGGCATCTTGGGACAGGAGGCCCCAAGGTTTCCCTGTCGCCTGCAGAGCCGGGAAGGACAAGCCTGCTTTGCCGCGGGAAGCCTCCGATCTGTAAACGAAAAACGAACCTTCATATCTCTTGCGGAAGCCCTTGACAAAACGCGAATTTTCGCATAGGCCACGGCCATGAAAATCATTCGTTTTTCCGTTGCCTTTATCGTCGCCTTGGGTCTGGCGATTTTTCTTTTTGGCGGCTCTGCAAACGCCCAGTCCCTGCCGGACCTTGTGCGCCCGGCCCTGAAGGCTCGCTTCGAGGGACTGGCGAATGCCGCGCCGCCCCTCTGCCGTGCCGAGACTCCCTGCCGGTCCTCCCGACTGGCCGATTTTTATCGCCAGCGGGCCTTCGGACCGGCCTGGGTCCTGAGGAACGGTCCTTCCCCCCAGGCGGATCGCCTTCTGTCGGTGTTGTGGACGGCCGGCCAGTACGGGCTCAGCCCCACGGATTACCATTACGAGGCCATTCGGAGCCTTCTGGCGGCATGGCGCATTTCCGGGAAATGGACCCCCGGCGAGGGGGCCGATTTCGATCTCCTGTGCACGGACGCCTTCATGCTCTTCGGGTCCCATCTTCTCTCCGGAGTGGCGGATCCCAACGGGCTGTTCAAGATGTGGGAGGCCCGTCCGCGTTTCGTTGACTGGTCCGCCTATCTTCAGGACGCCCTGGCGGCGCAGACCGTGGACGTCCATCTGCAGGTTCTCAAACCGGATTACCCGGGATACGACCGCCTGGTCGCTGTGGCCGCCGAGTACGCAAAAATTGCCGTAGCGGGTGGATGGCCCGTGCTGCCGCCGGGCAAATCCCTTAAGAAGGGTGTGAGCGATCCCAGGGTGCCGATCCTGAGGAAACGCCTCATCGCCGGCGGCGACCTGGCGCCGGCCATGGCCTCCGAGGACCCCCGTTTTGATGACGTTCTCGATCAGGCCGTCCGAAAATTCCAGCGCCGCCACGGCCTGACGGAAGACGGAGCCGTTCAGAAGGAGACCCTGAAGGCCCTCAACGTGCCCGTGGAGCGCCGGGTGGTCCAGATGCTCCTCAATCTCGAACGCTGGCGATGGCTTCCCCAGGAGGTGGGGAACCGCTTCCTGTTCATCAACATCCCCGATTTCAGCCTGACGGCGATCGAAAATGGGCGCGCGCCGCTGAGCATGCGGGTTGTCGTAGGGATGCGGCACAGCCGGGATCCGAAGATCGAATACCGGACGCCGGCCTTTACGGGGCGGATGACCTACCTGGAGATCAACCCTTACTGGAACGTGCCTTTCAACATCGCCATCAAGGAATACCTGCCGAAGCTGCAGAAGGACCCGGTGTCCCTGCAGAAGCAGGGAATGAAGATCATCCTTGGCCGGGACACCGTCGTGGACCCCAAGACGGTGGACTGGGCGAAGATGAACGAGAAGACCTTCAAGTACCGCATCCGCCAGGATCCGGGGGCCTTCAACGCCCTGTCCCATATCAAGTTCATGTTCCCGAACCGGTTCGACGTGTATCTCCACGACACGCCCCAGCGGAGCCTGTTCAAGAGGACGACCCGCGACTTCAGCCACGGCTGCATGCGGGTGGAAAAACCGATTGACTTGGCGGTCTATCTTTTGCAGGATGATGTGAACTGGTCCCGGGAAAAAATCCTGGCTGCCATCCGCAAAGGCAAGAACCAGGCTGTGGATCTCCCGGCGCCGATCACCGTGCATATCGCGTACTGGACCGCCTGGGTGGATCCCGACGGCACGGTCCAATTCCGGGACGACATCTACCGATACGATTCCGTGCTCGAGGCGGTTATGGGCACGAAAACGTCCATCCTTGCGGCGTGGAACGGCGGCAGGCAGACCTCCGCCGCGAGCCTGAAGGGGGGACGGAGGGAAAAGAAACAGAATCAACTGGGAACCCGCAGGGAGGTGAATCCGACGTGGATGAGAAGCGTTACGAACTGAATGTACAGCTTGCCCAGATGCTCAAGGGCGGTGTCATCATGGATGTTACGACGGTTGAGCAGGCCCGGATCGCTGAGGAGGCCGGGGCCGTGGCGGTCATGGCCCTCGAGCGCGTTCCCGCGGACATCCGCGCACAGGGGGGTGTGGCCCGCATGTCGGAGCCGGGGCTGATCCGGGAAATCAAGCAGTCCGTGTCCATTCCCGTCATGGCCAAGGCTCGGATCGGCCACTTTGTGGAGGCCCAGCTCCTGGAGGCGCTGAAGATCGATTACATCGACGAGAGCGAGGTCCTGACCCCCGCCGACGAAGAGTGCCACATCGACAAGACGCAATTTTCCATCCCCTTCGTCTGCGGAGCTCGCAACCTGGCGGAGGCCCTGCGCCGCATCGCCGAAGGGGCGGCCATGATCCGCACGAAGGGCGAAGCGGGAACGGGAAACGTGGTGGAGGCGGTCCGTCATATGCGGACCATGAACCGGGAGATCCGACAGCTCGCCAACATGCCCCTCGAGGAAGTGACGGGTTTCTGCAAGGTCAACGGCATGCCCTACGAACAGGCCCTGAAGGTCCGGGAACTGGGCCGCCTGCCGGTCGTGAACTTCGCCGCCGGAGGCATCGCCACGCCGGCTGATGCGGCGCTGATGATGCAGCTCGGCTGCGACGGCGTCTTTGTCGGTTCAGGGATCTTCAAATCCTCCAATCCAGCCGTCCGGGCCCGCGGAATCGTCAAGGCCACGGCATTTTTCAACGATCCGGAAAAAATCCTCGAGGCGTCCCTGGGGCTGGGGGAGGCCATGCCGGGCCTTGAGATCGCCCAGATTCCCGAGGACAAGCTGCTGGCGGGGCGGGGCTGGTGACCTGCCGGCGGTGAGGGCCCCTTGCTCCCGACCATGAATTCTCCCGAATCATCGAACCGGCCGGAGCCTGTGCTGGGCGTCCTGGATCTGCAGGGCGGCGTTCTCGAGCACCTGGATCATCTGGAGCGTCTCGGCATCCGGGGGCTTCCCGTCAAAAGGCCCGAGGACCTTTCTGGTCTCAGCGGCCTGATTCTCCCCGGCGGCGAGAGCACCTGCCTGTCCCGGCTGCTCCTGATCTTCGGGGTCGACGAGGCAATCCGCCGCGAATACCGAAGGGGCATGAAAATCTGGGGGACCTGCGCCGGCACGATCCTCCTGGCCGCCCGGGTCCGCGGGGAAAAGTCCCATCTGGGGCTCATCGACATGGAGGTGGAACGGAACAGCTTCGGCAGCCAGCTCGACAGCTTCACCGCCACGGCCGTCGTTCCCTCCGTATCCCCCGATCCCCTCCCGCTTACGTTCATCCGCTCCCCCAAGATCCTGCAGGTCGGAGAGGGCGTCAACGTCCTGCTCAGGATGAATGACTTCATTGCCGCTGCGGAGACGCCGAACGCCCTGGCGACGGTCTTCCATCCCGAACTGACGGGGAGCACCGCCTTCCATCGCTATTTTGCCGTCAAGTGCGGCCTTTCCCTTGCACCCGACATTCCAGCCCTGGATCCCGGCTGGAGCCGGACGAGCTGGACCCGGCACGCCCGTGTCCGGTGATGCCATGAACGTCGAGCAGTTCCGCTACAGCGCCGACAACCTGGCTTATCTCGTGTGGAACGAAACGGGGGCGGTCGCCGTCGACGGCGGCGCCGCGGAGGACATTCGCGGGTTCCTTGCGGAACGGAATCTGCCGCTCCTGTACGTCACGAACACCCACCGCCATTACGACCACACCCTCGGGAACGAAGCGCTTCTGGCCTTGCCCGGCGCCCGTTTCATGGATCCCGGGAGCCTTCCCGACGGGGGCGATATCGAGCTGGGAAGCGAGGCCGTCAGGGTCCACAGGACGCCGGGTCACACGGAAGACTCGGTATGCTTTCAGGCCGGATCGGCGCTCCTGACGGGGGACACCCTCTTCAACGGAACGGTGGGAAACTGTTTCTCCGGGGATCTTCTCGGCTTCCTCGGATCCGTCCGGCGGCTGATGGCCTTCCCCGTGGAGACCATGATCCTCGCCGGACACGACTACGTCCGGGACGCTCTGCTCTTTGCCCGGAAGCTGGATCCGTCGAGCCTGCCGGCCCTGGAGGCGTACTGGCGGACCTACGATCCGGCGTTCGTCTGCTCGTCCCTGCGGGAGGAGCGAAGCATGAATCCCTATCTGCGGTTCAACGACCCGGGAATCGTCGCGGTTCTCCGGGAGCGGGGATTGCCCCGGGCCACCGAGGAGGAGCGCTGGCTGTCCCTCATGTCCATCGAATAAGCGCCCCGTCCGGCAGCCGAATCGTGACGCGGCACAACCTTTTTAAAAAAGACAGGAGGTTGCGGATGCCCCGGAAAGACGGGAAGATGGTTTGTCTGAATCACCCCGAGTTGGAAATGATCCCTCAGAATGAGGGAAACGAAGGGACGTTCCATGTGATCCGCCTGGCGACTCTTTCCCGGCACGGGCGAATCGAAATGACAAACAAATCCACCGGATTCGACGTCTATTCCTGCCGGGAATGCGGTTATTGCGAGACCTACCTGACGGCGGAGGAACTGGATCTCCTGAGGAAGAAATAGGGAGGCGGGCTGCCTCCGGCGATGTTACCGGAGATCCAGGCGCCAGGACCGGAGCTGCCGCACGGGATAGTAGGACTCCTTGGACTTGGCCAGGTCCATGAGGCCCATGTCGCTTTCCTTGTTGATGAATTCGAAACCGGCGAAGAGGAAGCGGGCGCACTCCCGATCCAGGTACTGATAGAGTCCCCGGACGGAAGGATAGGCCTTCTCGAAGTTGAGCGTCGCCATGGTTCCGTTCAGCCGGGAGGCGATCCCGAAGGCGTTGACGGTCCCGTCGATGCGGACCAGGATTCCGATTCCCTCCAGGATCTCCAGGTTTTCCAGGGCAGCGATCACGGCACGCCGCTCGCAGGAGAGCGTGTCTTCCCCCAGAGGATCGCAGTCTCCCCGGAGACGGCACCATTCGTCCAGGAATGCCAGGCACTCCGGGGCGTTCTCCCGCCGGATCGGCTCTACCGCCACCCGCCCCCGACTCACATAGGCTTTTTCAAACTGGTGGATGAGGTTTCGCTTGCGGGTGTACCGATTCCCCCGCAGTTCGGCCAGGTCCGCTGTCCGGTAGATATAGTCTCCGTACTCGGCCTGATCGGTGAGGCGAAACCGGGCCTCCAGGGCGGAACGCCCGATCCGCTCGACCCAGTCGTCCGGGACGAACCAGAACGAGGGGATGTCCGAACCTTCGGCCAGCCGGACGAGATCGTCCGCTCCCAATCCAGCCGGGGGCGGGACCGGCAGAACGAGGTAGCGGTCCGCCGGATCGAGGTCGGACCGGAAGGACAGGATCGCCGAGACCCCCTCGATCCGCCAGAACGTCCGGTACAGGTGCCCGTTCCACGCCATAATGGATAGGAGCGAATAGGGGGAGAGGTCGTAGGCCTGCTTCTCGAAGCATGGCTTCAGGGTGGCGTAATCTTCGATTTCAAGCGGTTTGAAGGTCATACCGTGTTATCGCTGCAGCATGGCCAAGGCCCCGGGTACGGGCCGGAATCCAAGAGGCCGGTAGAAATCCTCGGTGTTTCCGGTTGCGATGAGGCCGATCCAGCGGATGCCTTCCGTGTTGAGTCTTTCGACGATCGTTTGAATCAGCCTGCTTCCGATCCCCCGGTGACGCATGGTTTTCTCCACCGTCACGTCCTGGATGTAGGCGTCGCTGACGCCGTCGCTGAGGACCCGGGCCATGGCGACCAGGCGCCCTTCGGAAAACGCCGCCAGGAAACAGTGGCTGCCGGCCACGAGACGGGTGACGTCGCGCGGATCCGGATCCGCCGTTTCTTCCCACCAGCCCGCCTCGCGGTACAAACCGAGGATGCGCTGAATCTCCTCTTCCGAGGGATCGGTAAGATAACGGAACTCGATCCCGGCGCCCGCCATGTTCATCCCTTGTAGATGTAGCGTTCCAGGAGACGGTGATAGGGCGTCCAGTCAGAATCCTCATCCGGCGAGGCCTCGATGAAGGTCTGAAGGGCGTTGACCTTGGCGTCCAGGTCGTCCATGTGGTGGACGATCAGGGCCTCCAGGGTCTTGGGGCGCTTGGGGGAGCCGAACTCCAGGACGCCGTGATGGCTCAGGATCAGATGCCGGAGGGCCATGGCGGTCTGCTCCGGAAAGTCCGGCAGTCCGGCGATCCGGGCATCCAGCATTTCGACTCCCATGACGATGTGCCCCACCAGCCTTCCCGCGTTTGTATACTCCACCATCCGGTCGTAGGAGAACTCGTGAATCTTTCCGATGTCGTGGAGGATGCCGCCGGTGATCAGGAGGTCCCGGTCGGCGCCGGGGTAGTGATCCGCCGCCCGCTCCAGGAGCCTTGTCACCGACAGGGTGTGCTCCAGGAGCCCCCCGATGGTGTTGTGGTGGAAACTCTTGGCGGCGGGGGCCCGCTTGAAGCGGCGGACGAGGGCCTCGTCCCGGAAGAAGGCCATGAGGAGGGCCTTCAGGTGGGGCGTGGCGATCCGGTCCACGAACCCCATCAGTTCGTTGAACATTTCTTCCGGATCCCCTTCCGAGGCGGGCAGGAAATCCATCGGATCGACCTCCTGCTCGTCCAGCTTTTTGAGCCCCAGGATGTTGAGCTGGACGGCATCCCGATAGCTGACGGCCCGGGCGTTGATCTGGACGAAGTCCCCTTTTTTGAAGGCCTGGTCCCATTCGGGGGCGTGGTCCCAGATTTTTCCATCCACCTCCCCCGTGCGGTCCTTCAGTTTGAGGCTGAGGTAGGGGGCCCCTTTCATGGAGAAGGCCATGTTCTTTTCCGCCACCAGGAAGACCTCGCTGACCTTGTCTCCCTGCCGGATATCCCGGACAAACAAATTCTTCATGCTGTTTTTCCTATTCGCGTTTCATGAGTATAGACGATCATGGATTGGCCGCGGACGCTCCCCGCCAGGGTGATTCCCGTTCGGGCGGCTAGCCGGACGGCCTCCGCGGTGGGCGCACCCAGGGAAAGCAGGACGGGTATGCCCATGCAGGCTGCCTTGGATACGATTTCCAGCGATGCCCGCCCCGTTCTTACCAGAATTTTGTCGGTGCAGTCGATTCCGTTCAGGAGGGCGTGGCCGGAGAGCATGTCCAGGGCATTGTGGCGGCCGATGTCCTCCCGGACGGCAAGAATCCGGTCCGGTGCCGCCAGGGCGGCGCCGTGGGTGCCCCGGGTCCGTTCGTGGAGGACACAGGCTTCCACAAGTCCGTCGACCAGGTGAAAGGCCTGCCCCGGAGTGAGCGTCGGCAAGCCCGGCGCCAGGCTGGTGCCGGCGGGCCATCGGCAGGAGCTTCGTGCGCCGCTGGAGGCGATGGTGCCCCCCCCTGCTGTGGGTTCCGGTCGTGAAGCCCCTCCGGCCGTCCGGACGTCAACCGACCGGATCTCTCCCGGCCATGCCAGGTCCGTTGCAATGTCCTGCGCCTGTTCGATGCGGCCGATGTCCTCCCGTTGCCCGATCCGGCCCTCGGAGCGGAGAAAACCGATCGCCAGTTCCTCCGCATGCTCTCCCGTGCAGGCAATGGCGGCCACGCGGCGGCCGTCCAGGCGCACCTCCAGGAGAACCTCCCGGATGATCGGAGCGGTGTCCGGCCGGAAGGTGTCCTCGCGGTAAGCGAGGACGTCCATGATTTCAACGGGTTCCGTTTTGCGGTCGGTCATCCTTTTCCTTTTCCCGGAGGACCCGGTGGTCTCCCACCCGGATGGTCAGCTTCGCCTGATCGAAGTATTCCATCAGGGGGATGATGAATTTTCGGGACAGGCCCGTCAGGTCCTTGAAGTCCGTCGGATTCGCCTTTCCGGCTTTCAGGAGGAAGGCCCGGTAGTCTTCCCGGAGCCGTGCCAGGGCATCCCGGTGAAAGTGCAGGTCCTCGTTTATGCGGACCAGAATGCCTTCCTGGATCAGGACGCCCAGGATCTTGTCGGCCTCCCGCTTCCGGTCCCGGAACCGCTCCGCGAACTCCCGGACCGTCGGCGGGGCGTAACCCGCCTCCTGGTAGATCTGCAGGATCTCTCCCCGCAGGTCTTCCTGGCTTCCCTGCCAGTCCACCCGGTGCTCCGCCAGGCGGACCGTGTCCCGCTCCAGGAGCAGCCGGCCGGTTTTTTCCAGGTCCCGGAGCGCCGAGGCGAACAGTTTCGGCGGGATATACGAGCCCGCGGTGCTTCGCAGCTCCTCCCGTGGGATCCCCTCCTTCAGGGGGTTCTTTTCGTGGTAGACGCGAACGGTCCGGAGGATCCGCTCCTGGACGTCTTCATGAACGGTCCGGGACACGGCCCGCCACTCTTCGCGGTCCATGAGAATCGCCCGGCGGTCCGTGAACAGCTTCTCCAGGGTCTTGCGCAGGAGCGTTTCCGGAAGACCCGTGCGGACCACCAGCTCGTTCAGGGCCGTGCCGGCGAATCCCGACCGGTCGAGGATGACCGATACACGCTCCGCTTCGTCTCCCGCTGAGAGAATGTCGAAATCACCGAGGGACTTATCACCGTGGGCCTTGTGCTTCCGGGCCAGGGGATCGAGGATCGTTCCCCCGCCGAGGGTTGTGACGGGGGAGTAGCTGCGGACGACGTAACGGTCCCCCGCCAGGGCCACCACGGGGTTCTCCAGATAGAACTGGACGGGGGCCTGCCGGCCCGGCGACAGCTCGCTGCCCTCCGGGAGGAGGAGGCGGGCCATTGTCTCGCTGGTTCCCGTGTGAAAGCGGACCAGCGTGCGGTTCTTGAGCTTCTTTTCCGGGCCGGCCAGGTACTGGAATACCGCGTCGACGCGGCGCGTCGGTTCGATGGTTCCGGGCCGCGCCAGCACTTCGCCCCGCTCGACGGCGTCCCGGTCGAGTCCCTGCAGGTTGATCGCCGCCCGCTGTCCCGCTTCGGCCGTCGGCATGCTTTCATTGTGAATCTGGATGCCCCGGACCCTGGCCTTCTGCCCGGGCGGCAGGAGGACCACCTCCTCGCCGACGGCGATCCGGCCTGTGGCGACGGTGCCGGTGACCACCGTCCCGAATCCACGCATCGTGAAAACACGGTCCACGGGAAGGCGGAACAGCCCGGCGTCGGTTTCCTCCTCCACCAGCGCGGCGGTATCCTCGATGGCCGCCAGGACGTCCGGGAGCCCTTCCCCCGTCAGCGCCGAAACGGGAACCACGGGGGAGCCCTCCAGGAAGGTTCCCAGGAGGAACTGGCGGACGTCTTCCGTGACGAGGTCGAGCCAGTCCCGGTCCACCATGTCGATTTTTGTGAGGGCCACGAGTCCCCGGCGGATTCCCAGGAAGGTGCAGATGGCCAGGTGCTCCCGCGTCTGGGGCATGACGCCCTCGTCGGCGGCGATGACGAGAACGACCAGGTCGATCCCGGCCGCGCCGGCCACCATGTTCCGGATGAAGCGTTCGTGTCCCGGCACGTCCACCACCCCCAGGGTCTGCCCGCTTGCGGTCTTCAGAAAGGCAAACCCCAGTTCGATGGTGATTCCCCGCAGTTTCTCCTCCTTGAGGCGGTCCGTGTCGATCCCGGTCAGGGCCTTCACCAGGGCCGTCTTTCCGTGATCCACGTGTCCCGCTGTGCCGACGACGATATGCCTCATGATTTCCCCATTTGGCGGGCAATCTAACAGAATCGGGGGGGATTCACAAGGAGCGAAGGAGGCGCCCGAGAACTCCCTGTTTAAGCGGAAACATCCGTTACGATTGGGGAAAATGGTTGCGGGAATCGGTCCGTTCGGGATCTTTCCCTTTTCTTTCGTTTCTTCAGGTTTGCAATCCCTTCACAGTCGGGACCGGGAACATTGCAAGCTCAAGAACAGGGGTGGGTACAAGACCTTTTGACGCCTGCTGCCGGGGAACTTGGGATTTTGCGAGAGTGGTCCGCTGCTTTCGATTCGCTGCAGGATTCGGACCCCGTACACTGCGAAGCACCGCCGGCATTGCCGTCGGAAGCGGCAGCCGCTTCCGATGCAGCCATGTTCCCGGCAACACCCTGTTCGATCCCTGTTTATTTTGCTTCCTGGGGTGCCGTTGTGTCGGTCTTCTCCTTCTTTGCTTTTCTCTTTGCCTCTTCGGCTCTCTTCATCCGTTCCTTTTCCTCGGTCAACGCCTTGATGTTCTGGATCTCCCGCTCCTTTTCCTCCCAGTACGGCCTCTGGCTCTTCCTGAGAGCCTCCTTCTCCGCCGGAGATATTGCCGGCTGCCGGAGTTGGGCCATCGTTCTTTCATACCGGCATGGATTTTCCTGATCCGTGATGCTCAAAGCCCCCTTTTCGCCGCCGTAGATGGAGATATCGCCGGCATGGACCGGTGTGCCGGCAAGGAGGCACGGGACCGCCATGAAAAGCACAAACCGAATGATGTTCATATCGTCCTCTCTGCAACCCAATAAAATGCGGCCTCTTTTGGTTGCGCTCCGAACCCGCCTGGAACCGGAGCGACACCGGATAACATGGCAGACGGTCGTCTCGACCGCGCCGGAAGACATTGTGATTCCTCAACTTTTACGGAATTTGGGGCGCCCGATTCCGGATCTTTGTTTACGAACTCGCATTTGCGGCCATCATGAACCAGTGTGGTGACAACACGCTCTCGTCGGACGGGAAATTTCCAAGTGATATTCGGGAGTGGGTGCAACTCCGACAGCATCATGCCTTCCGCTTTTCACTTCGTCAAGAGAAACGGAGTATCGGAGTCGGGGCACTTTTTGATTGAAATCGGGGAAGGGGATTGATAAACATGCCTCCCTTGAGGCGGTGAGGACCAATATGCGGATTCTCGGGTTGGATTACGGGGAAAAGCGAATCGGGGTGGCGGTATCCGACGAACTGGGGATCACCGCCCAGGGGCTGACGGTCCTCGAACGGAAGAACCGCCGGGCCGACATGGAGGCCCTGCGCCGCCTCATCGAGGAGTATGAAGTGGAGAAAATCGTTGTGGGATACCCGGTGCGGATGGACGGCACGAAGGGGATCCAGTGTGAAAAGGTTGACCGGTTCGCCCGGCGCCTGGAGGAGACCTTCGGACTGCCCGTGCTTCTCCAGGAAGAACTCCTGACGACAAAGGAAGCCGAGGAGATCCTCAGAGCCGCGGGAACCGGACGCAAAAAGCGGAAGGCCGTGGTTGACAAGCTCGCCGCCGTTCTCATTCTCAGATCGTATCTGGACCGCCCGGCCATCTCCTCCGCAGAAGAATCCTGAAGATGACGGCAAAAAAAACCAAGTGGAGGGCTTTCCTGCTCTTCCTGGCGGGCATCGCATTCCTCCTCCTGACATCCTTCCTCTATTTCAGCTTCAGTCCCGTTGACGACCTGCACGTCACCTCCACGGTGGAGATCCCCAGGGGGACGGGCTTCGTGGAAATCGTCGATATCCTGGAGAAGACGGGTCTGGTGCAGAACAAGCCCTTCTTTTATGTGCTGGCGGTCCTTAAGCGGTCCAACCGGCAGATCCGGGCGGGAGAATACGAGCTGGCCAGTTCCATGTCGCCCAACGAGATCATCGGGCGGCTGGTCAGGGGGATGATCAAGGGCTACAAGGTGACGATTCCGGAAGACTGGTCGCTCCAGGAAATCGCCGACCTGCTGGCGTCTCCCGAATTCCGGCTGGTGGACCGGAAGACCTTCCTCGCAACGGCCCGGGACCGGGAATTCCTCGATGCCCTGAACATCCGGGGGGCCAGCGCCGAAGGATACCTCTTTCCCAATACGTATATCTTTGACCGCACCATGGGTGCCCGGGAGATCATCAAGGCGATGGTTCACCAGTTCTGGAAAGCCTTCACGCCGGAGATGAGAAATCGGGCAGAGCAGATGGGGCTGAACGTCCACGAGGCCGTCACCCTGGCCTCCCTGATCGGAAAAGAGACCGGCCTGAAGAGCGAAAAAAACCTTATTTCGGCGGTATTCCACAACCGGCTCCGCAGGGAGATGAAACTCCAGTGCGACCCCACGGCGGTCTATGACCTGGAGCGCTTCAGCGGCGCCGTCAAACGGAGGCATCTCCAGAGGAAATCGCCGTACAACACCTATGTCATTGATGGACTGCCGCCGGGGCCCATTGCCAATCCCGGGGCCGACTCCCTGCAGGCGGCCCTCCATCCCGCATCATCCGATGTTCTTTACTTCGTGTCGAGGCTGGACGGAAGCCATGAGTTCTCCAGAAATTACCTGGCGCACAACGAGGCGATCATCAAGTACCGCCGGATCGGAGAAGCAATGAAGGATGCGGAAAAGGCGGCGGCCCAGATGAATCAGCCCCGGCCGTACCACTGAACCGTCCCTCTTGCTTTTGCCGTCCCAATTCCGCCTGAAATCCCTCCACTTTTCAGCAATCACTTTTTAATTCAACGGATTGGGAAGATTGGACCGTTTCGTGAGGAGGTGGAGGATTGCCTTCGGACCAGATGGAAACCGGGGCACCGGACAGCGGTTCCGGTTCCCCGTTCGAGCCCTGGTCCGGGCGGCGGGAAATGGCCAATTCTTAAAGAGAAAACCGCATTTTTTCTTGACAAAGGGAAACCCCCCCCTTTATAGTCGCCTCGTGGAGCGAAGTGGCTTGTAGTGGAGGAGATCCTTTGTCTGGATTCCGGGGACAATATTACCACACCATCGACGAGAAGGGGAGAATCATCTTTCCTTCGCGATTCCGGGATGTTTTTGCCGAATTTTATGACAACCGCCTCGTGGTCACCAAGTGGGACGGCTACCTGATGGCCTTTCCTTACCAGGAATGGCTGGTCATCGAAGAGAAGGTCTCCTTTCAGTCCATCCTGCGAAAAGAAGTCCGGGCATTTCAACGGTTTTTCATGTCCGGAGCCATTGACTGCACCCTGGACGGGCAGGGACGGATCCTGCTTCCCCCCCATATGCGCGAATATGCGGGGCTGGAGAAGGACATCGTCCTGGCGGGCATGCTCAAGAGCATCGAGATCTGGAGCCGGGACCGCTTCGATGCGGAGATGAAGCGGGCGGAAGGAAGTCTGGAGGATTGCGGCCGGCACATCGCCGATCTGGGGATTTGAGCCGGGGGACCCCATGGCAGCCTTTCATCAACCGGTCCTCCTGGAGGAGGTCCTTGCCCTTCTGAACTGCCGTCCCGGCGGAATATACGTGGACGGAACCGTCGGGGGAGGAGGCCATGCCCGGGCCATCCTTGAAAGATCCTCCCCCGACGGCCTGATTGTTGGAATCGACCGGGACGACGAGGCCCTTCGGGAGGCGTCGCGCACCCTGTCCCCTTTCGGCAACCGGGTCGTCCTGGTGAAGGGAAGCTTTGCCGATCTTCGGGATGTCCTCGCAGCCCGGGGGATCGGCCCGGTTCAGGGGATCCTTTTCGATCTGGGGGTATCGAGCCACCAACTCGACACCCCGGAGCGGGGATTCAGCTTCTCCCTGGAGGGGCCGCTGGACATGCGGATGAACCCCTCGGCCGGCCCCGCGGCCCGGGACCTGATCCGGAGTGCCGGGGTCGACGAACTGGCCGGCATTTTCAGGGACTTCGGCGAAGAGCGGTTCGCCCGCCGGATCGCCCGCGCCATCGTCGAGCGAAGGAAGCAGGAACCCATCGAGACCACAGTCGAACTCGCCGCCCTGATCGCTCGGGTCGTTCCGGGAGGCGGCCGGGAAGGGCGGAGGATTCACCCGGCCACGAGGGTCTTCCAGGCCCTCCGGATTGCCGTGAACCGGGAGCTGGATCAATTGGAACGGGGGCTCCTGGAAGGGATCGAGGCGCTCGCGCCGGGAGGGCGGATGGCGGTGATCGCGTTTCACTCCCTGGAGGACCGAATGGTCAAGGAGACCTTCCGTTCCTGGGAGAAGACCTGCACCTGCCCGCCCGGCTTTCCGGTCTGCACGTGCCGGGCGGAAGCAAAGGCGAGAGTTCTGACGAGAAAGCCTCTTCGTCCCCGGCCGGAGGAGGCGGATGCCAATCCCAGGGCGAGAAGCGCCAGGCTCAGGGCGGCGGAAAGGATATGACGGTGCAGAAGGCGGGCGATTGGGGGACGGCGATTCCGCGGGGAGAAGGAACCTTCTCCTGGTGGCGCTATTCCGCCTTCATCGTCGTGGCCTTCGTGCTGATGGGCATGCTGACCCTCTATGTCTGGTCCCATGTCCGCATGACCCAGCTGGAATACAGGACGGCCGCGGAGCTGAACCGCAAGGAGCAGCTGCTGGACGAGCAACGGAAGCTGAAGATGGAAGTCGCCACGCTCAAATCCCGGAAGCGCATCGAGGCGATCGCCCGGGACACCTTGAATATGACCTTTCCCGAACAGGATCAGGTCATCATCGTGAAGTGACGGGAGAGAGACGCCCATGAACAGGGAATCCTCCAAATGGCTGCGTTTCCGGCTGGCAACGCTCCTGTGCTTCTTCCTGATCCTGTTCGTCGCCCTGATCTCCCGGGCGATCCAGCTGCAGATCCTCTCCGGCAAGACGCTCAAGAAAATGGCCGACCGGCAGCACATCCAGCCGGTTCTCCTTCAGCCCGAGCGAGGGATTATCTTCGATCGCAACGGAGAAAAACTGGCCGCCAGCATCCAGGTCGATTCCGTATGTGCCGATCCTGCCCGGATTGCCGATCCGGAGGATGCCGCCCGGAAGCTTGCGCCGATTCTCCGGACGGACCCGGAGGTCATCCGGAGGAAACTCGCCGTCCGCAAACGGTTTATCTGGATCGCCCGGCGGATTCCCGAGGAGCGGGCGGAAGCCCTGGATAAGCTGAAAATCGAGGGCATCTTTCTGGTGAAGGAGGCCAAGCGGATCTACCCCAACGGAGAGCTCGCGGCGGCCGTGATCGGGTTCGTGGGTCTCGACGCCGACGGGCTCGAAGGCCTTGAGATGCGGTACAACGACGATCTCAAGGGAACTCCCGAGAAACTCGCCTGGTTCCGCGACGCAAAAGGAAAGAAAATTTACGCCCGCGTGGAGGATGCGGAGGCGAAAAAGCCGGAGGACAATTACAACCTGGTCCTGACCATCGATTCGCGGATCCAGTACCTGGTGGAATCGAAGCTCAAGGAGGCGGTGCAGGCCAAGGGCGCCCGGGGTGGCTTCGCGATGGTGATGGATCCGAAGACGGGTGAGATCCTGGCCATGGCCAACGAGCCCGGCTTCGACCCGAACACCCCGAAGGACACGGCGGACAAGGGGCGGAACCGGGCCATCACGGACGTCTTCGACCCGGGATCCACCTTCAAGCCGTTTCTCGCCGCAGCGGCCCTGGAGGAGAAGGCGGTCAGCGAATCGACACGCCTGAATTGCGAAAACGGCGCCTACAAGGTCAACGACAGGGTCTTTCACGAAGCAAACCGGAAGAAGTACGGGGCGCTCACGTTCGGGGAGGTCATCAAGTACTCCAGCAACATCGGTTGTGTAAAAACGGCGGAACGGCTCGGCAAGGACAAATTCTACGAATACATCACCAAGTTCGGTTTCGGCGCCCGGACGGGAGTCGACCTGCCCGGCGAATCCCGGGGCCTGCTCCGCCCCGTCCGGAACTGGACGCGGGTCGACATGTCCACCGTCGCCTTCGGCCAGGGAATTTCCGTGACAGCCCTCCAGCTTATTACGGCGCTCTCGGCGATCGCCAACGACGGCGTCCTGATGAAGCCCCTCATTGTCCGGGCCGTTGTGGACAAGCAGGGAAAGATCGTCCGGGGCAACACCCCGACGACGGTCCGGCGGGTTGTCTCCCCGCAGACGGCGAAGCGCCTGGCCCGGATCATGACATCCGTCGTGCAGGACGACGACGGAACCGGCAAGAAGGCCCGGATCGCCAACATCAACGTCGCCGGCAAGACAGGGACATCCCAGAAATTCGACGCAGGCCGCCGGGCATACTCATCGGAACGGGTCCGGACGTCCTTCATGGGTTTCTTCCCGGCGGAGAATCCGCAGATCACCATGATGATCGTCCTGGACGAGCCGAAGATCGACAAGTGGGGCGGCGTAGCCTCGGCGCCGGTATTCAGCGGTATCGGCGAACAGATCCTGAACTGCATCAAGACGGACCTCCGCGAGCGCACGCCTGCTCCTCCGCCGCGGGAGATCGAACCGCTCCTGCCGGAGAAGGGGGTGAAGCTGGTCTCCGCCCCGACACTCCTCCTGAACGGTGCACGACCGGAGAGTGAAGAGAATGAGGCGTTGATGCCCGATTTCCGGGGCATGACGATGCGGGAGGCGCTCAAGCGGGCCAGGGAAAAGGGGATCGAGCTGAACATGTCCGGCAACGGGTGGGCGGTCAGTCAGGCTCCCCAGCCGGGGACCGCTTTGAAGGAGCGCCGCCTCTGCAGCGTATCCTTCAGTACAGGCCAGTGAAGGTGGGCGGGTGCTCCTTTCCGATGTGCTTCAGGGGATTGACGTCCGGGAGGTCTCGGGAGACCTTTCCGGGGATGTGCGCGATGTCTGCTACGACTCCCGGCGGTGCGCCTCCGGGAGTCTGTTTGTAGCCGTTCCCGGCCTGAAGTTCGACGGCCACCGTTTCATCGGCGAGGCCGTCCGCCGGGGTGCCGGATTCATCGTCCACGAGCGGGAGTTCACGCCCCCGCCGGACGTCACGGCCGTAAGGGTGGACGACAGCCGGCGGGTCCTGGGCATGCTGGGACGCAACTTCTTCGGGAATCCGTCCGGTTCGCTCTGCCTGATCGGCATCGTCGGCACGAACGGCAAGACGACCGTCACCTATCTCCTGGAATCGATCCTGGAGGCCGCCGGCCATCGGCCCGGCATCCTCGGGACGGTGAATTATCGGTTCGGCTCCCGGCTGTGGCCCGCACCCAACACGACGCCCGAATCCCTGGAGATGCAGCGCATCCTCCGGGTGATGCACGACGCCGGCGCCACCCACGTGGTCGGAGAGATCTCGTCCCACGCCCTCGACCTGAAACGGGTCGACGACTGTGATTTCGACCTCGGGATCTTTACGAACCTGTCTCAGGACCACCTGGACTATCACGGCACGATGGAGGCCTATTTCGCCGCGAAGAGCAGGATGTTCCTTGAAATTCTGCCGGGGAGCCGGAAGGGGCGGGCCATCCGCGCCGCGATCAACGCCGACGACCCGTGGGGGAGAAAACTGCTGGCGACGGCGGCGGAGAAGACGCTGTCCTACGGCCTGGAGACACCGGCGGACGTGTCGGCCCGGAACGTGGTCCTGACACTCGACGGCATCGAGGCGGAGGTCCGGGGACCGGGGATTTCGACCACGCTGTGCTCCCCTCTCATCGGGCGGTTCAATCTTTACAACATCCTGGCGGCGGCGGCCGCCTCGGCGGCCTTGGGCATCCCGGAGAGCGCCGTCCGGGACGGAGTGGAGCGGCTCGTGAACGTGCCGGGACGCCTGGAGACGGTCGCCGGAGGAACGGACGATCCCCGGGTTTTTGTCGATTACGCGCACACGGAAGACGCGCTCCGGCGCGTCCTGGAAAACCTGGGCATGTTCCGCCGGGGTCGGATCATCACCGTTTTCGGCTGCGGCGGCGACCGGGACCGGGGAAAACGGCCCCTCATGGGCCGGGCGGCCGTGGAAGGGAGCAGCGTGACGGTCATCACGTCCGACAACCCGAGGACAGAGGATCCCCTGGAGATCATCCGGGAGATCGAGGCGGGCGTGGTCGGACTTCCGGTGCGCCGGATCAGGAGCGGAGAGCTCGACGAGGCATCCGGGAGGACCGGACGGCCCTTCTACCTTGTTCAGCCGGACCGGAAGACGGCCATCGAAGAGGCCATCCGGTCGGCCGGTCCCGACGACATCGTCCTCATTGCCGGCAAGGGCCACGAGGATTACCAGATCATCGGGGAAAACAAGACGCCCTTCGACGACCGTCTCACGGCCCGGGACGCCCTGTCGGGCAGGCGGAACGGGAAGGCGGCCCGCTGATGGGGCCCCTCCTGACGATCCGGGAGATCCTGGATGCCACGCGGGGAGTCCTCCTCCGCGGCGGTGGTCCGGGGACGGTGAAGGGCGTCTCGACGGATACAAGGACCCTGAGACCGGGAAGCCTGTTCGTGGCCCTCCGGGGGGACCGGTTCGACGGCCACCGTTTCCTGGCGGCGGCCGCAGAAGCGGGGGCGGCGGCGATGGTGGTCCGGGAGGCCCCGCCGGAGGATCGGCTGTCGGGCCTGACCGGCGTGGACGTGATCCGGGTGGAGGACACCCTGACGGCCTTGGGCGACCTGGCCGGCCATGTCCGCCGGAGATTCCGGGTGCCCGTCATCGCCATCACGGGCAGTTCGGGGAAGACGACGACCAAGGAGATGGCCGCGGCCGTCATCGGGCGGAAAATGGAGACCCTGAAGACGGAGGGCAACCTGAACAACCTGATCGGCGTTCCCCTGATGCTCTTCCGGCTCGAGGCCGGGCATCAGGCCGCCATCCTGGAACTGGGAACGAACCGGCCGGGTGAGATCGCGCGGCTGACCCGGATTGCCCGGCCGGACGTCGGCCTCGTCACAAACATCGGCCCCGCGCACCTGGAGGGGCTGGGCAGCCTGGACGGCGTCTGCCGGGAAAAGGGGGACCTCTTCCGGAACATGAGCGAGACGGCCACGGCCCTGATCAACCGGGACGATCCGTACGTCCGGGCCCTGGAGGTTCGGTGGCCGGGGAAGAAAGTCACCTACGGCGTGGAACGGGAGGCGGACATTACGGGGACGGACATCCGGGTCGATAGGGAGGGGACTTCGTTCCGCCTCGGCATGGGGGGCGGCCTTCAGGACGTGCGCATTGCCCTCTGCGGAAGGCACGCCGTCTCCAATGCGCTGGCGGCTGCGGCCTGCGCCCGGGCACTCGGTCTCGACGATACCGCCGTCCGGGAGGGTCTGGAGTCGTTCCGCCCGGTCTCGGGCCGGATGACCGTGCTTCCCCTGGCCAACGGGGCCTTTCTGATCGACGACGCGTACAATGCCAATCCCGCCTCCGTCCGGGAGGCTCTCCGGACCCTCCGGGACCTGAGGGGGGCCGGCGCGGGGGTGGCGATTCTGGGAGACATGCTGGAACTGGGCGGATCCTCGGCGGAACTGCACCGGGAAACGGGCCGGCTGCTGGCGGAGACGGGGATCCGGCGGGCGTACCTGAAGGGCGCCTTCTCGGGGGACACCGCCCGCGGCGCCGTGGAAGGCGGGCTCGCCCCGGGGGACGTGTCCTTTTTCGAGGATCCCGCGGAGATCCTGCCGTCTCTGCAGGAGATCCTCCGCAGCGGGGACTGGGTCCTGGTGAAGGGGTCCCGGCGGATGCGCCTGGAGGAAGCCGTCCGGGCCATCGGCGGGCTGTTCGGAACGAAGGAGATCGCATGACATGATTTACCATCTGCTGTATCCGCTCCATACGGTGATCTCCTCGTTCAACGTGTTCCGGTACATCACGTTCCGGACGATCTACGCCTCCATCACGGCCCTGGTCATCTGTTTTGTCGTCGGCCCCTGGCTGATCCGCAAGCTGCGCAGCCTCGACGTGGGCCAGCAAGTGCGGGACGATGGTCCGAGCACCCATCAGGTGAAGCAGGGAACCCCCACCATGGGAGGGGTCCTCGTCATCTTTTCTGTCGTCGTTTCGACCCTCCTGTGGGCCAACCTGCGGGTGGACTACATCTGGCTGGTGATCCTCGTGACGATCGGCTACGGGCTCATCGGATTCATGGATGACTACCGGAAGCTGACCCGGCGGAACAGCAAGGGCGTTCCCGCGAAGACCCGCCTCGCCGGGGAGATCGCCATCGCGCTCTTCGTCAGCGTGATCCTGTTCTTCAAGCCCGGATTCACCTCGAACCTCACGGTTCCGTTCTTCAAGACGGTGCTTCCCGACCTGGGCTGGGCGTACGTCATCCTGTCGACGTTCATCATCGTGGGCTGCGCCAACGCCGTGAACCTGACGGACGGCCTCGACGGCCTGGCCATCGGGCCGGCCATCACCTGCTTCCTGACGTACCTCCTGTTCGCCTATTTCGCCGGCAACGTCCGCATCTCCGGGTACCTGCAGGTTCCCTACGTGGCGGGAGCGGGTGAGCTGTCGATCTTCTGTGGCGCCATGGTCGGCGCCGGGATCGGGTTTCTCTGGTACAACACCTATCCGGCCCAGGTCTTCATGGGCGACGTGGGATCCCTCTCCCTCGGGGGAGCTCTGGGGACCCTGGCGGTCATGACGAAGCAGGAAATCCTGCTGGTGATCGTCGGGGGCATCTTCGTCCTCGAGACGTTCTCCGTCATCGCCCAGGTGGGCTGGTTCAAGCTTTCCGGGGGCAAGCGGATCTTCCGGATGGCCCCCATCCACCACCATTTCGAACTGAAGGGATGGCCGGAACCGAAGGTCATCGTCCGTTTCTGGATCATCTCGATCCTGCTGGCCATGGTGGCCATCAGCACGCTGAAACTGCGGTAGCGGGAAGATGGAACTGGCGAACCAAAAAATCCTGGTGATCGGCCTCGGCAAGACAGGAAAGTCGGCGGCGCAGTTTCTCGTCCGCCGGGGAGCGAGGGTGGCCGTGACGGACAGCCGGCCCGCCGCCGATTTCCGGGAGTGGATGGCGGACGAAGCGGGGAGCGGCGACATCTTATGGGTTCCCAACGAGCCGTCGTCGCTTGGGGGGGTCGACATGGTTGTTCCCTCCCCGGGAATTCCGCCCGCTGACGTGGTTCTCTCGACGGCCCGTCGGCAGGGAGTGCCCGTTCTCAGCGAGATCGAGCTGGCAGCCCGGTTTCTCCGGATCCCGATGATCGCCGTTACGGGCACCAACGGGAAGACCACCGTGACGACCCTGCTGGGCGAGATCTTCCGGGACAGCGGCACGGAGGCCTTCGTCGGCGGAAACATCGGGACGCCGCTCATCGAATGCGCCGGCGCCGAGGGAAACGCCCGTTACGCCGTGGTCGAGGTGAGTAGCTTCCAGCTCCAGTACATCGAGACGTTCCGCCCCTTCGTCTCCCTGATCCTGAACGTCACCGCCGACCACGTGGACTACCACGGGACGTTCGAGGCCTACCGCCGGGCGAAGGAGCGGATCTTCGAGAACCAGAAGGAGGGGGACCGGGTCGTTCTGAACGCCGACGATCCGTACCTGTCGCCCCCCCTCACGACGCCGGCGGCGCCGGTCCTGGCGTTCAGCACCCTCCGCGAGCCGGAGGAGGGGATCTTTCTCCGGGGGGACCGGATGCTTTACCGAACCGGCGGTGTGGAAGAGGAGTATCCCCTGGACATGATCCGGATCCCCGGGCGGCACAACGTGGAGAACGTCATGGCCGCCATCCTGGCGGCCCGGGCGTGCGGGTGTTCCCGGGAGAAAATCGTCGAAACGGTCGGATCGTTCCGGGGCGTCTCCCACCGGATTGAATTTGCCGGCGAGAAGAACGGGGTTTCCTTCTACGACGATTCGAAAGGGACCAACACGGGGGCCGTGCAGCGGGCCCTGGAGACGTTTTCCCGGCCGGTGATCCTGCTCATGGGGGGGCGCGACAAGGACGGGGACTTCGCCAGCCTGGAAGAAGCGGTGCGGCAGCGGGTGAAGCGCCTCATTCTCTTTGGCGAGGCGGCCGAGCGGATCGGCGGCTTTCTCGGCGGGGTCGTTCCCACGGAGGAGGCGGGTCTCCTGGAGAATGCCGTCCGGCGGGCCTATGCGGAGGCGACGCCGGGGGACGTGGTCCTCCTGTCGCCGGGATGCGCAAGTTTCGACGCCTACGCGGACTACCGGCACCGGGGCCGGCATTTCCAGCAGATCGTCGGGGAGCTTTGAACCATGGTGCCCAGGGAAGGAAGGCCGGACATCGTGCTTCTGATCGTGACCCTCATCCTGGTGACGGTGGGGACGGTCATGGTCTACAGCTCCAGCTCGATCATGGCGGCGGAGAAATACAAGGACGGCCTGTATTTCCTCAAGAAACAGATCTTTTTCGTGATCCTCGGGCTCGGGCTGATGGTGTTCCTGACGAAGGTTCCCTACCAGAAACTGAAGAAGCTCGCCTATCCGGTCCTGATCGTTTCGGCGATCATGCTGGCGGTGCTTCTGATCCCCCACGCCGGCGTCAGGGCGGGCGGGGCGACGCGGTGGCTCCGTCTGGGACTCTTCAACTTCCAGGTGACCGAGCTGGCCAAGGTGGCGGTGGTTCTCTTCCTGGCCCACTACCTCACCCGGAAGGCGGCCCAGCTGAAGGACTTCAAGCAGGGCCTCCTGATCCCCATGCTGACGGTCTGCTTCCTCATCGGCCTGATCGTCCTGGAGCCCGATTTCGGAACCTCGGCGATCATTTTTCTCATCATGATGCTCATGTTCTACCTCTCGGGGACCCGGGTCACGCACTTGGCAGGCCTGGCAGCGGCCATGGCCCCGGTGGCCCTGTGGATCCTGATGCGCAAAAGCTACCGGATGGAGCGGCTGCTGACGTTCCTGGACCCCTGGCGGGATCCGGGAAAGTCGGGTTTCCAGATCATCCAGTCGCTCCTGTCCTTCGGGTCCGGCGGTCCCTTCGGCGTCGGCATCGGCGACGGCATGCAGAAGCTGTTCTACCTGCCGGAGCCGCACACGGACTTCATCCTGGCGATCATCGCCGAAGAGAGCGGATTCCTGGGGGTGGCCCTCGTGATCGGGCTGTTCACCGTTTTTGTGTTTCGGGGCTTCGTCATCGCCTTCCGGGCGGCCGATCCGTTCGGCACGCTCCTGGCGGCGGGGCTCACCATGATCATCGCCCTCGAGGCGTTCATCAACATTGCAGGGGTCATGGGCCTGATTCCCCTCAAGGGGCTGGCCCTTCCGTTTTTGAGTTACGGAGGATCATCGCTCATCATGAGCATGGTGGCGGTGGGCATCCTCCTGAACATTTCTTCGTACGAGTCGTGACGTGAAGATGCTGATTGCCGGCGGCGGCACCGGGGGGCACCTCTTCCCGGGCATTGCCGTGGCGGAAGAATTCCTCCGGCGGGACCGGGATCACCGGGTCCTGTTCGTGGGTACGGAGCGGGGATTGGAGAAGCGGGTGCTGCCGACACTGGGTTATGAATTGGCGACACTGGACGTGGAAGGCGTCAAGGGAAGGGGAGTAGCCCGTTCCCTGGGGGCTCTCCTGAAGATCCCCCGTAGCCTGCTGCAGGCGGCAGCGATCCTCCGGAACTTCCGTCCCGACGTGGTCCTCGGCGTCGGGGGTTACGCCTCGGGTCCGGCGGTCCTGGCGGCGGCCCTGAAAAGAATCCCCACGGCGGTGGCGGAGCAGAACGCCCTGCCGGGAACGACCAACAAGATCCTGGGGCGGTTCGTCGACCGGGTGTTCGTCACCTTCCGCGAGTCCGCGGGGGAGTTTCCCGCCCGGAAGGTCACCGTGTGCGGAAACCCCGTCCGTTCGGCCTTCCTGAAGGAGAGGCCGGCAGGGGAAAAGAGGGATGAGCGGTTCGGGCTTCTCGTCTTCGGCGGCAGCCAGGGAGCCCGGGCGATCAACCGGGCCGTGGAAGAGGCCCTGCCCCTGCTCGGGGACCTGAAGGACCGGTTACGGATCGTTCATCAGACCGGCGGGGCCGACGCGGAGCGCATGGCGGCGGCCTACCGGGAGCAGGGGTTCGATGCCGAGGTCACCCCGTTCATCATGGACATGTCCGGGGCCTATGACGAGGCGGACCTCCTGGTGTGCCGGGCCGGCGCCACGTCCCTCGCGGAGATTACGGTGAGCGGGAAGGCGTCTCTCCTGATTCCCTTCCCCTTCGCCGTGGCGGACCATCAGACCTGGAACGCCCGGGTCCTGGCCGGGGCGGGGGCGGCGGACATGGTGGCCGAGAAGGAGCTGACGGGATCTCTCCTGGCGGAGAAGATCCGGCGGTTCGTCGAGGAGCCGGAGCGGCTCCGGATCATGGAGGAGCGGTCCCGCTCCCTGGGAAATCCCCGGGCGGCGGCGGATATCGTGGATGCCCTGCTTTCCCTGGCGAAACCGGGAACGGCGGCGGCGTAGAGGGCGGCCGTCCGCGGGGCGGCCTGAAGGAACGACGGAATGGATACAACCAAGCGCGTCGACGGCATGCGCCGGAAGATCCGGACGATCCACTTCGTGGGGATCGGCGGCATCGGGATGAGCGGCATCGCCGAGGTGCTCCTGAATCTCGGATATGCCGTGCGGGGCTCCGATGTGGCGGCCTCGGACATCACGGCCAGGCTGGCCTCCCTGGGGGCGGATATCTTTCTCGGCCACAACGCGGCCAACATGGGGAATGCCGATGTGGTCGTCACCTCCACGGCCGTGGCGCCGGACAATCCGGAGGTCGTCGAGGCGCACCGGCTTGGTGTGCCCGTGATCCCTCGGGCGGAGATGCTGGCGGAGCTCCTGAAGATGAAGTTTTCCATTGCCGTCTCGGGAACCCACGGGAAAACCACGACCACGTCCATGATATCCATTGTCCTGGCCCATGCCGGACTGGATCCGACCATGGTGATCGGCGGGAAGCTGGCCAGCATCGGCAGCAACGCGAAGATGGGAGACGGGGAGATCCTCGTCGCCGAGGCGGACGAGAGCGACAAGTCCTTCCTGAAGCTGTCGCCCTGTATCGCCGTCATCACGAACATCGAGCTGGAGCACGTGGACCACTACCGGGACCTGGAGGAGATCAAGGAAGCCTTCCTCCAGTTCGCCAACATCGTTCCCTTCTACGGGGCGACGGTGCTCTGTTCCGACGACGGGAACGTCCGGGCGATCCTGCCGGGAATCCACCGGCGCGTGATCACTTACGGACTCGGGGAGGAAGCCGATTACCGGGCCTCGGAGCTGTCCTTCAACGGCTCCGTCTCGACCTACCGGCTCCACGTCCGGGGGGAGGACAAGGGCATCGTGACCCTGAACGTTCCGGGCCGCTTCAATATCCTGAACTCCCTGGCGACCGTTGCGGTGGCGCGGGAGCTCGACGTCGACTGGGATCTCCTCAAGGCGGGAATGGCCCTGTACACGGGCGTTGGACGCCGGCTGGAGGTGAAGGGCACAGCGGGCGGCGTCACCGTGGTGGACGACTACGGGCATCACCCGACGGAGATCCGGGAGACCCTGGCGGCGGCCCGGCACGTCTGGAAAGGGAGGTTCCTCGTCGTCTTCCAGCCCCACCGGTACAGCCGGACCCAGGGCCTGTTCAGCGAGTTCACGACGGCCTTTCCCGATGCCGACGTCCTGATCGTCACGGACATTTACGCGGCCAGCGAGAAGCCCATCCCGGGCGTTCATGCGGCGGCCCTGTGCGAGGCTGTCCGGGAGCAGGGGCACCCGGATGTCACATACATGAAGGATTTCGGTGAGATCGTCGAGCACCTGGCGCGGATCGTCCGGCCGGGCGACACCGTATTCACCCAGGGAGCGGGGACGGTCTGGAGAATCGGCGAGGCGCTCCTGAAGCGGCTCAAGCCCTGACGGGAAAAGGAACGGAGGCGATGGACGCCCGATTCCGGGACGAACTGGCGGCGGCCGCCGGAGAGGTTCTCTTCGACGAGCCCCTTGCCCCCTACACCTCCATGGGGGTAGGTGGGAAGGCCGAAGCCCTGGCCTTTCCCTCCGGCGAGGACGCCCTGGGGCGGACCGTTTCCCTGTGCCGGGAGCGGGGGGTTGCCTGGTTCCCGGCGGGGAACTGGACGAACCTGATCGTCGCCGACGAGGGCTGGCGGGGGGTCGTGGTGGCTCTCAAGAACCTTCGTCAGGTCAATCTGGTCCGGAATGCCGGAGGCGGGGCGCGGATCGAGGCGGGGGCGGGGGCACCCCTGGCGGAGACGGTGGCCTTGGCCGCCCGGGAGGCATTGACGGGGCTGGAGTTCGGCGCCGGAATCCCAGGAAGCGTGGGCGGTGCCGTGCGGATGAATGCGGGGGCCTTCGGGCGGGAGATGAAGGACGTGGTGGAGAGCGTTCGACTGCTGGATGAAAGCGGGCGTTTCCGGGAAGCGGCAGGGGCGGACCTGCCCTTCGCTTACCGGAACCTTGACCTGCCTCCGGGGTCGGTCATCACGGGCGCCCGGTTCCGCCTGGAAGAAGGAAACGGGGCGGCGGTGCGCCGCAAAATCGCCGAGATCATGGCCCTCCGGCGGCAGAAGCATCCACTGGAGCACCGGAGCGCCGGGTCGGTCTTCAAGAATCCCCGGGGTATCCCGGCGGGGCGGCTGATCGAGGAGGCGGGCCTCAAGGGGACCCGCATCGGCGACGCCCAGGTCTCGGAGAAGCACGGGAATTTCATCGTCAACCTGGGGAAGGCGCGGGCCGGGGATGTCCTGGCCCTGATCGATCTGGTCCGGGAGCGCGTCCGGGAAAAGACCGGTGTGATCCTGGAAACGGAAGTTCGCATTGTGGGGAGTCCGTCGTGAGAACCTCGCTTCGAAATAAGCTCCTGACCCGGAGAAACCGGATGCAGCGGACCCGGGGGCCATTCCTCAGGGAAGCGCTGTCGGTCCTGCTGCTCCTGTCGGTCGTGGCGGTGATGTCGGCAACTGCGATCGGCATCTTTTACGGGATCGTACAGGCGCCCTATTTCGGGCTCCGGGAAACGGTCATCCGGGGCTGCAAAGAGATCACCGAGCAGGAGGTGCTGGCGCTGGCGGCCCTCCGGCCCTCCGTGAGCATCCTGGCTGTGAACCGCGAGAAGCTCGCCCGGCGGGTGAAGCAGAATCCCTGGGTCCGGGAGGTCTCGGTAGGCCTGGAGCTTCCCGACCGCATGGTCATCCAGGTGCACGAACGGCTCGTCCGGGCGATCGTGAAAGGGAAGGACGGGCTGTACCTCATGGATACGGCGGGGAACCTCTTCAAACGGGTGGAGAGACAAGACGACGTCGATTTCCCGGTGGTGACCGGATATGAGAACCAGGCTGCCGTGGAAGCCGGGTTCAGGAAGGCGGTGGCCTTCCTGAACAAGCTGGCGGAAGCCAAGACCCATCCCAATGTCCATGACATTGCCGGCGTTCACCTGGATCCGGTCTCCGGCCTTTCCGTCGTGACCACGTCGGGGCTGTGCCTGAAGCTGGGATTCGACCAGTACGACGAAAAGCTGGCCCGCCTCGCCACGGTCATGGCGGACCTGGAGCGGCGGACGGGACGGCCCCGGTATGCGGGGGTGGATCTGGACGACCCGTCGAAGGTGACGGTGCAGAAGAAGGAAATCCTCGGCCCGGCCGGAAACGCCGATTCGAGGAAGGAATACCGGATGTAACGAAGGAACGGGGTAAAAACGTATGGCAGGGAAAGCGAAATCGTTCGTCGTCGGGCTGGACATCGGGACAACGAAGACCTGCGCCGTCGTCGGAGAATTGACGGAGCAGGGCGTGAGCATCATCGGGATCGGGTCCCATCCGTCGGAAGGCCTCCGCAGGGGCGTGGTGGTGAACATCGAGAGCACCGTCGAGGGGATCCGCCGGGCCGTGGAGGAGGCGGAGCGCATCTCCGGCTGCCAGATCCGGTCCGTTTTCGCCGGAGTCGCCGGGGCCCACATCCAGGGGCAGAACAGCCTGGGCATCGTGGCGGTGAAAGGCCGAGAGGTGGACCAGGACGACGTGAAGCGGGCCATCGAAGCGGCCAAGGCGGTGGCGATCCCCCTGGACCGGGAGATCATCCACACTCTTCCGCAGAGCTATACCGTGGATACCCAGGAGGGGGTCCGGATGCCCGTGGGGATGTCCGGCGTCCGGCTGGAGGCGAAGGTGCACCTGGTCACGGGCTCCGTCGCGTCCATCCAGAACGTCGTGAAATCGGTGAACCGGGTCGGTCTCGACATCCAGGGGATCGTCCTGGAGCAGCTCGCATCCTGTCTGGCCGCCCTCGGGGAGGACGAAAAGGACCTTGGAGTGGCCCTTCTGGACATCGGCGGCGGCACCACCGATATCGCCGTGTTCACCGAGGGAAGCATCCGCCACACCGCCGTCCTGCCCGTCGGGGGGAGCTACATCACCAGCGACATTGCCACGGGGCTCCGGACGCCGGCGGCGGAAGCGGAAAAGATCAAGCTCAGGTACGGCTGCGCCTATCCGCCGCTGATCTCCAAGGACGAGACCATCGAGGTGCCCAGCGTCGGAGGCCGGGAGCCCCGGGAGGTTTCCCGGCAGATCCTGGGGCGGATCATCGAAGCCCGGGTGGAGGAGATTCTCCTCATGGCCCAGAAGGAGATCGTTCGTTCCGGTTACGACGACCATCTGGCAGCGGGGGTGGTCCTCACGGGGGGCACGGCCCTCCTGGAAGGGATCACGGAACTGGCGGAGCGCGTGTTCAACGTCCCGGTGCGCCGGGGCTGTCCCCAGGGTGTGGTGGGCCTGGCGGACATCGTCAACAGCCCCCTGTACGCCACGGGGGTGGGACTGGTGGTATTCGGCGGCATGGAGGCAATCAAGCAACAACGGTCTTTCAGGGGCAAAGGACAGGTGATCGACCGAGCGGTGGACCGGATGAAGAGATGGATTCTTGATAACTTTTAGGGGGAGGAAATGTTCGAAATGACAGATCCATTGAGCATGGCCGCGGCAAAAATCAAGGTGGTCGGCGTTGGCGGCGGCGGGGGGAACGCCATCAACACGATGATCTCCTACAACCTGCAGGGGGTGGACTTTCTCGCCGCCAACACGGACGCCCAGGCCCTGCGGGCAAACGCGTCGCCCGTGAAAATCCAGCTCGGGTCGGAGGCCACCCGGGGGCTGGGTGCGGGGGCGGATCCCGAGGTGGGACGGCTGGCGACCATGGAGGCCCGGGACGAGATGTACCGACACCTGGAGGGGGCAGACATGGTCTTCATCACCGCCGGCCTCGGAGGCGGGACGGGGACGGGCGGAGCACCCATCGTGGCGGACATTGCCCGGGAGATGGGAGCCCTGACCGTCGCCGTCGTGACCAAGCCCTTCCAGTTCGAAGGGAAGAAGCGGAGCATCCAGGCGGACGACGGGATCTCGGAGCTCCGGAAGATCGTGGACACCCTCATCGTTGTCCCGAACCAGCGGCTGCTCAGCCTCGGCGGGCGGGGGCTCTGCATCCCCGATGCCTTCAAGAAGGCCGACGAAATCCTTTACAACGCCGTCAAGGGGATCTCCGATCTCATCACCGTTCCGGGCCTCATTAACCTGGATTTCGCCGACGTGAAGAACATCATGTCCGGGATGGGGATGGCCCTCATGGGGACGGGAACGGCCAGCGGCGAGAGCCGGGCGGTGGAGGCGGCCCAGAAGGCCATCTCGTCGCCGCTCCTCGAGGACAACACGATCCAGGGTGCCCAGGGAGTGCTCCTCAACATCACGGGCAGTCCGGACATCACCCTCTTCGAGGTGAACGAGGCGTCCACCCTCATCCAGTCGGAGGCCCACGAGGATGCCAACATCATCTTCGGGATCGTCATCGACGAGAACCTGAGGGACGAGATCCGGATCACCCTCATCGCCACCGGATTCGACGGATCCCTCGGGAAAAAGCGGCTGCCCCTGTCGGGGATCAATCTCGGCTCTTCGGCCGCAGAGGATCCCCTCAAGGAGCCGGCGTGGAAGCGGAAGCAGGTTCCCCTGGAGAGCATGAAGGTGGTGAAGCTCGGCCTCATCGACGACAACGACGACCTGGAGAGGCCGGCATTCCTGAGACGCCAGGCCGACTGAAAAACAGGAGGGCATTCCCCCTCCGGGTTTTGAGTTCCCCGGGACAATCTGATACAAGGGAACCGGACCCGGCATGAACTCCTGGACACTGAAGCAAAAATACGCCCGTCTGATGGACGGCGAAGAAGGGGCGATCCGAAAGGCCTGGACGGAGGCGGCCACCGTCTGTCTGGCCTACCCCAACGCCTACCGGACGGGCATGTCGAACCTGGGATACCAGGTTGTCTATGCGCTTCTGAACGAGCGTCCGGACTGGATCTGCGAACGGACATTTCTTCCCGACCCCGGGGACGAGGGCTTCTTCTCCCCGGGGTCGATCCCCCTTTTCAGCCTGGAGTCGCAGCGCCCCCTGACGGATTTCGACCTCCTGGCCTTTTCCGTCTCCTTCGAGAACGACTACCCCAACATCCTCTCGATCCTCGAAATGGCGCGGATCCCCCTTTCCTCTTCCCAGCGGGGAGACCGGGATCCCCTCGTCATCGGGGGAGGGGTCGCCCTCACCCTCAACCCGGAGCCGCTGGCGCCCTTTTTCGACCTGTTCCTCCTCGGGGAGGGAGAGGAGATGCTGCAGGAGTTCATGGACGTCTTCGGGGCGGCCCGGCGCGAGCGCCTGTCCCGGGAGGAGACCCTCCGGAAGATCCAGGAGGAGATCCCCGGGGCCTATGTGCCATCCCTCTGGCAGGTCCGCTACGGTCCGGATTCCCGGGTCGCCGGCATGGAGCCCGTGCTTCCCGGCCTCCCCGGGCGCGTGGCCGTGCGGCGGGTCCGGGAGATCGGCCGGTTTGCCACGGAGCAGGTCGTCTCCACCGCCGGGACGGAGTTCGGGGAGATGTTCCTCACCGAGGTGAGCCGGGGCTGCGGCCGGGGCTGTCGCTTCTGCGCCGCCGGTTACCTGTATCGCCCCCCTCGGTTCCGACCGGTCGGGGTCCTGCTGCCCTCCATCGAGCGGGGCATCGCACAGGGCCGGAAGATCGGCCTTCTGGGGACCGCCGTCTCGGACCACCCGGACCTGCGGTTCCTCTGCCGGGCGATCCTGGAGCGGGGCGGCCGGGCGGCGATCGGCTCCCTCCGCCTGGACCGCCTGGACGGGGAGATGGCGGATCTCCTGGCGAAGTCCGGGGTGGAGACGGTTTCCCTGGCGCCGGAGGCGGGGACACAGCGCCTGCGGAACGTGATCCGGAAAGGAATCGACGAAGACCAGATTCTGGAGGCCGTGGAGGCGCTCATCGGCCGGGGCATTTCCAACCTCCGGCTCTACTTCATGACGGGCCTTCCCACCGAGACGGACGACGACGTCGAGGCAATCATCGAGCTGACACGGTCGGTGCAGCATCGCGCCCTGGCCTCTTCGCAGGGAAAGCGGCGGTTTCGCCGCCTCACCCTGAGCCTCAACCAGTTCATCCCCAAGCCGGCGACGCCCTTCCAGTGGCACCCCCTGGAGGACGTCCGGACCGTCCAGGGGCGGATCCGGCGCATCGTCCAGGCCTTCCGGAAGGAGCGGGCCTTGACGGTCCTCTCGGACCTGCCGAAATGGAACTACGTCCAGGCCCTCCTGTCGCTGGGAGACCGCCGAGTGGCGGACATCCTCCTCATGGTCCACCGCTCCGGCGGCAACTGGACGGAGTCGCTGAAGGCGGTCAACGTCAACCCGGATTTCTATGTCTACCGCCGGAAGGAGCCCGATGAGATCCTGCCCTGGGGCTTCATCGACCACGGCGTTTCCGGGGACCTGCTCCGGAGGGAGTACCGGGACGCCCTGGCAGGATGGACGCCCCCGGAGGGGTGGGGGGCGGCGGAATGACGAATCCAGGGCAGGCGCACGCCGCGACCCGGGGGGTTTACCTGCGGCTCTTCCTGACGGCCGTCCTGTGGGGCGGGACTTTCGTCGCCGCCCGCGTCGCCGCCCGGGAGGCGGGTCCCTTTGCCGGGTCGTTCCTGCGCTTCTTTGCCGCCTGTCTTCTCCTGGTGCCCCTGGTCTTTCATCGGGAAGGCCCGGGACTCCGGCTCCGGGGCCGCCAGATTTTCTGGGTCGCCCTCCTGGGCCTGACGGGGGTCTTCGGCTACAACTTCTTTTTCTTCCAGGGACTGAAGACCGTGACCGCCAGCCGGGCATCCCTCATCGTGGCGAACAACCCCGTCTTCATCGCCCTCTTCGCGGCGCTGATCTTCCGCGAGCGGATGACCGGCACCCGGCTGGCGGGGATCTTCCTGTCCCTGGCCGGGGCCGTCACGGTCATCACCCGGGGGAACCCGGCGGAGATCCTCCACGGGGGGATCGGAATCGGTGAGCTTTCCATCCTGGGGTGCGTGGCGAGCTGGGTGGCCTATTCGCTCATCGGGAAGGCCGCCATGGACGGGATGAGCCCTCTCCTGGCGGTGACGGCCTCCTGTGTCACGGGGATGCTCTTCCTCCTCCCGCCGGCGGTTGCGGAGGGTATGATCGGGCAGGCCCCGGGCTACGGCTGGGCGACCTGGGCGGGGATCGCCTACCTCGGCGTGTTCGGGACGGTTCTCGGCTTTCTCTGGTACTACGAGGGAATCCGGGTGATCGGCCCGTCCCGGGCGGGGATCTTCATCAACTTCGTCCCCGTCAGCGGCGTCATCCTGGGCTGGCTGATCCTGGGCGAGACGATCGACCTGTCGCTCCTGGCCGGGGCGGTTATGGTGGTCGGGGGCGTGGCCCTCGTCAACCGCACCCCGCCGGCTACCAGGGCAGGTCGCCCAGACCCTCGAGGAACGCCAGGCAGTTGATGCCCAGGACGCGATGATTGTATCCGCCCTCCAGGACGGCGAAGCAGCCGGCGCCGCAGTCGATGGCCGCCTCCTGGACCATCCTTCCGATCTCACGGTAGTCCTCCGGGGCCAGGACGCCGCCCCAGTCTCCCTTCCCGTAGTCGAACCCGGCGGACACGGCGATCAGGTCCACCCCCTCCGAGGGGAGGGCCTCCTCCACCTGCCGGAGATAGTCCGAGGCCCGGGAGGCAGTGGGGTTGACGATGGTCGTGAAGCCCGACGAGCCGAGGATGTTGACCGTCCCGTCCCCGAAGTGGAGGTCGATGTCCAGGATGAAGGCCCGCTCGATCCGCTCCTCCCGCCTGAGCTTCGTCACCGCCACGGCCATGTTGTTGAAGTAGCAGAAGCCCCAGGAGCGGCCGGCCGAGGCGTGGTGTCCCGGCGGGCGGACCAGCGCGAAGGCCGGCTCCTCCAGCCCGATCATGGCCGCCTGGATGGTCGCGCCGGCGGCGAGGGCCGCCAGGTCGTAGAGGCCGTAAGCGCTAACGTGGTGGATGTGGGTGTCCGTGTGGACGGCGGCGATGTCCGCCCCGGCGGCGGGCTCGGCCCGGAGGAAGTCCACCCGGCCGTCGAGGACGCTGACGATCGACTCCATCCGGCCCGGCTCCGCCGCCGGGTCCGAGGTGTAGGTCTGGTAGAAGTCTTCGTGAAAGATCACGTTCATGGGGTCTCCTTTCCCGCCTTGGCCGGAAGCGTCCGGACGAAGGCCCGCGCTTTCCCGAGCCAGGCCTTGAGGTCGGCGTCTTTCTCGACCCCCCGGGGGCCCACCATGACCCAACCCGCCATGGGCCGGCCGGTCACGTCGAAGGGCTGTGCGTGGGGTGCGTCCAGGGCCTTCTGAAACCCTTCCAGTCCCACCCGGACGATGAGGGAGTCCTTCCAGATGCCGCACATCATGTTGCCTTTCAGGAGGAAACAGACCCCGCCGAACATCCTCTTCGCCGACAGGTCCTTCCATCGGTCGACAACGACCCGGATACGCTCCTCCAGCACCTGGTCATACGCCATGTTCCGCATCCTCCTTTCTGTTTGTTCTTGACGCCAACCCGGCTCTGCCGGAAAATCCGCTGCGGAAAATACCCGAAAAGGTTTATTCATCATGAAAAAGCACGAAATCACGTCAACGGACCGCTTCCTGGCGGGGATCTGCGCCTCCTGCCCGGTTTGCCGCCGCGCCCGGAAGACACAGGCAGGATCTGCATATTCCTTTGTCCGGACCATCGAGGCCGGTGTTTGCCCCTTCTGCCTGGCCTATGAGCGGGTCCACGGTCGCAAGGCCCATGAGCCGGTTCCCGGGCGATCCGGGAGGTGACGGCTCCATGAACGGTCGTAGAGCCGAGGGACTCCGGTTTATCCCGGCAGCGGGAGCATCATGCGGATCGTCAGGGCCCCCTGGGCCAGGCCGCCGATCAGGAGCAGCCAGAGGATGAGCCTGGAGGTGGCGGTGTCAAACTCCGGCCTGCCCTTCGCCAGGAAATAGTTATGGATGGCGAAGGCGAAGATCCCGCCGGCACTGACGACCAGGGAGAGAACGAGCCCCGCGGCGGCCCCCCGGTCCACGAGCACGAGGCCATAGAGGCCCGCCAGCCAGAGGGGGAGGTGAATCCAGAGAAACCCCGCGAGTCCCCCGGGGAGGCGGAACAGCTCCCACTCCTTCCAGTAGGCCGAGTCCATCTCGTGCAGGATCAGAAGCGTCAGGTTCACCAGGTAGAGCCAGAAGAGAATCTGCTGTTCCATGCGGGCTCCTTTTGGATTTCTTGTGCCGGTCAGCCCCGGTCCGGAATCTCCAATTCCAGGATGGCCGAACTGAGGGACTTTCCGTGGAGGTCGAGGGCCAGCGTCCGCGTCACCCCGCCGGACAGGGCGTTGTGCATGACGAAGTTGAGGGCGCCGATGTTGGGGAGGGCATAACGGACCACCTCCCCCTCGGCGATTCCGGCGAAGAAGGCCTTGACGCGCTCGGCCGTGACGTGCCGTTCGAGCCGCGGATAGTCGGCCGGGTCGTACGCGATGACCGAGACGTTCGCCGTATTGCCCTTGTCTCCCGTGCGGGAGTGGGCGATCTCCTTCAGTTTCATTCAGACCACCTCGTAACGGATGGAAGGATTCACCAGCGACCGCGGGATCAGGGTGGACACCATCGCCACGACCTCCCGGGTCGCCTTCCAGGCACCGGCCCCTCCCGCCGGGCCGTTCGTGTACAGGGTCTCCACTTCGTTGCCGATGCGGATGGCCTCGGCCATGCTCTTCGTGCGCCCGGCGACCCGCGCCCGGACCTCGTACGGATCGTGACCGGCGGACAGCCTGTCCCGGTGGAGCGAATTGACGCCGATGAGGTCATAGCGGATCTCTTCGAATTCCACGCCGGTGATCTTCAGCCGCTCCGCCACGATCTCCAGGGCCAGCCTCCCGCGGGCGACCGCGCCGGGGCCGCCGTAGCTGATCTGGCCCTCGCCGATCCAGCCGTCGAGGCAGCCGATGGAGACCTTCAGTGAATCGGTTCTCGGCTTCCCCTTTCCGCCGGAGACCTCCACCCGGTCCGGTCCGGCCGGTGCAATCCGGACCCCCGTGAAGTCGGCCACCACGTCCGGGGTGATGTAGGACGAGGGATCGTGGATCTCGTAGAGGAGCTGCTCCTTGCACGTGGCCAGGGTGACCATTCCTCCGGAGCCGGGTACCTTGGTGACGACGAAGACGCCGTCCTCCCGGACCTCGGCGATGGGAAATCCCAGCCGGGCCAGCCCCGGGACGTCCTTGCGGCCCGGGTCGGCGAAATACCCGCCGGTGACCTGCCCCGCGCATTCGAGCAGGTGGCCCATGACTGTGGCCTGTCCCATGCGGTTCCAGTCGCCCATGTCCCAGCCGAACTCGAAGATCGCCGGGGCGGTGAAGAGCGCAGGGTCCGCCACGCGGCCGGTGATGACGACGTCGGCCCCGTTCCGGAGGGCCTCGACCAGGCACTCCGCCCCCAGGTAGGTGTTGGCGGAGACCATCCGGTCTCTCAGGGCCGCCGACGATTCGCCCGTCTCCTCGATGCGGTAGTCGCCTGCCCGGATCGCCTCAAGCACATCGTCGCCCGTTACGGCGGCGATCTTCAGGCCCCCGATGCCCAGCCTGCGGGCGACCTCCCCGATTTTCTCCGCCCCGGCGGCGGGGTTGGCCGCGCCCATGTTGGTGACGATCCGGACTCCGTTTTTCCGGCACACGGGCAGGCAGGCCTCCATCCGCGCCGCCAGGAGCGGGTCGAAGCCCGCCTTTGGATCCTTCCTCCTTGCCTGCTGGGCGATGGCGATGGTCCTCTCGGCCAGGCACTCGAAGACGAGGTACCCGATGCCGCCCTGTTCCGCCAGCTCGACGGCGGGTTCGATCCGGTCTCCCGAATAGCCGGCCCCCGAGCCGATCCGGATGGTCTTCATGGAGTCCGTCCTTTTGCCTTCCGCTTTGATGATACAGCGAAAGGTACAGGATTCCGGAGGCAAGTCAAGGCCTCTTGCGGTGATGCCCGAGGGAGGAGGCCGCGCTACAGGGGCTTGTTGCCCCCGTCACCGTGGAAGATCGGCAGGGGCAGGTGCCTCCGGCGGGTCTCGCCGTAGAGGACCGTCCGCTCGCGGACGGTGGGGGCGCCCCGCTTTCCCTTGCCCTGCTCCTCGATGAGGTGGGAGCCTCCCAGGTGGAGGGCGTGCTTGCCGTATTTCGCTCCCATTGCGTCGGCCGCCTCGTAGAGCCGCTCGACCCGCTCCGCCCGGAGGGCGTCCTCGAAAAGGGAGTACTGGACCTGCGCGTCCGGCACGAGGTCCAGGAGGACGATGCCCGTGGCCCGGTAGAGAACGTGACGCTCCCACAGGCCGCCGAAGGCGTCCCGGAGGACTCCCGAGATCTCCAGCGGATAGACCGACGGGCGGGTGAGGCGCACCTCCGCGGCGGCGAGGGAGAAGTTCTGCCGCTTGAGGAAGAGGACGAGGCTCCGGGGCGCCAGGTCGTAGCGCCGGGCCTTGATGCAGGCCGACTCGAGATTCCGGAGGAGTTGAGCGAAGAGGTAGTCCGGGTCCGCCGAGGGCGGGGCGAAGGTCTTCGTCTTGCTGATGGAGAAGTAGGTGCTCTTCTCTTCCGCCGTGACGGGATAGACCGATTCCCCCCGGATCTCCCGCCAGATCTCGACGCCCGGCTTGGTGAGGCGCCGCTTCACCGTCTCCTCGGGGAGGCGGGCGAACTCCAGGGCCGTCCGGACCCCCATCTTGTTCAGGTAGTTCGTGGTGGCGGGGCCGATGCCCCAGAGCTTCCCCACCGGCAGGTCCCGGAGGTAGGAGGCGATGGCTCGGCCGGGGATGACGGTGAACCCGTCGGGCTTCCGGTGCTTCGAGGCCGCCTTGGCGAGGACCTTCGTGAGGCTGAGCCCCGCGGAGACGGTGATTCCCAGCTCCTTGATGATCTCCCTCCGGATCCGGTCCGCGATGGCCTCGTAGGAGGCCCGGAGGGCCCGGCGCATGCCCGTGAGGTCGGCGAAGGCCTCGTCGATGGAGTACTCTTCCACGTCGGGGGTGTAGCGCCGGATGATGTTGAACATCCGGCGGGAGAAGAGGCTGTAGGTCTCGTAGTCCGAGGGGAGGACGATCAGCCCCGGGCAGATCCGCTTCGCCTCCGGCAGGGAGACGCCCCGCTTGATCCCGATCCGCTTGGCGGCGTAGCTGGCGCAGGCCACGATGCCCCGCTCGCCCCCGGTGATGAGGGGCTTCCCGCGCAGCTCCGGGTGGATGGCTTCCTCGCAGGAGGTGAAGAAGGCGTCCCCGTCGACGTGGAGGATCGCCCGGGGCCACGAGGAGAGGCTGAAAAGGATGTCGTCGGTTCTGCCGCCGGAGGGCGCCACGGGTCGTACCTCGAAATCGGGAGCGTCGCCGGTTCTCCGGACGGGGCGGAGAAAAATGGATGCGGCGCTTCTCTCCTCTGCTTCCGGAAAAGCCCTTCCCGCCGCGGAGTGGCGGGGGTGGAGCGCCCGGCGGGAAGGGCGGGGGAGTCTTCTTGCGTCTTACTTGTGATACTTGCGGACCACCGCGGTCACCACGCCGCCGAGGCGCAGCTCCGACCGGGGGACGACGGGTGCATCCTTCGGGTCGGCCGTCCGGAGAACGACGCGCCCCTTCTCCCGGCAGAAGTACCGGAGGAGCCACGCCCCGTCCGCCTCCACCAGGACGACGTCGCCGTGTCTCGGAACCCGCCCCCGCTCGATGATGACGAGATCCCCCTTCCGGATCCCCTCGCCGATCATGGAGTCGTCTTTTGCCTGCACGAGGAAGGACGCGTCGGGGAAGGGCACGAGATACTCGTCGAAGGAGAGGATGTCCCGGAGTTCCTCCTCCGCCGGGGAGGGAAAACCGGCCCGGACCTCTCCTGCCAGGGGAAGCATCCGGCCGGGGCCGGCGGGGGAGATCGGGACTGCGGTTTCGGCGATTCGTTTCTCGTCCATGGCCTTCCATTTATAGAACGATCGTTCTATTGTCAACGGGAAAAATTCTGTGCTATAGAAAACCCGCTTTTCCTATCCCGGATCTTCTTGAAACAAGAGGAAAATGGCCCTGTTCCGGATCGCCACCTACAACGTCAACTCCATCCGCTCCCGCCTCCACATCCTGCTGCCCTGGATCGAGGCGAACCGCCCCGACGTCCTGTGCCTTCAGGAGACCAAGGTGGACGACGCCCGGTTTCCCGCCGGCGACTTTACGGCCCTGGGCTACCGGGCCGCCTTCCGGGGCGAGAAGCAGTACAACGGCGTGGCGGTGCTGTCCCTCGAAGAGCCGCGGAGCGTGTCCTTCGGCATCGACGACGGGGGGCCCCGGGACGAGGACCGCCTGATCCGGGCCGACTTCGGGAAGCTCACGGTGATCAACGCCTATGTCCCCCAGGGGCGGGATCGGGAAACGCCGCATTTTGCCTATAAGCTTGAATGGTTCCGGCGCTTTCGGGACGGCCTGGAGCGGAGCCTGTCGCCGGAGACGCCCCTTGCATGGGTCGGCGACCTGAATGTCGCGCCGGAGTCCATCGATGTCCACGACCCGAAGCGCCTCCTGGGGCACGTCTGCTTCTGCCCGGAGGTGTGGGAGGCCTTCCGGGGCGTCACCTCCTGGGGGCTCCTCGATGTTTTCCGGAAGCATCACCCCGGCGAACCGAAGCAGTTCAGCTTCTTCGATTACCGCATGCCCAAGGCGGCGGAGCGGGGGCTGGGCTGGCGGATCGACCACATCCTGGCCACGGCGCCCCTGGCGGCGAAGTCCGTCCGCTGCGACATCGACCTGGGGCCGCGGATGGCCGAGAAGCCGTCGGATCACACGGTGGTTCTGGCGGAATTTGAAATCTGACGCGGGCTGTTGAAAAAGGGCCGTCTGCTGCGTTCCCCTTGCCCTTCGCCATTCGACGTACCAGAAAGTACGACTCATGGCTCAGGACTGTGGGTGCCTTGCATCCAACCCTTTTTGAACAGCCCTAAGAGGTATTTTTTTCAGGCGGGCTGTTGAAAAAGCGCCGCCTGCGGCGTTTCCCTCATCCCTTGCCACTCGACGTACCAAACCGTACGCCTCGCGGCTCGGGATTTCGGGCGCCTCGCAGCCGGCCGGTTTTGAACGGCCTGCAGGGGGAGAGGAAGCGGTGAGCCGGATCGTCCGTATCCTGATCGGCGTTGTCCTGGCGCTTTCTTTTGCGCTGGTGCTCTGGTTCGCCACCAGGCCGTCGGAGGTCCAGAAGGACCCGGCCATGCAGGAAATCATCCGTCCCTTGGGGAGATAATAAGGAGGGATCTTGAAAGACCAGACCGACCGGCGGGAACAGATGGAAACGCTCCGGAAAAACAAGGAACTCGCCAGGAAGTACGCCCTTATTGGGGAGGCCCTGCCGGCCTTCGGGGACGAGGGAAAACTCTTCGAGGCCCTCGTGACGGGGGTCCGGGAGGCCTTTGAAATCCCCTACGTGTGGATCTCCCTGACGGACGCCCCGGAGGCGCTGGATCTTCTCGTGAAGCTGCGCCAGGCCCCGGCGCTCAAGGACGTGCTGAACGTCGTTCGCCTGGAGACACTCCAGGAGCTGCTGGGCGGCGGGAAGGCGCCCGTCCTGGCCAACGAGGGGCTCAAGCCCTTTTACCGGCTTCTCCCCCGGCGGCGGAAGTTCTTCTTCAAGTCCATCGTGATGGCCCCGCTGATCCTGAAGGGCCGGGCCGTCGGCAGCCTCAACTCCGCCGATCCTTCTCCCGCCAGATATCAGCCCGGAATGGACACGGGACTCCTGGAGCAGCTGATGGCCGTCGTGTCCCACTGCCTGGAAGAAAAGCAGCCTTCCGGAACGGAAACCGCCCCGGAACCCTGACGGTTCCTCGCTACGCCTCCACCGCCAGCAGGCCGATCCGCTCGTCCAGAAGGCGGGAGATGTCCGACGCTTCCTCCTGCCGGAGCGCTTCCCGGAGTACCTCCTCCGCGTCGGACCGGGTCACTTTCCGCAGCAGATCCTTGACGATCGGAACCGCGGCGGCGTTCATGCTCAGCCGGTCGATCCCCATGCCCATGTAAAGATAGGCCAGCCTCGGATCCGCGGCGGACTCGCCGCAGATCCCCACGGGGACGTTGCGTTCGTGGCAGACCGACGCCACCCGGGCGATCGTGGCGATCACCGCCGGATGGAGTGGATTGTACAGAGGAGCCACCTTCTGGTTGTTCCGGTCCACCGCCAGCACATACTGGATCAGGTCGTTCGTGCCGATACTGACGAAGGAGGTGTATTTCAGGAGGCTTTCAAGGATGGTCACCGCCGCGGGGACCTCGATCAGGATCCCCGCCGGGATATCCGGGTCGAAGGGGATGCCCTGCCGGGACAGGATGTCCTTCTCCTGTTCCAGGATGGCAAGAATCTCCTTGATCTCCGTAACGGAGGTGATCATGGGGAACAGGATCTGGAGCGGTCCCGATGCGGAGGCCCGGAGGATCGCCCGGATCTGCTCCCGGAAGATGTCCGTCAGCTCCAGGGATACCCGGATGGACCGCCAGCCCAGGTAGGGATTGTCCTCCCTGGGATAATCCATGTAGGCTAGGAACTTGTCGCCGCCGACGTCGAGGGTCCGGATGGTCACCTGTTTTCCCCCGGCGCCCTTGAGGATCCGCCGGTACAGATGAGCCTGCTCGTCCTCGGAAGGGAAGCGGGCCCGCGACAGGAAGGGGAATTCCGTCCGGTACAGGCCGATGTGGTCGGCGCCGTACTTCTCCACCAGGTCCAGGTCCGACAGGAGGCCGATGTTCGCCCCCATGCGGACGTGGAACCCGTCCGGGGTGATTGCCGGAAGGGTCCGGAGGCCGTCGAGCTGCTCGTTTCGCTTGATCTTTTCGTTTTCCAGCCGCTTATATTCCCGGATGACCAGCCGGGACGGATTCGGGAAAACATACCCGGAGGTCCCGTCGACGATGATGAAGTCGTCCTCCCGGACCTCGTTCTGAATGCCCGGAACGCCGATCAGCATGGGAATTTCGAAGGACCGGGCGAGGATCGTCACATGGGAGGTCTCGCCCCCTTTGGTCAGGATGATGCCCGTCAGATTCTCTTGGCGGAAGCGGATCAGCTCGGCCGGGGAGATGTTGGGGGCGACGAGGATGGTTTTCTTTTTGAATGTATGGACCTCCTCGTTGAATCCCAGGAGGTTGTCGAGGATCCGCTTGCCCACGACCTCGATGTCGTGGCCCCGCTCCCGCAGATAGGGGTCCTCGATGCGGGAGAACACCTTCGTGTACTCCAGGACCGTCTCCTTGAGGGCGTACTCGGCGGCATACCCTTTCCGGATGGTGTCGATGACCCTCTTTTTGAGCCCTCCGTCCCGGAGATACATCAGGTAGGCCTGAAAGATGGCCGCGTCGCCCTGCGACAGCTCCTCCTGAAAGTCGTAAAAAATGTGGAAGATCTGGTTCTCCGCTTCTTTGAGGGCCGCCTCGAACCGCGTGATCTCCAGCGGGATGTTGTCTACCTCCCGGAAATAGATGTCCGAGAAGCCGAGCGTCTCCCGGTAGAAATAGGCGTACCCCTCCGCAAATCCCGGAGAAACGGCGATGCCCCGGAGGGGGCCTTTCTTTTTTTCCTTCTTTTCCGCTCGGGCCTTCTCCGCCTGCTGGAGCCGCTCCTTGAGGCCCGCCGTCTCCTCCTCCGTCCGCTTGAGGTTCCTGAGCAGGACGGCGTAGGCCGCGGCCCCGGCGATCTGGGAGGCGATGGTCGAGAAAACGGGGATGTCCGTCTCCTTGAGCGCATCCGCCTGTTCCGTCTGTACCACCAGGACTCCCAGCATCTCGCCGTGGTAGATCAGCGGCAGCCCCAGGAAGCTGCAGAAGCGCTCCTCCCCGCTGTCCTGGAAATACTTGTGCCGGGGATGGCAGGTGGGGTTCTGCACCAGAAGGGGGGCTGTCTCCTCGAGGACGAGGCCCGTCAGCCCCTCGTCGATGTTCATGCAGATCCGGCCGACCGAGTCGGGATTCAGGCCTACCGTGGCCACGAGGGTGAGGCAATGGCGGTCCCGCTCCAGGAGGTAGATGGAACAGACGTCCACCTCCATCTTCCGGGCCACCAGGCGTACCACTTCCTGGAGGGTCTGATCTGCGTTGACCGACGTGGAGATGATCCTCCCCACGTCCTCGATGATGGAAAAGCTGCTTCGTTCGCCCTCGGGACCGACCATAGGGTTACCGGATCTTTCCCTCCCGCTGGAGGACGCCGCGGAGCTCCTTTTTGAGGATCTTGCCGATGATGTTTTTGGGCAGGGAATCGCGGAAATCGATATACCGGGGCACCTTGTAGGAGGCCATGTTCCGGCGGCACCAGTCCCGGAGTTCCTCTTCCTCGAGGGTCTCGCCGGGTCGGAGGACGACGCAGGCCATCACCTCTTCCCCGTAGATCGGGTCGGGGACGCCGACGACGGCGGCTTCCAGGATCCTCGGGTGGGTGAAGAGGATGCCTTCCAGCTCCTTGGGATAGATGTTCTCGCCTCCCCGGATGATCAGCTCCTTCTTCCGGTCCACGATGAATAGATAACCGTCCTCGTCCCTGTAGGCCATGTCTCCCGTGTGGAGCCAGCCGCCGCGGAGGGTCTGGGCGGTCTCCTCGGGCTTGTTGAAATACCCTTTCATGACGTGGCCGCCGCGGATGGTGATCTCCCCGACTTCGCCCTGTGGGACCTCCCGGTCGTCGTCGTCGACGATCCGGATCTCGCTTTCCGCGAAGGGGATTCCAATGGAGCCGATCTTGCGGACGCCGTTGATGGGGTTGGCCGTGGCGCCGGCGGTTCCCTCCGTGAGGCCGTAGCCCTCGACGATGATCATGTTGAACGTTTTCTCGAACCGGCGGATCGCCTCTACGGGCATCGGGGCGGCTCCGCAGACACCGTAGCGCAGCGAGCTGACGTCGACGTTCTCGCTCCCGGGAGTGTTCAGGAGGATCTGATAGACCGTGGGTACGCCGCTGAAGATGTTCACCCGGTATTGGGCGACAGTGTCCCAGAAGTCGGAGGCGGAGAAATTCTTTCGCAGGATGATCTGGGCGCCCACGGCCATGGGGGCCGTGCCGGTGATGACGAGACCGTTGACGTGGAACAGGGGCAGAAAGCACATAACCACTTCCTGTTCGCTGATGTCGGCGAGCTTTGTGGCCTGCCAGGAATTGGTCAGGATGTTGCCGTGGGACAGGAGGACCCCCTTGGGATTGCCCGTGGTGCCGGAGGTGTAGACGATGGTGGAGATGTCGTCCATGCCGATCGGAACGTCTTCCAGGCGGCTGTCGCCCTGCAGAAAATCATCGAAGGACAGGTAGCCGTCCGCCTCGAACCCCCGGGCGATCATGTGCTTCAGGGCGGGGGTTTCTCCCTGCACCCGGTCCGAATGTACCCGGTAGGGGGCGTCGACGAAGAGGGCCGCCGCGCCGGAATCGTTGAGGAGGTACTGGATCTCGCCAGTTTGCCACCAGCAGTTGACAGGGCCGGCGACGGCGCCGAGCTTGATGATCCCGAAATAGACGTAATAGAACTCCGGCCCGTTGTCCATCAGGAGGCACACCCGGTCCCCTTTTCGAATCCCAAGCCGTTTCAATGCGTTGGCGACGAGGCTGCTCCGCTCGTCCAGTTCGCGGTAGGTTACGTTTTCGTCGTAGAAGCGGATTACCGCCTTGTCGCCGAATCGCTCGGCCTGTGTCTGAATCATGTCACGCAGGTTCTTGAACGTGAAATCCATCTCTTTGCCCTTTCAGCGGTTTATTTCCTCTCCACACGGAGAATGAATCCGCCACGATGGACGGCTTCTTCCCAGTAGTCGATGATGAAGGCGGTCAGAAAGATGTCTTCGGGCCGGACCCCCGAAGCGAGGCTTGGAGTGGTGAAGGACAGGCTGTCCCCCGGCGCGAGAAGGCGGTAGAAAGTCGCAAACCCATCCTGTTCCCCGGTGCTGTAAAAAAGAATGACGCCCGGGATGGGATCGGTATCCCGGTCCGTGTCGGGCGAGAAGAAGGCGGCCCCGGACAGGGCCACGGTGTAGGGAACACCGGGCGTGAGCCCGACCTTGAAGGCCCTGCTTTCGATGGACTCTTTTTTCGTCATGTGGACGCAGTTCTTCTCGGCGTCGATGACGTAGTCCGTGGCCGGGGCGCTGGTGCAGAGCAGGAAGAAGATTGCAGCTGCCATCAGAAATCGCTTTGCCAAGGGGTCCCTCCTTTAAAGGATATCCTTGAAAAGATAACAGGTTACGGAGTTTGTCGGAGCAAGAATGTAACAGATTGAAAGGGTCTGCACAAGATTGATTTTTGGATCAATAAATCGTGAAGGAAGGACGAATGGTTGGATCGAAGAAACCCCTTTTCCCGGGGCAGGGGCGGCATGGAGAAGGCTTCCCGCGGGATGCGGCGGGAAGCCCGGAGATTTTTTATTAACCGACCATGAGCCGGATGGCGTCCACGACGGGATTTGTAAAGAGGGCCACCAGCACGGTGTAAAGGGCGAAGGAACCGACCGCTTCCGTCATGTAGATCCGGGGGAAGCGCTGCTTGAGGGAAACGATGAACATTCCGCCCAGCACCAGGCACCCGAACTGGAAATACGGAAAATTGTCCTTTCCGGCTGCGGCGTATTCGGCGAAGCCGAACGAGGCGGTCAGGCAGATCATGACTCCGACCAGGATGGCGATATGCAGGCTCTTTCTCATTTTAAAACCTCCTTGGATAGTCTCTCGTATCCTTTGTCTTCATGGCATGGAAGGTTCATGCCAGAAAGATAAAACGTTGCAGTCAGATGGTTATCATGATGTAAGTACTGACGATATTAAATGCCGGGTGTGCCTGGAGGGGTTCCCCGGATCGTGGACAGGGGATTCCCTGTTTAACGAAACGTTCAATGTGACGCTACCTGTTTACAAGACCCCCCGGTTGTGGTAATCAGCATTCGCCCCGCAGGCCATCCAGGCCGGGAAGGAGTTGTAAGCCATGATTTTCATTCCAAAAGAGGAGAAATTTTTCGATCATTTCGAGGATCTTGCGGACAAGATCGAAGAAGGCGGCCGTCTCTTCATGGAGATCGTGGACAACTACGATCACTCCGAGGGCAAGGTCGCCCGAATGAAGGAGATCGAACACGAGGCGGACAAGATTACCCACCTGATCTACGAGAAGATGCACAAGACCTTCCTGACCCCGCTGGACCGGGAAGACATCTACGCCCTGGCCAACAAGATGGACAGCATTCTCGATCTGATCGAGGCCGCGGCGGCGAGGATGTACCTCTACAAGGTCAAAAGCGCCTCGCGGGAGATCCGGGAGCTGGGCATCATCGTCAACAACTCCATCGCCCTGGTGAAAATGATTGTCCACGCCCTTCGGAACAAGAAGAACGCCGAGATGATCATGAAGGCCTGCGTGGAGATCAACACCCTGGAAAACGAGGGGGATTACATCCTCCGGCAGGCCATGGCCCGTCTTTTCGAGAGCGAGGAAGACGTATTCGAGCTGATCAAATGGAAGGAGATTCTCGAGCGTGTCGAGGAGTCCATCGATACCTGCGAGGACGTTTCCAACATTGTGGAAGGCATCGTCCTGAAACATGGTTAGCGCTTCGCTGGCGATGGTGATTTTCATCATCCTCATCGCCCTCGTCTTCGATTTTATCAACGGCTTTCACGACGCCGCGAATTCCATCTCTTGTGTCGTTTCCACAAGAGTCCTCTCCCCCCGTTACGCCGTGTACTGGGCCGCCACGTTCAATTTCCTGGCGGCCTTCATGATCGGGGCTCCCGTCGCGAAGACCATCGGTACGGGCATCGTCAACCCCATCATCATCAACAACACCCTCATCCTCTCCGCCCTGGCGGGGGCGATCATCTGGAACCTGATCACCTGGTGGTTCGGTCTTCCCAGCAGTTCCTCCCATGCCCTGATCGGTGGGCTGATCGGCGCCGGTGTGGTGAAGGGAGGAACGGCGTTTCTCGTCTGGGAGGGGATCATCAAGACGGCCAGCTTCATCGTCCTGTCGCCGATGATCGGACTGGTACTGGGGTTCGTTTACATGGCCCTGGTCCTCAATCTGACCAGGCGATTCTCCGCATCGAAAACGGACACGGTCTTCCGGAAGCTTCAGCTTGTCTCGGCGGCGGTCCACAGCCTCGGGCACGGGATGAACGACGCCCAGAAAACCATGGGCATCATCGCCATCGTCCTGTTCAGCAGCGGCTACATGGGGGCGACGTTCCACATCCCCTTCTGGGTCGTCCTGACGTGCAACTTTACGATTGCCCTGGGGACCATGGCGGGGGGATGGAGGATCGTGAAGACCATGGGCACGCGCATCACCAAGCTGCGCCCGATCGGCGGATTCTCCGCCGAGACGGCCGCCGCATCCTCCCTGATCGGTGCCACCATTTTCGGCATTCCCGTCAGTACGACCCATACGATCACGGGGGCCATCATGGGGGTCGGCGCCACGAGACGCCTCTCCGCGGTGCGGTGGGGTGTCGCCGGGAATATTCTCTGGGCCTGGATCCTGACGATTCCGGTCTCCGCCCTGATCTCCGCGGTTTTCTTCCTGTTCCTGGACCAGATCATTTAACGGGTCCGGGGCCTGCCGCCTTCCGCCTTTCGGGAAGGCCCGCGATACGGCGAGCCGGGCGGGAGGGGGCGTCGGTTCAATCCGTTTCTTCCGCCCGTCCCTTTTTCCGGAGATGGCGGGACACAAGCAGGCCCGCCGCCGTGCCGATGACGATTCCGGCGAGGACGGTCCCGCGGATCTGCCTGCGGCGCTCGATCCGCTTCCTCTCGTTCCGTTCCCGGACGGATTTTTCCAGAAACTGTTTCCAGTCCGGGATCTCCTCACGGGGCGGCAGGCTGTAGCAACGCTTCCAGAGCTCCAGGTAGTCCTTTTTTTCTTCATTCCAGCGGGCGTCGTCCCAGCCCAGTTCCTCCCGGCAGATCGATCCGACACGCTCCAGGATTTCCGCCCCGCCGTAGGGCAGGAGAAGCCCGATGCGGACGCGACGGAGCAGGAGGTCGTCCAGGTGCACCACCCCTTCCGTCCGGCAGGCCCACCGCAACTCGGCCCACACGGTGTTCGTCCCGGGGATGATCGCCCGTTCTTCTTCCGCTGCACCGGAGATCAGAAGAGGCGCCGCCGCCCCGTAGCGGCCGATGAGCCTTCGCTGGACCTCTCCGTCGAGACCCGTCTCCTCCAGCATGTTCATGGCAACGGGATTCAGAATCGGCGAATCCTCGATGGCATCCAGGCGGCGTGCCGCATCCCCCGGCAGGCGGGAGCGAATCGCCTGCAGCACGTCGTGGGCGATCAGGCGGAACGTGGTCAGCTTTCCCCCCGTCACCGTCACGAGCCCTTCCTCCTCCCAGACGACGTGGTCCCGGGACTCCTGCGACGGATCCGCCTTCCCCGTACCGATGACGGGGCGGACGCCGGCGAAGGAGGAGATGACGTCCTCCGGCTTCAGGTTCAGGCCGGGAAACTGGGCCTCCACGGCGGACATCAGGTATGCCGTTTCATCCGGCGAGATGGCCGGTTCCTCCTGGAGGTTTTCGAGATGGTCCACGTCGGTGGTTCCCACGAGGGTGATCCCCTCCCAGGGAAAAATAAAAACCGGCCGGCCGTCGGCGGGATGGATGAAGCAGAGGGCCTGGGCCACCGGGATCCGCCAGGCGGGGAAAATCAGGTGGCTTCCCCGGAGCGGGCGCATCCGGGGCGGGGCGCCGACCCGGGACCGGAGGACGTCCGCCCAGGCTCCCGTGGCGTTCACGACGACCCGGGCCTGCACCTCCGCCCGGCGGTTCCCCGCCAAGTCCCGGATCACCGCCCCGACGACGGTCCTCCGCCCCGAGGACGGATCTTCCCGGAAGAGGAGTTCTTCCGCCGCCACGTAATTGAGCGCCTTGCCCCCGGCCTCCACGGCCTCGAGAAGGACCCGCAGGACCAGGCGGGCGTCGTCCGTCTGGGCGTCTCCGTAATAGAACCCCCCCTGGAGTCCTTCCCGGCTGATATGCGGCGCCAGCATCTGGAATTCCTCCGGCGGATGGTACGTGTGGTCCCAGCGCAGAGCCAGGAGATCGTAGATGGAAAGACCGATGCCGTACAGGAACCGTCCGGGTGAGTTCCCTTTATAGACGGAAAGGAGAAAGCCGAGGGGATCGACCAGTCCCGGTCCTTCCGCCATGAGTTCCTGCCGTTCCTGAACGGCGGCGCGCGTCAGCATCAGGTCCCCTTCCTTCAAGTACCGGAGCCCGCCGTGGACGAGCTTGGACGAACGGCTCGACGTCCCCCAGGCGAAGTCCCTCTGCTCCACCAGCAGGGCCTGCAGGCCCAGCCGGACCGCCTCCCGGAAAAGCCCGGCGCCGGTGATGCCGCCGCCCACGATCAGAATGTCCCAAGGCCGCCCAAGTTTCGACCAGACCCTTTCTCTCCCGGCAACTCCCTCCATGATCCGTTCCTCCCTTCTTTGTCCGACCGCCGTTTCTCCGGCCGGCACCGGCGACGGTTCGGACTTCCGGTTACCCGGTCAGTTTGCCGGGATTCATGATCCCCGAGGGATCGAACCGGCGGCAGAGGTCACCCAGGACGGCCATCCCCAGGGCTCCTTTCTCCGCCGGCAGGTAGGGGGCATGGTCCACGCCCACGCCGTGCTGGTGGCTGATGGTTCCCCCCTGGGCGACGATGGCCCTGCTCGCCCCGTCCTTGAGGCGCCGCCAGCGGAGCAGGCTTTCCTCCGGTTCCTCCGCCAGACGGAACAGGCAGGTCGTGTAGAGGCTGGAGCCCCAGGGATAGAGGTGCGAGAGGTGGGTGAAGAAGTGGACCTTTTCCCCCGTTTCGGCAAGGGCCTCTCCCAGGGCCCGTTCGATCTCCCGGATCATCCCGGGGATGGACGACCACGGCACGGCCGTCTCCAGCGTATCCACAGCGTATCCCGCCTCCCACAGGGTGTTCCGCAGGTAAGGCATCCGGAAGCGGTTCCGGTGCCACTCCCTGCCGAAGGTCTTTCCTGCCGGTATGCCGCCGCAGCCGGCGGCGATTTCCAGGGCCTCCCTCCGGGCCGTCCTCGAGATCTGAGCTCCGCCGGAGACGGCGAAGAGGAGCATGCACTTGTGCTTTGCCGCGCCCCGGACGGAGAGGTACCGTTCCAGCGCACCGATGAGAAACTCGTGACCCGCCAGGGCGAGGGTGGTCTCCGTCTCCCGGGCGGTGCTCAACCGCAGCATCGAGAGGGGGATGCCCGACCACAGCATCCGCCGGGCCGCCTCTCCGCCCCGGTCGAAGTCGGGGAAAAACAGGGCGTGGAATTCCTCGGTGCGGGGGATGGACGTCACGCGGACCACTGCCTCGGTGAGGATCCCGAAACGGCCTTCCGAGCCCAGGACGGCCTCCCGGAGGTCCGGTCCCGCGGCGGATGCCGGGAAGGGGGGCAGCTCGAGGGTTCCCGAGGGAGTCTCCATCCGGCCGCCGGCAAAGAGCCGCTCAATCCTCCCGTAACCGAGGGACTGCTGGCCGCTGGAGCGGGTGGCGATCCAGCCGCCGAGGGTGGAGTACTCGAAGGACTGGGGAAAGTGGCCGAGGGTGTATCCTCTCGACCGCAGTTGCGCCTCCAGGTCCGGTCCCGCCACCCCCGCCTCGAAAACGGCCTGGTGGCTCCGTTCGTCAAACAGGAGCAGTCGGTTCATCCGCGAGAGGTCCACTGTCAGGACGGGTTCTTCACCGGGGAGCGGGTTGACGTGGCCCGCGACGCTGGTGCCGCCGCCATAGGGAATCAGCCGCACCCGGTTGCGCTTCGCAAAGTCGAGCAGGTTCCGGACGTCTTCGGCGTTGAACGGCCGGGCGATGCCGTCGGGAAACGAATCGATCCGGCCGCTGCGGAGGGCGATCCAGTCCGGGAGGCTCTGACCGCGGGCATGCCGAAGCCGGTCCTCCGGGTCCGTCGAGACGAAGGGGTGCGGCGGAAGCCGGGAGGGCGGGACCCGGCGGAGTACGTCTTCCAGGGAGGCGTCGCGCGGGGGGGCCCCCGGGCCGATTGTCTTGTGCAGGAACTTCAGCGCCGATCCGGGCAGGGTGTAGCCTTCCGTGTCGTCTCCCCATCCGTTCCATCGTCTCATGGTGGTTCCTCCTGCCGTTTCAGCGGTTCTCCGGTTATAGGGGTTTTTTGATGGTCACCGGTACCTTGCAGAGTTCCTGGAAGGTCCGGGCGTCCGCCGCCGAACCGACGATATCGCCCCAGTGGATGGGGATGGCCGACTCCGGCTCGATGATGTTAACGGCCTTGGCCGCTTCTGCGGCGGTCATCGTGTAGGTGCCCCCGATCGGAAAGATGACCACGTCCGCCCGCACGGTTTCCATCTCCGGAATGACGTCGGTGTCGCCGGCATAGTAGATGCGCTTGCCCTCCACCGTGACGACAAAGCCGATCCAGCCGTTCCTGCGGGAATGGAAGGCCTTGTGTGTGTGTGTGTGTGTGTTGTATGCGGGAACCGCTTCCACGGGGATGTCGTGGGCGGTGAGATTTTCTCCGGGCTTCAGGATCCGGACGTCGCCGGACAGCCGGGGCGCGGCGTCGGCGGTGGTGACGATGACCGTGTCGTCCTTCCGGATCCGCTTCACGTCCTCCGGGGACAGGTGGTCCCCGTGGCTGTGGCTGATCAGGATCAGATCCGCCTGGTCCTTTGTCCGGACTTTCCAGGGATCGATGTAGATGGTCTTTTCGCTCCGGATCAGGATGCTCGAATGGCCAAGCCAGAAGATCTTGTCGGTGATCATGACCCCTCCCGACAGTGTGTTTAAAAGCTTTTTCATTCCGGATTATTACGACAGATCTTTTTTAACGTCAAACGGTGGTGCCGTCAAGAGGTCTCGCGGAGCGGATGGATTTATGGTAATGGATCCGCATTCTTCACGACCCGAAAGGAGGTCTGGGCACATGAAAGGGAAAAAGGCGCCGCTGGTGAGCGTCGTCATGGGAAGCGATTCCGACCTTCCCTTGATGGAGGAGGCGATGAAGGTTCTTCAGGACTTTCAGGTTCCCCACGAGATCTTCCTGACGTCGGCCCACCGGGCTCCGCAGCGGACTTCCGAATTTGCGGCGGGTGCCGCCGGACGGGGAGTCCGCGTGATCATCGCCGGTGCCGGCGCGGCGGCCCATCTGGCCGGGGTGATCGCCTCCCAGACCCCGCTGCCCGTCATCGGGGTCCCCATCGATGCCACCTCCCTGAAAGGTCTCGACGCCCTTCTCGCCACGGTCCAGATGCCCGGGGGGATTCCCGTGGCGACCATGGCCGTCGGCAAGGCGGGGGCGAAGAACGCCGCCCTCCTGGCCGTCCGGATCCTTGCCCTCACGGATGCCCGCCTGCAGAAACGCCTTGCAGTGTTCGTGGAGGGCATGGCGAAGGACGTGGAAACCCGGCACAAGGGCATGCTGAAGAAGCTGAACACGTAAAGAGGCAGACAAGGCGACCGCGTTCGCTCCGAAAGAAGCGGAGCCGCGGAGCTTCCCACCGGAAGGAGCGGCCATGGCCGAGCGGATCGAAATCCACCCAAGACAGCCCGATCGACGGAGCGTCGAGCGGATCGCCGATCTTCTCCGGCAGGGGGGAATTGTGGCCTACCCAACCGAGACGTTCTACGGTCTCGGGGCGGATGCCACGAATCACGACGCAGTGGACCGGATCTTCGCCGTCAAGGGGAGGGATTTCAAGAGCCCCGTCGGCCTGATCATCGGCCGAATCGAGGACCTGGACCCGCTGGTTGCGGAGATTCCGGCCGCGGGTCACAGGCTGATCGGCGCCTTCTGGCCGGGGGCGCTCACCCTGGTGTTTCGGGCGTCCGGGAGGGTCCTGCCGCGACTGACAGCGGGCACCGGAAAGATCGGAATCCGCCTGTCCGGCCTGCCGGCGGCCCGGTCCATCGCGGCCGCCCTCGGGGAACCCGTCACCGCCACCAGTGCCAACCGCTCCGGAGAAAAGGAATGCAATACGGCGAGTGAGGTCTTGGCGCAGCTCGATGATTCCATCGATGCCGTTGCGGATGGAGGTGCCACCGCCGGCGGGCTGGGATCGACCTTCGTGGACGTCTCCGGCGACGCCCCGGTCATCCTCCGGCAGGGGGCGATCGCCGAGGAGGACATCCGGCGGATTCTGGGAAAGATGTCGTAATGATCCGGGACGTGATGAGGGGGGCGGATATCCAATCCGTCCCCCATCCTTTTTTCTCTTTCTTTCTCTTCGCATCATGGCGCGGGGGCTGCCACGGGGACTCCCGCCGTCGCGAAAACGTTTCCGCTCTTCGCCTTCTGAAACCGAAGAGTCTGGGGTCCGGAAACGTTTTCCAATTGCTCCTCTGGGAACCCCCGGTCGCGCCCCCGCGAACGTTGGTCGGGGAGTGGGACTTCCCGGAGCGCGAATAGCGGCTTTTTCGGGGCACCCTGCCGTCGCAGCGCAGCGCCCGCAAAGTCATCTGTCTCTACGCCGCTAGGCGCGAGTTATGACTTTGCAGCGGAGCGAGACGCTGCAGGGTCGAAAAAACGCTTCTGAGCGCGAGGGAAGCCCTGTCCCACATGCGAGCCCCCATCGGCGCCTGATTTCTGTAAAAAAAGGGAAAAATAAAGGAGGGGACGGATGGGATATCCGCCCCCCTTCGTTATCCGTATCCTTTTTTTCCAGCCCCTGCTATGGCAGCGCGCGCTCTGCGTCCAGTGGAATGACCCCCGTCTTGATGATTCCCGTTTTGTCCACTCCGGCCTTGTCCAGGGCGAAGACGACCATGAACGGGATCGCCGCCCCCGGGGCCAGGCTGTCCTTGGGGGCGGGTGTGATCTGGGGGAAGGACAGGCGTTTCTGCAGGTCCTCTTCCGAGAGGCTCGCCAGCTCGGCGTCGGAGAGATGGTTCCCTGCATAGGAAATGCGGCTTCGAATGATCCGGTCCGACGGGTCGTACAGTTTTCCCTGGATGCGGATCCGGGTCACCGTCTGGGAAGAAATGTTCTGGACGGTTCCCTCCAGGATCATCAGATCGCCCAAAAAGACGTTGGCCATCATGCGGCGCCGGACCTGCTGGATCCGGATGTCGCCGGGGTTGACTTCCGCCTGCTGGATGTCCTTTCCGAACACGGTTTCCAGGGCGGGAACGGCGACAACGAGGTCCGAGACGACGGCCCGCCGCACGTCGGGATACAGAAAGAGGAAGGTGGTCCCGCCGATCACCAGGATAAGAAGCACCGACAGGAAGATGAGAAGAAAGGAGGGGCGCCGCCGGGGGGCATCCGTCGCGGGAGGGACGGGCTCTTCCTCTTCCTCCTTTTCTTCCTCCGGGGACGGTCTGTCCAAGGCCCGGGGGGGATAGTCCTCGGGCATGCGCCGGGGCTCCGCCTCGCGAAGGGCCTCCCGGATCCGGTCCGCGGCCATCATCACCGTGTCGCCCTGCCGGGGTGCATTGGAGGGAGGTTGACTTCCGGGCAGCAGGATCTTGAGGTCCGAGGCCTCGGAGAGTTCCGGAGGAGGAGCCGGCGGTTCCTCGATCGCCTCTTCCGGTTCGGGCCTGGCCGCTTCCCGCTGCGGGTTTTCCTGGAAAAAAACGGCTTTGCAGCTTGTGCACCGCACCCAGGCCCCGTCGGCTTCCATCAGGGTATCGTCAAAGCGGTATTTTGTGCCGCATGCTTCGCACCGGATGATCATGACTCCTCCTTGCCGCGTGGTTTTCTCCCGGTCTGCCGGAAGTCCGGACTTGCCTTCACTTTCCCGCGTTCAGGACGCAGACGTCGGGAAGAAAGCGGCCCTGTTCGTCGAAGTCGAGTCCGTAGCCGATGACGAAACCATCGTCCATGGTGAACCCCACGAAATCCGCCTCGAAGGGAACCTTCCGGCGGAGCTTCTTGTCGAGGAAGGCGCAGACTTTCAGACTCCGGGGATTGCGGGCCCGCAGGTTCTCTACGAGGTAGGTCAGGGTGAGGCCCGTGTCGATGATGTCCTCGACAATGAGGACGTCCTTCCCGGTGATGTCGGTCTCGATGTCCTTGGTGAGTTCGATCCGGCCGGATGTTTCCGTGCCGGAGCCGTAGCTGGCAACGCGGATGAAGTCGATCCGGCAGGGAATGCGGAGGGCCCGGACAAGATCGGCCATGAACATGAAGGCCCCCTTCAGAACGCCGATGACGACGAGATTGCGGTCTTCGTAGGCCCTGGAGACCTCTTCCCCCAGTTCGAGAACCCTCTCCCGGATGGCTTCCCGGGAATAGAGGACCGATTTTCTCATGGCCTCCATCGCCATCCCTCCTTATGTTGCCGATTTTCCATATCTTATGTGCCCACCCCTGTCAACCCGAAATCCTTCCTCAGGCCGCGCCGCCAAAGGCCCGGGCGAAGGTCTCGATATGGGATTCGATGATCGCCTCCGCCTGCCGGAGGTCGTCCGCGGTCCGGAGCTCCGAGGAGAGGCTGAGAAAAATCCGGTCGAAGGGGGATCGCTCACATCCCAGGGCGTCGTAGTCGATGAAGGAGATCATGTACTGGGAGCCGTCGAAGTAGTATTTCCCCAGCCGGTTTACGTCGGGAGAGCGGAAGGGCCAGTTCAGCTTGAGCTCGAAGTAGGCGAGGGCCTTCTCCCGGGTCGGCCCTTCCCGGAAGGCCTCCGGCGGGGGCATGCGGCCGACACGCTCGCTGATCAGGCGGAAATACTCTTTGGAGAAGTCGATGTCCGTCACGCACAGGCCGAAGAGGTACCAGTCGTCCAGGAGGTCCACGAGGGCCCGCTGCTCCGCCGGGGCCAGGTAGGTGTAGCTGGGGCAGAAGTGGCCGTCGCAGAGCTCCCGGCCGTAGAAGGAGGCGTCCCGCAGGTCCCGCCCCTCGTTCTGCATCGGATGGAGGAGGCATCCCACCTGCGTTTCTTCCTCATTCAGGAAACCGACGAACTCGCAGCAGTAGATGACCTCATAGCGCTTCGTCGGGTCTTCCTCCTGCAGAACGAGGCGCGAGAAGGTCTCCGGATCGAAGTCCGGACCGGCCAGGCGACGGTAGAGGGTGGTGCGGCGACGGAAGCGCCGGACGAGGGATTCCCGGGTGCTGTCGGCGTAGTTGTAGATGCCGCAGCAGGCCCCGCATGACTGGGCACCGGGCTGGCAGAGATGGACGAAATCGGGTCCCCGGTTCATGACGGACGGGGCCTATTCGAAGACGACTGTTTTCGAGCCGTAGGGGAGGATACGGTTCTCCAGGTGGAGGCGCACGGCCCGGGCGAGGACGATCCGCTCCAGGTCCTGGCTCTTGAGCTGGATGTCCTCCACGGAGTCGCGGTGGCTGATCTTGATGACATCCTGGGCGATGATCGGCCCGTCGTCCAGCTTCTGTGTCACATAGTGGCTCGTGGCGCCGATGATCTTCACGCCCCGGTCGTAGGCCTGCTGGTAGGGCTTGGGGCCGGCGAAGGCGGGGAGGAAGGAGTGGTGGATGTTGATGATTCGGTTGGGATACTCACGGACGAATTTGCCACTTAGGATCTGCATGTATCGCGCCAGAACGATAACATCGATCTTCTCCTTCTTCAGGAGGGTGATCTCCTTCGCTTCCTGGCGACTCTTGGTCTCAGGCGTGATGGGGAAGCACTCGAAACGAAGGCCGAAGGGCTCCACCAGGGACCGCAGCTCCTCATGGTTTCCGATGACCAGGGGGATCTCCGCCCGGAACTCCCCCATCCGGTGCCGCAGCATCAGGTCGTAGAGGCAATGCGGGTGGCGGGAGGCGAAGACGGCCATCCGGGGAACCGTATCCGTGAAGTGCAGGCTCCAGGTCATGTCGAACTTCCGGGCCGTGTGTTTAAATACGTCGCCGATCTCGTCCCGGGGGATGTTGAACCCGTCCAGTTCCCACTCGATGCGCATGAAGAAAATTTTCTTCCTGATGGACGTGTGCTGGGCGGCGTGGACGATGTTGCCGTTCTGCTGGAAGATGAAGTTGGAGATGTTTGCCACCAGCCCCTTCTGGTCGGGACAGGACAGGAGCAGGACGGCATTGGGCCCGTTCATGGTTCGTCTCCTCAAGGGGGCGGAATGAAAGGATAATGGAACGTCTTCCCGGGGCTATATAGGAGGAATGGAATTGCAGGTCAAGGGCAAAGATGATAAGAGGACCCCTCCGGCTGATGTTGCCGGAGGCCCGGAAGGCCGGCATTCCTTAAGCGGGGAGCCGGCCCCGGAGCGCGCAGGGGAAGAACATGAGCAGGATCGTCGAGAACATTCATCTGTCCAACGGCCTTGTCTTGGAAGTGTGGGACCTGTCCCGGCCGATCGCGGCGGACACCACGAAGGTGGAACTGTACATCCGGGTGAAGGTGCCCTTCGAGGAGTCTCATTTCGACGCCCCCGGACATTATGATCTCACCCGGCGGGTCTTCGGTCCCGAGGGAGTCTACGAATACAGGAAAGAGCGGACCTTTGTAAACAACGTCGACCGGGAGACCGTCTTCGCGGAACTCCTGAACGGTTTTCGGGCGGATGCCCTCCCGTACCTCGAACGGCCCGACTTCCCCCGGCGGTTTTCCCTGAACCGGCATCGGGAGATCCTCCAGAATCCATGGAAGTACCCGGTGCGGCTGCCTGATGGAGGCACGACGTGAAGGCACTGCTGACGGACCTGGCAAATGAACAGGCGGCCTTGGACTGCCTGGTAGCGGACATACGAGATGACCAGTGGTCGGTCATGACCCCGTTTTCCGAGTGGACCGTACAGGACCAGGTCAGCCACCTGGCTTTCTTTGACGGTGCCGCGTTCCTGGCAATGACGGATCCGCAGGCCTTTCAGGCGCAGTCGGCGACGTTTCCGGCGGACGAGACGGTCTTCGATGTCACCCTGGACAAGGGACGACGGATGGCGCCGGCGGATCTGCTGGCCTGGTGGCGCCGCGAGCGGGATTCCCTCCTGGGGGCTCTCGGCAGCCGGGAAGCAAAGGACCGGATCGAATGGTTCGGTCCCCCCATGAGCGTCCGGACCCTGGCCACGGCCCGCCTGATGGAGACCTGGGCCCACGGCCAGAACATCGTCGACGCCTTGGATCTCAAGCGTCCTGCCACGGCGAGGCTCCGGCACATCGCCCAACTGGGATACATCACCTTCGGCTGGAGTTTCTTCAACCGCCGCCTCGATCCTCCCGACAAGCTGATCCGGCTGGAACTCCTGGCCCCGGGAGGAGACACCTGGGCCTGGGGACCCGATGCGGCCGATGAGACCGTCCGGGGGCCGGCGGAGGATTTCTGTCTCGTCGTCACCCAGCGCCGCCATCCCTACGATACGGGACTCGAATGGAGCGGTCCCGCGACGGAGCAATGGCTCCTGTATGCCCAGGCCTTTGCGGGTCCGCCCACCTTCGGTCCCCGGCCGGGGCGGTTTCCGAGAACGAGGGAGTGACGGTCGAGACCGGGCGGGGCCGTGAAGATTCTCTCCTGTCCGCCTGGCTTTCCTGGCAACCTGCTACCCACAAGATCGCCGATGCTTTCCTGAAACGGAGGGGTTGCCGGGTTTCCGGCGCCGCCGACGGGGGCGCCGGCACACTGTCCCGCGCGACGCCACGGTCCGCCGGGGAGCCGCGAAAGGCGGCCGCGGATTGATGAACTGGAAAGATCTGCTGGTATCCGTTGAGAAGCCCGGCCGGTACATCGGCGGCGAGGTGAATGCCCTGCGGAGAGACCCCGCCACCTGCCGGCTCCGGTTTGCCCTTGCCTTTCCCGATGCCTATGAAGTGGGCATGTCCCACCTGGGACTTCAGATCCTTTATTCCATCCTCGGCACCCGGTCCGACATCCTGGTGGAACGCTGTTTCGCTCCCTGGCCCGATATGGAACGTCTTTTGAGGGAGGCGGGCGTTCCCCTCTCTTCCCTCGAGTCCGGAATTCCCCTCCGGGACTTCGACGTCGTGGGCTTCTCCCTCCAGTACGAGCTATGCTACACAAACGTCCTCAACATGCTGGACCTGGGAGGCATTCCCCTCCGGGCCGCCGACCGGCGGGACGGAGATCCCCTCGTCGTTGCCGGCGGGCCCTGCGCCTTCAATCCGGCCCCCGTGTCGGCCTTCATCGACGCCTTTGCCGTCGGCGAGGGGGAGGAGGTCGTTTCGGAGATCGCCGAGGCCGTTCTGGAGGGCCGGGAGCGGGGAGAGGGGCGCCGGGGCCTCCTGGAGCGCCTGGCCGCCCTGGAAGGCGTCTATGTTCCTGTCCTGCCCCGGGCGGGCCGTGTCCGGAAACGCGTCGTGGCGGACCTCAACCGGTGGAGCGCCCCCCGGCGGCCCGTGGTGCCCCTGGTGAAGGCCGTCCACGACCGGGTGAATCTGGAGATCGCCCGGGGATGCACCCGGGGCTGCCGCTTCTGCCAGGCCGGCATGGTCTGGCGGCCCGTCCGGGAGCGCAATCCGGCCCTGCTCATGGACATGGCTGAGGAGATGCTCTGCGCCACCGGGCACGACGAGCTTTCGCTCCTGTCGCTCAGCTCCGGCGATTACAGCCGGATCGAGCCGCTCCTGGAAGGCCTGATGGCCCGCCACTACGACGACCGTGTAGCCTTGGCCCTGCCGTCGCTCCGCGTAGAGACCCTGACCGGGAACCTGATCGAGCAGATCCGGCGGGTCCGCAAGACGAGCTTCACCCTGGCTCCGGAGGCGGGGACCCAGCGCCTGCGGAACCGGATCAACAAGGGAAATGCGGAGGAGGATCTCCTCCGGACGGCCTCCCGGGTCTTCGAGGCGGGCTGGAGGTCTATGAAACTGTATTTCATGATCGGCCTTCCCGGAGAGACGCAGGAAGACCTGGAGGGGATCGCCGAATTGGCGTACCGGACGCTGGGCGTGGCGGGAAAGCGGGGACAGGTGACGGTGAGCCTCTCCACGTTCGTGCCGAAGCCCCATACGCCCTTTCAGTGGGAAGCCCAGATGTCCCTGGAGGAGACCCTCGAGAAGCAGAAATTTTTCCGGGGGCGGATCCGAAACCGGAACCTGCCCGTCAAGTGGCACGATGCCCGGATGAGCCTCCTGGAGGGCGTCTTTTCCAGGGGGGACGAGCGCCTTGGCGACCTGCTGGAAGAGGCCTTCCGTCTGGGATGCCGGTTCGACGGCTGGTCGGACCGCTACCGCTTTGACCTCTGGGAGGAGGCCCTTCGCCGGACGGGGATCGATCCGGCGGACTGCCTGCGTGAGCGGGGGAGCGGCGAGGTGCTGCCCTGGGACGGGATCGACGCCGGCGTGGAGAGGGAATTTCTCCTGGAGGAGCGGGAACGGGCCCGACGGGAAGAAGCCACGGCGGACTGCCGGACGGCGGGATGCACGAACTGCGGCGCCTGCGACCATGATGTCATCCGGATTGTCGAGGCTGCGGAGGAAGCGCTTCCGGCATCGGGCCGACAGGAAGGGGAGCGGATGCCGGACGCCGCGATTCCCGTCTGCTACCGGATGACCTTTGCCAAGCGGGGGACCTCCCGGTTTCTCTCCCACTTGGAGCTGTCCTCGGCCCTCCTCCGGGCCATGAAGCAGGCGGGGCTGGCCTTCGTCTTCAGCGGCGGCTTCCACCCCCACCCAAAGGTCTCCTTTGCATCGGCCACCGCAGTCGGCATGGAAAGCACGGCCGAATACCTGGAGGTTCAGGTTCAGGAGAAGGATCCGGTCCTGCCCTCCCTTCCGGACCGGATCAACGCCTTCCTGCCGGCGGGGCTGGAAATTACGGCGGCGGAGGAGATTCCTCCCTTTGGATGGTCCCTGGCGGAGCAGGTTTCGGGTTTCTCTTTCCGGATCGCCTTTCCCCGAGAGACCTCCCCGGAGGAATGGGACCGCCTGGCCGGCCGCGCCGGAGAGTTTCTGGCAGCGGAGTGCTTCCCCGTTACCCGGGAGGCGAAGGGCAAGGTCACGACCCGGGACGTGCGGCCCCTGGTGAGCCGGCTTCTGGTGGATCCGGCCGCTTTTGCCGTCGAGGCAGACGTGGCCATGGGGCCGGCGGGCTCCGTTCGTCCCCTGGAGATCCTCACGCAGGTCCTCGGCATCCCGAAAGCGGAAGCGGCCCGCCTGCCCGTCCTCAAGACGGAGACCTTCTTCCGGTGATTTGCCGATCCCCCCCGGCCGCGCCCCCGCGACTGGTCTGCCCGTACGGGACACGGGGGCTCCCGGGAGTGCGACGGCCGATGGATATATTTTTTGGTTGACAAACGGCGTCGAATTGCGTAGGTAGCCTTTTCCAATTTTTCTGACAGCGAAGGAATTTCTCTCATGTACGCAGTCATCCAGACGGGTGGTAAGCAGCACCGGGTTTCCGAAGGCGATGTCCTGGCGGTCGAAAAGATCGAGGGGCAGAAGGGAGACGCGGTGGTGTTCAGCGAGGTTCTCCTGGTTTCGAAGGATGAAGACGTCCGGATCGGCCAGCCTTTTGTTGAGGGCGCCAAGGTCGTCGGGGAGATCGTGGCCCAGGAGAAGGGCCCCAAGATCGTCGTCTTCAAAATGAAGAGACGCAAGGGATTCCGCAAGAAGACGGGACACCGGCAGCTCCTCACCCGAATGAAGATCAAAGAAATTTCTCTGTAAACGGAGGGCCCGATGGCACACAAGAAAGGGCAGGGGAGTTCCCGGAACGGCCGGGACAGCAATTCCCAGCGCCGGGGCGTGAAGGTCTTCGGCGGCCAGAAGATCACCGCCGGCTCCATCATCATTCGCCAGCTGGGAACGAAGATCCATCCGGGCAACAACGTCGGCATGGGGAAGGACTACACCCTCTTCGCCAAGATCGACGGCGTCGTGGCGTTCGAGAAGCTCGACAAAACGCGCAAGAAGGTCAGCGTATACGCCGCCGCCTGAGGTGCGGGAATCCGGATCATCCGGAGAGCCGCAGCGACCGGATCGGCCAGTTATTTTACGGGAAGGCACTTTTTTACAAAAGTGCCTTTCTTTTTTGGCGAGACCGTTGAAAAGCAGCTGCCTGCTGCGTTCCACTCGGTCCAATCTCCTCAACATATCCGATCATTCTTGAACAGCCTGGAAAGACGATTGTCGGCGGTCCGCCATGAAATTCATCGACGAGGCAAAAATCTACGTTAAGGCCGGCGACGGCGGCCGGGGCTGCGTCAGCTTCCGCAGGGAGAAGTATGTTCCCCGGGGAGGCCCGGACGGCGGCGAAGGCGGCAAGGGCGGAGATGTAATCCTCGTGCCGACCGGCGCCCTGCAGACGCTCCTGGACCTGAAATACCGCCAGCACCATACGGCCGATCGGGGAGGGCACGGCGGCGGCAACAACCGGACGGGCAGGAACTCCCAGGACATCCGGATCCGCGTTCCCGTCGGCACCCTCGTCAAGGATGCCGAAACGGGCGAACTCCTGGCGGACCTGACAGAGGAGGGCCGGGAATTTGCCGTCGCCCGGGGCGGCATCGGGGGGAAAGGGAACGCCTTCTTCAAGACGTCCACCAACCAGGCGCCGCGATTTGCCCAGGAAGGCATGCCCGGCGAGGAGCGGACGATCCTCCTGGAACTGAAGCTTCTGGCCGACGTTGGGATCGTGGGGCTTCCCAACGTCGGGAAATCCACGTTCATCTCCCGTGTCTCCGCCGCCCGCCCCAAGATCGCCGACTACCCCTTCACGACGCTGGTTCCCAATCTCGGAGTCGTCCGCTACGGCGAGGAGAGATCCTTCGTTGTCGCCGACATCCCGGGCCTGATCCGCGGGGCCTCGGAGGGCCACGGGATGGGTATCCAGTTTCTCCGCCACATCGAGCGGACCGCCGTTCTGCTCCACATCCTGGACATCTCCGGCGAGGCCGCCACATCCGGCTGGGAAAACTACGAAACGGTGAACACCGAACTGGAACAGTTCAATCCTTCTCTCATGGAGAAGCCCCAGGTGGTGGCCGTCAACAAGACGGATCTGACGGACGTCCGGGAGAGGCTGAAAAAAGAAATTGACACCTTTGCCGCGAAAGGGATAAAACTCCATACCTTTTCGGCAGTTACCGGAGAAGGGCTGCCGGCGGTCCTTCATGCCGTGGCGGCGGAACTGGAAAAACAGAGAGAACGGATCCAATGAACACCATGAGGAAAGACGTCCTGGGCTCGGTGAAGCGGGTCGTCGTCAAGGTCGGGTCAGCCGTCGTGACGGGCGAGGACGGCATCGACCGGGACATCATCGAACAGCTTGTCGGCGAGGTGGCCGGGCTGATCGCGAAAGGCTGCCAGGTGGTCATCGTCACCTCCGGCGCCATCGCCTCCGGAAAGCACCGCATGGGGATCACGACCCCCCTGAAGAGCATGCCCCAGAAGCAGGCGGCGGCGGCCATCGGCCAGGGGCGGCTGATGCGGGTCTACTCGAACGCCTTCGGCAGGCACGGCGTCTACGTGGGGCAGGTCCTCCTGACCATGAGCGACCTGACGGACCGCAAGCGGTTCATCAATGTCCGCAACACCCTGACCACCCTGATGGAATGGGGCGTCGTCCCCATCATCAACGAGAACGACACCGTCGCCGTGGACGAGATCAAGTTCGGCGACAACGACTCCCTGGCCGCCATGGTGGCCAACATCGTCGAGGCCCACCTCCTGGTCAACCTGACCAGCACGGAAGGGCTCTACGACCGGAATCCCGCCAAGTCCAAAAAGGCGAAGATCCTCCACCTCGTCGAGGAGATCACCGACGACATCCAGGCGGCGGCGACGGACGAGACCTCCGACGTGGGTACCGGTGGCATGCGGAGCAAGGTCCTGGCTGCCCGGCGGGTCACCGCCTTCGGAATCCCCTACATCATCGCCTCGGGCAAGCGGAAGGGCGTTCTGGCGGGCATCCTGGACGGGGAGGAGATCGGCACCCTGTTCCTGCCCTCCAGCGAGCACCTCAACAGCCGCAAGTACTGGATCGCCTTCACCCTCCGCTCCCGGGGGAAACTCGTCCTCGACGACGGGGCGAAGAAGGCCCTGCTGGAGCAGGGGAAAAGCCTTTTGCCCTCGGGCATCCTGGACGTGGAAGGGGAATTCGGCGTCGGGGACCCGGTGATCTGCGTCGATCAGCAGGGGACGCTGCTGGCCAAAGGCCTGGTAAACTTCAGCGCCCAGGACATCCGGAAGATCATGGGACTCAAGACCTCGAAGATCCAGCAGGTTCTGGGTTACAAGGACTACGACGAGGTCATCCACCGCGACAACATGGCCGTCTCGAAGGAGTCGCGCCGGACGCGGTAGGATCGACGGCTCACGTCAAAAACAAAGGCCGCCATTTCCAGGATGGCGGCCTTCTTTTATCTCCGGATTCCCGTCAGATCAGATTGTTCCATCCAAAGCGCCCGTCGTCCCGTCTCTGGTTTTCCAGCATGCGCCGTTCGATGGCCAGGCGGGTATCCTCGAACTCCCGTGCACCGTCGTCGGCGGGGATGGAGATCGGCTGGTCCCAGCGGATCATGACCCTGCTGAAGGGCTTTGGAACGACCATGCGATCCCAGCTTTTGAGAACCCAGGCCCTGTTGACGGCGATGTAGACGGGGGTCACAGGCACGCCGGAGTGCCTGGCCAGGACGATCAGGCCCGGCTTGATGACGCCCGGGGGTCCCTTCGGGCCGTCGAGCACGTGAACGGCGAAGGGATGGATCTTCAGGTCGTCCACCATGGCGGCCAGGGCTTTCCTTCCGTTATGCGATGAGGAACCCCGGACAGGGCGGAATTTCAGGTGGCTGAACATATCGGCGATCAGATCCCCGTCGCGGCTCCCGCTGATCATGACGGCCGGCCGGTACAGGCCGAACCGGACCGCGTACCCGATGACGGAGATGATCCGCTGGTGCCAGATGGCGGCAAGCACCTTGCCTCCGTTCCGGAGATGTTCCCGGACCGTCTCCTCGTTTTCGGATTCGATCCGGATCGTCAGGAAGTACAGGCGGGCGATCCAGTAGGCGATGACCATCAGGTTGTGCTGCAGGGCGTACCGGGAGAACTTCTTGATGAATGTGGAGCGCGTCCCGGCCCGCGGGGAGCCGCTCCCGCGTTTCCGGTTCTTTTCCCCCCGGAGACCTCCCTCCCCCTTGCCGGGGAAGAAAATCTGCGGATAAAAGGCCATGTCCATTCTTCCTTTGCTTTCCCGGGAACGGGACGGATCAACGCCAGCCGTCATCCGGGAGATCGCAGGTCCATGTCGGCGATTTCTTCCTGCCGCCGCTGCGATAACCGCCGCGGCGGAAACGTGGTGCCTGCCGCTCAGACGCCTCCGCCCAGAACCTTGTAAAGGGTGACCAGGTTGGCGTACCGGGCCAGGCGCAGGGAGATCAGTCCCTGCTGTGCGCCGTAGAGGGAGCGCTGGGCATCGAGAACGCCCAGGTAGCTGTCGATTCCCTTTTCGTACCGGGCATTGGAGAGACGCGAGGCCTCCGCGAGCGCCTCGACCAGCGCCTCCTGGGCCTCGATCTGCTGCTCCACGGTGCCCCGGACGACAAGGGCGTCGGCCGCTTCCCGGAACGCCGTCTGAATGGCTTTCTCGTACTGGGCCACCGCCATTTCCCGGACTACTTTCGTCACCTCGTAGGCCGACCACGTGCGGGCATCAAAGATCGGCAGCACGATCTGCGGCGCGAAGGTCCACGCGGCGGAGCCGGCCCGGAATAGCCCCGACAGCTCGGCGCTGGCCGTGCCGATGGTCGTGGAAAGGGAAATGCGGGGGAAGAACGCCGCCCGGGCGGCGCCGATGTTGGCATGGGCCGCCTTGAGCCGATGCTCCGCCGCCAGCACGTCCGGCCGCTTGAGGAGCGGGTCGGATGACAGGCCGGAGGCGATTTCCGCGGGGGGAGTGATACGGGTCAGCGACTCCGGCAGGAGCCCCGGCGGCAGGGGCGAACCGGCCAGGAGATGGAGGGCGTTTTCATCCTGCGCGACCAGTTGCGTGTACCGGGCGACGCTCCCCCGGGCCGCTTCCACCTGGCTCTGGGCCTGCCGGAGGGTCAGCGCGGAGACCAGTCCCACGTCGTGACGCTTCCGGACCAGGTTGTAGGTGGTCTCCTGCGCCTCCAGGGTCGCGGCGGCCAGTTTCAGGTTCTCCCGGTCCGCCGCCAGGGCGAAGTAGGCGTTGGCTACGGCGGAGACGAGCATGATCTGGGCGCTCCGGCGATCCTGGTCCGTGGCGAGGTACTGTTCCCATGCTTCGTCCTTCAGGCTCTGAAGGCGGCCGAAGAAGTCGATTTCCCAGGCGCTGACGCCGGCGGTGACGCTGTTTTTCCTGGAAATGACATCCGTTCCGGAACTCGAGAGATCGGCCGGGATCCGTTCCCTGTAAACGCTGCCGGTTGCGTTGACCGATGGCAGGAGGGAGGCCCGCTGGACGCCGTAGAGCGCCTCCGCCTTTTCCACGTTCAGGATGGCGAGGCGGAGGTCGCGGTTGTTGGAGAGGGATGTCTCGATGACTTTCCGGAGGCGCTCATCGGTGATGAACTCCCGCCACGGAAGCTCCGAAGCGGCCGGCGCGGGTGCAGCGGCCTTTGTTTCCTTGTAGGCCGCCCCGGCCGGCCAGTCCGCGGGAACGGGAGAGGCGGGCCTGGTGTATTCCGGGGCCAGCGTGCATCCACCGAGGAGTGCTGTCACCACGGCCAAGAGAAGAAAGGTCTTTCTGCTCATATCAGCGATCCTCTGCCGGGCTTGTGTCCTCCGGCTTGACGGTTTCCTCTGTCTTGCTTTTTCCGAAGAGTTTTTCTTTCAGCGCCGGGAGAAATCGGCTTCCGCCGCCGGATCCGGCTTTCTCGATCCTTCCACGCCTGCCGAAGACCCGCTCGACCAGGACATAGAAAAGGGGTGAGAAAATGACCACGAGCACCGTGGCGGTCACCATTCCTCCCAGCACGCCGGTTCCGATGGCGTTTTGCGCCCCCGCGCCGGCACCGGTGGTGATGGCCAGGGGCAGAACTCCGAAGCCGAAGGCCAGCGAGGTCATGACGATCGGGCGGAAGCGGAGCTTCGCTCCCTCCATCGTGGCCTCGATCAGCCCCATGCCCTTTTCCAGTCCTCCCTTGGCGAACTGCACGATCAGGATGGCGTTCTTGGTCGTGAGGCCCAGGGTGGTCAGGAGGCCGATCTGGAAATAGACGTCGTTGTTAAGCCCCCGCATGCTCGAGGCGATGACGCCGCCGATTACACCCAGGGGTAGAACCAGCAGGATCGAAATGGGAATGGTCCAGCTCTCGTACAGCGCCGCCAGGCACAGGAAGATTACGAAGACCGAAAAGGCGTAGAGCAGGGGCGCCTGGGAACTCGACATCCGCTCCTGGTAGGAAAGCCCGGTCCAGTCGTAGCCGATTCCCTTGGGCAGTTTTGCCACCGCCTCTTCCATGGCCTGCATGGCCTCTCCCGAACTGATGTCCTGCTTCGGCTCGCCCCAGATGTTGATGGAGGGAAACCCGTTGAAACGCGACAGCTGGGGAGGACCGGAGGTCCAGCGGCCCGTGGCGAAAGACGAAAAGGGAACCATTTCTCCCCGTGTGTTCCGGACATAGAGTTTCCCCAGGTCGCTGGGCAGCATGCGGTGGGGGGCATCTGCCTGAACGTACACCCGCTTGACCCGGCCGTCCTTGATGAAGTCGTTGGCATAGGCACCGCCGAAGGCCGCCGAGATCGTGCTGTGGATGGAAGAGATGGGAGCACCCATGGCGCCGGCCTTTCCCCAGTCCACGTCGACCCGGTATTCGGGCACGTCCGGGATGCTGTTGGGCCGGACAGAGGTGAGCCTCCTGTCCTCGGCCGTAATCCCGAGAAGCTGGTTCTGCGCCTCGATCAGGGCAGCGTGCCCGAGGCCGCCGCGGTCCAGCAGCTGGAAATCGACACCCCTGGCCATGCCCAGTTCAGACACGGCGGGCGGTGCGAAGATGAACACCATGGCGTTGCGGATGCCTGCGAGGGCGCCCATGGCCCTTCCCGCAACGGCCTTCGCCTTCAGGTCTTTCCGGTCGCGGAGCTCCCAGTCCTTCAGCTTGATGAACACCATGCCGTTGTTCTGAGACCTTCCGGAAAAACCGATCCCGTTGATGCCCATCGTCGAGGCCACCGCCTCCTTCTCGTTTTCCTGGAAATAGCGCTCGATCCGCCTCGTGACCTGCTCGGTCTGCTCCAGCGTGGAGCCCGTCGGCATGATCACCTGGGCAAGGAGGATCCCCTGGTCTTCGTCGGGAAGATAGCCCGTGGGCATCCGGAGGTACAGGAATCCCATGCAGACCACGATCGCCATGAAAATGGCCAGGTAGCGCCGTTTCCGGGTCAGGGACCGGCCGACCAGCTTCGTGTAGAGGTCCCGGACATGGAAGAACCAGCGGTCGAAACGGCGAAAGAAGGGACGGAGGAAGGGAATCGCGTTGTCGCCCGGTTCGTGTCCCGCCTCCACCGGCTTGAGGAGAGACGCGCAGAGCACCGGCGTGAGGATCAGGGCCACCACGACCGACAGGAGCATGGAGGAGATGATGGTCACGGAGAACTGGCGATAAATGATGCCGGTGGAGCCGGGGAAAAAGGCCATGGGGCCGAACACCGCCGAAAGGACGAGTCCGATGCCGATCAGGGCGCTGGTGATCTGCTCCATCGATTTGGCGGTGGCCTCCCGGGGCGAAATGCCTTCCTCGCTCATGATCCGCTCCACGTTCTCCACGACCACGATGGCGTCGTCTACGAGCAGGCCGATGGCCAGTACCATGGCGAACATGGTCAGCATGTTGATGGAGAAACCGAAGAGCCCCAGCACGGCGAACGTTCCCAGGATCACGACGGGCACGGCGATGGTCGGGATCAGGGTGGCCCGCATGTTGCCCAGGAAGAGCCACATGACCAGGAAGACCAGGAAGATCGCCTCGAAGAGGGTCTTCACCACTTCATTGATGGCTACCCGGATGAAGGGGGTGGTGTCGTGGGGATAGACGATCGTGATCCCCGCGGGGAAGAACCGGCTCATCTCCGCCATTTTCGCCCGGACGCCGTTGGCCGTATCCAACGCATTGGCGCCGGCGGCCTGCCGGATGGCGATGCCCGCGGAGGGCTTCCCGTTGAAGGCGCCCGCGATGTCGTAGGCCTCGGTCCCCAGCTCCGTCCGGCCCACGTCCCGGATGCGAACCATGGAGCCGTCCGGGTTGATTCGGATGGGGATGGCGGCGAACTCCTCGGGGGTCTTGAGCATGTTCTGGACGACGATGGAGGCGTTCATGCGCTGGCCCTTCACAGCCGGGGCCCCGCCGAACTGCCCGGCGGAGACCTCGACGTTGTAGGTCTTGAGCGCCGCGACCACCTCCGCCATCGTCAGGCTGTAATCCCGGAGCTTGTTGGGATCGACCCAGACGCGCATGGCGTAGCCGCTGCCGAAGATCTGAACCTCGCCCACGCCGGGCACCCGCGCCAGGACCTTCTCCAGGTTGGAGACGGCGAAGTCTCTCAGGTCGTTGCCGTCCATGCTTCCGTCTTCCGAGATCAGTCCCACGACCATCAGGTAGTTCCGGGTGGACTTGCTGACCTGGACCCCCTGATTCTTGACCACGTCGGGCAGGCTGGACATGGCGAGCTGGAGCTTGTTCTGCACCTGGGCCCAGGCGAGATCCGGGTCGGTTCCCGCCTCGAAGGTCAGCTCAATTCGGGAGGAGCCCGAGGAATCGCTGGTGGCGGACATGTAGAGCAGCTTCTCGAAGCCCGTCATCTTCTGCTCGATGATCTGGGTGACGCTGTTCTCCACGGTCTCCGCCGAGGCCCCGGGATAATAGGCGCTGATGGCGATGGAGGGCGGCGCGATGAGGGGGTACTGGGAGATGGGCAGGTTGTAGATCGCAAGCCCCCCCGCCGCCATGATGATGATGGCGATGACCCATGCAAAGACCGGACGATCCAGGAAGAATTTCGACAGCATCGCCGATCACCGCCCGTTCTTTGCTGCCGGCTGCGTGGTTGTGCCTTTCGCTGCTCCGGTACTTTTTTCTTCCTCGGCGACAAAAGGGACGGCCTTTACGGTGGCGCCGGGCCTTGCCTTCTGCATGCCCTCGACAATCACCTTCTCGCCCGCCGCGAGGCCGGAGACGACGAGCCACTGGCTGCCGATGGCGCGATCCAGCGTGAGTGCGCGCTGCTGAACCTTGCCCTGGTCGTCTACGATCAGCGTCAGGGGATTCCCCTTTGGATCGCGGGACACGGACTGCTGGGGAATCAGGATGGCCTGCTTGTGGACGCCTTCCTGCACCACCGCCCGGACGTACATGCCCGGCAGAAGAACGCCCTTCGGATTGGGAAAGACCGCCCGGAGGGTCACCGAACCGGTCGTTGGATCGACGGTGATGTCGCGGAACGTCAAGATTCCTTCCATAGAATAGACTGTGCCGTCGTCCAGGATGAGCCGCACCCGCTTCTGGCCCGCTCCGTTCTGGTCAAGGCGGCCTGCCTCCGCGCTGCGCCGCAGCCGCAGGAGTTCCGTCGTGGACTGGGGAACGTCCACGTACATGGGGTCCAGCCGCTGAATCACGGCCAGGGGCGCGGGCTGATACGCAGAAACGAGGGCGCCCTCGGTGACGCTCGATCGTCCGATGCGGCCCGAGATGGGCGCCGTGACGGAGGTGTATTTCAGGTTGATCCGGGCGTTTTCGACCGTGGCTTTCCAATACTGGACGTCCGCCTCTGCCTGTTTCAGTGCGGCCGTTGCGTCGTCATAGTCCTGCTTGCTGACCGCCCTGTCGGCCAGCAGTTCCTGTACACGCCCGGCCCTCAACTGGATCGCCGGCAGGTTGGCCTCGGAGCGGGCCAGGGCGGCCCGGGCATTGTCAAACGCAGCCTGATAGGGGGCCGGATCGATCTGGTAGAGAACCTGACCGGCCTTGACATCGGAGCCTTCCGTGAACAGGCGCTTCTGGATGATGCCGCCCACCTGGGGACGCACCTCGGCGACCTTGTCGGCGGATGTCCGACCGGCCAGCTCCGTCGTGGTGGCCACCGCCTGAGGCTGAATGGTAATGACGGCGACCTCCGGCGGTCCGCCTCTCTGCGGTCCCCCTGCCGTCTGCTGTCCGCAGCCGGCAGTGATCAGTATGCACAGGAAAATCACGGCGGCGGCCATACGCCCTGTTCTTTCGAAAATCTGCATGCCACACCTCGATGTCGTTGCCTGCAAGTCGTTCACTGCCCGCTACCGGGCACGGTATTCGCTTCTGAGGAACCTTCCGGAAACATATTCACGGAATGAATGTTCATTCTTCGCACCATGGAAGCGCGGGGAAGATCTCCGCCCGCCCGTGCCTGCTTTTGTTACCTTTTCAACGCGTCCCAGCAGGCCTCTGCGGTTCTTTCGGTCAGGTCTTCGTCCATTTCGATGAATCCGTTGAGCTGATCCTGGATCAGGCCGAACAGGGGACCGAAGGCCAGGGAAAACAAAACCATGATGGGTAGGTCCTTCAGGATCTGCTGTTCGACTCCCTCCTCGAAAAGGTCCCGGATGGGATCCTGTCCTTCCGGCTTGTTCAGGAGCCTGTCCCGGTGCTGGGCCACGCCGTAGGGGGAGTTATGATACTGTTCCATGTATCGGAAATGGAGGGGATTGGCGGCCATGTACCGGAGCAGCACTTTCCACAAATGAAAAAACCGCTCCCGGGCCGGTCTGCCGGTCGGGTGACCCGCCAGGAGGGCTGCCATGATATTCCCTTTCAGCTCATCGAAGAGTTGCCGGATCAGGGCTTCCTTCGTCTCGAAATAGCGGTAGATTGTCCCCGCCCCCACCCCCGCCTTTTCGGCGATCATGGCCATGGGCGCCCCGTGGAAACCGCGCTCGGCGATCAACTCCAGGGCGGCTTCAAGAATTTCGTCTCGTTTGGTGGGTGCTTTCAAACGCCGGGTGCTCCTTGCCGGTGGTGCGGAATGAACGTTCACTCCGTTTAAAGGGGCACGGCTATAAAGTCAAGGTTTTTTTGTCAGGGATTTGAAAAGGAACCCTCAGTGCAGAAGATTTCGACCTCTCCGGCAGCGGCGAGTCTTCACGGTGCCGCCAGCTTCATGCCCAGGGCCCGGGCCTCCTTCATCGTCTTTTCGTCGGCCCGGATCTTCCCGGCCTCCATGGCGCTGCCGTAGACCATACCGACGAGGTCGGCCTCCACGTAGGCATAGGCGTCCTGGAAGGCCCGGAAGGCGTTGACGGCGCCGGAATCGAAGGGGTCTTCCCCACCGTAGGCCATGGCCACGGCGATCCGCTTTCCCCGGAAGGGGTCCTTCCCGTAGGCGGGCAGGGCGAAGCAGCGGTCCATCCAGAGCTTCGTCTGGGCGGTCATGGTGAACCAGTAGACGGGACTGGCGATGACCCAGGCATCGGCGGCCAGAAGCTTGGGGTAGATGGCCTGCATGTCGTCGTCGATGGCGCAGCGCTTCGCGTTCTTCTTCTGGCAGGCCATGCAGCCCCGGCAGGGGGAGATCCGGAGGTCGTGGAGGTACACCGTCTCCACCTTCGCCCCCTTCGACGCGGCCCCCCGGGCGATCTCCCCGGCAAGGATCGCCGTGTTTCCCTTCTTCCGGGGGCTTCCCAGAAGCACCAGCACCTTCTTTCCCGTTTTTTCGGACTTCATCCGGTTTTCTCCCTTTCTTCTGTATTCAGCCTGTTTCCGGGGCGGCCTATTGCCCCGTCTCCCGGCTGCCGGTCCGTCCCGCGGAGGTCATTCCTCCCCGGATGCCGTCCGCTTGCGCAGTTCCCGGCGCAGGATCTTGCCCATGGGATTGCGCGGCAGTCGTTCGACGACGGTCACGCGGAGGGGCCACTTGTGGCGGGAGAGATGATCCCGGCAGTGCCGGAGAAGGGCTTTTTCCTCGACGGTCGCACCCTCCCTGAGCTCCACGTACGCGACGGCCTCTTCCCCGACGACCGGATCGGGCATGCCGACGGCCGCTACGTCCCGGACGGCCGCGTGCCGGTGGAGGACCTCTTCGATGTCGCGAGGGTAGATGTTGAAGCCTCCGCGGATGATCAGGTCTTTCTTCCGCTCCACGATGTAAAGGTAGCCGTCCCCGTCCATCCGCGCCATGTCTCCCGTGTACAGCCAGCCCTCCTGGAAGGTCCGGGCGGTTTCTTCGGGAAGATTCAGGTAACCGGCCGCGACGCTGGGACCCCGGACGATCAGCTCCCCCACCTCTCCGGCGGCGACGTCTTGATCCCGGTCGTCGACGATCCTCACTTCCACGGAGGGGATCGGCTGGCCGACGGAGTCCGGCTTGACGGGGCGGCCCTGGTAGTTGGTGCTGACCGCCGGCGCTGCCTCCGAGAGCCCGTAGGCGGGATACACGGTGCAGCGGAAGGTCTCCTCGAAGCGCCGGAGCGCCGGGAGGGGAAAGGGGGCCGATCCGGCGAGGCACTTTCTCAGCGACGAGAGGTCGTACTTCGCCGCCTCCGGGCTGCCCAGCATCATCATGAACATGGCCGGAACCCCAGGGAAATCGGTCACCCGGTGCCTCTCGATCAGGGCGAAGGCCTCCTCCGCATGAAATCGCCGCATCAGGACGTGGAGATTCCCGTATTGATAGGCCTTGTTCATGGTCGTGATCCCGAAGGAGTGGGACAGGGGCAGGGCCACGAGCGTCACATCCGACGCCTTCGTTCCGTGGGCACGGGCCGCATTGACCGCGTTGGCATACAGATTGGCGTGGGTCAGCATCACGCCTTTGGGGTTCCACGTCGTCCCGGCCGTGTAGAGAATGACGGCAAGGTCCGTCTCCCGGAGGTCCGGCTTTCCGTCGTTTTCCGGGTCCGCCGCGGCGAGGGATCGGAAGGAGATCGCTCCGGGTGGAGGGGTGTCACCGGTGAGGATGCGGTGTTTCAGGGAGCCGGCGGAGTTAACAAGCGCCTTGTGCACGTTCAGGATTTCCGGGCTCGTGATGAGGCCTTTGGCTGCGCAGTCCTTCAGGATGTGCCCCAGTTCCGTCGCCCCGACGGACGGGATGACGGGGACGATGACGGCGCCGCACCGCAGGATTCCCTGGTAGCCGATGATGACCTCGGGGCAGTTGGGAAGAAGCACCGCCACCCGGTCGCCCCTGCCGATGCCGAGCCTTTTCAGGCCGGAGGCCAGCCGGTTGGCATCCCGGAGAATTCCCGCGCTGGTGAAGGTTTCTTCCTCGAAGACCAGGAAGGGGTATTCGCCGAAACGGCTGAGATTGTCGTCTGCAAGTGTGACGAGGTTCATGTTCCTTGATTTCTCCGGTCTTTGCAAATCGTGGCCGCCGCTCATGTTTTCTTCAGCCGGTCATAGACCTTGCAGGCGTCCTTGATTCCCAGGGTGCAGGCCATTCGGGCGTCCTCCATGGATTTCGCCGCTTCCCCCTTGCGATAGTAGCAGCGGCCCCGGTTGTAATAAGCCCAGCCGTTATTCGGCCTGAGCTCGATGGCCTTCGTGAGGGAGACGATGGCCTCGTCGTTCCGGTTGTTTCTGCTGTGGATCCAGCCGAGCCAGTTGTGGGCGTCGGCGTTTCGGGGATTCAGAGCCACCGCCCGGTTGAGATCCTCCACGGCGCGCACTTCCTGGTTCTGTCTCGCCAGGGTCCGTCCCCGCAGGTAATGGGCCTTGTCATTCGTCGGATCCGCATCGATGGCCCGGCTGAAGGCGGCGACGGCCTTATCCAGCCGGTTCTGCTTCAGGTGCATCAGGCCCTCCTGGATGGGTTCCGCGACGGCGGGCCGGACGGCGATGAGGGGGGTGTCGCCGGGGAGGGAGGGTTTGCCGGTGACGGGGATGTCGCCGGTGACGGGCATGCGGCCGGACCGCTCCGCTCCGGGCGTTTCCATGACGAGGGGGTGTATTTTCCCCTGATTGTCCTCATAGGAAGCAGTCAGGATTTTCCAGGCACCGCGCTGTTTTGTCAGGGTCGCCTGTGCCTTGACGGTGCCTTTCGTCCCCTCCACGAGGAAGGTCATGGTGGCCCGTCCCTGCTGTCCGGACGTGCTGATGCTGACGGGGAACCAGGGCTTCACCTCCCGGACCTCTCCCACCACCTCCCGGATCTGCGGATTCTGTTTCAGGTAGGTCTCGCAGAGCCGGAAGGGATCCGACTCGCGGATAAAATCATAGGCTGCGGAGATGACCAGGATGATCCCGATGATGAGGAGGAACGGCAGCGCTCTCCATCCCCCGCCCTTGGGCTTGACCGGCTCGTAGGAACCGGGCGGTTTCGGCGGCGGCGGAGGAGGGGACGGAGACGGAGACGGCTGGGAGCGCGCGCCGGTGGAAGGTTGCTCTTTCCTTTTCCTGAAGATTTTCATCGTTTTCATGGCCGGCACCTCCTTGCTTTGCGGGGGAGGACTCAGAGCAGAAAGTCGGGGCGGACCCGGTCCCGCCCGTCAAACCGGATTCCCTCCTGCTCCAGCAGATCCCTTTTCAGGGCCGGGCCGCCGCCGAAGCCGCCCAGGCTGCCGTCGGAGCGGACGACCCGGTGGCAGGGGATGGCAAGGGGGAAGGGATTGGAGGCCATCACGGAGCCGACGGCCCGGGCCGCTCCGGAATGGCCCGCGGCGGCCGCCAGGGACCCGTAGGTCCTCACCCTTCCCCGGGGTATCCGTCCCGTTTCCAGGAGGACCCGGCGCCGGAAGGGAACCAGAGAATCCATCTCCAGTTCCTCGATTGGGACGAGGGCGGCCTCCCCGCAGAGGAGGCGGTGGAGGACCTTTTCCATTTTCCCGTTCGACCCGTCCTTCGATGGCAGCGCCCCGGGGAAGTCCAGGATGATCCGACGGGACAGCTCGTGGCGGCGGGTGGGGAGGTAGATGCGGACGATGCTGCCCGATCCGCCGGTCCCCCGGACCACCGCTGCGAAGCCCAGATCCGAGGGCAGCAGGTGATACCGCCGGATCTTCGCCGTTTCTCCGTGTGATCCGTTTGCCTCCTTCATGGAACCCTCCCGGAGCGGTCACATCATGTGTTCAACGAGGATCTGGACGCCGATGCCGATCAGGATCAGCCCGCCCAGCAACTCCACCTTCCGGCCGAAAAGGGACGCCAGCCGGCGTCCGGCCAGCATGCCCGCCATGGTCATGACGAAGGCGACAACGCCGATGACGACGCTCGGATACAGGATGGGCGTCTTGAGCAGGGCCATGGTCATCCCCACCGCCAGGGCGTCGATGCTGGTGGCCACCGAGAGCATCAGGAGCGTCCAGCCCCGCGTCGGGTCTTCCCGGTTTCCGCCCGTCTTTCCGTCCCCGGCGAGGGATTCATGGATCATCCTGACGCCCACGAAGAGCAGGAGCCCGAAGGCCACCCAGTGGTCGTACTCGGAGATGCGCTCGACGACGGTGCTTCCCGCCAGCCAGCCGAGGAGCGGCATGAAAAACTGGAAGGCCCCGAAGGAAACGGAAAGCCGGAGAACGGGGCCGGGGGAAACGCGTCCCCGGACGGCACCGATGCCGATGGCCACGGAGAAAGCGTCCATGCCGAGCCCCACGGCGATGATCAGGATGGAAAGAAAACTCATGAACCGGCCGGGCCGCCCGGCGATTCCCGGAAGAAGGCGGCGATCCTCTCTGCGGTTTTCTTACCAATCCCGCCGGCCTTTTGCAAGGTCGGGACGTCGGCCTTGCGAACGGCGGCCGCGGAGCCCAGTGCCTTAAGCAGGGCCTCGCGGCGCCCGGGGCCGACGCCGGGGATCTTGTCCAAGGCGGAGGTAAGATCGTTTTTTGCCTTCCGTTGATGGAGGTAGGCCTGGGCGAAACGGTGGGCCTCGTCGCGGACCTGCTGAAGAAGGTGCAGGAGCGGCGGCCAGCGGGACGGGTCGAGGGCGTCCTTGCGTCCGGGAAGAAATACCCGGTCTCCCCGGGGCTCCCTGCCTCCGGGCGGGTGCTCCCGGGATTCCTTGGCCAGGGCGACCACCTCCACGTCCTTCACACCTGTGTCGCGGAGGGCCGACAGGGCCACCCGCAGGTGTCCCTTTCCACCGTCCACAACGATCAGGTCGGGCGGCTCTTCGCTTCCCGAGAGGCGGCGCCGGAGAACCTCGTACATCATCCCGTAGTCGTCAATGCCCTCCACCGTCCGGACCCGGTAGCGGCGATACCGTCCCCGGTCGGGCCGCCCCTCCCGGAAGGCGACCTTGGAGCCGACGGCGACTTCCGCCCCGAGGCTGGCGATGTCGAAGCACTCGATCCGCTCCGGGATCCTGTTCAGGGACAGCTTTTCCGCCGCGAGTTCCAGAGCCCGCCGCGGATCCGACCCGGGAGCGCGCGCAACCTGGAGGGCATTCCGGACGGCCATCTCCACCAGCTTTCGCGGCTCCCCCCGCCGGGGAACGGAAAGCGCGACCCTTCGTCCGCTCCGGTCGCTCAGCCATTCGGCGACGACCTCCCGGTCCGGGATGTCGACGGGCAGGAGGATTTCCGGTGGAATGAGGACTTCACCGTCGTAGTAGCGCTTCAGAAGGGCCGAGAGGATCTCCTCCCGGTCGAGGGCGAGTCGGATCGGAGGAAAAAGAAGCTGCCCCGTGACCTTGCCCTTGCGGACGAAGAGAACGCAGGCCCGGGTCAGATGTTCTTCCCCGTGGATGCCGAAGACGTCCCGGTCGCGATGCGTCATGGAAAGGACGTGCTGCTTCTCCAGGACCCGCTCGATCGCCCCGATGCGGTCGCGGAGCAGGGCCGCCTCCTCGAACCGGAGGGCCTCCGCGGCTTTTTCCATCCGGCGGCGGAGGTCCCCCAGGAGGACCCGCTCCCGCCCCTCGAGGAAGGCCAGGCTGTCCGACACGAGGGCGGCGTAGGGACCCGCCTCGATGAGGCCCGTGCAGGGGGCGGAGCAGCGGCGGATCTGGTACTCCAGGCAGGGCCTGCGCCGGCCGCGGAAGTCCGTGTCCCGGCAGGTCCGGAGAGGGAACAGGCCATGGAGGAAGGAGAGGGTCTCCCGGGCCGAGGCGCTCGACGGGAAGGGGCCGAAATAGCGGGCGCCGTCCTTCCGCGGGCGCCGCACGAGCTGGTAGCGCGGGAATGGCTCCCGCATGTCGAGGCGGATGTGGAAGTAGGCCTTGTCGTCCCGGAAATCGACGTTGTAGCGGGGGCGGTGCTCCTTGATGAGGGTGTTTTCGAGGAGGAGGGCTTCCTTTTCCGTCGCCGTGACGATGAACTCCACGTCTTCGAGGCGGCCGACGAGGAAGGGGATCATGAACCGCCCGTCCGTTCCGCCGGCGTAACTCTTGAGGCGGCTGCGGAGATCCTTGGCCTTGCCGACGTAGAGAACCTCTCCCTCGCGGCCCTTCATCAGGTAGACGCCGGGTCCCCGGGGGGCGCTGTCCACGATGGCGTCGAGGGCGGACCGGTCCACGGCTATTCCCCCAGGCGCCGTACGGCGCGCAGAACCTGGAGCGACTTGATCTCCCGTCCCAGAAGGTGCCGGATGAAGCGGGCCGTCAACGCCCGGCTTTCTTCCGCCGCCTGGCGGGTGAAGCCGATCCGTCCGATCCGTTCGAGCTCCACGTCCTTTCCCAGGAGAAGGGTTTTCAGGGTTCCCGCCGTAACGGTTACGGCGTCGGGGTCTTCGGTCCCGCAGGCCCCGCACCGGACTCCGCCCTGCCGTGGATCGAAACGCCAGGTCCCGTTGCCTGCCTCGCACCGGCAGGCGGTGCACCGGTCCAGGACGGGCTCGAACCCGGCGGCCTTCAGGAGGCGGATCTCGAAAAACCGGAGATGATCCTCCGTCAGGGCGGGCTCCCGGTCGAGCAGGTGAAGGAAATCCCGGACGAGGCCGTAGAGAGAATCATTCGGCTTCCCTTCCACGGAGAAATGGTCGGCGAGATCGACGACGCAGGACGCGAGAAGCGTCTTTTCCAGGTCCCCCCGGAGGGCCTCGTGGTGGTCCACGGGCTCGCTCATCTCGATCAGGGCGAGGGAGTCCCGGGAGCGGCGGGAGAAGAGGATCCGGACCCGCGAGAAGGGCTCCAGGGCGTTGGCGAATCGTTTCCGGCTCTTCCGGGCCCCCTTGGCGATTCCCCGGACCTTGCCGAAGTCTTCGGTCAGGAAGGTGACGATGCGGTCCGAGTCCCCGTAGTCCAGCGTCCGGAGGACGAAGGCCTCGGCCTTAAGGGGCGTTCTCGAGCTCACGGTATACGACCTGACCTCCCACGATGGTCATCACCGCCCGGCCCTTCATGGGCATGTCCTGGAACGGCGTGTTCCGGCTCCGGGAGCGGAAAGAGCCGCTGTCCACCGTCCAGAAACGGTTCAGGTCCAGCACGGTGATGTCCGCGTCGGACCCGGGCTTCAGGGTGCCTCCGGGGACGCGGAGGATCTGCGCCGGCCGGACGCTCATCCGGACAACCAGTTCCGGCAGCGAGAGGATTCCCTTGTGGACCAGCTTCAGGGTGAGGCCCAGGGACGTCTCGAGGCCCACCATGCCGAAGGCTGCCAGGTCGAACTCGACGGCCTTGTCGGTGAGGGCGTGGGGGGCGTGGTCGCTGGCGACGGCGTCGATGGTCCCGTCCCGCAGGGCCTCGCGGACCGCTTCCATGTCGGCGGTGGAGCGGAGCGGCGGGTTGACCTTCAGGTTCGTATCGTAGTCCTTGAGGGCCTCGTCGGTGAGGGTGAAGTAGTGGGGGGCCGTCTCCGCCGTCACGGTGACGCCCCGCGCCTTGGCCTCGCGGATGAGGCGGACGGACCCGGCGGTGGTGACGTGGCAGATGTGGACGGACGCGCGGGTGTACTCGGCCAGCAGGATGTCCCGCGCGATCATGGTCTCCTCCGCCGCCGCGGGGATTCCCCGGAGCCCGAGCTCCGTCGAGACGAGGCTCTCGTTCATCACACCGCCCGCCGACAGGGTCGGATCCTCGCTGTGGGACAGGACGGGCATGTCCAGGGAATGGGCGTATTCCAGGGCGCGGCGCATGACGGTGCCGTTCGTGACCGGACGGCCGTCGTCGGAGAAAGCTGCCGCTCCGGCCTCCTTCAGGTCCCAGAATTCCGAAAGGATCTTTCCCTCCAGGTTCCGGGTGATCGACGCCACCGGATAGACGCGGGCCTTTCCGCAGGCCGCGGCCTTGCGGAGGATGAACTCCGTCACGGAGCGGTTGTCGTTGACGGGATCGGTGTTGGCCATGCAGGCCACGGCGGTGAAGCCGCCCGCCACGGCGGCCTCGCAGCCCGTCGCTATGGTTTCTTTGTATTCGAAGCCGGGTTCCCGGAGGTGGACGTGCATGTCGATGAGCCCGGGGACCACCACGAGTCCTTTCATGTCCAGGACGGTCGCGCCGCTGTCGGCTTTCCTGTTTTTGCCGGCGGGGGAGGGGATGTTCCGGGCGATCCGGGCCACCTTGCCGTTCCGGATGAGGATATCCAGGGGGCCGTCGATGTCCTGGGAGGGATCGACGAGCCGGCCGTTTTTGAGGAGAAGGGTCATTGTTTTCCCCCTGTCAGGAGGTAGAGGAGGGCCATCCGCACGGCCACCCCGTTGGTTACCTGTTCCAGGATCACCGACGACGGGCCGTCGGCGATCTCCGGGGCGATTTCCACCCCCCGGTTGATGGGTCCGGGGTGCATGACCAGGACGTCCGGGCCGGCCAGGTCGAGGTGCCGCCGGCTCAGGCAGTAGTGCTGGGCGTATTCCCGGAGGGAGGGGAAGAAGTTCTGCTGCTGCCGCTCCAGCTGGATGCGCAGCATCATGATCACGTCCACCCCCGAGACGGCCTCCTCGAGGGACGTCCGGACCTCCACGCCCATGCCCTCGATGTCCCGGGGCATCATCGTGGCGGGTCCGGCTACCGTCACCTGCGCTCCCATTTTCTGGAGGCCGTAGATGTTGGAGCGGGCCACCCGGCTGTGGGCGATGTCCCCGACAATAGCCACCTTCAGGCCCGTTATGGTGCCTTTCTTCGCTCGGATCGTCATGAGGTCCAGGAGTGCCTGGGTCGGATGCTCGTTGGACCCGTCGCCGGCGTTGATGACGGACTGCCGCACCATCCGGGCCAGCATGTGAGGCGCCCCGGAGGCACTGTGCCGGATCACGATCACATCGGGATTCATGGCCTCCAGGTTCTTCGCCGTGTCGATCAGGGTTTCCCCCTTCACGACGCTGCTCGTGGAGGCGGAGATGTTGATGGTGTCGGCGCTCAATCGCTTCCCGGCGATCTCAAAGGATGTCCGGGTGCGCGTGCTGGCCTCGTAAAAGAGGTTGATGATCGTCTTGCCGCGCAGCGTCGGCACTTTTTTGATCTCCCGGGAGGACACCTCCACGAAGGACTCCGCCGTGTCGAGGATGATCGCGATCTCCTCGACCGGAAGGTCCTTGATGCCCAGGATATCTTTTTTCTGCAGGATCATAAGCGGGCCTCGCTTGGTCTGTCTGGTATGTCCGCCGGTGTTGTGGCCGGTTCCATGCTCATTCCTGGCCGGGCTCGATGACGACTTCATCGACGCCGTTTTTTTCCGTCAGGTGCACGCTCACATCCTCCCAGAGAGAAGAAGGGAGGTTTTTGCCGACGAAGTCGGCCCGGATGGGGAGTTCCCGGTGCCCCCGGTCGATCAGGACGGCCAGCTGGATGAGCTTCGGCCGGCCGAAGTCGATCAGGGCGTCCATGGCCGCCCGGATGGTCCGCCCGGTGAACAGGACGTCGTCCACCAGGACGATCTTCCGGCCGTCCAGGGAGAAGGGAATGTCTGTCTTGCCCAGCCGGGGCTTCCGGTTGGAGGTCAGGAGGTCGTCCCGGTAGAGGGTGATGTCGACGATGCCCATGGGTACCCTGGCCTTCTCGATCTGCTCGATCTTGATCTGCAGCCGCTGGGCGAGATAGATCCCTCCCGTCCGGATGCCGATCAGGACCAGGTCTTCGATTCCCTTGTTCTTCTCCAGGATTTCATAGGCGATCCGGGTGAGGGAACGGTCGATGCCTTCCGCATTGATGACCACTTTTTTCTTTTCCATGCGACGGGTTACCCCCCTTGGCAAAAAAAAACCTTCCCGGGGATCGGGAAGGCGTCACGTCATCCTGTATTTGCAGAGCGGTTTTTTCATAACGTTCCTTTTTCAATCTCGCCGGATCAAGTTAAAAGGACCGGTCCTTTTCGAAGCAATACGATAGTCCAGCAGGCCGTGGCCTGTCAAGAACAAACTGCCCGATTCCCGGTGCGGGCGGTTGCCGCTTCTCATTTCCCGGATCTGTGGTATAAGGTCTCCCGGAGAAAAGCCGGGAGGGGCGGAGTCGAACGTGAAGATCATCATTGTCGGGGCCGGCGAGGTCGGCTATCACATCGCGAAAAAGCTGTCGGAAGAGAGGCAGGACGTGGTGCTGATCGACAAGGATCCGGGAAAGATCCGGCGGATCGGCGAGAATCTGGACGTCCAGTCCTTCCAGGGATCCGGCACCAGTCCCCAGGTGCTGCGGGAATCGGGGATCGCGGATGCGGACATGCTGGTCGCGGCCACCGACAGTGACGAGGTGAACCTGATCTCGTGCCTCCTGGCGCGGAGCCTCAACCGCCACATGCTCAAGGTCGCCCGGGTAAAGAACGAGGAATATCTCCGGGAGACGGATCTTTTCCAGAAGGAGCTGCTGGGAGTCGACCTGATCATCAATCCCCAATCCATGATGGTGGAGACGATCCTCAGCCTCATGAAGATTCCGGGGGCTGCCGAAGCCGTCGATTTCGTCGGCGGCAAGGTCAAGCTGATCGGCTTTTTTGTGACCGGCGAATCTCCCTTTTCGGGACAGAAGTTGAGCGCTATCCGGGGATTCGAGGGCAGCGCCCTGGTGGCGGCCATCGTCCGGGGGCACCGGATCCTGATTCCCAGCGGCGGTGATACGATCCAGCCCCACGACCTGGTCTACATGGCGGTCCGGGCGGATCACCTCGACGCCACCCTCGAACGTCTCAACCTGAAAGCCGGACCCGTGAAAAACGTCTTCATCGTCGGCGGTGGGGAAACGGGATACGCCGTGGCCCGGGCTCTCGACGGCCGGGGCCTGAACGTCCGGATCCTGGACCACGACGGGGACCGCTGCAAGCAGATGGCGGCGAGCCTGGACAAGGTCATGGTCATCCGGGGGGACGGGACGGACCGGGATCTTCTCCGGGAAGAAAATGCCGGCGCCTCGGACCTCGTCATCGCCGTCACGGGCGACGAGGAGAGCAACGTCTTCATTTCCCTGCTGGCCAAGGGGCTCGGCGCCCGCCGCACGATCACCCGGGTGAGCAAGCTCAGCTACATGCCGGTCGTTTCCGCCATGGGTCTCGATACGGTCCTGAATCCGAGGATGTCCGCGGTTCGGGCCATCCTTCAGTACATCCGCCGGGGGCGGATCCTGTCGGTCACCCCGCTCCGGGAGGAGCAGGCCGAGGCCATCGAGGCGGAGGCCCTGGAGACGTCGGACATCGTCCGGGCGCCCCTCTCCCGGGTGAAGTTTCCCCGGGGGGCGATCCTGGGGGCCATTGTGCGGGGGGAGGAGATCATCATTCCCCGGGGGAACACGGTCGTCATGCCCAAGGACCGGCTCATCATCTTCGCCATGCAGGACGTCTTCGACCGGCTGGAGAAGCTCCTGACGGTGAAGCTGGAGTATTTTGAATGAACGGGCGGCTCATTGCCCACCTGCTTTCGATCCTGGTTCTCGTCCTGGGTCTGTGCATGGTCCTGCCTGTCCTGGTCTCCCTCTGGTACGGGGAGGCATGTGCCCGGCCGCTGTTTCTCGCGGCAATCCTCACCGGATGCCTGGGCCTCGTCATGAGGGCCGCCTCGGGGCAGCCCGCGGACCGGTACCTGAGCCACCGGGACGGTGTCGCCATCGTCACGGGAGGCTGGGTGCTTGCCGGCCTGGTGGCGACCCTGCCTTACCTCCTGACGGGCGCCATCCCGGATTTTACGGACGCCTACTTCGAGTGCATTTCCGGCTTCACCACCACGGGATCCAGCATTTTCAGCGCCGTCGAGGAGCTGCCCAGGGGCGTCCTCTTCTGGCGTAGCCTCACCCAGTGGCTCGGGGGCATGGGGATCATCGTCCTGTCCATTGCGATCCTCCCCTTCCTTGGAATCGGGGGAATGCAGCTCTACAAGGCGGAGACGCCGAGCCCCGTGGTGGACAAACTGACGCCGAGGATCTCGGACACCGCCAAGGTCCTCTGGAAAGTGTATGTCCTCCTGACGCTGGTGCAGATCATCCTGCTCCTCTTCGGCGGCATGTCCCTCTTCGACGCCGTCTGCCACACCTTCACGACGATGCCCACGGGCGGGTTCTCCACGAGAAATGCCAGCATCGCCGCCTACAACAGCCTCTACATCGAGATCGTGGTGATCGTGTTCATGGTCCTGGCGGGGATGAACTTCGCCCTCCATTACAAGCTCCTCCGGGGCGACTTCCGGTCGGTCCGGAAGGACCCGGAGATCCGGGTCTATCTCCTCATCTTCGCGGGCCTTACGCTCCTGGTGGCGGCAAACCTCTACGGCGGCCGGACGTACCCGTCGGCGCCGGAGGCCCTGCGTTACGCCTCCTTCCAGGTGGCCTCGATCCTGACGACGACGGGCTACGCCACGGCGGACTTCAAGCAGTGGCCGGCCTTTTCCCAAATTGTGCTGCTCCTGTGCATGTTCCTCGGCAGCATGGCCGGGTCCACCGGGGGCGGCATCAAGACCCTGCGCCTGCTCCTGCTCGTCAAGCACGCCTACCTCGAGATCCTCCGCGTGATCCATCCCCATGCCATGACGATTGTGAAACTCGGGAAGACGCCTGTCTCCCAGGGCGTCCTCCGCAGCGTCTGGGGCTTTTTCATCCTCTTCATCGGCATCTACGTCCTGGCGACGATGGTCATGAGCGCCCTGGGGGTCGATTTCATGACCGCCGTTTCCTCCGTGGCCACCTGCCTGGGGAATGTGGGACCCGGGCTGGGCGCCGTCGGGCCGACGGAGCATTTCGGCCACATGCCGGTTGTGGGGAAGTGGGTTCTCATCGCCTGCATGCTCCTGGGGAGGCTGGAGATTTACACGGTGCTGGTATTCCTGATGCCCCGCTTCTGGAAGGACTGACGGGCTGCTGAAAACGGCCGTCTGCTTTGTTCCCCTCATCCCGCACCGCTCGACGTACGAAAAACCCTTCCTTCTCCTGTTGCCAAGTGCGATCTTCCGGGGCGCTGGGGGCTGCCACGGGGATTCCCGCCGTCTTCAGGCGTGGTTGCGGAGCTTCAGCTCTTGCGGGTGGGGGTTCAGGTAGACTTGGTCTTTCAGGTAGGGCTCGTCGAACTTCCGGACGTAGTGGCGGATCAGGGTGACCGGGACGATCAGCGGGATCTCGCCCCGCCGGTAATCTCCGATGACCTCCTGCAGCTCCTGCCGCTCGGCGGCGGAGAGCTGTTTTTTGAAATAGCCCGCCATGTGCTGGAGGACGTTGGCGTTCTTGGCCGGCGTGGCCTTGAGCCGGAGGGCCTCCATCATGAGCTTTTCGTACCGGGCGTAAAGCTCGTCCGCCGGGATCGTTCCGGCCATCGCCACCAGCTTCCCCATCTCGCGGTAGTGCTTTTCGCTGTGGGCGAGGAGGAAAAGCTTGTGGGTCGAGTGGAAACGCACCAGGCTCGACGGCGTCCGGCCCGATTCGTTCAGCTCCTGCCAGCGCCTGCAGGCGAAGATCCGCTCGATGAAGTTTTCCCGGAGGAGCGGGTCCTGGAGGCGCCCCTCTTCCTCCACCGGCAGGAGAGGAAAGCGCTCCATGAAGATCCGGGCAAAGATGCCCGAGCCTTTCCGGATGGTCCGCCCGTCTCCCTCGTCATGGACATTCACCCGCTCCATGCCGCTGGAGGGGGACCTGCTCTTGAAGACGAATCCGCAGAGTCCTTCCTTCTCCAGTTCGGCCACGCGGCGGTCGGCCCAGGCCTCCATTCGGCCGGTGAGATCCCGCCTTGAGCGGGTGGTGACCAGGCGGGGCCTCGCCGGGTCGCCCTCCAGGTGCATCGACTCCCGGGGAACCCCCAGCCCGCATTCCACCTCGGGGCAGACGGGAACGTACTCCACATAGGCTCCAAGGGTGTCCCGCAGGTAGCGGTCCAGCTTGTGGCCGCCGTCGAAGCGGACGTTCTCTCCGAGGAGGCAGGAGCTGATACCGAGGCGGATTCTGTCCATCATTCGTTCCTCCCGGTTCCGCTTCCGGCGGTTTCCTGCTCCCGCCGACGGACCGTATCCGGGCAGCGGCCCGCGGCCAGGGCTGCCTTGGCCCCGGCGCCCGCCGCCACGACAATCTGCTTCATCGCCTCCATCGCCTCGGAAAGCTGCTGTCTGGTGTGATCCTCCATCCGTTCCGGCATGAATCCCCTTCGGAGCCCGGCTGTCAGGATGTTTTCAGGTGCCGGACGCCAGCCTTCCCGGCGGCGACCACTTCCGAGACGGCGTCCAGGAACAGGCCGTGCTCCACGATGCCGGCCCGCGATTCGAGGACCCGGACCAGCTCCCGGAGGGCCATGATGGGGCCGAATCGGCAGTCCATGATCAGGTTACCCTGGTCGGTCTTGAAGAGGCTCTTGTCGGCGTTGCGCCGGAGGGTGACCTTGGCGCCCATGGATTCCAGGAAGTCCAGCTGGGTCCGCCACCCGAAGGGGATTACCTCCAGCGGGACACTCCGTTTCGTCCCCAGCATGGGGGAAAGTTTCGATTCGTCCACGACGATGACAACCCGCCGGCTGGCCTGGGCGACGATCTTCTCCCGCAGAAGGGCTCCTCCTCCGCCTTTGATGAGATTCAGGCTCGGGTCCACCTCGTCGGCCCCGTCGATGGTCAGGTCGATGGAGGGCCGGGCGTCCAGCGTCGTCACCGGCACGCCGTACCGGAGAGCCTCCTCCTCCGCCTGGAACGAGCAGGGTATGCCCGTGATGTCCCGGATCCTGCCTGCATTCAGCCGCTCCGCGATCAGCTTCACGGCGTGGATGGCCGTGCTTCCATGCCCCAGCCCCACCACCATCCCCGATTCGACAAAATCCACGGCGAACGCCGTGGCTTGCCTCTTCCATTCCGCGGTGTCTGTCGTCATGGCATACCCTCCTTGTCCCCTGGTTTTCTTCCGGTCACGAGGAATACCGTAAACTCCCGGATATCGCCCCCTTTCGCCTCCTTCCGGATCCGGGTTGCCGTCAGGGTCCGAACGGATGCAAATCCCGCTGCCGCGGTGTCTCCGGCCAGCGAAGAGCGGTCGAAGCCGAAATGGAAAACGCCCTGGTCGTCGCTGTGGAAGCGTCCCCCCTCCGCATCGAGGTCCGCCAGGGCGATCCGCCCCCCGGGATGGAGGGCGGCGTGAACCCGCCGGAGGAGCGCGGGGATGTCCCGGATGTGATGAAGGGTCATGTTGCTTACGACCAGGTGGTAGGGACCGTCCGGTAAGGGGTCGGCTTCGAGATCCGCCAGCCGGGTCTTTACATTCGTCCATCCTATCCGTTCGATCTTGCCGTTCAGGACGTCAAGCATGCCGCGGGATCCGTCCACGGCGGTCAGCGTCCCGACCTTCGGCGCCAGGATGAGCGTGAGCAGTCCCGTACCGCACCCGAGATCGAGGCAGTCCATCCGCCCGTTCGGCGAAATTTCCCGCATAATCGTTTCGGCCACGTCCCCGGCAAGGCGGACCCGTTCCGGCTTCTCGTCCCAGAACGAGGCGGCCCGGTCGAAATTGCGACGCGGTGTCTCGTCAGATTCGGCCATGGAATTCTCCCGGCATTCGATCGAGGGTTGCTTGAGGGATGCTGCGACTATGGCACACTTTTCGGGGCGTGAAAAGAGTCCGGTCGCCCCGGGCGGCGGCGGACCCGCCGGCGTCAGGCCGGGAGCGACCCCGCGGATGGAGGCGTGCCGCCGTTTTCGGCCGGTCGGCCCTTCCCGCGTTTCAGCCATTGTCCCAGGCGGTCGAAGCAGACGTAGAAAACGGGGGTCACGTAGAGGGTCAGCATCTGGGAGAACAGGAGCCCCCCAACGACGGAGACGCCCATGGACATCCGGGCGTCGCCCCCGGCGCCGATGCCCAGCGCGATGGGGAGGGTGCCGAAGAGGGCCGCCATGGTGGTCATCATGATGGGGCGGAAGCGGATCACGCAGGCCTTGTGGATGGCGCTCCGGGCGTCCAGTTTCTCTTCCTCTTCCGCCACGACGGCGAAATCGACCATCATGATGCCGTTCTTCTTCACCAGCCCCACGAGCATGATGATTCCGACAAAGGCATAGAGGTCCAGCTCCAGGCGGAACAGGAGCAGGGAAACGAGGGCCCCGAAGGCTGCCAGTGGCAGGGCCGAGAGGATGGTGACGGGGTGGATGAAGCTCTCGTAGAGGATTCCCAGGACCACGTAGATGATAAAAATGGTGACGAAGAGGAGGAAACCGAGGCTGCCGAATGATTTCTGAAACTCCTCCGAGGCTCCTTCAAACTGGGCCGTGACAGTCTGGGGCAACACTTCGGCGGAGACGTTCCGGATCTGGGCCATGGCCTGGTCGATGGAGTAGCCCTGCCTGAGGTTGAAGGAGATCGTGGCCGAGGGAAGCTGTCCCGAGTGGCTCACCGTCAGCGGCACCAGCTTTTCCTCCAGGCGGGCGAAGGACTCCAGGGGAACGAGCTTGTCGCGGGAGGATTTGATGTAGACCAGGGAAAGGACGGACGGATCTTCCCGGAAAGCCGGTTCCAGCTCCAGGATCACGTTGTACTCGTTGCTCGTGCTGTAGATGGTGGAAACCTGGCGGGACCCGAAGGACGTGTAGAGACCGTCCTGGATCTGAGAGGCCGTGAGGCCCAGAGATGACGCCTTGTCCCGGTCGATGACGATCCGGATGCGGGGACTCTGGATGTTGAGGTCCGAGTTCACGTCCACGAGGGACGGGAGGCCGGCCATCTTCACCTCGAGGGCCAGGGCCGCCCGGTAGAGGTCCTCCAGGGAGTTGCTCTGGAGGGTGTACTGCCAGGCGGCGGTGGAAGACCGACCCCCGATGGGAATGGGGGGCGGGTTGTAGGGGAAGGCGACGAGGCCGGGGATGCTGTTGAGCTTCGGCCGGAGTTCATTGATGATGTCGGTCACGTTCTCCTTCCTCTTCGAGCCCGGTATCAGGGTGACGAGGGAGAACCCCGTGTTCGACCCCTCCTCGCTGCCGGCGACGGACAGGAGCCCGCGCAGATCCGGGTGAGCCTGGAGGATCCGGTTCACCTGGTCCTGGTGCTCCACCATGTAGTCGAAGGAGGACCGATCGGCAGCCTTCGTGAAGACGAGGAAGTGGTCCTGATCCTGGGAGGGAACGAAGCCCTTGGGAATCCAGAAGAACAGGAGGACCGAGAGGACGAGGATGCCCCCCGTCAGGGCCAGCGTGGCCCGCGGGTGGTTGAGGGGAACCCAGAGGGTCCGGCCATAGAAGTCGGCGGCCCGCCGAAAGAATCGTTCCGATGCCTCCTGGAAGCGTCCTCGCTTGCCTTTCCCGTACCCCCGGAGCAGGTAACTGCAGAGCATCGGGGTCAGGGTGAGGGAGATGAACCCGGAGACGAGAATGGCCACGCCGATGCTGACGGCGAACTCCCGGAACAGGCGGCCGATGATCCCGCCCATGAAGAGGATCGGAATGAAGACGACTACCAGGGAGATGGTCATGGAGAGAATCGTGAAGCCGATCTCCCGCGAGCCCGTGAGGGCCGCCTGCATAGCGTCCTCCCCTTCCTCCATCTTGCGGACGATGTTCTCCATCATGACGACGGCGTCGTCGACGACAAACCCGACCGACAGGGTCAGGGCCATGAGAGACAGGTTGTTGAGGCTGAATCCCAGGAGGTCCATGACGGCGAAGGTGGCCACCAGGGAGAGGGGCACGGCGAGCCCCGGGATGATGGTCGGCAGCAGGGACCCGAGAAACAGGAAAATCACCGCGACGACCAGGAAAATGGTCAGAACCAGGGTGAACTGGACATCCTCGATGGATTCCCGGATGTAGTCCGCCTGGTTGTAGAGCAGCATGAACTCTACGGCCTCGGGGATCATCTTCTGGAGCTGGGGGATCTTCTCCTTCATGTCGGCGGCGATCCGCACCGTGTTCTGGCCGGGCTGCTTGCTCACGGCCAGGATGATGGCATTGTATTCCTTGTCTTTCGTCAGAAACCAGAGCTTCGTCTTCTCGAACTCGATCCCGTCCTCTGCATGCCCGATGTCCTCGATGCGAAGGGGAATGCCGTTCTTGCTGGACACGACGAGGCGGTTGTAGGACCGGGCGTCGGGAAGCTGGCCCGTCGATTCCATCGTGTAGGACTGGAAGGACCCGTCGAGGGTCCCGCCGGGCCGGCTGACGTTACCCTGCTTGATGGCGTCCGTCACCTCGTTGAGGCCGACGCCCCGGGCCGCCAGCTTCCGCGGGTCCAGCCGGACCCGGACGGCCTTCTTCTGGGCCCCCATGACCTTGACCTGCGCCACGCCGTCCACGGTGGACAGGGTGCCGCTGACGAAATCCTCCGCCAGGTCCTGTACGTCCGGCATGGGCATGGTCCGGGAGGTCATGACGAAGTACATGATGGGCTGGTCGGCCGGGTTCGTCTTTGCGTACGACGGAGGCGAGGGCATGTCGGTGGGGAGGAGATAGCGGGCGGCGGAGATGGCCGTGTTCACGTCCTGCGCTGCAGCGTCGATGTTGCGCTCCAGGGAGAACTGGAGGGTGATGGTCGTGCTGCCTGTCCGGTTCGTGGAGGACATGGACTGGAGCCCGGCGATCTTCGTGAACTCCTTCTCCAGCGGTGTAGCCACGGTGGAGGCCATGATCTCGGGACTGGCGCCGGTGAGGCTGGCATAAACCTGGATGGTCGGGAAGTCGACGTTGGGCAGGTTGTTGACGGGGAGATGCCGGTAGCTGTGGATCCCGAAGAAAAGGATGCTCACCATGACCAGGATGGTCATGACGGGCCGGCGGATCCAGATTGCGGAGAGGTTCATCGTCCTGCCTTCAGGGCTTTCCGGCGGTCGCCTTTTTGACCTCTTTGATCTCCACGGGGAACCCCTCCCGGAGTTTCAGGTGGCCGTCGGTGACGACCGTCTCCCCGGGCTCCACGCCCTTGGCCAGGACCGTTTCCGGCCCCACGACGCGGTCCACCGTCACGGGGCGCTGGGCCACCGTCTTGTCCTGTTTGATTACGAAAACATAGTGGCCTTCCTGGCTCTTCTGGACGGCGGGAGACGGCACCACCAGGGCGTTTTTCTGGATCGTGATCTCCAGGGCCGCGTTGGCGAACTGTCCCGGCCACAGGAATCCGTCCGGATTGACGAACTCCGCCTTGAGGCGGATCATGCCGGAATCGGGATCGACGGTGTTGTCGACGAAGACGAGGACCCCTTCCCGGGCATCTTTTTCCTTCCCCGGCAGGGTGGTCGTCACTTTCAGGGACGACTGCCGCATCTGCCGGCGGACGTCGGTCAACTGGTTCTCCGGGATGGAAAAACGGACATAGACGGGGCGGATCTGGTTGACCGTGGTGAGCGTGCCGGTGTTGGCCGTGACGACGGCCCCGGGGTTGACACCGTAGCTTCCCGTCTTGCCTGCGATGGGGGCCCGGATGGAGCAGTACTGGAGGTTCAGGCGGGCCTTCTCGACGGCTGCCCGGTTGTCGCGGACGGTCTGGGACTGGGTGGCTTCCGTTGTCTGGTAACGGTCGTAATCGGACCGGGACACGGCGCCTTTCTCCAGGAGGAAGGCGTAGCGCCGGGCCTCCGCCCGGGAGTTTGCGAACTGGGCCTCCTCCTTGGCCAGCCGGGCCTCTGCCTGCCGCAGCTCCTCGCGGTAGGGGGCGGGATCGAGGCTGAACAGAAGATCTCCCTTCCGGACCTCCTGGCCTTCCCGGAAATGGACGGCCGCGACCTGTCCGGTCACCTGGGGGACCACCGTCACCGTGCGGTATGCCTCCACGACCCCGACGGCCTGAATCTGGACGGGCATGTCTTTGCGGACCGCCTCGCCGGCCGCAACGGGGACCGCAGGCGGTGCATGCTGTGCCTCTTTCCCGCCGCATCCGGCGGCAGAGAGGACGGTGACCAGCAACAAGACGATCCGGAAGAGGGCATTTTTCTTCATTGTTTCATCCCCATGGCCTTCTCGATGGCCGACCGGGCCTTCCGGTAGTCGTAGAGGGCCTGGATGTGTTTCAGTTTCGCGTCGCTGTAACCCACCGTGGCGTCGGTGACTTCCACGGGGGTGCTGAGCCCCGCCGAGTACTTGAGCGTGACGATCTCCAGGTTTTCCTCCGCCTGCCGGGTTGCCAGGGCGGCGTCGGTGATGGTCCGCTCGGCCTTCCCGAGGTTCAGGTAGGCCTTCTGGATCTCCGTGCGAACCTCCAGCCGCTTGGCATCCAGTTGCGCCTGGAGCTTGTTCCGCTTCGCCAGGGCCTCCCGGATGCGGTTCTGTGTGGCCAGGCCCTCGAAGAAATTGACCGATACCGACACGCCGGCGTTCCAGCCACGAGAGAGGGGTCTCTCGCTCCCTTCGTAGGAGTAGGCCGCTTTCCCGCTGAGGCTGGGAAGGTATTCCTTGCGGGCCAGATCGATCCCGCGCTCCTCCATCTCGATCTGCGACGCCAGGGATTTCAGATCCTCCCGCGCCTCGAGGGCCCTTGCCAGGGCGTCGGCGAGGACGACATCGTAGCGCAGGAAGGCCAGGTTGTCCTCGATCCGGTAGGGCGGGGGGGAGGGAAGGCCCATGACCTGGTTCAGGCTGACCCGGGCCAGCATCTCGTCGTTTTCCGCGGTTGTCAGCTCCAGCCGGGCGTTGCTCAGGTCCACTTCCGCCTTGGTCACGTCGTAGCGGGACTTGGTTCCGGCCTCGAAATAGGTCTTTGCCTGGCGGAGATGCGATTCGAACCGTCCGACCTTTTCCGTCTGCACGTCCCGGTTGCGGGAGGTCCGGAGAAGGTCGTAATAGGCCTCCCGGACGGAATGGATCACGGAAACCCGCCGGTCTTCCAGGTCATGCAGGGATGCCTCACGGGACAGGTCCTTGATCCGGACGTTCGTTTCCCGTTTCCCGAAATCGTAGATGTTCTGGGTGAGGGTGGCGGCGGCGCTGTAATAGCTGTAGGAATCCGGGGGGATCTGGGTGTAGGCGTCGGCGGTGTTTTTGTCGTTCGGGTTGAAGCGCGTGTAGCCCCCGGTCACGTCAAGCTTGGGGAAGTATTCCTTCCTTGCCTGCGCCGCCTGGGCTGCCCGGGCCTCCACTTCGTATGCGTAGGCCGCCAGGTCCGGGTGCCTCTTCAGGGCGATCTCGATGCAGCGGGAGAGGGAAAGGGTCTCGCCCTCCCGGATGGACGGCGTTTCCGCCCATGCGGGCATGCCCATGAGGAGAAAAAGCAGGGCGATCAGGAGCAGTGTGGACCGGATGTGGGTTGGACTCATGGAGCGCTCCGTATTTTTCGGACCCGCTGCGGGGAACGGCCTGGATATGGCAGGGACGGGCCACCATATACAACTTTCGCCGGTCGATCAAGAAGCGCCCGATCCCCTTCTCAGTGGAGCAGCATGCCCAGCCGGTCCCAGCGGACCCAGGTGTCGTCCCGGTCCCAGGACCAGTAGATGACGAAGGCCTTGCCCATGACGTCCTTGAGATCGACGAAGCCCCAGAAGCGGCTGTCGTAGCTCTGGTCGCGGTTGTCGCCCATTACGAAGATCGCGCCCCTGGGAACGGTGACGGGACCGAAGTTGTCCCGGGGCTGGATGGACGCTGGGAAGATGACGCCGTCCACATGGATCCCATGGCCGTCGTCCTGGGGCTTACCGTTCAGGAAGACCTTCTTGTTGCGGACCTCCACGGTATCCCCTTCGACGGCGATCACCCGCTTGATGAAGTCCTTGGAGCGGTCTTCCGGGTAGATGAAGACAACGATGTCGCCCCGCTTCGGATTCCCGATGGGAATCAAGGTCTTGCGAACGAAGGGGATCTTGACGCCGTAGAGAAACTTGTTCACCAGGATGTGGTCCCCGATCTGGAGGGTCGGCTTCATGGATCCCGAGGGGATCTTGAAGGCCTGCACGATAAAAGTGCGGATGAACAGGGCGATGAGAATGGCGATGATGATCGCTTCTGCGTATTCCTGAATTTTGGATTTTGGTTTCGACATGATTCCCGCTACGAATAAATGTTGATGAGGGTCACGACGATCATGACCACGGCGGTGCCCGCCTTGGCGAGGATGACCGCGAGTCCTCCCAGGAGAGATCCCAGGCCGGCCCGTAGCGCCGGCCGGATCTTCCGCTGCCGCATCATCTCCACGGCAAAAACGCCGGCAAATCCGCCGGCGAAGGCTCCCAGGACCGTTCCCAGGCCGAACAGAAACGGGGTGAAGAGGAACATGCCCGCGACACTGCCGAGGGCAGCCGCCCAGGCGCCCTTCCTGGAAGCCCCGAATCGGGCCGCGCCGGCGGCACGCAGGGCGAAATCGAGCACTTCCGCCAGGGCCGCCAGAAATACCAGGACCAGGAGGACTTTCCAGCCCAGGGTCGCAAATCCCGTTGCTGCGGCGTACACCAGGGCCGCCGCAAGGATCAGGAACTGACCGGGCAGGCCGAGGAGGGTGGCCAGGAGTCCCGCCAGGGAGACGGCGATGAGAAGAAAAAGGCCGGCCGATTCCAGAAAGGACAAGTTACTTCTTCCTCTTCATCGTTGACGGGCGGAACCTTTCCCAGGCAAGCACGATGGAACTGGCGATGAAAATGGATGAGTAGGTTCCAATCACGATGCCGACAATGAGCGTAAAGGCAAAGTCGTGGATCACCGCTCCTCCCAGGAAGAAGAGCGCCACCAGGACGATGAGGACCGTCAGGGCGGTCAGGATCGTCCGGCTCAATGTTTCGTTCACGCTGGTATTGATCAGCGTGGCCAGGTCCTGCTTGATATTCTTCCGGACGTTTTCCCGGATCCGGTCGAAGACGACGATGGTGTCGTTGATGGAGTACCCGATGATCGTGAGCAGGGCCGCCACGATGGTGAGGTCGAACTCCTTGCCCATGATCGACAGGGCCCCGACGGTGATGATCGTGTCGTGCACCAGGGCGAGGATCCCTCCCACGCCGTAACGGAACTCGAACCGGAAGGCAATGTAAATGAGCATGCCGACCCAGGAGAAGAAGATCGCCAAAAGCGCCTTCTTTGTCAGGTCTTTTCCCACCTTGGGTCCCACGAACTCGACCCGGCGGATGTCGAAGGTCCCCGCCCCGAGGGCCGCTGTCAGGGCTTCCTGGATCTTTTCGCTGGTGCCCTTGATGTCGGTGGATGTTTCGGCGACGCGCACCACCACTTCATTCTCGCCATACTGCTGGATGATGCTCCCCTCCAGCCCGATGGGCTTGAAGGCCGCCCGGATCTTCTCCGGCGCCGGTTCCTGCTGGAACTTGATCTGGATGATCGTCCCCCCGGCGAAGTCGATGCCGTAATTGAGCCCGCCGTGCCAGATGACCGAGGCGATGCTGATTACGATCAGCGCCAGGGATATGCCGAAGGCGATTTTCATCTTGCCGACGAAATCGAAGTTGGTTCCCGCTTTGATCAGTTCCATGCGGTGCTCCTCAATGCAGAAAAGTGCGGCCGGGGCGCTAGCAGGCCCGGATTCATACGCTGATCCTGGAAATTTTCCGGTTCCAGACGAAGTGGTCGAAGACGATCCGGGTCACGAAGACGGCGGTGAACATGCTCGCGATGATACCGATGGTGAGCGTTACGGCGAACCCCTTCACGGGACCGGTCCCGAAGCCGAACAGGAACAGGGCGGCGATGAGGGTCGTCACGTTCGAGTCGAGGATTGTCAGAAAGGCTTTTCCATAGCCCGCCTCGACGGCCATCTTGGGCGTCTTCCCGTTCCGCAGTTCCTCGCGGATCCGCTCGAAGATGAGCACGTTGGCGTCCACGGCCATGCCGATCACGAGAACGATTCCGGCGATGCCCGGCAGGGTCAGCGTGGCCTTGAAGGCCGCCAGGGTTCCCATGAGGAGGATGATATTGAGGATGACGGCGCTGTTGGCGATGACGCCGGACCACTTGTAGTAGATGCCCATGAACAGGATCACGAGCAGGCCGCCGATGGCGACGGACCAGAGCCCCTTGTTGATGGAATCCTGGCCCATGGAGGGTCCCACGGTCCGCTCTTCGAGGATGACGACCGGCGCCGGCAGGGCGCCCGCCCGGAGGACGATGGCCAGGTCCTTGGCCTCGTCCATGGTGAAGGTCCCCGTGATCTGGGCATTGCCTCCGGAGATCTTTTCCTGGATCACCGGCGCCGAATGGACGACGCCGTCCAGCACGATGGCGAGCCGCTTCTTCACGTTTTCCCCGGTGATCCGCTCGAACTCGGTGGCGCCCTGGCTGTTGAACTTGATCGCCACATAGGGCTCGCCGAAGCGGTCGCTGATCTTGACCTGGGCGTTTTCCAGCGCTCCGCCGGTCATGAGGGTCTTGCTCCTGACGAGGTAGGGAACCTCGACGCGGCGTCCCGATTCCGGCTCCACCTTGTAACCGTGAGCCAGGACGCTCCCCTCGGGGACGCTGCCCCGGAGGGCCTCATCGAGGGAATGCTCCTCATCGAGAAGCTTGAATTCCAGGAGCGCCGTCTTGCCGATCAGGTTTTTCGCCCTGGCGGGGTCCTGGATGCCGGGCAACTGGACGACGATCCGGTCGTCCCCCTGGGGCATGATTTCCGGCTCGGAGATGCCGAACTGATCCACGCGGTTGCGGATCGTCTCCAGGCTCTGCTCGACGACGAACTTCTTCATCTCCGCCGCCCGCTTGTCCCTGATCTTCAGGGTCACCAGATCGCGCCCTTCCCGGGTCTCCGACTTGGCCACCTCCATGTCGGGGTAGCTGTCCTTCAGGATCTTGTCGAAGGCCCCCCGGGAGGCGGGATCGGGTAACTCCAGGCTGATGACCGCCTTCGCCCGCTCGATGTTGCGGAAGCGGACGCGCTTGTCCATCAGGGTCTCCTTCAGGTCATTGGCGATGCGTTCCGCCGTGCCTTCCAGGGCCTTTTCGGTATCCACCTCCAGTACCAGGTGCATCCCTCCCTGCAGGTCCAGCCCCAGGTGGATCCGGTCCGAAGGCAGGTTTTTCTTCCAGAACTCGGGAAGGTCCGGGACCAGGGTCGGTGTCAGGTAAAACAGCGCCCCCAGGCAGATGAGAACGGTAATGGCAACACGGATGCGGATGCTCTTGATCATGGCAAACCCCTGATTATTCCTTTGTTTCCTTCCCAGCCTTCTGGATGACGGCGGTGATGAAGGTCTTGCCCACCTTGACCCTCACCTTCTCGGCGATCTCCAGGGTTATCACGTTGTCCGCGATGGCGGTCACTTTCCCCTGGATTCCCCCGGAGGTGATGACGAGGTCTCCATGGGTCAGGTTGGCCAGCATGTCCTTGTGTTCCTTCTGCTGTTTCATCTGGGGCCGGATGAGCAGGAAATAGAAGATGGCGAACAGGACGCCCATCATGATGAAGAAGCTCCAGTCCCCGCCTCCGCTTCCGCCTCCGGGCAATCCCATGGCATATGCGTTTTCGATCACGAAAATATCCTCCCTGATTTATTCGGAGATATCCGTTTTCTCTCCGATATCCCCCGCCGGTCCGTCTTCCCACCGGTCCAGAAACTCCCGCTGCCAGACCGAATACGTCCCCCCTCGGATCTCTTCCCGGATCCGTTCCATCAGACGAAGATAGAACCGGACGTTGTGGATCGTGTTGAGCACCATGGCCAGGATCTCCCGGGCCATGTAGAGATGCCGGAGGTAAGCCCGCGAGTAGTTCCTGCATGTATAGCAGTCGCAGGCTTCGTCGAGGGGAAATCCATCCTCCCGCCAGCGGGCGTGCTTTATAACAACCTTTTGGGTGTTTGTAAATAATAATCCATTCCTTGCGCATCGTGTGGGGAGAACGCAGTCGAAGAGATCGATGCCGGCGGAGACGCTCCGGACGATATCGGCGGGGGTCCCCACGCCCATCAGGTAGCGGGGTTTCTCCCGGGGCAGGAGCGGGGCTGTCCCGTTCACGATTTCTTCCATCATATCTTTCGGTTCCCCGACGCTGAGACCCCCCAGGGCATAGCCCTCGAAATCGAGGGCCGCCAGTTCCTCCAGGGCCTGCCGGCGCAGGTCCGGGTACATCCCTCCCTGGACGATGGCGAAGAGCATCTGCCGCCTGTTCGTCCTCGCCTCCAGGGAGCGCCGGGCCCAGCGGTTCGTCCGCTCCATGGAGACGCGGGCCTCCCGGACCGTGGCCGGGTAGGGGGTGCACTCGTCGAGGCACATCATGACGTCCGAGCCGAGGGCCTCCTGGATAGCCACGGCGGACTCGGGGGTGAGGGAGTACGGAGAGCCGTCGATGTGGGACTGGAAGGCGACCCCCTCCTCGTCGATCTTGCGGAGGGCGCCGAGGCTGAAGACCTGGAACCCGCCGCTGTCGGTTAGGATCGGGCCGGGCCAGTTCATGAACCGGTGAAGGCCCCCGAGGCGTCGGATCAGCTCATGGCCGGGCCGGAGATACAAATGGTATGTATTTCCCAGGATGATATCGGCGCCAAGCTCCCGGACCGTTTCGGGCATCAGGGACTTGACGGTTCCCTGGGTCCCCACGGGCATGAACGCGGGTGTCCGGATCTCGCCGTGGGGCGTGGCGATCCGCCCCAGCCGGGCCTTGGTCCCGTGATCCTCCTTGATCAATTCAAAGCCTGGTTCTGTCATGGACATCCTTCAATCTGCTTTTCCCGTAATTTACGGCTACGACGCCGCAGCATACTTTTCTTCCAGGGCGCGGGGGCTGCCACGGGGGCTTCCGCCGTCGCGGCCTTTTTTCCCGCGATTTGTCGTCGACGGCCAGGAAGGCTGGAGGGATGGGAAAAAAGTCCCAATTGCTCCTCTGGGAACCCCCGGTCACGCCCCCGCGAACGTCGGTCGGGGAGTGGGGCTTCCCGGAGCGCGAATAGCGGCTTTTTCGGGGCACCCTGCCGTCGCAGCGCAGCGGCCGCAAAGTCATCTGTCTCTACGCCGTCCGGCGCGAGTTATGACTTTGCAGTGGAGCGAGACGATGCAGGGTCGAAAAAACGCTTCTGAGCGCGAGGGAAGCCTCTCTCACACGTATTTCCATGAATCAACCCGGCTGTTCAAAAAGGGTTGAATGCAAGGCGCCCGAAATCCCGGTCCGCGAGGCGTACCAAGTGGTACGTCGAGCGGAGCGGGATGAGGGCAACGCAGCAGACGCCCTTTTTCAACAGCCGTTCACAGTTACAGGATCAGCATCGCATCCCCATAACTATAAAACCGGAATCCATCCTCCACGGCCCGGCGGTAGGCCTCCTTCATCCGCTCCGTTCCGGCGAAGGCGCAGACCAGGACGAAAAGGGACGACCGGGGGAGGTGAAAGTTCGTCACCATGGCCCCGGCGCAGCGGAACCGGTGTCCGGGTCGGATGAACAGGTCTGTGTATCCCTCCCCGGCGGCCACTCGCCCGTTCTCGTCGGCCAGGGTCTCCAGAACCCGGGTGGAGGTCGTCCCGACGGCCACCACGCGCCGGGCTTGGTTGATCAGGCGGGCCGCCTCGCCGGTCAGCTCGTAATGCTCCGCGTCCAGGCGGGTGTTTTCCACCGGACCCTCCGGAAGGGGCTGGAAAGTGCCGTATCCCACATGGAGCGTCAGGCGCGCGGTGAGGATATCCCGCTTTTCCAGATCTGCAAAAATCGCCGGAGTGAAGTGGAGCCCCGCCGTGGGAGCCGCCACGGAGCCGGGCGCCCGGGCATACACCGTCTGGTAGCGCTCGCGGTCTGCCGGAGTACTCGAATCTCCGGCAACGCGTCGGATGTATGGTGGCAGGGGAGGCCGTCCATGGCGATCCAGGTAGGCGTCGAAGGTGTCTGTGGTTTGAAATGCAAGGAGCCACTTTTTGTCCGAAATGCGTTCCCGGATCTCCGCCTCGGCGCCCTCGGGGAGTAGAATCCGGTCGCCCGGCCGGAGTCGGCGGGCCGGCCGCAGGAGGGCCTCCCAGGTTCGCCTCTCCGGGTCTACTCCCGCCGGAAGCGGGAGAAGCAGGATCTCCACGGCGCCCCCGGTTTCCCGCCGTCCGTTCAGCCGTGCCGGGATGACCCGCGAGTCGTTGACGACCAGGACATCTCCCGGTTGCAGGAGGTCCGGAAGATCGGCGAAAACACGCTCCTCCGACCCGTCCCGGCCCCGCCGGACCACCAGCAGGCGCGACCGGTCGCGCTCCGCCGCCGGCTCCTGGGCGATCCGCTCGGGGGGAAGGCAATAGTCGAAGGCCGACGGGTCCATCCTACCGCCTGCCGAAGTAGACCAGGAGCAGCCCCGTAACGATGGCCCCCAGGCCGAGGATCCGGAGCGTCCGGTCGGGAACTTCCAGGAGCTTGACCAGGTACTGCTTGACCTGCGCCGGGAAGGCGAAATAGGGCAAACCCTCGATGATGAAGATCAGTCCGAGGACGCAGAGGAAGAATTCCAGCCCGTTTGTCTGTTCCATAAGCCGTTATGCCTCGATGCGGGACGACCGGAGCGGCTCCGCCGTGCACGCGTACAGGTTCACCCGATTGCGAACCGGCCCCCCTCACGGGAGAAAGCCGATCCTCCTCAGGACCCGCAGGGTGTTTCGCGACACGGGCAGGGCTTCCAGCTCGTCGGGCGACAGCCAGCGGGCGTCCGCGGCATCGTCGGCGCTCTGCACCCGGCCGGAGACATACTCCGCCGCCACGTCCACGATGACGTAGTGGAAGCGGATCCGTCCCGCCTGGTCGCGTTCGAAGAAATCAAACGTATAGACCGGTTCGCCGGCCCGAATGACGATGCCCGTTTCCTCCAGGATCTCCCGTTCGGCGCCTTCCTGAATTGTCTCGCCCAGTTCCAGGGATCCGCCGGGAATGGCCCAGAGGCCGCGGCTGGGCTCGATGCCCCGTTGGACGAGGAGAACCCTGCCCTCCCGGATGACGATGGCCCCCACGCCGACCCGGGGCCGATCGGGGTATTCCCGCCCGCTCATGGCGACACCTCCGCGGAAAACGCGAACCGGGCCGTCATCCAGGGTTCGGGAGCGCCCTGGAAGGAGCGCTCGATGAACGTGACCCCGCCGCGGCGGTTGATCATCAGGATGGTGGAAGAGCGCGTGCCGTACGTCGGGCTCGCGATGAACAGCGGGGACAGGATCCGCTCCCAGTCGAGGCCGATCCCCGTCTCGGGAAGATCCCCGTCGGGGGCCCGTTCCATGTCCGTGAGAAGCCCGAACAATGCCTCCGGGTCCGGTTCGGGATTTTGCGCCAGGAGGAGGCGGAAGGCCTCCCGGCCCCGGCGGATCTTGGGCCAGGGCGTGTCCAGGATGGCGTTGGAGAGGCCGTGGATGCCCGGGGAAACGGGACCCGACGGCCCCCTGCTGGATAGATAGTAGAGGGAGGCAGAATCGCCCGCGAAGAAATTGAAAGGATTGTAGTCCCGCGCCCGGGGGGTGAGTTTGTTCACGTACTCCGCCGGCCGCTCCGGGCCGGTCAGGAAGTTCCGGACCAGCCATCCCCGGGAAGGCGTCCCGGGCCGGATGGACGCCGGGTCCCGAAAATTCGTCAGCGCCGCCCAGCGGCCCCGGCGGGTGATGCCCAGCCAGGTACCACCGTCCTGCAGGTCACGCCCGCCCAGGATGTCGGGCCGGTCTTCCCAGAAGTCAGCCGCCGCCGTCGGCCGCTCGTAGAACTCGTCCCGGTTGGCCGCCAGGATCAGCGGGTATTCGGGGTGGGCCTGCCAGGCCAGGAGGATCAGGCACATGTCAGGACAGCCTGCCCCGGACGCCCGCGAGGATCTTCTCCATCGCGTCGCCCGCGCCGGCCCGGATGATCAGGTCCGCATCCGTGTCGTAGGGGGTGGATGTCATGTTGATGATGATGAGCCTGGCGCCGGCTTCCTTGGCATAGGCGGGCATGTAGGCGGCGGGATAGACGACCAGGGAGGAGCCGATGACGATGAAGAGGTCGCAGCTCCGGGCGTGCAGGGTGGCGTCCCGCAGGACCTCCGGGGGAAGCATCTCGCCGAAGAAGATCACGTCGGGCTTCAGGATGCCGCGGCACTTTTCGCAGCACGGCACGTCGTGACCGGACATGGACTGCCACAGGATCGACTCCAGGGCGTAGCGCTCGCTGCAGTCGAGGCACTTCACCCAGGCCATGTTGCCGTGCAGCTCGTAGACCCGCTCGGGGTTGTTCCCCGCCTTCTGGTGCAGGTTGTCCACGTTCTGGGTGATGACGGCCCGCAGCCGCCCCATCCGCTCCAACTCCGCCACGGCCAGGTGTGCCCGGTTCGGCTCGGCGGCGGTGAACAGGCCGCTCTCCAGGAGAAACCGCCACTGCTTCCGCCGGGTCTCTGGGCTGGAGAGGAACTTGTCGATGGTGAAGTCCTCGGGATCGAACCTGGTCCAGATGCCCCCGGGACTCCGGAAGTCGGGGATGCCGGATTCGGTGCTCACGCCGGCGCCGGTGAAAACGACGAGGCTGGTCGACCGGGCGATCATTCCGGCCGCGGCGTCGATCTGCTTTTCCAGGTTCGTCTCCGTCATGCCTGTTTCATACCCCCTCTGGAAGTCGTTCCTCTGTAAGGAGAAAGGAGGGCGATGTCAACGGGAAAGACACTTCGGGAGTGGCCGGATCGGTCCCGTTCCGGGGTTTTGGCGGCCCCGTCCGTACTTTTTGTTTGTCTTTGGCCCCCGATTTGGTTAAGGATAATCGCTCCGCTCAGGATAGTGGCTCTCCGGCAGAGGAAACCATGGCAAGACGCAGGATCAAACGGTCGGCCAAGTCCGGCCTCCCCCCCGGAACGCTCGTACACATCGGCGAACGCCGCGCGGAAGAGTCGCGGATCACCCTGCTCCGATATGAAGGGGAACATTTCGAAGAACGCGCCGTTTCGGTCAACCAGATCGTTCGCCCGCCCCGGGATCAGGCAGGGGTTGTCTGGTACCATGTGGCGGGAATCCACGACGTAGCGGTCCTCGAACGTCTGGGAGAGGTCTTCGGTCTCCACCCCCTGATCCTGGAGGACATACTCAACACGGAGCAGCGCCCCAAGATCGACGAGGGGGATGAATATGTCTTTCTCGTCCTGAAGGGATTCGTCATTGGAGAGAAATCCGGCGACGAGCTGATTTCCGAGCAGATCAGCCTCGTTCTTGGACCGAACTGGGTCCTGTCCCTCCAGGAACGGGAGGGGAACCGCTTCAGTGCCGTCCGGGACCGGATCGCGTCCTGTCAGGGGCGGATCTGCCGCCACGGCGCCGACTACCTGGCCTATGCCCTCCTGGATCAGCTGGTGGACGGATACTTCACGATCCTGGAGCAGATGCGGGAGCGGATCGGGGACGTGGAGGATGCGGTCCTGCAACACCCCGTCCCGGAGACGCTTCACGCCCTTCAGAAGCTGAAGCGGGAAGAGGCGTTCCTCCGGAAATCCGTCTGGCCCCTGCGGGAAGTCGTGAACCGCCTGGACAGGATGGAATCGAACCTGATCCGGCCGTCCATGCGGATCTACCTCCGGGATGTGTACGATCACGTGATCCAGGTCAACGACGCCATCGAGAACGACCGGGACATGCTCTCGGGCATGCTCGACATCTACCTGTCGAGCATCAACAACCGGATGAACGAGGTCATGAAGGTGCTGGCGGTCATCGCCACCATCTTCATGCCCATGACGTTCCTGGCCGGCGTGTACGGCATGAACTTCAAGCATTTCCCGGAGATCGAGCTGGCCTGGGGCTATCCGTACCTGTTCTGGGGGCTGATCGTGGGAATGGGCCTGTCGATGTTCGTGTACTTCAAGAGAAAAAAATGGATGTAAGATAACGAAAACAGAATCGAGGAGGTATTTGCAATGGGAAGCCTGTTTGACGCCACCGACATCGTCCAGTTCGCCGTCCGCATCGAGGAGAACGGCGCGAACTTCTACCGGTTCGCCGTGCAGCTCATGAAGGACGACGATGCGAAGAAGATTTTCGAGAAACTTGCAGACGAAGAGGTGAAGCACGGGAAAACCTTTTCCCGGATTTTCGCCGCCATGGAGAAGAGTCCGCCGCCGCCGGAGCTGTTCGAGGGGGAATACGGCGCGTACCTGCGGAATTACGTGGACAATGCCGTCATCTTCAAGAAGGACGTCCTCGACAAAGAAATGGCCCTCGTGAAGGACACCGTCTCGGCGCTGGATTTCGGAATCCGCCGGGAACTCGACTCCATCACCTACTACCATGAGATCAAGCAGCTCCTGGGAGCCGGAAATTTCGACGCGGTGGACAAGATCATCGCCGAGGAGCGGAAGCACTTCTGCATCCTGACGGACCTGAAGGCGAAGTACTCGAAGTAAATTCGGCATGGATGCCCGGAGCGAGCCGTTTCGGGCATCCATGTGTAGGAAAAAGGAAGGGGGAGAGATTGAATTCATGGCCACAATGAACCTGACAAAGGAAGGATCCGTTTACGTCCTCACCCTGACGAACGGAGTGGAACAGAACACCATGACCCTGGACTGGACCGCCGAATTCCAGGCCGCCCTGGACGAAGTCGCGGCGGCCGAGGGAAACGCGGCCTTGATGGTCACGAGCGACGACCCGAAATTCTGGAGCAACGGGATCAACCTGCCCTGGCTCCTCGCCCAGCCCAAGGACTGCTTCCCGAAGCTGGCGAAGCAGCTCGACGACCTGTTCGTGCGGATCGCCCTCTTGGACATGCCCACGGTGGCCTGCCTCGTGGGGCACACCTTCGCCGGGGCGGCCGTCATGTCCACCTGCTTCGACTTCCGCCTCATGCGGGAGGACCGGGGCTTCTTCTGCTTTTCCGAGGTGGACGTCCGGGTCCCCTTCACGCCCCTGATGCACGAGATGATTTCCACCCTGGCGGATTACCCCAGCCTGCGGGAGCTGATGCTGACGGGGAAGCGGATCGCCGGGCCCGAGGCCCTGGCCATGAAGGTCGTCTCGGCGATCTACACGGGCGACGTCCTGCCGGCGAAGGCCATGGAACTTGCTGATTTCCTGTCCAAGAAGGACCGGGCGACCTACACCTCCATCAAGCGGGGTCTCCGGAAGGGGCTCGTCGCCATGGTGGAGGCGCAGAAGAAATAGACACGGCCCCGGGGAGGGATTTCGGATCGATCCACGGGAGTACGGACCCTGCGGCAAAGGACGGGTGAACGACATGGCGAGCCGGACGAACGACGACCACGTTTTCTACCGGAGCCCCGCGAAGTTCTATCCCACGGTGGAGCGGGGCGAGGGCGTCTACCTCTGGGACAGCGACGGGAAACGGTACCTCGACGGCTCCGGCGGAGCCGTGGTGGCCTCCATCGGCCACGGCATCCGGGAGATTGCCGCGGCCGCGGCGGTCCAGATGGAGAAGGTCACCTTCGTCCACGGCAGCCAGTTCACGAGCCGTCCCGCCATGGATCTGGCAGAGCGGCTGGTCGGGATGGCATCCCCCAGGCTGGAGCGGGTCTACTACTGCTCCATCGGCTCCGAGGCGGTGGAGACGGCCGTCAAAATGGTCCGGCAGTACCAGGTGGACCGGGGGAAGCCCTCGAAATACAAGGTCATCTCCCGCTGGACCAGCTTCCACGGCAACTCCCTGGGCGCCCTGTCCCTGGGGGGCCACACGGGACGGCGGAAGTATTACCTGCCCCTGTTCCCCCACACGCCCCACATCCCCCCGGCCTACTGCTACCGGTGCCCCTGGGGCCGGGAGCCCGACTCGTGCTCCCTGGAATGCGCCGACGAGCTGGAGCGGGCCATCCTGTACGAGGGACCGGACGCCGTGTCGGCCTTCATCGCCGAGCCCGTTGTCGGGGCCACCGCGGGCTGCCTCGTACCGAAGGACGGCTATTTTCAGAGAATCCGGGAAATCTGCGACCGCTACGACGTGCTCCTGATCGCCGACGAGGTCATGACCGGGGTCGGCCGGACGGGGCGGAACTTCGCCCTCGAACACTGGGGCGTCGTCCCGGACCTGATCGTCTGCGCCAAGGGGCTCTCGGCGGGCTACCATCCCGTCAACGTGGTCATTGCCAAGGGAGAGATCCACCGGGTCATCCGGGAGGCCACGGGGACCTTCGTCCACGGCCACACCTATAGCCAGAACCCCCTGGGATGCGCCGTCGCCCTGGCGGTCCTCGACTACATGGACGCCCACGGCCTGGTGAAGCGATCCGCCGTCCTGGGGGCGTATCTCCTCGAAAAGCTCCAGGTTCTCCGCCGGCACCCCATGGTCGGGGACATCCGGGGTCTGGGACTCTTCGCCGGGGTGGAACTGGTGAAGGACCGGGAGACGAAGGAGACCTTCGCGCCGGCGCAGAAGGTCAACGCTCTCGTCGGGAGCCGGGCCTTCGCGAAGGGCCTCATCACCTATCCCGGTGGAGGCGGTGCCGACGGCGTCCGCGGCGACCACATCCTCCTGGCTCCGCCCTTCATCATCACGGAGGCCCAGATCGACGACCTGGTCGCCGTGCTCGACGAGGCGATCGGCGAGGTGGCGGCGGAACTGAAATAGATCCTGCGGGATCTCCAGGTTCAGGAATTTCCGCCCGCAGCTCCGTCCGTCACTTTCTCGTAGGCGATCTGCCGGCCCCGGCGGGCATAAGCGTCTTCCAGGATTTCCTCCCTGCTCCGGAACATGTCCGTTTCCGGAATCCCCAGTCTCTCCAGCATGCGCCGCTCTGTCTCCTGTTGCGGTTCGATGGATCCGTCCGCCAGGATGTGCAGTACTTCGACGCCCCGTTTCCGGAGGTGACGGCCCACGAGAACGGTCCGGTGACAGTCCAGGGGATCCTTCTCCGCGCACAGCAGGACAACGCGATACGTTTCGATTCCCTTCAGGACACGTTCGATGCCTTGCCGGAATGGTTCATCCCGGGCCAGCCGGTCGAAGCGAACCTTGCCGTTCGTGTAGTGTTCCGGGTTTTCGCTCCGCGCCCCAAGCTCACGGCCAAGGAAGGCATACGCGATTCCTGCCCCCTTCAATTTCGGCTGAAGCTCGCTCCTGCTGAAATGGGGAGAATGGCGGCTGTAAGGTTGGGACCGGACGTCCGCAACGGCGTCAATGCCGTGGTTTTGAAGCAATCGGAGAAATTCCGCCCATGAGTGGTTCGAATGGCCGATGGTGTAAACCTGCATGATCGCCTGGCTAGCTCCTCTAATCGAAGGTCTGCCAGGCGAAATCGGGCGCTGCCTGCTTGGCGGAAGGGGATTCCGGAGAGGTTTTCATGTGCGGACTTCCCTGGTCGCTACTTCATTTCATGAGAAGCATCTCGTCCCACTTGCTGTAGAGAAAACGGATAAAATCGTACTCGAACGGGAAGCCGCTCTCATAATACCGGAACGGTACCCGATGCCGCGCGTCGACGGCCTCCAGCGCGGATGTGCCGGCGAGAACGATTTCTCCGTGATCGACGCCCTTGAGGGGGTCGATCACGCTGATCAGCGCATAGCGGATGCCGGCGTCCACCGCGGATCCGCCGGCGCTGCGCAGGTTGTTGGGACCCAGCACCGGCAGGACCAGGTAGGGACCGGAATCGACGTTCCAGTGGCCCAGGGTCTGTCCGAAACCCTCGTTTTGCTTCGCCAGGCCCATCGGTGTGGCCGGGTCGAGCAGGCCGCCGATGCCGATGGTGCTGTTGGCCAGGAAGCGGCCGAACGTGATCAGGAACTTCTTCCCTTTCAGCTGGAAGGCGCTGTTGTAGAGCGTGCGGAACTCTCCGATGTTGCCGAAAAAGTTGGAAATCCCTTTCCGGGCGAAGGTGGGGACGACAAACTCGTAACCCCGCACGACGGGGAGAAAGAAGTATTTATCGAACCGGTAATTGAAGTTGTACATGCTGCGGTTGAAGCCCTCCCAGGGATCCGCAATGTCGGCGATCCGCTCGTCGTCACTGAATTCGGCGACCGTGTGCCTGGCAGGCTCCTCGGGAGGCAGCGCCGAGGTCCTTGTCACGGCGCACCCGGAAAGGAACAGGACCAGGTACAGGGCGACGACGAAAAACGGGCATGTGCGAGAAAGGAGAAACGTCATGCGGTACGCCTCATTCCTGTTTGAAGAAGCCGATGAAGTCGGCCATGTTGTCCCGGTATTCCAGGTTGCCCATGTGGCCCCCTCGGGGATAGATCCTGGCCCGCTCGCCGAACAGCCCGCGGAGGTAGTCGACCTCCTCCTTCGTCAGGATGAAGTCGTCTTCGTTCGTCATCGCCCCGAACTTGGGGGACGCTTTCAGGTACCCTTCGATGCTCCTGAGGCCAAGGGAAGCGATGTACGCGGCCCGGTCAAGACCCGGCCGCTTCTTCCGGATATAGGGATAGAAGTATTCATCGAAATAGGTGAGGAAACTCAGATGGACGGACACCCGGAAATAGTCGCCAAGCGGGTCGGTGGCACCGAGGACCCGGTTTTTCGGCACGACGTAGCCGCTGTTGGTCATGACGTCCGAGGAAAAGACCATTCCGGCCAGGGAGATCCGGAAGGAAAGACCGATCAGGCCTCCGCTTTCATCGCGGGAGAAAAGATGGGCCTTGTAGACCGCGTAGAGGAAATTGTCGTCGATGTCGACGTAATCGCCCCTGCGGTAGAAATCGATGACTTTGGCGAGCATCCGGTTGAAATAGACTCCGATCTTCCGTGATCCTCCGGGTATTCTCTCCAGCAGTCCCTCGATGCGGTTTACGGAGTTGAAGAGGTTCACCGCCGGATTGACCAGAAGGACCTTGCGAAAGTTGAAAACCTTCCTCTCTTCGTCCAGCCGGGCCACGAAAGCGGCATGGGTCCCGCCCAGGCTGTATCCGCAGAGGTGGAATTCGGACACCTCGACGTCCGCCTTCACCCTGTCCCAGGCGAGTTCCATTGCCCGGTGGAGATCCTCCGCGTCTTCCGTCAGATCGCCGGGGACGTGGCTTCGAGAGGCATTGATGATAAAGTTCGGGTGGGTCGGAGACGGCAGCGTAATGACATGATAGCCTGCTTTGTAGAGCGCCGCCATCATCGCCAACGCCTTCTGCGACTGGTCGTCGGCGCCGGTCCCGGCGATCAGGAAAACCAGGGGCGCCTTCCTGTCCTGGTAGGCCAGCGTGCAGCGGAGCCCTTCATCGTAAAAGAAAACATCGGGCTTCCGGAGAGCGGGGTTGATTTCTAAGAAGAGCTGGCGCACGGACATTCGCTCCGGACGCGGGGCCTTGAGGGGACCGGGAGTCCCCAGGATCGTGGCCTCGTAGGCGCCGGGGATCGGATAGCCGTAATCGTCCGCCGCCGGGACTGCAGCAGGCAGCAGCAAAAGCCAGAGAATAAGGAGGGCGAGCAGGCGCTTCATTCAACAGGACCACGTTCTTTCGAGTCTTGTTTCGCTGGGATCGTCGGACGAACACGCGGTGCGTCGCAGCATCCCCATGAAGGGTGTATGCCGGGGACAATTCCTTATACATGAATGGAGGCCGAATGCAGAGAAAAAAACGACGGCTCGTCCGTGGCGGGCTCTCCGCGCCGTCTGCTCGTCGCATTGGCGGGGGTGCCGTGAAGAGTGAAAGAACATCTTGCCCAACGGCCGGGAGGATTGTATCCTCTGCCCCGGCATTGCTTTTTCGTTTGCCGTACCCCTTGCATCCCCCGAAAAGGAGAAAATCATGTCCCTTGATAAATTCATGATTCGCGGCGATTGGATGCGACATTGCCTCGGGAGAGTCCTCTCCCTTCTTCTTTTGCTGTTCCTGGCCGTGCCGGTCATCCCGGCCGGGGCCTCCGAGACGGTCCCGTCGAAGATCCGGGACGTCATGCTTTTCTCGGACCAGGCCCTGGTGACAAGGGAGGCATCGCTCCACGTGAAGCCGGGACTCCAGGAGCTGTTCCTGGACGTGGAGGCCTTCCAGGTGGACGGCGACTCCGTCACGGCCAAGGTCTTCGGTGACGGCGAGATCCTGGGCGTCCAGTTCCGGGAGGTGCCCCTCCGGGAGGCGGCCCAGGAGAACATCCGGGCCCTGGAGCAGAAGCTCCGGGCCCTGCGCCAGACGGAGCGGCGCCTGAACGACGACAAGGAGGTCCTGGCGAAGAAGGAGCAGTTCCTGAAGGCCATCGTCACCTTCTCCGAGGGGCAGGTGCCCAAGGACATCAAGACGTCCTTTCCGAAAATGGAGGACCTGGACAAGACGCTGCGCTTCCTGGGGACGCACTTCGACGCCGTTGCGCGGGACCGGCGGGCCCTGGACGAGAAGATCGAGGACGTCCGGAAGGACATCGCGGTCGCCGAAAAGGAGCTGCAGGCCCTGAGGAGGCCCTCGGGAGAGGCGAAGAAGGTCGTCGAGGTGACCTTCCGGGCCGTCCGGGAGCAGCGGATCCGCATCGAGGCATCCTACCTCGTGCGCCGGGCGGCGTGGGGACCCCTCTACCGGGCCTCGGTCTCGTCGTCGCTGGACGGCGTGGACCTGTCCCTGTTTTCCCGGATCCGCCAGAAGACGGGAGAGGATTGGGACAGGGTGGCCCTTTCCCTTTCCAACGTGATCCCCCTCAAGGGTGTCGATCTCCCCGAGCCCGCCCCCTGGATCCTCTCGCTCCCGAGACCCGCGCCGACCATGTACAAGCGGGCCGAGCGGTATGACATGAACCGGTCGAAGGCCGCCATGGCGGCGCCGGCGCCGATGGCGGAGGCGATGGCCGGTGCTGTGGAAGATGAAGCCCCGGCCCGGGAGGCCGCTTTCGTCTCCGCCGCCCGGGAGGCGGGTGCGCTGTCCTTCGAATACCGCATTCCCCAGGCGGTGAGCATCGAGTCGCGGGACAAGGAAACCATCCTGCCCCTGACGACGAAACGCCTGACCGGGGAGTTCTTTCTCTACACCGTGCCGAAAACCAGCAACCTGGCCTTTCTCGTGTGCCGGACCGCCTCCGACGCGGAACTCCTGAGCGGCCCGCTGAACGTCTATTTCGGCGGGCGCTACGTGGGCAAGACCATGCTGGCGGAAAAACGGCCGGGCAAGGAGTTCTACCTGAATCTGGGGGCCGACCGGGAGGTGAAGGTCCAGCGGGTGAAGAGCCGGGACAGGCTGAAAGAAACCCTCTTCGGGATGGAGCGGAACACGACCGTCCGCGAGCTGTCCTATATGCTGACCGTCGAGAACCTGAAGGATAAACCCGTTACCGTCCGGATTCTCGATGCCGTGCCGGTCTCCCGGACCGACCGGATCCAGGTGAAGGACCTGAAGCTCGATCCCCAGCCGAAGGAAAAGGACGTCCAGGGCCAGGAGGGCGTCTACCTCTGGGAAGTCACGCTGAAGCCGCGGGAAAAGCGGGACGTCGGGATCTCCTTCGAGGTGTCCTACCCCAAGGATTCGCCGCCTGTCGGCCTGTAAAGGCCGCGGGGAGGGAGCCCATGGAAACGGCCGGACGGCGGCTGTCCCGGGAATGGAAGACCCTGGAGGCCATGATCCGCCTCCGGTGCCGGGATATCCACAAACCGGAGGGAGGCGATCTCTGCGGGGAGTGCCGTGATCTTCTCGGGTACGCGGAAGGGCGCCTCGCGAAGTGCCCCTTCGGGGAGGACAAGCCCGCCTGCACCCGCTGCCCCGTCCACTGCTACCGGCCGGAGATGCGCGAGCGGATCCGGGAGGTCATGCGTTACGCCGGGCCCCGGATGATCCGGGAGCATCCCTGGCTGGCCCTGATGCACCTTCTGGACGGACGCCGGAAGGCGCCGGATCTCAGGTGCAAGAGGCCCGGCGGCAAGGGGGAATGACAACCGGCGGTTCCCGCCCCCATCAAACCATTCAGGAGAATTCGCTTCATGGACAAGGTCATCATCACCGCCGCCATCACGGGCAGCCGCATGACCCGCGACGTTGCCCCGCACATCCCCATCACGCCGGAGGAGATCGCGACATCCGCCTTCGAGGCCTGGCAGGCCGGGGCTTCCATCGTCCACCTCCACGTCCGGGACCCCGAAACGGGCCTCGGCTCCCAGGACCCGGCCCTGTTCCGGCAGGTTGTGGAGCCCCTCCGGGAAAAGACGGACCTGATCCTGAGCCTCACCACCAGCGGCATTCCCGGCCGGAACCTGCCGACGGAGGAGCGCCTGGCGCCCCTGGCCCTGAAACCGGAGCTGGCCTCCTTCGACGCCGGGTCGATCAATCTCGGCGGCGGTGTTTTCGCCAACAGCCCGGAATTTCTGGACGAAGCGGCCCGGATGATGCGGGAGGCGGGGGTGAAGCCGGAGATCGAGGTCTTCGACCTGGGAATGCTCGTCACGGCCGTCCGGATGCGAGACGAGGGGAAACTGGACGACCCGCTCCATTTCCAGTTCGTCCTGGGGACCCCCTGGGGTGCGCCGGCGACGCCCAAGTCTTTCCTCCACCTTCACGAGCATCTGCCCGCGGACGCCACCTGGTCGACCATCGGCATCGGCCGGGGCTCCCTGCCCATGGCCATGATGGCCCTCATCCTGAACGGCCACATCCGGGTGGGCATGGAAGACAACATCTACGTGGACCGGGGGGTGCCGGCGAAGACGAACGCCGAGCTGGTGGAGCGGGTGGTCCGCATCTGCCGGGCCTACGGCCGGGACATCGCCACGCCCGCCGAGGCAAGAAAGATCCTGGGATTTTAGTTTCCTGCCGAAATTCGGATTCATTCTTTCAACGAGGTAAACCATTCGTTTCCACCGGATTGCCGCCTTCCGGGCGGCAATCCACCGTTCCAAGGACCGGACTATCCCATTGCCCCGCCACACCTGCTCCGACGGGGACAAAGCCGGCTGACCGGCTTCCACGTGTGGTAGGCAAAGGTTTTCTTCCCTTCTGTACGGCTGACGTGCACCCGCTTCAGCCCCGTTTGATTTCCCCGTAATAATTTTCATCCCGGAATGCACCTTTCGGCCATGACCAAACGGTTTGGTAGAGGTCCGTACCTGTACCTGGGGCCGAACGTTTCCCCTCGGCCACGGCGATGCAGGTCGGTGGAAGTATAACATTCCGATTATTTTACGGATTACATGACCACGATAAAAACGACTTGACAGGCAAACGGAGAAAACTTAATTTTCGAACCAAAAGTTAAGTTTTTCTGGAGCGACTCATGGCCAAGAATCTCGACAAAGAAAAAATCCTCGATGTGGTCCGCACGATGTCGGTGAAATACGGCTTCGACAAGCTGACCCTGGCGGACATCGTCCGCCCCCTCGGCGTCAAGAAAACGGCCCTCTATCACTATTTCCCCGGCGGAAAGTGGGAGATGATCGAGGCCATGCTGCACTCCGAGGAAGAGAAGATCATGCGGAAGATGGAGGAGGCCGTCGCCGGGGAATCCGATCCCCGTCAGAAGCTGCGGGCCATGGTCCTGTCGGTCCTCGAACACACCCGCGGCCTGAGGGAGATGCTGGACGTCCCCCGCGAGATGGCGGAGCAGCTGGGCGTCATTTACGGAAACCTTGAGCTGTCCTTCAACCGGAACATGATCGACATGCTCGTGGCGATTCTCGAAGAAGGGAAGTTGCTGAAAATATTCATGGACATCGATACGAGTCAGCTGGCCATGTCGATCCATTTCATCATGCATCGCATCCATCCGCCCCTTGCCTACGAGGAGAGCTGGCCGGTGCTGAAGGAGCGGGTGGACGGGTTTCTGAACCTGCTCTTCTACGGGATCGTCCGCCCTGAGTGCCGTCCGGTGCCCGAGCAAGCATGAGTGGAACGGTGAGGCCGCATGTTGAAAACCAGAGGTAATCGTCTCGAAAGTGCTCGGTTCATTGCCTGCCTCCTCGTGATTCCGGTTTTCCTTGCCGCCGGCTGCAGCGGCGGCAAGGGCGCGAACGAGCAGGCCAGTGCCCCTGTTCCCGTGGTCCTGAAGACAATCGAGAAGGCGGATGTCGAAAGGGTGATCTCCGTCACCGGGAACATCGAGGGGTTGAGAACCGCCCGGCTGGGCTTCCTGGTGGCCGGGAAGATCAACTACATTGCCGCGAGGGAAGGGGAGACCGTCCGGGCGGGGCAGCTCCTGGCGAGCCTTGATCCGGAGAGTTACCGGATCGGCAAGGAGATGGCGGATGCCGCCGTCGCCCAGCTTGAGGATGAATACAACCGGCTGACCCTCATGCACGAGCGGAAAAGCGTCTCCGACAGCGACTACGCAAAAATCACCAGCGGTCTGAGGCAGGCCCGGGCGCAACAGCGGCTGCAGGCGAAAAACCTGGCGGACACGAGGCTGTACACGCCTTTCAGCGGGATTCTCCTGAAGCGCGGGGTCGAGGTGGGGGAGATCATCGGTACGGGCATGCCCGTCTTCGCGGTCTCCGACATCCACGTCGTGAAGGTCAACGCCTCCGTTCCCGAGACGGACCTCCAGTTCATCCGGATGGGCTCGGAGGCCCGGGTGCGCGTTTCCTCCCTCGATTCGGAATATGCGGGGAAGGTCGTGGAGATCGGCTCCCTCGCGGAAGCGACGACCCGGGCGTTTCCCGTGAAGATAGAAGTCAAAAATCCAGGCCTGCTCATGCGGCCGGGCATGACGGCGGACATCCGGATCCAGTCCGGAAGGAAGACGGAAACCATGGCCGTGCCCGGGGAAGCGGTCCTGCGCGACCCGGACAACGCGGCCTATGTCTTCGTCGTCGATGAAACCAGGAAACAGGCCTTCAAGCGCCGGATCTCCCTCGGGGAGATCCGCGAAAACAGCATCTCCGTGGTCTCCGGTCTCGCTCCGGGCGAGCGGATCGTGGTCGGCGGCCAGCACAAGCTCAACGACGGCACTCCCGTTGCGATCAAGCCGGAACCATGAACTTCGTCAGGAAATCCCTGAAGTATCCCCAGGTCACCGTCTCCGTCCTCCTCATCCTGTTTGCCGTCGGCACGTGGTCCCTCCTGGAGATGCCGCGGCGCGAAGACGCCAGGATCCGTATCCGGGTGGGGCAGGTCATTGCCTTCTACCCCGGGGCCGATTCCCTGCAGGTCGAGGAGCAGGTCACGAAGAAGCTGGAGCAGTACCTGTTCCAGTATGAGGAGGTCCGGAAGGAGAAAACGACCTCCACGACCCGCGACGGCGTCGTTATCATCAATGTCTGGCTGAACGACAGCGTGAAAGACCTGGATGTGTTCTGGAGCAAGCTGAACCACCAGCTGCTCGTCCAGAAGGCCGTCAGCCTGCCGCCGGGCGTGCAGGGCCCCATCGTGAATTTCGAATTCGGCGACGTGGAAGCGCTGATGATCGCCATTGAAATGGACGATCCCGACTATGCCCGGATGAACGACTGCGCCCGGAAGCTGGAAGACGGCCTCCGGACCGTCAAGGCTGTCTCGAAGATCAAGCGCATCGGCGGCCAGAAGGAGCAGATCGTCATCTCGGCGGACAGCGCGAAGCTGGAACGCTACGGAATCAGTTTTGCGACGGCCATGATGGTCCTGCAGTCGCAGAACACCATCGGCCCCGCGGGCGACCTGAAAACGCAGGACTCGCAGGTCCGCCTTTACACAAAGGGATATTACCGGACGGAGGCGGAGATCGGCGACCAGATCATCGGCCTGGCCAGGACCGGCGAGACGGTTCGCCTGAGGGACGTGGCGACGATCCGGAGGCAGTACCAGGAACCGGCCTCCAAGGCCACGGTCAACGGCAGAAGCACCATGCTCCTTGCCGTTCAGATGCACGAGGGCCGCAATATCGTCGATTTCGGCAGGGAGGTAGAGGGGAAGCTGGCCGAAACGGCGAGGCTTCTCCCGGCTGGCGTCAAACTGACCACGATCGTCAACCAGCCCGCCGTGGTCGCGCAGAACGTCGGCCATTTCCTTCGCGAATTCATGCTGGCCATCGTCGCGGTCATCCTGGTCATTGTGCTTCTCCTCCCGTTCCGCGTTGCCGCCGTGGCCGCCATGGCCATCCCCATGACCGTCGCCGTGACGTTCGGTGTCATGCACGCCCTGGGCATCGAGCTGCACCAGGTCTCCCTGGCCTCCCTGATCGTGGCGCTGGGCATGGTCGTGGACGACGCCGTCGTCGTCGCCGATAATTACGTGGAGCTGCTGGACGGGGGAGTGGACCGGAAGATCGCCGCCTGGCGCAGCGCCTCCGACCTCGTGGTGCCCATCCTGACGGCGACGGTGACCATCATCGCGGCGTTCCTGCCGATGACGCTTCTGACGGGCATGGTCGGCGAGTTCATCATCGCCCTGCCCCTGACCGTGTCCATCGCCCTGGCGGCTTCTTTTCTCGTCGCCATGGTCCTGACGCCGCTCCTCTGCCTGACGTTCATCAGGAAAGGTCTTCACGGTGAGGAAGGAACCGGGAAAAAGCGCGGCGTAAAAGAGCGGTCCCTTCTCGACTTCATGCAGCTTGGATATGACCGGGCCATCGCCTGGTGCATGGCCCACTCCCGGGTGGCGATCTCCGCCTGCCTCGTCATCATCCTGCTGGCGGCGGCTCTGTACCAGGCCACCCCCCAGAAATTCTTTCCGGCGGCGGAGCGAAACCAGTTCGTCGTGGAGCTGTGGATGCCCACGGGCACGAAACTGGAGAAGACCGAGCAGGCCGTCCGGAAGATCGAGAGCCTGCTGAAAAACGACCGGCGGGTCGTGAACTATGCCGGCTTCATCGGCATGGGGGCGCCCCGTTTTTATTACAACTTCATTCCTGAACCGCCGGGCGCCAATTTTGCGCAGGTGATCGTGAACACGAACACAGACGAAGAGGCGAAGCAGCTCCAGCGTGAGCTGAACGCCCGGGTGGACGGGGAGGTCCCCGAAGGGAGGGTCCGGGCCAGGCTCATGCAGCAGGGAGTCCCCGCCGCCGCGTCCGTCGAGGTCCGGATCGTCGGCGACGACATCGCGACCCTGAAAAGCGCCGGCCGTCAAGTGGAGGACATTCTCCGGGATACCCATGCCGCTGCCTTCATCCGCTCCGACTTCCGGGAGGATTATTACGGCGTCTCCGTTCGGCTCCTGGACAACGCCGCCCGCATGGGCTTCACCACGGAAAGCGTCGCCAAGTCCATTTACGCCGGCTTCACCGGCGCCCCGGTTTCGACCCTCTACGAGGGCAACACGCCCGTGGAGATCCTGCTGCGCCTGGATGAACGGAGCCGGGGCAGCTTCGACCACCTCCAGAACATGTATCTGCCGTCTCCCGTGACCGGGGCGGCGGTGCCGCTGCGCCAGATTGCGACCCTGGAGCCGCAGTGGCACGACGGCCAGATCCGCCACCTCAATGGTCTTCGGACGCTGACGGTTCAATGCGAGCCCGCGGAGGGCTTCCTGGCCTCGCAGGTCCTGAAAAAGGCGCGGCCGCAGATAGCCAGGATCGCGCTCCCCCCGGGATACCGGATCGAATACGGCGGGGAATACGAAAACCGGAAGGAGACGTTTTCGGAGATGCTGGTGGTGCTGGCCATCAGCCTGGTTCTCATCTTTCTCGTTCTGCTGTTGCAGTTCCGCAATCTGAAGGAGTCCTTCATCGTCATGCTGACCATTCCCCTGAGCATGTTCGGGGCGTTTCTGGGACTGCTGATCACGGGCAATCCCTTCGGATTCACGGCGTTTGTCGGCCTGATCAGCCTGTCGGGCATCGTGGTCCGGAACGCCATCATCCTCATCGACCATGCCAACGAGCTCTGCCGCGGCGGCGCTTCCATCCGGACGGCCGCCCTGGAGTCCGGGAAAAGAAGGCTGCGGCCCATCTTTCTCACGGCCAGCGCGGCGGCGATCGGCGTCCTTCCCATGATCCTTTCCGGGTCACCCCTGTGGAGCCCCCTGGCCAGCGTAATCGCCGTGGGCATCATGTTCTCCATGGTCATCTCGCTCCTCCTGGTGCCCGTTCTTTACGCCGTCATGATCAAACCTTCCGACATCATGGTGAAGTCTCCGGCTGTCCATGAAAGACCCGTCCACGCAGGCTTTCGCGAAACAGTCGCTTCCCTGCTCCTGATCGCCCTGATTCTCGTTCCGATCGGCGCCGGCGCGCAGGACGGCCCGGAGCGGCTGAATCTGCAGAAGGTTACGGAACTGGCCGTCCGGAACAACCGGCTGCTCCATATCAAAGACCTCCAGGTGGATGAAAAGCGGCAGAAGGTGAACGAAAGCAAGGTCAAGTATTTCCCCGCCGTCGTGGTCGGCGGCTCATATCAGTACAGCAGCGTGGCCGGCACGGTCGATCTCAGCCAGGGATTTCTCGGCACGGTTTCCACGGGGTCCGTCCGTCTGCCGGTCCCTTCGGTGGACCTGGCCCTGGATCTGAACAGTTACGATATTGCCGGCGCGGGAGTCCGCTTCTATCAGCCCGTCTCGCAAATCCCGAAGATCCGGTCTGGTGTTGAAATTTCCAAGGCGGACCTGAAGATTTCGGAAATCGAGCAGGCCAGGGCGGCCATGCAGGTGAAGCAGGCCGCGGAGAAGCTCTATTTCGGCCTGCTCATCCTCCAGAGGCAGAAGGAGGAGGCACAGATCAAGCGGACCCTGGCGAAACGGAAGCTGTACGACGTCGAGAGCGCCGTCCTGGCCGGCAAAACGACGGCCTCCAGCCTGGCGGGATTGAAGGCCGCCGTGGCCGACGAAGAGCAGAACCTTCTGAAGATCCGGATCCAGATCGACGACTATTCCGCCGACCTGAGGCACCTGATCGGACTGCCGTTCTCAACTCCATTCGTCCTCGATCCGGTGAGCTTCGACGATGCCGCATACGATCTCTTGCCGGTGGACGCCCTGGCGCGGGAGGCACAGGCCGGCAACAGCGATCTGAAGGCGGCGGCCGTTCAGAAAGCCAAGGCCGAGCATGCGATCGATGCCAGCCGCTACAGCTACCTGCCGGACTTCGGCGTGATGGGCGGCTATACCTGGCAGGTGGGCAATGCACACTTCCGGCAGAGCGCGATCCATTCCGGGTTCGATCCGGGCTGGAACGTCCGGGACGCCTTCGTCGGCGTCTCTCTCCAGTGGAACATCCAGGACGCCGTCTCCAACGTGTACGTGAAGAGGCAGCGCCTCGCCCTGAAAAGGCAGGCCGAAGAGAACCTGGCCAACACGCTGGAGCAGGTGAATGCGGACATCGAAAAGGCGCACCGGAAGGCCACCCAGGCGGTCGAGCTGATTTCCGTCGCCGGGAAGGTGGTCGACTACCGCCGGGAAGATTACCGGATCCAGAAAGACCGGTACGAGGCCGGGCTGAGTCTCGAAGCGGACTATCTCACGGCGAAGGCGGCCCTCATGAAGGCCGAATCGGACCTCTTCGCCGCACAGCTGAATTACCGGGTCGCCGTGACGGACCTGCAGCTTCTGGCGGGGAGGTTGTAGCGGTTCGAGAAGGAAGGAAGTCCGATTCCACCGGTCCATTGTCAGCGGCCGATACCGATTCATTCCTGTCCCTGCGGGGAACCCCAATTGCGGCAGGCGGCAGCCGGCTCACACCAATCGATGCCGGCCTGGAAGCGGATCGACCTGTTCGCTGTGACCGGAATCGCAGTACGCGGCTCCATTCGACGGGAATGGAGCCGTATATTTCTTTGACATACCAGGGCGCTTCGTTTATACAGGCCAGCAAAACAATAGTTGTTTTCTAATAATTTCCTCAACTCAACCGCGAAAAGGAGAACGTCATGATCTTTCCCCGCCGATTTTCCCTCTCCCTGTGCCGAACTTTTTCGGTTGCCGTTGTTATGTGTTTCTTCATCTGTGTTTCTCAGGCCCAGGCGTTTTCCCTGGAGGGTGCGCTGAAAAAGGTGATCCCTCCGGTCAAGAAGGCGCCTGCATCGCAGGCGCAGCAGTCTGACCGGAATGCCTCGCCGGCCGGCGGCTCTTCGGTCCCGTCCGGCATCCCCGTGAAAGGTCTGGCAGGTGAGATTTCGCCGAACCTGCAGTTTTCCGTGACAAAGAACCTCACGACCTATGAAGGCTCAAACATGGAGTTTGTGCCGGGAGATTGGGTCGTCGGATTTACAAAGAGTTTCGATAAGCAGGTCGCCGCCGAAAACCAGGACAAGGACGTGACCTTCATCTACGAGTTCCATACGGACGGCACACTGCTGGCAACGCATTCCTTCAAACGGAAATTTCAGCTTCAGGGCAGCTACTTCCAGTTCAACATCCTGCCGGATCCCTCGTCCTCGGTGAACAAGTCCCTGCGCTGGGACTGGTCCGGCCGCTTTGCTGTCGCCCTGTCCACCCTGTCCGCAGGCAAACATCCCATCCTGGTCAAGGGATACATCGAGTCGAGCGGCAAGAAGACGTTGGTGATGCTCGGCACCGTGACGTACAACAATTCCGGCGGTAACGGCCAAATGGCCAGTTACGGCCCGCAGATCGACAAAAACGCCAGCTTCGATATCGAGGCGGAGAACGCCAAATTCAAGAGCAAGGGGGAGTGGGAGGACTTCAGGCTCAATGTCTACAACGACTGCGGCGTGAGGGTGATCATCAAATTTGCCAACAAGAAGAGCTCCGACTGGACCTTGTCGCTGTCTCCCCTTGAAACCAAAAGCATCACCATCACGGACATGGAATCCATTTATGTAAAGAAACCCGGTCGGGATTTTATCAGCGGTCCGTCCGTGTCGACCTTCGACAAGGGAAAAACCATCCGGCTGTGCCGCTGACAGAGCGGGCGATTTCAACAAGTGGTCAAGATGGAGAATGTCGAACTGAATAAAACGTGAACAGGAACGATCGATCTTAAGAATTTTCTTGAGCCCGGATCCGGGTTTGTAAAAACGCGGGTGTCCATTTTGGACGGTGCTCAAGAGATTTCAAAAAAAACTTAAAGGAGGATGTATGAAAAAATTGTTGATCGGAATCGTTGTGGTTGCTTTTTTCGCGTCGAGCAGTGCGTTTGCCCTCCAGGGCAAGGAATTGGTGGACTGCGGCATTCAGGTTTCTAAAGCATTGGAGGAAGATAATAAGAAATGCCATGAAAAGTATGGGCAGGACGGATCGAAAGACAGAAAAGGATTCAATAAGTGCAAATATTATGCGAAAGATAAGTATGAGGAAGGCAACAAAAAGTGCAAAGAAAGAACTAAGTAGATAGCCGTATTTCGTGTGGCGAGTGGACTTGCGGATCAGTCTGTCGCGATAGCCGATATCTTGGGCGCCAGCTCTCCACTCCATCAGCACAAAGAAAGGGCTGCAGGCCGTTGGTGGTCTGCAGCCCTTTCTTATTCCGGCCGCGGGACGCAACGTGGCGGCGGGTGCTGATAGACGGGGGCACACCTTTTCTTCGATGGATCGTTCATCATTTGTTGCTGTGATTTCAATCGGATGTATCAGAACCGTGAAAATTCCATTTCTACTAGAGAGATTTCATGGTTCATGCCCGGGTTGAGTCCAGGTGGGACTTTACAGGCGGTCGTTGTTTTCGAACGCCCGTGGCGTGTACAGCGTTTGTCGGTAAGATACCGCCCCCGACAGCGGTTCTTCGCCACGGCCGCGGGGAACACGCAATCCGCTTCGTCCTCCTCTATCCCGTTTGCGGTTCATCCCCACGCCCGTGGGGAACACTATCGTCTCGCTCGCCCGGTGGCTGATTTCCTCGGTTCATCCCCACGCCCGTGGGGAACACTCAGCAACCCCGTAGCACCGTCCGCCAACGGTCGGTTCATCCCCACGCCCGTGGGGAACACACCATGCGGCAGTTGTGCTGACTGGACGACCACGGTTCATCCCCACGCCCGTGGGGAACACCTCGGATGATTGAACCACGCATGACGCGGCGACGGTTCATCCCCACGCCCGTGGGGAACACGGTTCGATGGACAGAAACTTCTTCCCCGGCACCGGTTCATCCCCACGCCCGTGGGGAACACACGCAGAGGCCCGCCTTGCCGAAGAACACGGACGGTTCATCCCCACGCCCGTGGGGAACACATCGAGGAAATCTGGGACGTCTCCCCGGTCGTCGGTTCATCCCCACGCCCGTGGGGAACACAGGATTCCGGACGTTCCCGCGTCGTTGTCCCCCGGTTCATCCCCACGCCCGTGGGGAACACAACAAACACATTGTAATCCATTCTGCTCCACACGGTTCATCCCCACGCCCGTGGGGAACACATCTTCTCTTCCGTGACGGCCAGGTCCGCAATCGGTTCATCCCCACGCCCGTGGGGAACACGTCCATGTCGTCGCGTCCGCGCTGTATCCAACCGGTTCATCCCCACGCCCGTGGGGAACACGCTGAATAGAACTGAGCCTCCGAATCGTCCGTCGGTTCATCCCCACGCCCGTGGGGAACACAGGAGCATCTGGATTTTCGTGATGGCGTAGTCCGGTTCATCCCCACGCCCGTGGGGAACACATTTCTTCCCTTGACAGGATGATTTCAATTCGCGGTTCATCCCCACGCCCGTGGGGAACACCTCACAACTGGCCCCCATGATTGGAGTCGCCGCGGTTCATCCCCACGCCCGTGGGGAACACTCGGGAAACGGTCGGATTTGGCAACCCATAATCGGTTCATCCCCACGCCCGTGGGGAACACGGGGACCAGGGATATCATCCGCCGTGCGCCCTCGGTTCATCCCCACGCCCGTGGGGAACACTCGTCCATGCACCCGTGGACGGTAGCGATAGCCGGTTCATCCCCACGCCCGTGGGGAACACCCAGGCAGAGACAACCACCAGGACGGACAGGCCGGTTCATCCCCACGCCCGTGGGGAACACATGTATCCGATTGTCGATCCGGCGAGATTGTACGGTTCATCCCCACGCCCGTGGGGAACACGCGTTTGGGGCTGTGGTCGTTTTGCTTCTGACCGGTTCATCCCCACGCCCGTGGGGAACACTTCTGCTCATCCTGTCCTTGATCCGTTCGTCTCGGTTCATCCCCACGCCCGTGGGGAACACCACTCAACGTCTGATAACGTCAATTCTGTCAACGGTTCATCCCCACGCCCGTGGGGAACACCCGCCTACTCGCAAACCAATTCATCACCTCACCGGTTCATCCCCACGCCCGTGGGGAACACGATTGTCTCGCTCGCCCTGTGGCTGATCTCCTCGGTTCATCCCCACGCCCGTGGGGAACACTAGCTCATGCCGGACAGGCGGTCTTGTGCTATCGGTTCATCCCCACGCCCGTGGGGAACACTGCCCACTGCGGCGTCAACGCTCTTTTTCGAGCGGTTCATCCCCACGCCCGTGGGGAACACTCTCGAGGAGGCGCCGGAGAATGCGCCGTATCCGGTTCATCCCCACGCCCGTGGGGAACACCTGTCATTGGATGATGTTGGTTCCGTCAATCTCGGTTCATCCCCACGCCCGTGGGGAACACGAGCGGGTACGCGACAGAGGAGGCCATGACCTCGGTTCATCCCCACGCCCGTGGGGAACACATTGGATAAATGGACGCATTTCAGAAAACAACCGGTTCATCCCCACGCCCGTGGGGAACACAGGTCTTTTATTCATACGACGACTGCACGGCCCGGTTCATCCCCACGCCCGTGGGGAACACTTTGTAAAATGCCAAAAACTCCCCGGAGTATTCGGTTCATCCCCACGCCCGTGGGGAACACATCAAATCCCACACGCTCTCCGCCGTCCTGGCCGGTTCATCCCCACGCCCGTGGGGAACACATTCAGCAGGTAGCGGCGCCGTTTGTCCGGATCGGTTCATCCCCACGCCCGTGGGGAACACTGTAGGGGCTACGCCTTGCGCCACTCCTTTAGCGGTTCATCCCCACGCCCGTGGGGAACACGCCACATTTAAGGCGTGTATCAGTTTTGCCACCGGTTCATCCCCACGCCCGTGGGGAACACCTCTTGCTCTGCTTTTCCGTGATCCGGATCGACGGTTCATCCCCACGCCCGTGGGGAACACCCGACGGTTACGGCTTTCTCGGGCCACACTACCGGTTCATCCCCACGCCCGTGGGGAACACACTCCGCACATGGTCTTGATGTCTGCCGAGGTCGGTTCATCCCCACGCCCGTGGGGAACACTTGTAGACCGTGGCGCCGATATAAGGGCTGACCGGTTCATCCCCACGCCCGTGGGGAACACGCCTTGTATTTCACGAAAATTTTCATGACGAACGGTTCATCCCCACGCCCGTGGGGAACACAGGACGTCAGAGCCCCCGGCGGTCCATTCGGACGGTTCATCCCCACGCCCGTGGGGAACACCCCGACGCATTCCACCCTGGCCGACATCATTTCGGTTCATCCCCACGCCCGTGGGGAACACAACAGAGTGTTGTCGCCTTCCTTGGGAACCG